>JANYLH010000066.1 GCA_025357915.1 Gammaproteobacteria bacterium
GCGGACGCGGCGCTGGCCGCGGCGGTGCGCGGCCGCCTCAGCGCCGAGGCGGCACTGCGCACCGCGCCGATCGACGTCAGCGCGTACAGTGGCGTCGTGACCCTGCGCGGCACGGTAGCCGCGCAGACGCTGCGTGCGGCCGCCGAGCGCAGTGCGCGTGCCGTGGCCGGCGTGGTTGCGGTGAACAATCAACTCAAGGTGAAGTAAGCCATGGAAATCAAGGATCGGATCAGGAAGGAACTCGACAGCGCCCCGGTGGTGCTGTTCATGAAAGGCACGCCGGATTTCCCACAGTGCGGCTTTTCGGCGCAGACCGCCGGCGCGCTGCGCAAGCTCGGCGCGAACTTTCGCAGCGTGAATATCTTCGACGACGCCGAGATGCGCGAGGCGCTCAAGCAATACTCGAACTGGCCGACCTATCCACAGTTGTACGTCAAGGGTGAACTGGTCGGAGGGTGCGATATCGCCATGGAAATGTACCGGAACGGTGAGCTGCGCACCGTGCTGGCAGAAGCCGGCGCCCTCGGTAGCGCGTCCGCCTGAGATCTCAGGCGTCCGGGTCCAGGTCCGTCTCGGGTTCCGGGGCGTCGCCCGGCCCGTCGTGCCAGCCGAGGTCGCGGGCGCGGTTCTCCGCCCACTGGAAGCTGCCCGCAAGTTCATTGCAGATGGTGCAGAACAGTTCCGCGGTCCGTTCGGCATCGTAGCTGGCCGAATGCGCCGAGGCCGTGTCCCAGCCCAGACCGGCAATCGTCGCCGCCTTCGCCAGCACCGTCTGGCCCAATGCCGCGCCCGCCAGCGTTGCCGTGTCAAAGCTCGAGAACGGGTGGAACGGGCAACGCTTGACGCCGGCCCGTGCCACCGTGGCGTTGACGAAGGAAAGGTCGAACCAGGAATTGTGTCCCACCAGGATGGCGCGCTTGCAGCCCGCGCGCTGCATGCCGGCGCGGACCTCCTTGAAGATGCGCTGCAGCGCTTCGCGTTCGTCGATCGCCGGACGGAGCGGGTGCCAGGGGTCGATCTTGTTGACCTGGAGCGAAGCGGGTTCGATGTTGGCGCCTTCGAATGGCTTGACGTGATAGCTATGGGTGGGGCCGCGCACCAGCCGGCCCGAGTCATCGAGTTCGATCATCACCGCGGCGATCTGCAGCAACGCATCGCGGTTGCAGTTGAAGCCGCCGGTCTCCACGTCGACCACCACCGGCAGGAAGCCGCGGAAGCGGCGGGCCATCCGGCCCGCACCCTGCTCGTTGTTCACGCCTGCACCGCCCAGGAGACGCTCTCACCGGCGCGAAACGGCACCAGTTCGCCGGGGCTCAGCGGGTAGCCCGGCGGTGGCGTCCAGGCCTGGCGCTCCAGCGTCAGCGTGCCCCGGTTGCGCGGCAGTCCGTAGAAATCAGCGCCAAATCCCGACGCGAAATCTTCCAGTTTCGCCAGTGCGCCAAGCTCTTCGAACACTTCGGCATACAGCTCAATCCCGGCGTGCGCGGAAAAAATGCCCGCGCAGCCGCAGGCGGTTTCCTTCTGCGAACGCGCGTGCGGCGCGCTGTCGGTGCCGAGGAAGAAGCGCGGATTGCCGCCCGCGACGGCGCCGCGCAGCGCCTCGCGATCCGCTTCGCGCTTGAGCACCGGCAGGCAGTAGAGGTGCGGGCGGATTCCGCCCTGGAACAGTGCATTGCGATTCAGCAGCAGGTGCTGGGGCGTGATCGTGGCGCCGACGCCGGGGCGGGCAGCGCATACGTATTCGACGGCGGCGCGCGTGGTCACATGCTCGAATACCACGCGCAGGCTGGTAAAGCGTTCGACCAGCGGGGCGAGCACCCGGTCGATGAAGCACGACTCGCGGTCGAAGATGTCCACGGCAGGGTCGGTCACTTCCCCGTGCACCTGCAGCGTGAGGCCACGCTCGCTCATGCGTTCGAGCACCGCGTCGAGCCGGCGGATGTCGGTGACGCCTGCAGCCGAGTGGGTGGTGGCGCCGGCGGGGTAGAGTTTGCAGCCCAGTACCGCGCCGCTCGCCGCGGCGCGATCGATTTCTTCGACGGGCGTGTCGTCGGTGAGGTACAACGTCATCAGGGGAGTGAATTCGACACCCGACGGGAGCGCGGCCAAGATCCGCTGGCGGTACGCGAGCGCCATGGTGGTGGTGGTCACCGGGGGTGAGAGATTGGGCATGACCACCGCGCGGGCGAAGCGCCGTGCGGTAAAGGGCAGAACGGCGGCGAGGGTCGCGCCGTCGCGCAGGTGCAGGTGCCAGTCATCGGGACGGCGGATCGTCAATACTTGCATGTTCACCAAGGGAAGCTGTCAACGGGCCGTTGCATCAACGCTGGACCCTGACGGTGGCAGAGCAGGATCTGCGTATAATGCGCAACACCCGGCTTCGCGGCACATGAAACGCATCCTAACACAGCGTCCTGCAAGGTAATTTCTTTAGACATGAATGAAGTCACCCACCCCGGCGATCTCGATCCGGTTGAAACGCGGGAATGGCTCGAATCGATTGATTCGGTACTGCAGGCGGAGGGGCCGGAGCGGGCCCATTTCCTGATCGACCGCATGGTCGAACACGCCCGACGTTCGGGCGCCTACCTGCCCTACAGTCCGAATACCGCCTACGTCAACACCATCGCGGTCGGCAAACAGCCGCTGTACCCGGGCAACCGCGAGCTTGAGCGGCGCATCGAGGCGTGGATCCGCTGGAATGCGATGGCCATGGTGGTAGCGGCCAATCGCAAGTCCACGGAGTACGGCGGGCATATCGCCAGTTATGCCTCATCGGCCACGCTCTATGAAGTGGGCTTCAACCACTTCTGGCGCGCGCCTTCGGCGCAGCACCCGGGCGACCTGGTCTTCATGCAGGGTCATTCATCGCCGGGCATTTATGCGCGCGCCTATCTGGAAGGCCGGCTGAGCGAAGCCCAGCTGCACCTGTTCAGGCAGGAAGTCGACGGCGGGGGCCTCAGCTCCTATCCGCATCCCTGGCTGATGCCTGATTTCTGGCAGTTTCCGACGGTGTCGATGGGACTGGGGCCGATGATGGCCATCTACCAGGCGCGCTTCACGCGCTACCTCGAGCACCGGGGCCTGCTGGCGCCGTCCGACCAGAAAGTGTGGGCCTTCTGCGGCGACGGCGAGATGGACGAGCCCGAGTCGATGGGCGCGCTGACGATGCCCGTGCGCGAGGGGCTCGATAACCTGGTGTTCGTCGTCAACTGCAACCTGCAGCGGCTCGACGGCCCGGTGCGCGGCAACGGCAAGATCATCCAGGAACTGGAAGCCGCATTCCTCGGCGCGGGCTGGAACGTCATCAAGGTGATCTGGGGTTCGCGCTGGGATCCGTTGCTGGCACGCGATACCGAGGGGCTGCTGCGCGAGGTCATGGAACAGTGCGTCGACGGCGAGTACCAGAACTTCAAGGCCAAGGGCGGCGCCTACACGCGCGAGCATTTCTTCGGCAAGAATCCGCTCCTCAAGGAGATGGTCGCCAACATGTCCGACGAGGACATCTGGCACCTGAACCGCGGAGGGCATGATGCCCGCAAGGTGTACGCCGCGTACCAGGCGGCCATGCAGGCCAGTGGCCGGCCGACGGTGATTCTCGCCAAGACCGTCAAGGGCTTCGGCCTCGGCAAGGCGGCCGAGGGCCAGATGGTTGCCCACCAGCAGAAGAAGCTCGGCGACGAATCGCTCCGCGAACTGCGCGACCGCTTCAACATCCCGGTGAGCGACGCCGAGATCACCCAGCTGCCATTCCGAAAACCACCGACCGACAGCGATGAGATGAAATACCTGCTCGAGCGCCGCGCGGCGCTCGGCGGCTTCCTGCCACAACGCAAGGCGGGCGCCACGAAGCTTGCCGTGCCGGAACTGGCCGCGTTCCAGTCGGTACTCGAGGGTACGGGCGAGCGGGAAATTTCCACCACCATGGCCTTCGTGCGCATCCTCGGCGTGCTGCTCAAGGACAAGGGCCTCGGCAAGCACGTGGTGCCGATCGTGCCGGACGAGGCGCGCACCTTCGGCATGGAAGGGCTGTTCCGCCAGATCGGTATCTATTCCTCGGTCGGCCAGCTCTACACGCCGCAGGACGCCGACCAGCTCATGTCCTACCGCGAGGACAAGCAGGGGCAGATGCTGGAGGAAGGCATCAACGAGGCCGGATCGGTCTGCTCGTGGATCGCCGCGGCCACTTCGTATGTCAATCACGGCGTGCCGATGGTGCCGTTCTATATCTTCTATTCGATGTTTGGCTTCCAGCGCGTCGGCGATTTCATCTGGGCCGCCGGCGACATGCGCGCCCGCGGCTTCCTGCTCGGCGCCACGGCCGGGCGTACCACGCTCGCCGGCGAGGGCTTGCAGCACCAGGACGGCCACAGCCAGCTGCTGGCCACGACCGTACCCAATTGCCGCGCCTACGATCCGACCTACGCCTATGAACTGGCCGTGATCGTCCACGACGGCCTGCGGCGCATGTACGCCGATGGCGAGGGGGTGTTCTATTACATCTCGGTGATGAACGAAAATTATGCGCAGCCGGCGCTCCCGGCCGGCGTCGAATCGGGCATCGTCAGCGGTGGCTACCGCCTGCGCACCGGCGGCAAGGGCAAGGTGCGCAGCACGATGCTCGGCAGCGGCACGATCCTGCGTGAGGTGCTGGCGGCCGCCGAGCTGCTGGAGAAGCAGTTCAAGATTCCGGTCGACGTCTACTCGATCACCAGTTTCAGCGAACTGCGGCGCGAGGCGCTCGAGTGCGAGCGCTGGAACCTGCTGCACCCGGGCGAGCCGCCGCGCGTCCCGTATGTGCAGACGCTCCTGGCCGAGCAGCGCTCGCCGGTGGTGGCGGCGACCGACTACATGCGCACGGTGCCTGACCAGATCCGGCAGTGGGTGCCGGGTGCCTACGTGACACTGGGCACCGATGGCTTCGGCAGGTCCGACGCGCGCGCACCGCTCCGCCGGCACTTCGAGGTCGATCGCAACTTCATCGCGCTGGCCGCGCTCAAGGCGCTGGCCGACGAGGACCAGATCGACCGGCGTACCGTGGTCGAGGCACTCAAGCAGCTCGGCATCGATCCGGCCAAGCCCAACCCCTTCAACAGCTGATCGCCCGCAGGAGTCGACGCTTGGCCTCGCGTGAAATTCTGGTGCCCGACCTGGGCGGCTTCAAGGATGTCGCCATCATCGACGTCCTGGTCAAGCCCGGAGACCGTGTCGAAGCCGACACGCCGCTGCTGACGCTGGAGACCGAGAAGGCGACCATGGACGTGCCGTCGCCGGCCGCCGGCGTCATCGAAAAACTCCTGGTGCAGAAGGGCGGCCTGGTATCCACCGGCACGGCGGTGGCGCTGCTGGCCGTGGATGCGAGTGCACCATCCGCGATGGCTGCGGCCGCTGCGCCCACTGTGCCCGCTGTGCCCACCGCGCCCACTGCGCCGCCCATGCCCGCCGCGGTCAAGCCCTTGCCGGCCGCGCCGGCCGCCGCTTCTGCGGTGCAGGCGTCGTCAATCAACGAAGCCGGCTTCGCCGCCGCACACGCCAGCCCGGGCGTGCGCCGCTTCGCCCGCGAACTCGGCGTCGACCTGTCGCGGGTGCGCGGCACGGGCCTGAAAGGACGTATCGTCGAAGGCGACGTCAAGGCGCATGTGAAGAGCCTGTTGACGGCCGGGGCGGGTACCACCGGCACCGGCACCGGCAGCGGCAGCGGCCTGCCGAGGGTGCAGATCCCGGATTTCACGCAATTCGGTGCGGTGGAAGTGAAGCCACTGGGTCGCGTCAAGCGCATCTCGGGGCCGCGGCTCCATGCGAGCTGGGTCAACCTGCCGCACGTCACGCAGTTCGATGAGGCTGACATCACCGACCTCGAGGCGATGCGCGTCAAGCTCAAGGATCGTGCCGCGGCACAGGGCGTAAAGCTCACGCCGCTGGCCTTCGTGTTGCGCGCCGTGGTGCGCACGCTCCAGCAATTCCCGCACTTCAACGCCTCGCTCGACGCCTCCGGCGAGAACCTGGTGTTCAAGAAATACCTGCACCTCGGTTTCGCCGCCGATACTCCCAACGGCCTGCTCGTGCCCGTGATTCGCGACGCCGACAAGAAGGACGTGTACGAGCTGGCGCGCGCGCTGGCCGTGCTGTCCGAGAAGGCGCGCGCCGGCAAGCTCAGCGGCCCCGAGATGCAGGGCGGTTGTTTCACGGTGTCGAGCCTCGGCGGCATCGGCGGCACCGCGTTCACGCCGATCATCAACGCGCCCGAGCTCGCGATCCTCGGCGTGTCGCGCTCGCAGATGAAGCCTGTCTATCGCGACGGCGTCTTCGTGCCGCGCATGATGCTGCCGCTGTCGTTGTCCTATGACCACCGGGTCATCGACGGTGCCGACGGCGCGCGCTTCAGCACCGCGCTCGCCGCTCAGCTCGCGGACGTGCCGGGCCTGCTCGAGGCGGTGCCGTGAGCCTGCAGGACCTCGCCTGCCCGGACATCGGCGATTTCAAGGACGTCCTGGTCATCGAGGTGCTGATCAAGCCCGGCGATGTCATTGCGCTCGACGCTCCGGTCGCCACGCTGGAAACCGACAAGGCGACGATGGACGTGCCCGCCAGCGTTGCCGGGCGTGTGGCAGAAGTGCTCGTCGTGCGCGGCGGCAAGGTGTCGCAGGGCACGGTGCTCGCGCGCGTGGAGGCGGGCGCTGCTCCCGCCATGGCCGTGGCTGCGCCTGCCGTGGTCGCGGCGCCCGCAACGGCGACCGTGCCCGCGCCAGCGGTTGCCGCCACCGGGCCGGAGCCTGCTGCGGACCGCGAAGTGCAGCTGCTGGTACTGGGGGCCGGCCCCGGCGGTTATACCGCGGCGTTCCGCGCCGCGGACCTGGGCCTGAAAGTGTTGCTGGTGGAGCGCTGGCCGACACTGGGTGGCGTCTGCCTGAATGTGGGCTGCATTCCATCCAAAGCGCTCTTGCACGCGGCCAAGGTGATCGACGAGGCGCGCGAGATGAGCGCGCATGGCGTCGAGTTCGGCGCGCCGCGCATTGACTTCGCGAAACTGCGCGACTGGAAGGGCAAGGTCGTGGGCAAATTGACTGGTGGGCTTACCGGTCTCGCCAAACAGCGCAAGGTCGAAGTTTTGCGGGGCAGCGGAAGATTCCTGAGTCCGCATGTACTGGAAGTGACGCACGAGGGAAAGGGCCAGCGTGTCCGCTTTGAGCAATGCATTATCGCCGCCGGCTCCGAGCCCATCGTGTTGCCGTTCATGCCGCGCGACCCCCGGGTGATGGATTCCACCGGCGCACTCGAGATTCCGGAAAATCCGGGCCGGCTGCTGGTCATTGGCGGCGGCATCATCGGCCTGGAGATGGCCACCGTGTACGAGGCCCTCGGTGCGAAAGTATCCGTGGTCGAGCTGACCGCGCAGCTCATGCCAGGGTGCGATATCGACCTGGTGCGGCCGCTCGAGAAGCGCCTCAAGGCACGTTACGAACAGATCATGCTGGGCACCAGGGTGACCGCGGTGAGTGCCGCGGCCGATGGCCTGCACGTCAGCCTCGAGGATGCGAAGGGCAACAGTGTGCAGCGTTTCGATCGCGTCCTGGTGGCGGTTGGTCGGGTTCCCAGCGGCCGCCAGCTCGGCGCCGAGGCGGCGGGCGTCGTGGTGAGCGAGCGCGGCTTCATCGCCGTCGACAAGCAGCAGCGCAGCAATGTGCCGCACATCTACGCCATCGGCGATGTGGTCGGCCAGCCGATGCTGGCGCACAAGGCCACGCACGAGGGCAAGGTCGCAGCGGAAGTAGCGGCCGGGCAGAAGAGCTTCTTCGACGCACGGGTGATTCCGTCGGTGGCCTACACCGACCCCGAGGTGGCCTGGATCGGCGTGACCGAATCGGGCGCGAAAGCGCAGGGCTTCGCCGTGGAGAAGGCCGTATTTCCCTGGGCGGCCAGCGGCCGATCGCTTTCCATTGGGCGCGATGAAGGGTTCACCAAGCTGCTGTTCGACCCCGCCACCGGGCGCGTGGTGGGTGGCGGCATCGTCGGTCCCAACGCCGGCGAACTGATCGCCGAAGTGGCCCTCGCCATCGAGATGGGCGCCGACGCGCACGATATCGGCCTGACCGTGCACCCGCACCCGACGCTCTCGGAAACCGTGGCGATGGCGGCTGAGGCCTTTGCCGGCACGCTGACCGACCTCTACCTGCCCAAGAAGCGCACCGGGCATTAGCCCAGGAAAGAGCGGCATTCGTGGGACAACCGCTGAAGTCTGCCATCATCGATCTGCTCGGCCCCTGGGGCGTGTTCCCGACCGACGCCACCGATAAAGCCAGGATCCTCGCGCTCCTGCACCAGCTCCATCCGCTGTCCACGCACGAGCCGCTCATCCGGCTGGGGCCGGGGGGCGACGGCGGCTATCTTGTGCCCGACGACCTGGCCGGGATCGAAGCCTGTTTTTCCCCGGGTGTTGGCCTGATCTCAGGCTTCGAGAAGGAATGCGCCGATCGCGGCATCCGCGTCTACATGGCGGACCGCTCGGTGAGGCAACCGGGGGCCCCGCACCCGCTGTTTCACTTCACCCGCAAGTACCTCGGCGTCACGACCAACGACGACTTCATGACGCTCGATGACTGGGTTGCGGGCTCCGGAGTCAGCGCCGGTTCGGACCTGATGCTGCAGATCGACATCGAAGGGTTCGAGTACGAAGTCTTCCTGGGCGCGAGCGATCGCCTGATGAAGCGCTTCCGGATCATCGTCGCCGAATTCCACCAGCTCGATCAGCTCTGGAACGAGGCCTTCTTCGGCCTTGCTGCGCGCGCGTTTGAAAAAATCCTGCAGACCCACAATTGCGTGCACATTCACCCCAACAACAGTTCACGCCTGCTCAGGAAGGCGGGCTTGGCCCTGCCGCCGCTGGCCGAGTTCACGTTTCTGCGGCGCGACCGAGCCCCGAGCGCGCGGTATGCGGACGTCTTTCCGCATCCTCTGGATGCCGACAACACCGACCGGCCGCACTTCGCGCTGCCACGCTGCTGGTGGCGGCAGAGGCAGTAGTGGCACCCGCCGCTGCAACGGCATGCAGCGATTGCACTCAGGCGTTACATGTAACGCGTTACATCTAGCGCCGGGATTGATCTCACGGAGTGCATCTCCGCTCTAGAGCAGACGCAACGCCTCGAGGTACTGCTGCTCGTCAGGCATGCGCGCCGCGCGCTGCGCCGCCCACAGCGCCTCGGAAAGTAACTCGATCATGCGGTGCTCCGCCGCGTGAGTTTCGCCGCGGGCGGCGGCGAGCCGCCGGTAGATGTCGACGATGCCCGCCGGCCGATTGGTGGCGAGCTGCTCGCGTAGCGCGAGGTGAAGCGACAGGTGCAGGAAGGCGTTGACGAGCACGTCCGGATCCGCACCGCCGCCGACGGTGGTTTCGGCGGTCGCCATGTGGGCGTGATACTCGGGATGCATGGCGATCAGGTCGGCCATCTGCGCCTGCAGCGGTTCGAGGGGCGAGCGCTGTAGGTGGCGCCGCCAGGCGTCCCTCCAGGCCTCGCGCATCGCCTCGCGGTCCTGGCCTGCGTACAGGCTCACACGCGCACCTTGTCCGCGTATCCACACCAGCGGTACACCGGACAACGCGGACAGTCCGGGCGGCGGGCCTTGCAGACATAGCGCCCGAGCAGCAGCAGCCAGTGGTGCGCATTGCGGCGGAACGTCGCTGGCGTCACTTCCAGCAGGCGGTCCTCGACGGCGCGCGGCGTGCGTCCGGGCGCGAGTCCGGTGCGGTTGGCGACGCGGAAGATATGCGTATCGACGGCGATGGTGGCCTCGCCGAATGCCGCGTTGAGCACCACGTTAGCGGTCTTGCGCCCGACACCCGGTAGGGCTTCGAGCGCTGCGCGGTCCGCGGGCACCTGGCCGCCGTGGCGTTCGAGCAGCTGCTGCGAAGCGGCGATGATGTGCCGGGCCTTGGAATTAAACAGCCCGATGGTGCGGATGTAGCGCTTGAGGCCGGCGAGCCCGAGCTTGAGCATCGCCGCTGGGTCTGGGGCAACGCGGAATAATCCTGCGGTGGCCGCATTGACGCTCTTGTCTGTGGCCTGCGCGGACAGAACTACGGCGACCAGCAGCTGGTAGTCCGACCGGTAATTGAGCTCACTGCGTGGCTCGGGATTGGCATCGCGCAGCGCGGCGTAAAAGTGCTGGCGCGCAGCGGGCGTCACGGCGTGGCATCCGGCCCCCGGGAGGCACTTTTTTTGAGGCGTGCCACTTCCCGCTCGCGATCGGTGGCGGCCCCGGCACGGCGCGCTGCGTGGGCGAGGTATCGTGCCCGGTTATCGCCCGGGAGCGGCGGGCGGGGCCCGGCTTGCGGCCATTCGAGCATGTGGATGCAATCGACCGGGCAGGAGGCCAGGCACAGTTCGCAGCCGTTGCACCAGCCCGCGATCACGGTGTGCAGCACCCGTGGCGCACCCAGGATGGCATCGACAGGGCAGGGCGGCAGGCAGCGGGCGCAGCCGATGCACTCTTGCGGGTCGATCCAGGCCAGGCGCGCCGGCGCCTCAATGCCGTGGCGCGGATTGAGCGGGAGCGGTTCGCACTCCAGGAGCAGTGCGAGTTGACTGATCAGGGCTGCGCCGCCGGGTGGACACTGGTTGAGCGGCGCCGCGCCAGCGGCCACGGCTTGCGCGTACGGCAGGCAACCGGCGTAGCCGCAGCGCGTGCACTGCGTCTGCGGCAGCAGGGCATCGACGGCAGCCGCGTCAACTCGACGCATGAGCACTCACCCGCAATGGCACAATGAGCGACCAATATTAATGGAATTCCCCCAAGCCACGATGTTTGCCAACCTGACGCCCACTGTACGCGCGCTGCTGATCGCCAACCTGGGGCTGTTTGCCGCGCAGACGCTGCTCGGCCCCGGCCCGTTCGCGCCCTTCGAGCTGTGGCCCCTGCACGCGGACCTGGCGGACGGCGGCCTGCCATTCCAGCCCTGGCAGCTGGTGACCTACGGCTTCCTGCACTTCGAGTTCTGGCACCTGTTTGCCAACATGTTCGCGCTCTACATGTTCGGGCCCGACGTTGAACGGCTGCTGGGAGCCGCGCGCTTCCGCGTGTTCTACCTCGTCTGCGTGGTGGGCGCCGCCGCTGCGCAGCTGGTGGTGAGCGCGACCATCCATCCTAGCCCCTATCCGACCGTGGGCGCCTCCGGCGGCATCTTCGGGCTGCTGTTGTGCTACGGCATGGCCTATCCGCAGCGGCGGCTCATGTTGATCTTTCCGCCGATTCCGATGCCGGCCTGGCTGTTCGTCACGCTCTATGGCCTGATGGAACTGTACCTGGGCGTATTCACCAGCAACCAGGGCGTGGCGCACTTTGCCCACCTGGGCGGCATGGCCGCAGGCTACGTGCTGATCCGCTACTGGCGCGCCACCGCGGTGCGCCGGCGGTAAGTACCCGGAGCCACGCTCGAATTTGAGCTTCGCCTTGCGCGCGGGTACCCTTGACTGCTAGCGGGCGGGAGATCGTCGTGGGCATGGCGCAGGCTTCGATGCTTCGGGACAGGCGGCTCGTGCGATGACGAAGGAGTTGCCCGTACGGCAATACCGCGGCGACGAGCGTCTGCTCGATGCGGCGGTGTGGGACGAGGAACTCGGGGCCTATGAGTGGGATCTCGAGACCGATTCTGTCCGCTGGCTCAATGACTGGTGCCGCCATTACGATATTGATCCCTGCGTCGGGAGCGCCCACGGCGTGCGCTGGCGCGAGCGGGTGCATCCTGAGGATCGGGTGCGCGCCCGCTTGAGAAAGTGCTCGATTACACCAATACGGCAATTGCAACCAGCCGGGAGGTCGCACGCGGTGTCTCGCCGGTCGGCCGGGAGTACGGCGGCTTGACCCAGGCGCTGCAGGATCTCGTCGCCCGCCTCGGG
>JANYLH010000012.1 GCA_025357915.1 Gammaproteobacteria bacterium
GACGCGATCGAGGCGCTGCGTGCCCGGCGCGTGCTCAACGCCAGCCCGCTGCATGGCCAGGTCGCGGCCGTTTCGGTCGGCATCGTCGGTGGTCAACCCGTACTCGATCTCGATTACGAGGAAGACTCCGAGGCCGAGACCGACATGAACGTCGTCATGAACAATGGCGGCGGCTTCATCGAGGTGCAGGGCACGGCCGAGGGTCACGCCTTCCGGCGCCACGAGCTCGACGCGCTTCTCAACCTGGCCGTCACCGGCGTCGGCGAACTGTGCTCGCTCCAGTCCCAGGCGCTGGCGGGCTAAAGGCCGCAGCCAGAGCCGTGAGAGTCGTACTGGCCACCGCCAACCCCGGCAAGCAGCGCGAGTTCGCGACGCTCCTGGCGCCGCGCGGTTTTGAGCTGGTGCTGCAATCGGACCTGGGCATCGCGAGCATCGAGGAGACGGGCAACACCTTCGAGGACAACGCGTTGCTCAAGGCGCGCCACGCGGCGCTCACCGCAGGTCTCCCGGCGCTCGCGGACGATTCGGGCCTCGAGGTCGACGCGCTCGGCGGGCGGCCGGGCGTCTGGTCGGCGCGTTTCGCCGGACCCGGCGCCAGCGATGAACAGAACAACGCCCGCCTGATCGCCGAACTGGCCGAGCTCCCGGCCGCACAGCGCACCGCGCGCTACCGCTGCGTGCTGGCGTTCAGGCGCAGCGGGCGCGACACGCACCCGATCCTGGCGCAGGGCAGCTGGGAGGGTCGCATCGGCTTCGAACCCATCGGCGGCGGCGGTTTCGGCTATGACCCGTATTTCATCCCGAACGGACTCAACTGCACGGCCGCCGAACTCGGCGCGGCGCACAAGAACGCGCTCAGCCATCGCGGTGCGGCGCTGCGCGACCTGATCGCGCGCCTGGGCTCATGGCCTTGAGCCCGCCGCCGCTGGCGTTGTACCTGCACTTTCCCTGGTGCGTGCGCAAATGCCCGTACTGCGATTTCAATTCCCATACGCTCCACGATGAGTTGCCGCAGCAGGCCTACCTTGATGCGCTGCTGGCCGATCTCGACGCGCAGCTGCCACGCGCGCTCGCGCGGCCCATCGGCAGCCTGTTTCTCGGCGGCGGCACGCCGAGCCTGTTCGCGCCGGACGCGCTCGGCGCATTCTTCGCGGCGCTCCGCGCGCGCGCCAGCGTGGCCGCCGATGCGGAAATCACGCTCGAAGCCAACCCCGGAACCATCGAACGCGGCCGCTTCGCCGAGTATCGCGCCGCCGGCATCAAGCGCGTCTCGCTCGGTGCGCAGAGCTTCGCGCCACCGATGCTCGAGCGCCTGGGGCGCATCCATTCCGCGCAGGACACGTACGCGGCGGTGGCCGAGCTGCACGCGGCCGGTCTTGGCAACTTCAATCTGGACCTCATGTACGCGCTGCCGGGCCAGGATCTCGCCGGCGCGCTGGCTGACGTGCGCGCGGCAATCGCGCTCGCGCCGGCACATATTTCGCACTACCAGCTGACGATGGAGCCGGGCACCGTATTCGGCGGCCGGCCGCCCGCCGGGCTCCCGGACGATGACCTGAGCTACGAAATGCAGCGCTCCTGCCAGGCCGAACTCGCCGCGGCCGGCTACGCGCAGTACGAGATCTCGGCGTACGCACGCGTGGGGGCGCAGTGCGCGCACAATCTCAACTACTGGAACTTCGGCGACTACCTCGGCGTGGGCGCGGGCGCGCACGGCAAGCTCACCCAAGCGGGCAGTGGTGAAATCGTGCGCACGGTGCGCGAACGCGAGCCGCGGCGCTATCTGGCGCGGGGCTTCAGCGGCCCGCCGGCCGCGACAGTGGTTCCGCACCAGGAGCGGCCGTTCGAGTTCATGATGAACGCGCTGCGTCTTGTGGACGGCTTCGAGCCCTCGCTCTTTGAATCACGCACCGGACTCGCGTGGAGCGTGGTCGAGGGGCCGATCGCACGGCTCGCCGCGCGCGGCTTGCTGGAAAGCGCTCCGGAGGGCGCCCAGCGCTGGCGGGCCAGCGAATTCGGGCGCCGGTTTTTAAACGACGCGATTGCCGAATTTTTGCCAACCCGGCCCGTGGTTTAGCTCAACCCCTGCGGTTTCTTTGATTCTTATGCACAAGCGGCCAGGCGGCCAACCAGAAATTAGCCAATTACACGCCGGAGTGCAGGCCAGATGACATTTGAAGGCCATAACTCATTGATTTTATAGCCTGTAATGTAATGGTCATTTTCTATCCAAAGCGATAGAAATGCAGAAATGGCCAGTAATCGGCCGCTGCGGAGCGATGTTACACACAGAGTTACCCACAGATTTTGTGGATAAATAAGCCGCCATCCGGCCCCCCGAGGCCAGCCACTTGTCCGGCGGCCCCCGCAGGGCTAGACTGCGCGCCCTTTTCTATCCAGTGGCCGCTCCCGTCAAGGGAACCGGCCGTCCAGTCCAGGTGGCTCCCATGAAAGCAGCAACGCATCCCGACTACAACGAAATCACCGTGAGCTGCAGCTGCGGCAACACCTTCAAGACGCGCTCCACCATCGGCAAGGATCTGCAGGTCGACGTCTGCTCGAACTGCCATCCTTTCTATACCGGCAAGCAGAAGATGGTCGACACCGCGGGCCGCGTCGACAAGTTCCGCAAGAAATACGCTGCGGCTGCAGCTGCTCCGCGCTGAGCGCAGACCTGGCCCCGCGGGGCCGGGCCTGTGGCGTTAAGGAATCGCCGCACTCAAGTCGCGACAATCGCGACCGATACCTTGATTCCATGAAGCGCACATGTAACGCTGCGATTTGACGCGCGGCGTTGCGCGGCGTCTGTCCCCCGGCAATATTCAGGCAGCGGCGCGATGGAAAAACCAGCTTTCGACCTGCACAACCCTGCCACCGGCGCCAAGTCGCAGTTGCCGGTACGGACGGGCACGATCGGGCCCGATTGCCTGGACATCAGCAGCCTCTCGAAAGACCAGGGGGTGTTCACCTTCGACCCGGCCTTCAGTGTCACCGCGAGCTGCGAGAGCCGGATCACCTACATCGATGGCGACGCGGGCGTGCTGCTGTATCGCGGCTATCCCGTGGAACAGCTGGCGGCGCGCAGTTCCTTCATGGAAGTCGCCTACCTGCTGATCTACGGCGAGCTGCCCAATTCCGAGCAGCTCAAGGCCTACAGCACCAGCATCACGCGCCACACGATGATCAACGAATCGCTGCTGCGGTTCACCAACGGCTTTCACCACAATGCCCATCCGATGGCGATGGTCTCGGCGGTGGTGGCGTCGATGTCGGCGTTTTACTACGACTCGATGGATATCAACGATCCGCGGCACCGCGAGATCTTCTCGCATCGTATCGTCGCCAAGCTCCCGACGATCGCCGCCGCCGCGCACAAGCACGCGCTCGGCCAGCCCTTTGTCTATCCACGCAATGACCTGGCCTACTGTGCCAACCTGCTGAACATGTTCTTCGCCGTGCCCTGCGAGCCCTATCAGGTCGATCCGGTCGCGGCCCAGGCGCTCGACTTGCTGTTCATCCTGCACGCCGATCATGAGCAGAACGCCAGCACCTCGACCGTGCGTCTCGCGGGCAGCACCGGTGCGAACCCCTACGCGGCGATCTCGGCGGGCGTCTCGGCGCTGTGGGGCCCGGCGCACGGCGGCGCCAACGAGGCCGTGCTCGACATGCTCGAACAGATCGGCACCGCCGACCAGATCCCGAAGTACCTCGACATGGCCAAGGACAAGAGCAGCCACTTCAAGCTGATGGGCTTCGGCCACCGCGTCTACAAGAATTTCGATCCGCGCGCGAAGATCATCCGCGAGGCCTGCCATCGGGTGCTCGCCAAGCTCGGCCGCACCGACAACCCGCTGTTCGAGCTGGCATTGCGCCTCGAGGAAATTGCGCTGAAGGACGAGTACTTCGTCTCGCGCAAGCTCTATCCCAACGTCGATTTCTATTCCGGCGTCATCTACAGTGCGCTCGGCATTCCGCGCTCGATGTACACCGTGATGTTCGCGATCGCGCGTACCGTCGGTTGGGTGGCGCACTGGCTGGAGATGATCGGCGACCCCTCGATGCGTATCGCCCGGCCTCGCCAGCTCTACACCGGCCCCACGCAGCGCGACTACAGCGACGTCGCCCAGCGCCGCTAGGCGCCACCGGCGGGCGTCATGCGCCGCCGGGCCCCAGCAACGCTTCGAGTTCGCCCACGTCCGCACGGCGCATCGGCCGGCCGTCCACGGGGCTGATCGGCGCCTGCCGGATCCCGTCCACCGGGAATACCGTGGCGTCGATCGTGTGTTCGCCGAGTTCGAACTGCACCGAGGGGAACAGGTGGAAGCGCTCGGCATCCACCCGCAGACGGTGCTCGCCGACCTCGTGGCCGACGCCGCGGTCCAGGAGCGAGAGCGCGACGCTTTCGGGACTATCGGCGAACAGGTGCAGGTGCACGTCGCTGTGCGCCGTGGCGGTACCCGCCAGCACCGGGCCAACCAGGCGCGGGGAAAAACTCGCGAGCGAGCGCATGGCGCGCAGCGCGGCGCGGCGCTGCGCCTCGAGGGTGACGCCGTGGGTGTCCGCGGCGAACAGGCGCTGGTATTCGACCAGCGCGGCCTCGATCTCGGCATTGCTGGGCAGCGCGCCTTCTTCGGTCACTCCAAAGCGTTCGGTGGCCTTGCGCTTGGCGGCGCGGAAATCCTGGATGCCGTGCTCGGCCATCACGCGCGCCGCTTCCTGCGCGATGGCGCGGCGCAGATTTTCGCTGCGCGGTGAATTGCGGCGCGGCATGGTCGTGCAGAGGTCCTAGAAGAGCGGCTCGCTGCCGGTGTTGGTGGCGGTGCCGGCCGCGGCGCCGCCGGCCGGGGGGGTGCCCGCGAGGAAATATTCGCTCACCGCCGCGGCGTCATCGGGCTGGGCGAGCAATCCCGTCAGCGCATTGACGCGCGCCGTCACCAACCCTGGCGGCACCGGCCGCGGTACGTCCGGGAGGCCGCTCAGGGCCTCGCGCATCAGCCGTACCCACACGGGCACCGCCACGCTGCTGCCTTCCTCGCCCTCGCCCAGCGATTGCTCCTGGTCGAACCCCACCCACACCGTGGCCTCCAGGTTCGGGTTGAAGCCGTTGAACCAGGTGTCGTGCGATTCATTGGTGGTGCCGGTCTTGCCGCTGATGTCATCGCGCCCGAGTACCCTGGCCCGCACGCCGGTGCCGCGCTTGATCACATCCGCCATGATGCCGTCCATGAGCCAGGCGTTGGCGGCATTGATGACGCGCGGCGCGCGGCGCGCGGCCCCGATCAGGGGCGGGAGCTGCTCCGCGGCCGGCGGCGCCAGCGTCAGCTGGTTGCTGCTGCGGACGGGGGCGGTGGTCGGCATGAGCGGCGTGACGCCCGCGATCGCAGCCGGCTCGGCGGCGCCGGTGGCTGGCGAAGTATCGGGCGCCGCCGGGACGGCGCCATCGTCGGCGCAGCTGTCGCAGACCTCGCGCGGCGCCGCGCGCCAGACGGTCTCGCCCAGGCTGTTCTCGATGCGCTCGATGAAATAGGGGTCGACCTTGAAGCCGCCGTTGGCAAAGGTGGCGTAGCCGGTCGCCACCTCAAGCGGGGTCGCCGGCAGCGTGCCCAGCGCCAGCGTGAGGTTGTTGGGCATGGTCGAGCGATCGAAGCCGAAGCGCGAGGCATACTCGATGACTGCGTCAGTGCCGATCGCGCGCAGCAGGCGGATCGACACCAGGTTGCGCGAGTGCACCAGCGCTTCGCGGAGCCGGGTCGGGCCGCTGAACTTGCCGCCGTCATTCTCCGGCCGCCAGACCTGTTCGACGCTGCCGTCCGCCATGACCACCGGCGCATCCATGATGATGCTCGCGGGCGTGAAGGCATGCTCGAGCGCGCAGGAATACAGGAAGGGCTTGAAACCCGAGCCCGGTTGCCGCCGCGCCTGGGTCACGTGGTTCCAGGCGTTGCTGAAGTAGTCGAAGCCGCCGACCAGCGCCACGACCGCGCCGTCACGCGGATCGAGCGCGACCAGCGCACCCTGCACGGCTGGCACCTGGGCGAGCTGGGCGGTGCCGTGATCGTCGCTCACCACATAGATGACGTCGCCCCGGTGCAGGAGCGAGTCGGCCTTGCCGGCCGGGCCGCCCCCACGCGCCCAGGACATGCCGTCCCAGTCGATCTGGGCAAAGCCCGTGCCGCGCACGTAGACGCGCGCGGCGGCCGGCGCTACCGAGGCGACCACCGCGGCCTGGAGATTGCCCACCGGCGACAGGTCGGCCATGAGCGCCTCGAAATCGCGCGGCTCGGCCCCGGCGTCGATCCGCACCCGGCGGATCACGCCGCGGTAGCCGTGCCGGCGGTCGTAATCAATGAGCCCCAGCCGCAGCGCACGGTTGGCCACGGTCTGCAGGCGCCCGTCGATGGTGGTGATCGCGCGGTACCCCGAGTTGACGGCCGCCTCGCCGAAACGCGCGACCACAATCTGGCGGGCGATTTCAGCGACGTACGGGGCCTCGACGTCAAAGCGGGGCGCAAACTCGCGTGCCTTGATTTCCTCGCTCATGGCGCGCCGGGCGGTGTCGGCGTCGATGTAATGGAGCGAGCGCATGCGCTGCAGCACATAGGCCCGCCGCTCGGCCGCGCGTTGCGGACTGCTGACCGGGTTGAAGCGCGAAGGCGCCTGCGGGAGGCCGCCGAGCATGGCCGCCTCGGCGACCGAGAGCCGGTTGAGGGGCTTGCCGAAGTACACCTCGGCCGCGGCGGCGACGCCATAGGCGCGCTGGCCGAAAAAGATCACGTTGAGATAGGTCTCGAGAATCTCCTGCTTGGTAAAACTGTGCTCCATGCGCAGCGTCAGGAAGATCTCCTGGAGTTTGCGGGTGATGTTCTTGTCCCGCGTCAGGAACATGTTGCGCGCCGTCTGCATGGTGATCGTGCTGGCGCCCTGCGAGTAGTCGCCGGTGGTCAAATCGACGTAGATCGAGCGCAGCATGCTCAGGTAATCGATGCCGCCGTGCTGGAAGAAGCGATCATCCTCCGCGGCCAGGAACGCGTCGCGCACCAGTTCCGGTATTTCCTCGTAGCTCACCGGTACGCGCCGCTGCTCGCCGATCTGGCTGATCAGCGCACCGCTCCGGGTATAGACCCGCAATGGCACCTGGAGGGGGAGCGTGCGCATGCCCGCAGAGCTCGGGAGCGAGGGAGCCAGGTAGACGTAGGCGCACAGAAAGGCATAAATGATGCCCAGCACCAGTACGGCACCGGCTGCCGCCAGACCAATAAATACACGCAGCGTGCGCGACTTCACCTATTGAGACTCCGTTTGTTGCGCTCTACCGGCACGCATGGTGAAGTGCGGGGCTGTGACATATGACGCTGAGCGAACGTTTCGACCATTGGGGCGCAATTAGACCGTCCCCGGCATGCAAGAACCAAATCCGTGAGACGACGCACGTTCAATTTAACCGATGGCTGATATATATTTGTCCGCACATTCTTACGATTTCGCCATTGTGGCGTGTATCTTACTGATAAGGAAGGGAAAACGTGTTCCTGTTCTCGCGTAAGAACCGCCAGCTGCTGGGGTTGGATATAACGACCTCCTCGATCAAGCTGATCGAGCTGGTCAGTTCCGGTGGCCACTACCGCGTGGAATCCTACGCGGCCGAGCCCACACCGGCCAATTCAATGAACGAAAAGACGCTCGTCGACCCCCAGGCGGTCGGTGAGGCGATCCGCCGTGCCGTAAAACGCTCCGGCGCGGCCAGTACCGAGGTCGCGATCGCCATCAGCGGCGACGCGGCGATCACCAAGGTGATCCAGATGCCCAAAGGCATGCGCGACGCCGACCTCGAGGCGCAGGTCGAAATGCAGGCCGACCAGTACATCCCCTTCCCGATGGACGAAGTCAGCTACGACTTCGAGGTGCTGGGCCCCTCCGAGAAGGACAATGAATCCGTCGACGTGCTGCTGGTGGCCTCGCGCACCGACAACGTCGAGCAGCGCCGCGCCGCGGTAGCCGCGGCGGGTCTGAATGCCCGCATCGTCGATGTCGAGGCCTTCGCGCTCGAGAATGCCTGCAAGCTGATGACGCACCAGATGCCCGACGGCGGAATCGACCGCACCATCGCGGTCGCCGACTTCGGCGCCAGCAGCACCACCTTCAGCGTGCTGCGCAACCTCAAGATCATCTACACGCGCGATTTCGCCTTTGGCGGCCAGCTGCTGACCGAGGAAATCATGCGCACCTACGGCCTGACCATGGAAGAGGCGGGGCGCGCCAAGAAGGAAGGCGGGTTGCCCGGCAATTTCCAGGCGGAAGTGCTCGATCCGTTCATCGACGACATGACCCAGCAGGTGAGCCGCTCGCTGCAGTTCTACCTGGCCTCGGGCAGCGGGCGCGAGCAGCCGGAAAAGATCCTGATCTGCGGCGGCTGCGGCAACGTTGCCGGCGTCGCGGACGTCATCCAGAGCCGGGTCGGCATCAGTGCCGAGAAAGGCGATCCGCTCGGCCAGATGGTGCTGTCATCGCGCGCCAAGGCCCAGGCGGTGCAGCGTGACGCCACGGCCCTGCTGACCGCCTGCGGTCTTGCCCTGCGGAGTTTCGACTGACATGCCACGCATAAACCTGTTGCCCTGGCGTGAACAGCAGCGCAAAGAGCGCAAGCTGGCGTTTTTCGTCGCACTCGGCGGCGCGGCGCTCGGTGCCCTGCTGGTCGCCTTCGCCTGCTACCTGCTGTTCAAGTCGATGATCGGCTCGCAGGAGCAGCGCAACGACCGCCTGCGCGCCGAGATCAAGACCGTCGATCGTCAGATCGAGGAAATCAACGATCTCGAGGCCCAGAAACAGCGTTTCATCGCGCGCATGCAGGTCATCGAAAAGCTCCAGCGTTCGCGCTCCGAGGTCGTGCACCTGTTCGACGAGGTGGCCAAGACCATGCCCGACGGTACTTACCTGACCTCCTTCGGGCAGGTGGGCAAGAAACTGAAATTCGAGGGTGTGGCGCAGTCATCGACGCGCGTCTCGACCTTCATGCGCGCCATTTCCGCCTCCCAGTGGATGAAGGATCCCGAGCTCGAGGTGGTGGAGAGCAAGCCGGGCAACACGGTCGGCAACAGTTTCGTGCTCGACGCGTCGCAGATCGCGACCAGCGGCGACGAAGATGAGACCTCTGCCAAGACCAGGCGGCCGGTGCGTAACGGAGGTGCCCAGTGAGCCTGATCGACGAACTGCGCGCACTCGATCCGCGTGACCCGGGTCGCTGGTCGTTCGCGGTACGGGCCGGCACCGTCGGCGTGTGTTTCCTGATCCTGACGCTGGTAGCCGCCTATTTCCTGGCCTGGACCGACCTGAACCCGCAGCTCCAGCAGCTGCAGGACCAGGAGATGCAGCTGCGCAGCGAATTCCGCGCCAAGCATTCGAAAGCCACCAATCTCGACGTGTACAAGCAGCAGCTCGCGGATATCGAGAAATCGTTCGGCGCCATGCTGCGCCAGCTCCCGAGCAAGACCGAGGTCGACAACCTGCTGGTCGATATTTCGCAGACTGGCCTGGCGGCGGCGCTCGACCAGAAGCTGTTCCAGCCCGAAGGCGAAGTGCGCAAGGATTTCTACGCCGAGCGGCCGATCAAGATCCGGTTCGCCGGGAGCTATCACCAGTTTGGCGCCTTCGTCAGCGGAATCGCGGCGCTGCCACGCATCGTGACGCTCCATGACGTGAAGATCGAGCCCATCAGCAAGACCGGCGGCGGCTTTGATCAGCTGCAGATGGATCTGACGGCCAAGACCTATCGCTATCTCGACGACGAGGAAGTGGCGCAGGCCGGGGCCGAGCGGCGCAAGAGCGAACAGGCGGCCAAGCGGCCAGCGGGCTAAGCGGATGCAGCACAATCAACTCAAGTCCTGGCAAATCCTGACAATCGCGGTGCTGTGCGGCGGCACGCTGGCGGGTTGCTCCGGGCGCGATGCCGACCTGAAAAACTTCATCGAGGCGACCAGGAAAGAGCCGGGCGGGCGCGTCGAACCGCTCCCCGAGATCAAGCCTTACGACAGTTACGTCTATTCGAGCAGCGCCATGCGCTCGCCGTTCGTGCCGGGTGGCTCGCGCGGCGCGGCCAGCGGCCCGCGTCCCGATACCCAGCACAATCGCGAGTTCCTTGAACAGTTCTCGCTCGATACGCTGAAGATGGTCGGTACGCTCAAGCTCAACGGGCAGAGTTACGGCCTGGTGAAGGTGGCCGATGGCCGCGTGCAGCGCGTGCTGGTGGGCAACCACCTCGGCCAGAACGATGGCCGCATCACCGAAATCGTGCCCAACAAGATCAGTGTGGTTGAACTCGTTCCCGACGGCCTCGGCGGCTACATCGAACGCCCCGCGGCCCTGGCCCTGAACGAGTGACCGGAATGGAGAGCAAGCGAATGAACCGACCTACCGCCGTCCACCACCTGCGTAGCGCCCTGGGGCTGGCACTGGCCTGCCTGGCCGCCGCGCTTGTCATGCAGGGTGCCCAGGCGGCTGACGCCCCGGCCAGCGCACCCGGCAACACACTCCAGTCCATCGACGTGCAAACCCTCGGCGGCAAGCAGGTGCAACTCACTCTGCATCTGAGCGGCCCCGCTGCCGAGCCGATGAGCTTTACCATCGACAAGCCCGCGCGCATCTCGCTCGACCTGCCGGGCACGGCGCTGGCGCTGCCCTCACGCCGCATCGACGTGGCCTCGGCCGGCGTCGACACCGTGCTCGCAGCCGAAGCGAACGGCCGCACGCGCATCGTGCTCAACCTCGATGCCTTGCAGCCCTACCAGACGCGCGTCGCCGGCAACGACATCATCGTGACCGTGGGCGCCGGCGCGGCGGCCATGTCCACGGCGGCCGTGGCCCCGGCTGCAGCGCCTGACTCGGCCGGCACTGCAAGCAGCTCGCGCGAGATCCGCAGCATCGACTTCCGTCGCGGCGAAGGCGGCGTCGGCCGGCTGGTGGTGCGCCTGTCCGATCCGCGCACACCGATCAACCTGAGCCAGCAGGGCTCGCAGATCATCGTCAATTTTGCCGACGCCACGCTGCCCAAGCGGCTCGCGCGGCGCTACGACACCCAGGATTTCGGCACGCCGGTCAGCGGTTTCGACGCGCTGCGGGTCAACAGCGACACGCGCATCGTGCTCAGCGCCAGCGGCGAGTTCCAGCAGCTGGCCTACCAGTCCGATGACCAGTACGTGGTCGAAGTGCAGCCGGTGGTCAAGGCCGCGGCGAACACCGAGGAAAAGCGCGTCTACAGCGGCGAGAAACTCTCGCTGAATTTCCAGGACATCGACACGCGCGCGGTACTGCAGCTGCTGGCTGATGCCAGCGGCCAGAACATCGTGGTGAGCGACACGGTCAAGGGCAGCGTGACGCTGCGCCTGCAGAGCGTCCCCTGGGACCAGGCACTCGACATCGTGCTGCGCACCAAGGGGCTCGACAAGCGGCGCGATGGCAACGTGATCATCGTCGCCCCAGCCGACGAGCTGGCCTCGCGCGAGAAGGCCGACCTCGCCTCTAAGAAGGACATCCAGGAACTGGCGCCGGTCCGTTCCGAGTTTCTGCAGGTGAACTACGCCAAGGCGGTGGATCTCGCGGCGCTCCTCAAAGGCGCGGCCGGCAGTTCCGTACTCTCAACCCGGGGCAGCGTCGCCGTCGATGAGCGCACCAACACCCTGCTCCTGTCCGATACCTCGGAGAGCATCGACGCGGTGCGCAAGCTCGTTGCCACGCTCGACATCCCGGTGCGCCAGGTGCTGATCGAATCGCGCGTGGTCATCGTCAATGACGATTTCGAGCGCGACCTGGGCGTGCGCGCCGGCCTCACCGGCACGCGCGGCAACGGCACCAATGGCCTGTTCCTCACATCCGGCACGGCTTCGGGCGCTGATACCGGCCTGAGCAGCGCGCTCAGCAATCTGGGCAAGACCGGCAGCCCCTATCCGGTCGGCGTGCCCACGGGCGACGCCGCCAGCAACCGCTACAACATCAACATGCCGGTGTCGAACCCGGCCGGGAGCCTCGCGTTCATGCTGCTCGGCTCCGACTACATCGTCGATCTCGAACTCTCCGCGGCGCAGGCCGAAGGGCGCGGCGAAGTGGTGTCCTCGCCGCGCATCATCACGGCGAACCAGAAGGAAGCGACCATCGAGCAGGGCACGGAAATTCCGTATCAGCAGTCGGCCTCGAGCGGCGCGACCACGATCTCGTTCAAGAAGGCGGTGCTGTCGCTCAAGGTGACCCCGCTCATTACACCGGACAACCGCATCATCCTCGACCTTGCCGTCACCAAAGACAGCATCGGCCAGGTGGTGGTGACTTCGGGCGGCGTCAACGTGCCGGCGATCGACACCCGCACGCTGACTACGCGCGTGATGGTCGGCGACGGCCAGACCGTGGTGCTCGGCGGCATCCTCGAGACGACGCGCCGCGATTCGGAAAAGAAGGTGCCCTACATTGGCGACATTCCGATACTCGGCCATCTGTTCAAGAACACGGCCAAGGTGAATAACAAGAACGAGCTGTTGATCTTCGTGACGCCGAAGATCCTGCGTGAAGGGGTCAAGGTCAATTGACCTGCCGGGGAACGCCCATGGACTTTACCAACGGATCAATAGCTCAGGTGATCAAGATGCGCAAACTTCGATGGTTTTCAGCACTCGCGGCCCTGGCCCTGGCGGCCTGTGGCGGCGGCAGTGGCTGCAGTACCTCGTTCACCAACAGTTGCGGTGGCGGCACCACGAACACGACCGTCGCTGCGGTGCAGTTGACCGCCGACGTCATGTCCATCCCGGCTGACGGTTCATCTTCCGCCAGTCTCACCGCACTGGTAAAGGACGCCAACAACAACGCCCTGAGCGGCGTGCTGGTGACTTTTTCGTCCACGGCCGGAAGTCTCGTGATCGGGCAGGGAACGACCGACGCCACCGGCACCGCGACTGCGACGCTGTCGGCCAGCGGCGCTGCCGCCAGTTCCTCGATCACGGTGACTGCACTGGCGGGCACGGTTTCAGCCAGCACGGCAATTTCGGTGGTGAACACGCAGCGCACGATCACGATCGTGACCAGTACCCCGCAGATACCTTCGGACGGATCTTCCTCCGCGACGATCAGCGCCAGTGTGCGTGACGCGAACAACAACGTCGTGACCGGCGTGACCGTGAGTTTTCAGGCGAGTTCGGGCGCCATCATCGTCACCCAGGGCACGACGGATGCCACCGGCACCGCGAAGGCGACGTTGAGTGCGGGCATTGATCCGACCAACCGCACGATCACCGTGACCGCGACCGCCGGCACCGCGACGGCGTCGCTCCCCGTGAGCGTGACCGGCACCACCTTGACGCTGAGCGGTTCTGCTACGAACCTGGTGCTGGGCAACAGCGCGAATTTCACCGTGGTGCTGACCAATTCCTCCGGCCAGGGCATCCCCAACGCGACCGTAACGCTGGTCTCTGCCAATGGCAACACGCTCGCGCCGGCATCACTGGTGACCAATGCCAGCGGGCGCGGCACCTTTACGGTGACTGCGGTTAACGGTGGCAATGACACGATCACGGCGACGACGACGGGGCTCCAGCAGCAGATCTCGCTTACCGTGAGCACCCAGAGTTTCAACATTACGGCGCCGGCCAACAACACCAAGGTGAATCTCGGTGTATCGCAGGTCGTGACGGTCACGTGGCTGAACAACGCGGCGCCGGTCGTGGGCTCGGCGGTCACCTTTGCCGCCACCCGCGGAACGCTGGTGCCGGCGACCCCGGTGGTCACGGACGGGAGTGGCCAGGCCTCCGTGTCGATCAGCTCGACCGGTGCGGGACCGGCGATCATCAGTGCCACCGGCGCGGGTGTCACGGCGCAACTCACGCTCGATTTCGTCGCCAACAATCCGAGCCAGATTTCCCTGCAGGCCGGGCCGGCGACGGTCGGGGTGCAGGGCCAGAGCACGATCACGGCGCTGGTCCGGGATGCCGCCAACAACCTGGTCGAGGGCGCGACAATCGATTTCCAGGTGACGACCGACCCGACCAATGGCGGGCTCTCGGCAGCGACGGCTGTAACGGACGCCCAGGGCCGAGCCCAGACGGTGTACACGGCGGGCAATACCAGCAGCGGCGCCAATGGTGTAATCATCTCGGCGACGGTCCATGCGACCCCCATCAACAGCACGACTACGCTGACGGTCGGTGGCCAGACCGTGTTCCTGTCGCTCGGCACGGGCAACACGATCGATGTCGGCCAGGGTCCCGCCGTCTATCAGATCACGTATTCGGTGTTCGCGGTGGACAGCGGCGGTGCGGCGCTCGCCAATGTGCCGGTGACGTTGGCGGTCCTGCCGGTCGCGTACGGCAAGGGTACGATGTCGCTGAATTGCCCCACGCCCGGACCCTGGCAACCCAAATACACAACGGGTACGGGCGACCCGGGTTCCTACAAGGTCACGACCATGTGCAAGAATGAGGATACGGACTACACCGGCAACATCAATTCACTTGGTTTTTGCGGTCCCACGCCGTGTAAGGACTACAACACTAACACCAAGCTGGATCCGGGCAACGTCGCGGTCGTATCGCCGAGTTCCGGCACGACGGACTCCAAGGGTCGGCTGGACATCACCATCACCTACCCGCGTGATCACGCGTACTGGGTCATGGTGTCGCTGGTGGCGTCAA
Organism: Gammaproteobacteria bacterium; assembly: GCA_025357915.1. Lineage (GTDB taxonomy): Bacteria > Pseudomonadota > Gammaproteobacteria > Steroidobacterales > Steroidobacteraceae > FEN-1191. The sequence continues at coordinate 14,664 of JANYLH010000012.1, forward strand.
CGACGGTGCAGGGCACCCAAAGCAGCACCGCTGCGACTTTCGTGCTGCAAGGCGCGGTGTCGGACTACGCCTGCACCATCGGGCCGCCCGGACCCGTCAGTCCGTATGGCGTGGGCTTGACCTGCGCAGATCGGAACTGACCCGAAGTACAACCTGGCAGCAGGCTGATCTGCGCGCGGCCGCCCACTCGGGCGGCCGCTTTGTTTCTGGCGCCATCCCCGGCATGCTAGGCGGGCAATGATCGGCAGTCCCAATATCTTCCTCATCGGCCCCATGGGTTCGGGCAAGACTGCCGTGGGCCGGCAGGTCGCGCGGATTCTCGACCTCCCCTTCATCGACAGTGACCATGAAATTGAGCTGCGCACCGGCGCTGACATTCCGCTGATCTTCGAGCGCGAGGGCGAAGCCGGGTTCCGCAGGCGCGAGCGCGAGGCGATCGCCGCGCTCACCGCGCAGCACGGTGTAGTACTGGCGACCGGCGGCGGCGCGGTGCTCGATTCCGAGAACCGCCGGCTGTTGGCCGAGCGCGGCTGGGTGGTTTACCTCGAGACCTCGGTGACACAGCAGGCCGAGCGGGCTGGCCGCACCCGCCACCGGCCCCTGCTCAGCAACGGCGACCCGCAGCAGCGCCTTGCCGAGCTCATGCAGATCCGCGAACCGCTGTACCGTGAGATAGCCGATTTCACCGCGGTCACGACCCGCAAACGCGTCGCCCATGTCGCCGACCGAATCGTGCAGGCCTACCGCGGCGCGAGCGCCAACCCGTAGCCGTCCGCGGTTATACTTGCGGCCCCCGGCGCGCGCGTTCGCATGCAGACACTCACCGTAGAGCTCGAAGACCGTTCCTACCCGATCAACATCGGGGCGGGGCTGTTGCAGCAGCATTCGCTCCTGCAGGCGGCCGTGCCGGCCCGCGACATCCTGCTGGTGAGCAATACCACCGTTGCGCCGCTCTATGCCGGGGCCGTCAAGAGCGCGCTGGCTGACCGGCGCATTGTCGAGGTCATCCTGCCCGACGGCGAGCAGCACAAATCGCTCGCGACGGCGGGGCGCGTCTTCGACGTGCTGGTTGCCAACCGCTTTGGGCGTGATGCGCTGGTGCTGGCCCTCGGCGGCGGCGTGATCGGCGATCTGGCCGGCTTCGTGGCCGCCTGCTACCAGCGCGGCGTCGATTTCGTGCAGGTGCCGACCACGCTGCTCGCGCAGGTGGATTCCTCGGTGGGCGGCAAGACGGCGGTGAATCATCCCGGCGGCAAGAATCTGATCGGTGCCTTCTACCAGCCGCGCGAGGTGCTCACCGACACCGAGGTACTTGGTACGCTGCCCCCCCGCGAGCTGCAGGCCGGCCTGGCGGAAGTCATCAAGTACGGAATGATCTGCGACCTGGCGTTTTTCGAATGGCTGGAGCGCAATATCGATGCGCTCCGGCGGCTCGACGCACCGTCGCTGGGATACGCCATCTTCCGCTCCTGCCAGATCAAGGCGCAGATCGTCGGACGCGACGAACGCGAGCAGGGCGAGCGCGCGCTGCTGAACCTCGGCCACACCTTCGCTCATGCCATCGAGGCGGCCACCGGTTACGTCGAATGGCTGCACGGCGAGGCGGTCGGAGTCGGGCTCCTCCTGGCCGCAGGCCTGTCGCAGCGACTCGGCACACTCCGGACGGATGAGGTGGCCCGCGTCGAATCGCTCCTCAAGCGCGCTGGCCTGCGCACCGAGGCGCCGCAGATCGGCGCCGCGCGGGCCGCCGAATTCATGAGCATCGACAAGAAGGTGAAATCCGGGCGCGTGCGCCTGGTGCTGCTCAAGGGCCTGGGGCAGGCACATATCACCGGCGAATATGCGGACGCGGCGCTGCACGACACGCTGCGCGAGCGATTCGGCGCATGAGCGCGCGCCCGGCACCCGAAGACACGCTCGCGCCCTACGCGGCGCACGACGCGCACACCCGCGGCCGCCGCTTTCCGGAACCGCCGCCCGAATACCGCGGCGAATTCCAGCGCGACCGCGACCGCATCATCCACTGCAATGCCTTCCGGCGGCTGGCCTACAAGACGCAGGTATTCGTCAACCACGAAGGCGACCTGTACCGCACCCGCGTCACGCATTCCATCGAGGTGGCGCAGATCGCCCGCTCCATCGCCCGCGCGCTGGCGCTGAACGAGTCGCTGGTCGAGGCGATCTCGCTCGCGCATGATCTGGGGCACACCCCCTTTGGTCACGCCGGACAGGACGCGCTCAACGAATGCATGCGCGAGTACGGCGGCTTCGAACACAACCTGCAGTCGCTCCGCGTCGTCGACGAGCTCGAGGAGCGCTACGCCGATTTCCAGGGACTCAATCTCACCTTCGAATGCCGTGAAGGCATCCTCAAGCACTGTGCGTTGCCCAAGGCCCGCGAACTCGGCGACGTCGGCCAGCGTTTTGTCGACCGCACCCACAGTGGCCTGGAAGCACAGCTCGCCAATCTTGCCGACGAGATTGCCTACAACAACCACGACGTCGACGACGGTCTGCGCGCCGGGCTGATCACGCTCGACGACCTGTGCGAAGTACGCCTGGTGCGCCGTCACGCCGAGGCTGTGCGCGCCGCGCATCCGCAGCTGCCGGCAAGGCGCGCCATTCACGAGCTCATCCGCCGCATGATCAACGAGGTGGTCATCGATGTGATCCGCACCAGCGGCGAATTGCTGCGTGCCGCTGCGCCAGCGGACATCGACGCCGTGCGCGCACACAAGGGCGCTCTGATCGCGATGAGTGAAGACATCGCTGCGCAACACCTCGAGCTCAAGCAGTTCCTGCGCGAGCGCGTCTACCGGCACCACCGGGTGCTGCGCATGACCAGCAAGGCCAAGCGCGTGCTCGAGGCCTTGTTCGGCGCCTTCATGGGCGACGTGCGGCTGATGCCCGAGGAATATTGCGACGCCGCGCGCCGCACCGAGGCCGCCGAAGGCCCACGCGGCCGCGCCCGTATCGTGGCCGACTACGTGGCCGGCATGACCGATCGCTACGCGATACTCGAACATCGCCGGCTGTTTGATCCTGCCGAACGTACCTGACGGGGCATTGCCGATGAAGCAGACGATTCCCAGCCGCGACCGCCTGATCTTCGCGCTCGACGTGGTCGACGCGGCCGCGGCGCGCAAACTGGCCGAGCAGCTTGGCGATGCGGTGCAGTTCTACAAGATCGGCCTCGAGTTGTTCATGGCGGGCGAATATTTCCCGCTGCTCGACTGGCTGGTCGCGCGCCGCAAGAAGGTGTTCGTCGACCTGAAGTTCTTCGATGTCCCTGCCACGGTAGCCGCCGCCGTGCGACAGCTCCGCAATCGCGGCATCACGTTCACCACGGTGCACGGCAACCAGTCGATCATGGAGGCAGCCGCCGAAGCCAAGGGCGACGTCAAGGTGCTGGGCGTCACGGTGCTGACGAGTCTCGATCGCGGCGACCTCGACGACCTGGGCTTCAAGTGCGATGTCGAGCAGCTGGTCCTGTCGCGTGCCCGCCGGGCGCTCGAAGCCGGATGCGATGGCGTTGTTTCATCCGGGCTCGAAGCGCAGCTGCTCAGGCAATACATCGACTCGCGCCTGCTGGTGATTACCCCGGGCATCCGCCCGGTCGAGAACCGCCCGAGCGATGACCAGAAGCGGGTCGTGTCGGTCGAACAGGCCCTTCAGTACGGCGCCGATTACATCGTGGTGGGCCGCCCGATCCGTGATGCCGCAGACCCACGGGCTGCGGCCGAGCTAATCCAGCGGCAGATCGCCGCCGCCACCCCGCCATAAGGGCCGCACCGGGACCAGGCTCGGGTTTCAGCGCGGCTTGAGCCTACGGCCAGCCCTACAAATTGAACTCGGGCCTATAAAAACAAAAGCTTAGCCCTGGGCCACGCTGGGCTCGCTTGAAAGTAGGGCATCCCGCCCTGCCGCCCAGCTCCGGCATCCCGGCTCAGGACTCCTCTCATTGCGCGGCGCACCATGCGTATATTCCATTGACATAAGCGGAATACGGAAGTTAATGTAAAGTCCTGATCGGCTTATGTTTAACCACGGGTGGGGGCGCTTGGATCTCAAACTCGCCGTCGACGACGAGCGCACGGTGTTCCTCGAGGCAATCGAGGAATCGCTGCGGCCG
>JANYLH010000032.1 GCA_025357915.1 Gammaproteobacteria bacterium
AGCTGGCCGATGGATGTCCGGCAATTTCCGCGGCGATTCCGAACACGTAGAGCCGCGTAATCGACTCGTGATACCCGCTGTCGTCGGTGTTCGGCGTACCGACCGCTTCGTTATGGAAGCGGTCGGTACGCCGAACACCGACGACAGCGGGTATCACGAGTCGATTACGCGGCTCTACGTGTTCGGAATCGCCGCGGAAATTGCCGGACATCCATCGGCCAGCTTCGAGCAGGGACTGCGGACGCTGCTCTCATCGCCAATGGCCACGAGCACCTGGCCTCTGCAGTACTACACACGCGCTCGCCTGTTCTCGCCCGAGGCGCGCCGCGGCTGGGTGGAGCCGGATCTGAAAGCCACGCCTTGAGCAGCTAGGCCCGCTGCAGCCACGCGCCCACTGCCGCGACGTCGGCCAGCACATCGAACAGCCCGCGCTGCGTACGATCGGCGAATCCCTCGTCGATGCATTGCGCGAGCAGCGTGACGAACGGGTCATAGAAACGCAGCACGTTGATGACCGCGATGGGGTGTTCGAGATAGCCCAGCCGCTTCATCGTCAGGGCCTCGAGCAGTTCGTCCAGCGTTCCGGTGCCGCCCGGGAGCGCGATGATCGCGTCGCTCCGGGCGAACATACGGAGCTTGCGTGAAGCCAGATCGTCGGTGATCTCGAGATCGGTCAGCCGCTGGTGCGGGCGCTCGCTGGAGATCAGCTGCCTGGGCACGACGCCCGTTACCCGGCCGCCAGCGGCGAGCGCGGCATCGGCGAGCGCGCCCATGCACCCGCCGCTGCTGCCGCCGTAGACGATTTCGCTTCCGCCAGCCGCGAGCAGTTCGCCCAGCGCCGCAGCCGCGGCCGCAAACCCGGGCGCTGCGCCGGCGGCAGCTCCGCACAATACACAGACGCGACGTGGCTTCATGCGCCGTCAATCATCGCAGATCTTGCTATCCTCGGCGACCTGAGAGGATCCTGAAATGAGCGTGACGCCACTGAACCTGCAACGCTGGATTACCGAACACGCACAGCTGCTGCGGCCGCCCGTGTGCAACGCACAGATCTGGGAGAACTCCGATTTCATCATCCAGGTGGTCGGCGCGCCGAACCGGCGCCACGATTACCACGACGATCCATATGAGGAATTCTTTTACCAGCTGCGGGGCAACATGCACCTGCGCACGATGGAGAACGGCGTGCCAGGAGAGGTGCAGCTGCGCGAGGGTGACGTACTGCTGATACCGCCCCACTTTCGCCACTCGCCGCAGCGCCCGGAAGCGGGCAGCGCCGGGCTGGTCGTGGAGCGTCGGCGCCCACCGGGTGTACGCGATGGCTTCGAATGGTACTGCCTGCGGTGCCACGCCCTCGTGCACCGCGTGGAAGTGCAGCTGATGAGCATCGTCGATGACCTGCCGCCACTGTTCGAGCGCTTCTACGCCGATGAAGATCTGCGCCGCTGCAGGTCCTGCGGGGAAGTGCACCCTGGCCGGGCCGCGGTCTGACTACTCCTCAAAACGCAGATGCTTCACGCTCTTGCCGTGGCGGCGGATCAGCCGCAGCGCCTCGACGCCGATCTGTACGTGACGCTCGACGAACGCGTCGGTCACCTTGCGGTCTGAGCTTTCGGTCTTGACGCCCTCGGGCACCATCGGCTGATCGCTCACCAGCAGCAGCGCGCCCGTCGGTATTGAATTGGCGAAGCCGGCCGCGAAGATGGTCGCGGTCTCCATGTCGATGGCCATCGAGCGGGTCTTGCGCAGATACGCCTTGAATTCGTCATCATGCTCCCAAACCCGCCGGTTGGTGGTGAACACGGTCCCGGTCCAGTAATCGCAGGCCAGGTCGCGGATGATCGTCGAGATGGCGCGCTGCAGGCTGAAGGCAGGCAGGGCGGGCACCTCGGGCAGCAAGTAGTCGTTTGAGGTGCCCTCACCGCGGATCGCGGCGATTGGCAGCACCAGGTCGCCGATCTGGTTCTTGCGCTTGAGCCCACCGCACTTGCCCAGGAACAGCACCGCCTTGGGTGCCACGGCCGAGAGCAGGTCCATGACCGTGGCGGCGTTGGCGCTGCCCATGCCGGCGTTGATCATGGTGATGCCATCCCCGGTGGCGTTGGGCATCGGGCGATCCTGGCCGACGATCGGCGCGTTCACGAGGCGCGCAAACACCTCCAGGTAGTTGCCAAAATTCGTGAGCAGCACGTGGGGGCCAAAATCAGCGAGCGCCGTGCCGGTGTAGCGCGGCAACCAGTTGTCGACGATTTCCTTTTTGCTCTTCAAGGTCTACACCTGCTCGAGCGCCTGGCGCAGATCTTCCACCAGGTCCGGTGCGTCCTCAATGCCCACCGACAGGCGGATCATCGACTCGGAAATGCCGAGCCGCCGCCTGACCTCTTCCGGCACACCGGAGTGCGTCATGGAGGCCGGGTGGCTGGCCAGGCTTTCGGTGCCGCCCAGGCTCACGGCCAGTTTGATCACGGTCAGGGCGTCGAGGCAGCGGAAGGCACCCGGCTCCCCTCCCTTCACTTCGAAAGAAAACGTTGATCCGGCTGCACCGCATTGGCGCTCGAACACCGCGCGGCGTGGATCTGCTGGTGGGAGCAGGCCCAGGAAATTGACCGACGTGACCTTGGGATGGGTCGCGAGAAACTCAGCCACCGTGCGCGCATTGGCGCAGGCGCGCTCCATGCGCAACTGGAGCGTCTCCATCGAGCGCAGCAGCATCCATGAGGTGTTGGGATCGAGCTGCGTACCGACTGCGCCGCGCAGCTGGCGGATCGGTTGCACGTGTGCGCGACTGCCCGAGACGCCGCCCGCCACCAGATCGGAGTGACCGCCCACATACTTGGTCAGCGAGTACACGTTGATGTCGGCACCGCACTTGAGCGGCTGCTGATACACCGGGCCGAGCATGGTGTTATCGGTCACGATCGGCGGCCGATAACCCTGGCGGCGCCCGATCTCATCGGCGGTCGCCGCCATGAGCTTGAGGTCGACGAGCGCATTGGTCGGATTGGCCGGCGTCTCGGTCATGATCAGGCCTATGCGACCGAGCTCCAATGCCCTGCCGACAGCCGTATCGACATCCCCCTTCGAGAGCCCATCCGTAAATCCGACGCTCTGTATTCCATAGTTCGGCAGCGCCCTGGCGATCAGCGTCTCGGTGCCGCCATAGAGCGGCTGGCTGAACAGCAGCACGTCTCCGCTCTTGAGGTATGCGAGCAACGTGGTCGCAATGGCCGCCATGCCGGACGCAAACACCGCAGCGGATTGGGCCTCGTCCCAGAGCGCGAGCCGGTCCTCGAGCACCTCGAGATTCGGGTTGTTGAAGCGCGAATAGACCAGGCCGCCGCGGGCACCATCGGGAAGGGGCTTGCGGCCAGAGGTGTAGTCGAAGAAATTCTTGCCGTCCTGCGCGGTGCGGAATACGAAAGTGGAAGTCAGGAACACGGGCGGCTTCAGTGCACCCTCGGAGAGGTGCGGGTCGTAGCCGAAACCCATCATCTGCGTGACCGGCGACAGCGTGCGCTTGCCGACCCTGCGCTTGTGGTAAGTGTCTGCCATCGATCAGCCTCCCTAACGCGATGCCCTAGTGTGGGCTATCCGGGCCCCACTGTCAGCCTGCCGGGGGCGTCACGAACCGCATCGGCAGGAGCAGCAGCACGCCGGCCAGCATCACCACGACGCCGGTCACGGCCCCCACCTTGACATGCGCCAGGCTGCTGTACAGCACGTAGATGCTGCCGCACATGAATGCCAGCGGCATCACGGGGTAGAACGGCACGCGATACGGACGGCGCGCCGCCGGGAACCGCCGCCGCAGGATGAAGAAGGCGCCGCCGCTGAGCGCCAGGAAGAACCAGTACACGGGCGAGAGGTAATCCACCATCGTGGCGAAGCCCTGGCGGGTGTAGGCACCGAACCCGACCAGCAACAGCGCTACCACGCCGATCGCCAGGATCGCCGCCGGCGGAGTACCGCGCACCACGTGCCAGCGCCCGAGTCCCTGCAGCGTCACGGTGTCGCGGGCCGCCGCGTAGGTGGTGCGTGCTCCGGCGATCAGCAGCGCGTTCAGCACCGTTATCGAGGTCAGCGCGACTACTGTGACGATCAGCAACTGCCCGGGCTTGCCGAAGGCGCGCAGCATCAGTTCGGCAGCCGGCGCGCCCGTGACCGCGAGCCCTGCGAGCCCCAGCCCGCGCAGCAGTGCCCAGTTGACCAGCAGGTAAAGCGCCGTGACCACGCTCATGCCCAGCAGCAGCGCGCGCTTGATGCCCTGCTCACTGTCGCGCATTTCCGCCGACAGCGTGGCGGCGTCGCTCCAGCCGCCATAGGCGAGGAAGATGAACACCAATGCCGTGCCCCAGTGGGTCACCGGCACCGCACCCGGCGCGTAAGCGGCATGGAGCGGCGGCATTCCCTGCAGGCTGATCCACAGTCCGGCAGCACCGACGCTGAGCAGACCGAACAACACCACGCTCATCAGCACGACTTGCGTGTGGATGCCGAAGCGTATGCCCGCAAGGTTGACACCCACCAACAGCATCACGATCAGCGCGGCGTAGATCGCGCTGCCGTTCGGACCCAGGTGAATGACCTGCCCCAGGTAATCGCCGAACACATAGGCGAGCATCGCCATCGAGCCGGTATGGATCACGGCGAAGCGCGACCAGGCAAACAGGAATCCGAGGCGCGGTCCATACGCCTTGTAGAGAAAGAAATAGTCGCCGCCAGCGTCGGGAAAGGCCGCGGCCATCTCGGCGAAACACAGCGCACCCGCGAGCGACATGGCGCCGCCGAACGCCCAGGCCAGCAGCAGCCCCGTGCTGGTCGAGACATTGGCCGCAGCCACCGGTGTGGTCGAGAAGATCCCGGCGCCGATCACCATGCCGACGCACACCGACATGGCGTGCCAAACCGACAACTGACGTTTCGGCACGGCGTGCATCACTTCATTCATCTGCTGGGCACCCGCGTTCAGTTGCGTCAATCCGCCTCAATTTATAGTATAGGGGTAGCCTGTGTCCGGCGTGGCGCATTAAAACACCCAGCCACGCGGACCATTCAGTTGCCCACGAACCGAGGAGCGTTGACCATGAGGCGTATCGTTACGGCCGCCGTACTCGCTGCATTGCCGATCCTGACCACTGGGGCGGAAGCGCCGGCCGCGGCAGGCGCAATGCCCACCGACACGCTCGATGAAATCATCGTCACCGGCACGCGCACCAAGGGCCGCACGGTGCTCGACTCGCCGGTGCCCGTCGACGTGCTGTCGGCGCGTGATCTGGCAAAAACCGGGGCGACCGGCGGCGAGCTCGGCCAGGCGCTGCAATCGCTCGTACCTTCCTTCAATTTTCCGCGGCAATCCAATTCCGGCGGCGCCGACCACGTGCGCGCCGCGCAGCTTCGCGGCATGAGCCCGGACCAGGTGCTGGTGCTGGTCAACGGCAAGCGCCGCCACACCTCGGCGATCGTCAATCTCGAAGCCAAGATTGGCAAGGGTACGACGCCAGTCGATTTCAATTCAATTCCCTTCAACGCCATCAAGCGCATCGAGGTGCTGCGCGACGGCGCCGGCGCGCAGTACGGATCGGACGCCATCGCCGGCGTCATCAACGTCATTCTGGATGACAGCGCCTCTGGCGGCGAAGCCAGCTTGAGCTATGGCCAGAACCGCACCTCGTTCAAGCCGACCGGGCAGAATCTCCGCGACGGTGGCACGACGGTTGCGCAGCTGAAGCATGGCTTTGCGCTCGGCCGCGGGTTCCTCGACGTGGGCGCGGAGTTCCGCCACCGCGGCAGCACCAATCGCGCCGGTTTCGACACCATCATCTTTCAGGCTGACCCGACGGCGGCCAACCTGGCCACGCAAGGCCAGCGCAACTACGCGCCGGGCGATGGTGAGTCGAAGGACAAGGACGTCTGGTACAACGCGCGCCTGCCGCTGGCCAGCGACGCCGAGTTCTATTCCTTCGCCACCTACGATCACCGCGATTCACTGGGCGCGGCGTTCTTCCGCTACCCCGACAGCTCGGGAAACCAGCTCGCGGTCTATCCGAACGGCTTTCGTCCGCAGACCACGGGCCTCAACAAGGACCTGTCGATCACCGGTGGCTTCAACGGCAAGGCAGCAGATTGGTCCTGGGACAGCTCAGCGACTTTCGGCCAGAACAAGTTCGACTACGGCCTGCAGCATTCCCTTAATGCCTCGCTCGGCCTGTACAGTCCGACCACTTTCAAGATCGGCGATTTCACCTTCAGCCAGCTGACCATCAACCTCGATGCCACGCGCCAGCTCGACGCCGGCCTGTCGCAGCCGCTCGACCTGGCGATTGGCGCCGAGTATCGCCGCGAAAAGTACCAGACGGGCGCCGGCGATCCGGCCTCGTACGCAGCCGGGCCTTTCATCGACAAGGACGCTGGCGCACAGGCCGGACCCGGGCTGACCCCGGCCGACGAAGCCGATGCCTCACGCACGGTTGGCAGCGTCTACGCCGACCTCTCGCTCCATCCTGCGAGTGAGTGGTTCGTTGACCTGGCCGGGCGTTTTGAACACTACGATGATTTTGGCAATACCGTGGCCGGCAAGCTGAGCACGATCTACAAAATCACGCCCGCCTTTGCGCTGCGCGGGGCGGTGTCCAACAGTTTCCGCGCCCCCTCGCTCAGCCAGGTCTCCTACAAGTTGACCTCCACGAGTTTTGGCGACCAGGGCGTGCTGGCGCAGGTGCTGACCTTGCCGGTAGCCAGCCCGATCGCCCGGGCGCTGGGCGCCCAGGATCTGCGCGCCGAGAAATCGCTCAACTGGAGCGGCGGGTTTACGCTGGCCCCGGGCGCCCATTTCAGCCTGACGGCGGACTACTTCCACATCACGGTCAAGGACCGCATCACGATCTCGGAGCGTCTGCAGAGCTCCGAGCTGACCAATCTCATCCAGACACAGTTTGGGCTCACCGGAGTCGACGCGGTCAACTTCTTCACCAATGCCGTGGACACCAGGACCGCCGGCTTCGATCTGATTGCGAGTTACCTTGTTGATGCCGGGGGCGGGACCCTCAAGCTGAGCGGGGCTTACTCCTACGCGAAGACGCGCATCGATGGCGTCGACGCGACGCCGGCGCAACTGGTGGCGCTGAATGTCCACACCGCGCTGGTGGGCCTCGAGGAGCGCAACACACTTGAAGATGCGGCGCCCAGGAACAAGGCGATCGTGACGGCCGAATGGAGCAATCCGCGCTGGTCGCTCCTGGGGCGGGTGACCCGCTACGGCAGTGCCACGCGGGTCTTTGACTTCGGCGGTTTCGTGCCGAGCCAGACGTACTCGGCCAAGTCGCAGCTCGATCTGGAGGCCGAATTCAGGGTTACTGCGCACCTGTCAGTGGCCCTTGGCGCCGACAATGCGCTGGACGAGTATCCGGACCGCTCCAGTGACGATATCAATTACGCAGGCAATTTCCCGTACGACGTACTCTCGCCGATCGGCATGAATGGCGCGTTCTACTTTGCGCGCGCGGGTGTGACGTTCTAGGAAGGGCTCCCCGGCAGGCCGCAACTAGCGATCGCGGCGCTGGTCCGACTGGCGCCGGGTTTCACCCTCGAGCATCGCGAGCCAGGAGTTCACATCGGCTTCAGCGATCGTGTCGGTAACGCTCCGCTCCGCCAGGCGGTCGAGTGTCTCCTGATGGCGACGGTGCCTGCCGCTGGCCAGTCGCCCAAAGGCAGCACGCCACCAGGGAACGCGCTCCAGGTGGGCGGAAACCAGCTCATTCTTGGGTTCCTGGCTCATTGAACAGTAAGACCCGGGCGCTTGTACTGAAGTTCCGCACCCAGACTACCCCAGCAAGGCCCGGTCGGGCAGCGGGGATTTGACAGTAGATGTCAGTAAATGAGGTTCTCGACCAGCCACAGCTCGTAACTGATCAACAAGGCATAGAAGAATGCCGTGCCGACCAGGATCGGCCCCGCGAGCAGGCGCCCGAAGGCTGGCACGCGTGTCAGCGTAACCAGAATCGCCACCGCCGTCGCAGTGAGCGCCAATTTTAGAAACGCGAAACTGCGGCCGCCACCGATGACCAGCGGCGCCATGATCGGGTTGACCTCGATCGCGCCATGCTGGACCAGTTCCAGCGTCAGGAAGGTGTCCGCCATCGACAGCAGCAATACGATGAGCGCAGCGGCAAACCATTGCGGCGCGTGCCAGTCAACGGAACCGGGACGGACCGCGTCGCCCCGCCGCGGATTGCGGCGCCGGGCATGCCAGCCCCCGGCAACCACTGCACGCATGGTTTGCGAGCGGCGTTCACTCCGCACCCGCCGTTCGGTGGCCGGCGGACCCGGTTCGTCGCTGATGGTCACCCCGGGAGTCTAACCGGTGGCAGCGAGCAGGGGTTCAGCCACCGCCGGCTCCTCACCGTAGCGCGGATCAACGATCTCGCGCTCGGCGCGCAACTCACGCTGGGCGTCGATGGCCTGAAGTGGCGCCGGCGCGCTGGTGCCGTAGCCCTGCATGAAGTCCACGCCCAGGGCCTGGAGCAAAGCCTCGAATTTCTCGCACTCGACGTTCTTCGCCACCACGTGGACGCCGGCGACGCGTGCCGCCTGGGCGATCGCCGCAACCCGAGCCTGGCACCCGCGATCATTGACGAGATCGCGGGTCAGCTGCGGGTCGAGCTTGACCAGGCACACGCCCGGCTGCAGCAGCAGATCGATACCCGTGTCGCTGAGGGTGAAATTGTCGATCACCACGCCGGCGCCCGCAAGCTCGAGCTGCGCGGCGAGGTGCGCAAAGTACTGCGGTTCGTGCCGGCAGAATTCGTGCTGCACTTCGAAGGCGATCAGGCCGTGAGGCAGTTGCGCTTTCTCCAGGCACAGGCGCACGTACGTCAGGAAGTTGCTGTCGCTGAGCGCTCCGGTAGTCAGATTCACCGAGAATTGCGCAGGTTCTCCCGACCAGATTTCCGAGCGCTGCGCGAGCCAGACCAGCAGCTCGCCGACCACGCGCCGGTCGAGCACCGCACCCAGACCCAGCGCTTCCGCACCTTTGATGAGCTCCTGCGGAGCCGAATCCGAGACCGGATTTCCCGCGGCGCGCATCAGTATTTCATAGCGCCGGATGCGGGTGCCGGCCTGGATCGGCGTCAGGTGCTGCGCATGCAGCTCCATGGCGAAAGCATGGAGTTTCTCGAGGTACCGATCGGCCTCGGCATCGTCGACTCTGGGGCTGCCCTCGAGCAGCGCGACCATCTGCGGCGCCCGCATTTCGGCGGTCGAGGCGCTGCCTCCCAGGACGGGGCCCTGCGCGCCGCAACCGAGCGTGGCGCCCCACTCCCGCACCGCGCGGACTACCGGAATTGGCAGATCGGGGGCCGCCGTGCCCTTGCCACGGAGCCAGCGGTCATCGACCACCAGCATCACGAAGCCCAGGAAGGGATGGAAATCGTCCTCCGCGCGCAACAGCAACGCCGTACGGTCGCGTTGCAGCGGGTGATTGACGCGCGCGGGGGCGCCCTTGCCCACGAAACTCTCGAGCGCCACGCGAATCGCCTCGCGCTCGGCAGGCCCGAGTACCTCGCCCTGCTGCCAGTAAATGTTGCCCGCGGCATCGTGCAGCGACACCCACTTGGCCCACAGCAGCGGGAGCGAAGCGACAATGCGCTGCCCGCAGGTGCTGGCCTGCGTGGGCTGACGAGCGGATTTCAGCGATACGGGCGAGGCGGGCAGGGACATAAGTCGGGAAATTAGCGCGCCGCATGCCTGCGGTCTGTGACCCGGTTCGCCAGATCGCAATGAGGCGCGCGTTATTGCGCGATTCCCTGCTATAGCGGCTCGAAACGGTTCAATTCCAGGTTCTTGCGCACCCGGTCGGCTGGAAACACCGTGCCGTTGGCCACCACATAGACGCCCGCTGAACATAATTGGACGGCGCCAAAGGCCAGCCCGAGATTGAAGGCCGCATCGCTGTCGCTGAAGCGCCCGGGCTGCAGGGCACCGGTCAGTACGATGGTCTTGCCGGGAATCCCGGCAAGCGCACACGCAGTGGCGACCATGGTATCCGTGCCGTGGGTGATCAGGACCCGGCTCGCCGCGCTGCCCTCAACGGCCGCGCGGATGACCTGCCGGTCACTCTCCGTCATCTCGAGGCTGTCCTTGCGCAGCAGCTCGGTGATCTCGGGCATTTCGGCCAGGCGAGCGTGCACGAGCAGCTCGCTCACCATGGGCGAGCCGACGTGGTAATTGCCCTTGGCGTCGAAATACACCTTGTCGATGGTGCCGCCGGTCGTGAAGATGGCGATGTGCATGGCGCTAGATTGTAATCCCTTGCCAGGCACGCGAGCGCCAGCGCACCACGAGCGCAGCGCCTACCAGCATGGTGTAGCACACGACGCTGAACCAGCCGCCGCGTGCGCCCCATCCCCATTGCGGCAGGAACGTGACCCATCCCTGGCCGGGAGCAAAACTCAGCATGTGCGCCAGCGGCACGAACAGCAGCCACGACAGCGCGATCACCATGCTCGCCGGCACCAGCGCGTCACCGGCGCCGCGCAGGCACAGGCCGCTCGCCAGGTTCAGGCCATCGAAGAACTGATAGGCGGCGGCAATCCACAGCAGCTGCGCGCCAAGCGCGATGACCGCGGCCGTCGATGCGCCGCTGACCCCGATGAACAGCGGCAGGAGCCACGGGCCGGACAGCGCCAGCAGCAGGCCCATGCCACCCATGTACACGGCGGTCATCATGATCACGCGATTCCCGAGCAGGTAAGCCCAGTCGCGATCGCCGGCACCGATGGCCTGCCCGACCAGCGTCGTGCCCGCCAGGGCGATGCCAACACCCGGCAGGTAGGCGATCGCCGTCATGATCATCACGATCTGCGAGGCCGCGCCCTCTACCTCGCCGAGCTTGACCTGCATGATCTGGAACAGCGAGAAGCCGATCAGGTCGGCGGCCATCAGCAGCCCCATGGGAAAGCCGATGCGCAACTGCGCCCAGATGCGGCGCAGATTGGGCATCCAGGTGAGATGCGTGCGGTAGCCGCGGCGGTAGTGCCCGCGCAGGAACGCGATCATCGCGATCGCCAGCCCGCAGGCCTGCGCCACCATGGTGGCGAGCCCGGAACCCGCCACGCCCAGGTGCCAGTGGAAAATGAAGACCTCGTTGAAGACCGCGTTGGTCACCGCCATGACCGCCGTGACCAGCAGCGTGACTCGTGGACGGCCGATGCCGTTGAAGAACCCGAGCAGCGCCCAGACGCCCGCGCCAAAGCAGGAGCCGCCGACCCGCGGCAGCCAGAAGGCAGCTGCCAGATCGACGATCGCCGGGGGCAATCCGAACGGTGCGAGCATCGTGCGGATCGACAGCCCCACTGCCAGGAACAAAGGCGTGGACAGCAACAGCGCCCACAACGCGATCCACACCGCCTGGGCGGCCCGCGCCTGCCGCCGCGCACCATGGGCCTGCGCCACCACGGTCTGGACCGCCATGCCCACGCCCGACAGCACCATGAGCACGACGATGGCCAGCCAGTGCACTGCGCTGACCGCCGCCAGCGCCTGCGTGGAGATGCGGCCAATGAACCAGACATCGGTGAGGCTCAGCACCAGCTGCACGGCGCTGTTGGCGATCAGCGGGCCGGCCAGTATCAGGATGGCGCGCTGATCAACGCGCGCCACGCCAGCGGCGTCGAAGCGCCGCGCCGGCACCCGGTCGTCTCCGGCCGGCGGGATCATTGCGCGGTCGCGCTTTCCGCTGCTTGCTCGATCGCACCCGCGTACCGGGCGATCAGGTCCTCGACGTTGTCATCGGTGCGCGACAGCCGCTCGTCGAGTTGCTCGACGACGGCCGTCTCCGACTGGCGCATCGGGCCGTCGCTGAGTTCTTCGCCCGCGACCCGCAGCAGGCTCACCACGCGTATGGCGCCGAGCGTGGCAAAGGCGCGCCCCGCCGCATCCAGTTTCTGGCGCATATTGGGCCGCAGATGCAGCAGTAGAGTGCCGTGGGCCGCGGCAGCCCAGAACTCGACTGCCGTCAGCAGCGTCTGCTCTTCAGGCGACAGGATCCCATCGGCGCTGGCGTCGCGCTTCCGGCCCAGCGCTTCGAGCACGAAGCTGGTGATGGGGTAGATTCCGCGCCATGTTTCAGGCATTCCCACGACTGACCCCTGTTAAACGCCAACGATATCAGGTCGCTAGCCAGCTTCTATTCTTAATCCCTCAGAGTCTACGTTACAGAAGGCATGAGAAAATATCCATAGCACACTGTTTCATAATGAATTAGCCCAAAATCCCCGCCCGGATGACGTCGGCCGAATACGCAAATGATACGTTGATAACTGCAGGCATCACGCGATATGCTCGCGCTACACCCCTGATCCACAAGCCTTTAGATATTAAGAACAATTAAGGCAGTACCTGAAGTTGCGCATCCAACAGCATCACACCAGGTGGCCACAGCCTTGAGGACGGACCCTTGAACAGCGCGCTTGCCGACCAACTCGAAGCCGCCGTCGTTGTGCTGGCTGCTCATGGTGCACTCAAGGATCGCCTGTGCGCCGCATATTGCGATCATCTCGCGGATATCGACGCGCAGGATCTGCCCCTGGAAGCACAGCAGGATTTTGCGGAGCTGTCGCAGGCCATGCACGCCGCGCGCGCCTTGCCTGGAGACAACGTAGTGCGCGCGTCGGTGCGCAAGTTCTCGAACGACGAGGCGCAGCGCTACGCCGCATGCATTGTGCGCCTTTACGGACTTGAGATGCACAACCGGGTCGAAGCGGTCAGGAGCACGGCGCGCATCGGCAGCCCATCGCGCGCCGCTGCACCGTTGGCCGCGCTCCTGGCGCTCGAAGGCGGCAACCATCAGGGCATTGCCCGTGCCAAGCACGCCAGCGGTTCCTGAGCATCACTCGATCTTGAATTCGATCGTGTCCCAGCGCGTCGTTTCTTCATGGCGCGCCTGACGCCGGATTGCATCCACCAAAGCCCGCTCATCCCAGCCGGCGCTGACGTCGGCCAGCCCGGTGACCTCGCGCGGCAATACCAATTCACGGCCGAAACCAGCCAGCAGGATAACCGGCTTGTCGCTGGCCTTGGCATAGTGGAGCTGGAACACCAGCAGGTCGCGGTGCGCGGCATACAGGCTCGATAGCGCCACCACCACTTCCGCGGGGCTGATCTGCCGGCGTAGTTCCTCGCGCAGGCCCTCGACCGATTTGTCGACGGGGTGCTGCTCCACGTTGCTGCAATTGCGATAATAGAAGTTGCGCGCGCTTTCGAGGAACTCGAATACCCGCTGGTAATCGTCGCTCTGCTCCCACGCATGGGTAACGAAAACCCTTATCGGATCGCGCTGCGACATGGCTTTAAGTGTACTGTGCTGCCGGGGCCTTGCATACTCGGGAAAGGGATAGCGTTGCGCCTGCTCGTCTACAACATCCGCTATGCCACGGGCACCGGCCCGGCGTTTCACCTGCCGGTGCCGGGCGCCGGGTACCTGCGCAGCAGCCGCAAGGTCCTCGAACAGATTACCCAGTTCATCCGTAATGAGAATCCTGACCTGGTGGGCCTGGTCGAGGTCGACACCGGTTCGATCCGCACCGGCATGGTCAACCAGGCCGAATACATCGCCGACTCGATCGGCCATTACACCGCCTACGAATGCAAGTATGGCTCCGGGTCCATCAACCACCTGGTGCCGATCGTGC
>JANYLH010000063.1 GCA_025357915.1 Gammaproteobacteria bacterium
CGCAGTGCCGCCTCGGCGCTGAGGCGGCCGCGCACCGCCGCGGCCAGCGCCGCGTCCGCGCCCGCGGGCGTCCGCGCCCGCATGTCCGCGCTCGTGCCGCTGTTCGGGGCAGTGCCGATGACCGCGGCCACGCAACCGCCGAGCAGCAACACCGAGGCAACGCTGAGCGTGATCGACTCCAACCGCTTCATGATGGCTCCAGCCGGGGCAACGTTGAATTATGGGGGGCGGTGCCCTATTCTTCAAACATCCCGGGCCCTTGCCGAACCTGCCAGAACAACGACTTAACGAGGCTCAGACCATGAATCCACTGAATTCCGTACGCGGCGCCATCATCACCGGCTTCATCGCGGCCCTGGTGATCGCGGTGGCGATACCCCCGATGGCCTTCCACGAACTGGGCCTGGCCCGCTGGCTGCACATTATTTCAGGTGTCATGTGGATCGGCCTGCTGTATTACTTCAATGTGGTCCAGGTTCCGGCCCTCGGGGCGGCTGCGGCCGACAAGGGCGGGCCAGGCGGCGCCGGAATAACCAAGTACGTGGCGCCGCGCGCCCTGCTCTGGTTCCGTTGGGCGGCTGTGTCCACCTGGGTGACGGGCGCCTGGTACCTGTTCCGCGGCGCCAATTTCGCCAACGTCTTCACCTTTGGCCACTTCGGCGAGGACTATTACGGGCTGGTCCTGGGGATCGGCGCCTGGTTGGGTACCATCATGCTGTTCAACGTCTGGGTATTGATCAACCCCAACCAGATGAAGGTCCTCGGCTTCGTTCCCGCGACTGACGAAGAGAAGGCCCGCGCGCGCCGTGTGGCCCTGCTCGCCTCGCGCACCAACTTCGTGCTTTCGGTTCCCATGCTGATGTGCATGGCCTCGGCCGCACACGGCCTGCCCTTCTAGGCTTTTTGTCCACCGCGGCAGGACTTGACGGCCACGCTACCCGAGGACCTGCCCGAGCAGGTGTCCCGCGCGCTGCGCGAGGATATCGGCTCGGGTGATGTCACCGCACAACTGATCGCGCCCGACGCCATGGCGCGCGCGCGCGTGCTGTGCCGCGAAAGCGCCGTCATCTGCGGCACCGCCTGGTTCGATGAAGCCTTCCGGCAACTGGACGGGCGGGTGCGGGTCCGCTGGCAGCTGCAGGACGGCGCGCGCGTCGCGGCCGATACAGTACTGTGCGAGCTGGAAGGACCGGCGCGCGCCATCCTGACCGGTGAACGCACCGCGCTGAATTTTCTCCAGCTGTTGTCAGCCACGGCAACCGCGACCGCGCGTTACGTGCAGGCCGTCGCCGGCACGGCCTGCCGCATCCTCGACACACGCAAGACGCTGCCCGGGCTGCGCACAGCCCAGAAGTACGCGGTGCGGTGCGGTGGCGGCCAGAATCACCGCATGGGTCTCTACGATATGGTGCTCGTCAAGGAAAACCACATCGCCGCAGCCGGTTCGATTGCCGCCGCGGTACACGCCGCCCGCCGCCTTTCCCCGGGACTGCCGGTCGAAGTGGAAACGGAAGACCTGGACGAGGCCGCCGCCGCCCTGGCCGCACACTGCGACATCATCATGCTCGATGAATTTTCGCTCAGCGACCTGCAGCGCGCGGTGGCGCTGAACCGGGCCGCGCCGCGACCGGCAAAACTCGAGGCCTCCGGCGGCGTGAGCCTTGAGCGCATCGGCGCGATCGCCGCCACCGGCGTCGATTTCATTTCGATCGGCGGCCTGACGAAGCACGTGCAGGCCGTCGATCTGTCGATGCGGCTGGTCTAGGCCCTGGCTACTTCTTTCGCGCCGGCTTGCGCTTTGGCCTGCGAACTGCCCTGCGCACGCTCTTGCCCGCTCGCCTGGCCGCCGGCCGCTTCACTGGCTTCTTCGCCGGCTTCTTCGCTGGCTTCTTCGGGGATTTCCTGGCCAACTTCTTGACGGGCTTCCTGGCGGGCTTCTTCGTGGCCGTCGCAGTCGGCTTCGCCGCCGGCGTCATCGAATGCACCGCAAACATCGCGTACTGCGGATCAAGGAACTGCACGATGCGCCCGCCGCCGGGCACGTCGATGGGCCCGTGCAACAGCTGCCCCCCGGCGGCGACCACCTTGCCTGCGGTTTCATCGGCGCTGTTGCTGGTCGCGTACGGGCACCAGGCCGTCGGCATCGGCCGGTCGGCGGGTATCGTGTATGCGCCGCCAAAGTCCCGGCCGCCCAGGCCAAAACTCTCGTAGTAGAACCCGCCGCCCATATCCGTGGGCGCCCGCAGCTCCCAGCCAAACAACCGCTGGTAGAACTCGAGTGCGCTCTTGCGCGAACGCGCGGCCAGCTCGCACCAGGCGAACCCGGATTCACCCGCACCGCCCGAATCATTCAGCGGGCAGAAAACCCCGAATCTTGCGCCTTCCGGATCGGCCAGCATCGCGGCCCGGCCCACGGCCGGCATGTCCTGCGCGGGCGTCAGGATACGCGCGCCCAGGCGCGAGGCCTGCGCGACAATCGCATCGACATCGGCGGCGCCGATGTAGCTGCGCCAGTGCGGAACGGTGCCCATGGCCCGCGCTTCGTCGGAGAGC
Organism: Gammaproteobacteria bacterium; assembly: GCA_025357915.1. GTDB lineage: Bacteria > Pseudomonadota > Gammaproteobacteria > Steroidobacterales > Steroidobacteraceae > FEN-1191. Next base: position 2,554 of record JANYLH010000063.1, read on the forward strand.
GTCACCGCGCCGGCCACGGACTTGCCGGCCGCGTTCATGAACAGAATGTAGGGCGAACCCGGAGCAAACGGCTGCGCTGTCCACGGCAGCACGCGGGTGTAAAAGGCGCTCGCGGCGGAGGTGTCGTTGCAGAGCAGTTCGTGCCAGATGAACCGTCCCTGATAGCTGGACTGGGCCATGCGGGTCTCCTCGAGGTTGCGGCCTGATAGTCCCATGACGATATCGCAATCCCGGGCTACGCGACAGCGGGACGGTTCACCTCAACCGTGACGTGAACGAGTTCGCGGTGCGCACGCAGCAGGGAGCGGAAGTACTCCGGCGTCGCCGGATCGCCGGCCGTGACGCTGAGTATGCAGGCGTACTTGCCCTTGCCCACGCGCCACACGTGCAGGTCTTCCAGCTCAACAGGGACCGGCGACTCGCGCAGCGCACGACGGATCTGCGCCACTACCGGTGCATCCATCTCGGCATCGAGCAGCAGGCGGCCCGTAGAGCGCAGGAGCGAGGCGGCCCAGAGCGCGACCACGGCCGAGCCCACCAGCCCTACACCCGCGTCCAGCCAGGCGAGCTGCAGGTACTTGCCACCCGCCAGCGCGCCGATGGCCAGGAGCGAGGTCGCCGCGTCCGCGGCGACGTGCACGTAGGCGGAGCGCAGGTTCAGGTCGTGCTGACCGTGATCGTGATCGTGACCGTGACCGTGATCGTGACCGTGATCGTGCTCGTGCGCCCGGCCATGCGCTGCGCCGGCGAGCAGCCAGGCCGAAAGCAGGTTCACGAACAGCCCCAGCACGGCCACCACCAATGCCTGGTCGTAGGCAATGGCGGCGGGGTGCAACAACCTCGTCACGCATTCGTAACCCATCACCAGCACGACGCCCACCAGCAGCAATGCGCTGGTGTAGCCGCCGAGCACCTCGATCTTCCAGGTGCCGAAGGCGAAGCGCGCATCCCCGCGCAGGCGGCGCGCGTAGGCGTAGGCGGCGACTGACAATCCAAGCGCGATGACGTGCGAGCTCATGTGCCAGCCGTCGGCGAGCAAAGCCATGGAGCCGTACCACCAGCCGGCCACCAGCTCGATCACCATGGTGAACGCCGTCAGGATTACCACGGCGCGGGTGCGCCGCTCGGCGAGCGGATTGCCCGCGTCGAAGTCGTGGTCGTGCCGGGCGGTGCCCCGGTAACTCTGCTCGTTCATGCTGCACCCACGCCGACCGCCGGCGCCTGAACCCGTATACTGCGCGCCACTATAATCCAGCCCGAACCGCCCCATGCTGCGAGCGCACCGCACCCACCACTTCGGCTTCATCCGCGAGTTCGTTACGCGCTGGGACGCGCTGGCGCTGGTGGTGGTGCTGGCGCTGGTGGTGTTCCTGGCCGAGGCCAGCCGCGGCCTGCTCGCTCCGCTTTCGCAGCTGGACGCCACGCCGCTGTCGCTCAATCCCGCACACCTGCCCGAGTACGCCGCGCGCACCACGCTGCGCATGTTCACGGCGCTGGCCCTGTCGCTGGTCTTTACGCTCAGCTACGCCACCTGGGCCGCGAAGAGCCCGCGCGCTGCCCGCGTACTGATTCCGCTCCTGGATATCCTGCAATCAGTGCCGATCCTGGGTTTCATCTCGATTACCGTGGTGTTTTTCATGTCGCTGGTGCCAGGCAGGGTGCTCGGCGCCGAGTTCGCCGCCATCTTCGCGATCTTCACCAGCCAGGCCTGGAACATGGCCTTCAGTTTCTACCAATCGCTCCGGACCGTGCCGACCGAGCTGGCCGAGGCGGCCGCCTGCTTTCACCTCACGCCGTGGATGCGCTTCTGGCAGCTCGAGGTGCCGTTTGGGCTGCCCGCATTGACCTGGAACATGATGATGTCGATGTCCGGCGGCTGGTTCTTCGTGGTGGCGGCCGAGTCGATCAGCGTCGGCCACACCTCGGTGGCGCTGCCGGGCGTGGGCTCGTACATCGCGCTCGCCATCGCGCAGCGCAACCTGCACGCCGTTGGCTGGGCGATTACCACCATGGCTGTCGTGATCCTCGTGTACGACCAGCTGCTGTTCCGGCCGCTGATCAGCTGGGTCGACCGCTTTCGCGTCGAGCAGGAACCCGGCACCGAGCCGCCCGCTTCCTGGGCCCTGACGATGATGCGGCGCTCGCACCTCATCGGCGGCCTGACGACGATGTTCTACGCCGCCGTGCGCTGGACCAGCTGGGCCCTGCCCTCCCGCCCCGCGCCGCAGCCGCGCTCCGCAGCCGCCCGCGAGCGCAGCTCGCGAGGCTGGGACGCACTGTGGCTTATCGTGGCCCTGCTCCTGGCTGCCCTGGCCCTGCGTCGCCTGGCCCTGATGCTCATCGAACAGACGAGTCTGGCCGAGCTGCGCGAGGTCGGCACGCTGGGGCTCCTGACACTGGCGCGCGTCGTGGTGCTGATTGCGCTGGCGAGCCTGGTGTGGGTGCCGATCGGCGTCTGGATCGGCCTGCGCCCGCGGGTCGCGCAGGTCGTGCAGCCGATCGCGCAGTTCCTGGCCGCCTTTCCCGCCAACCTGCTGTTCCCCCTGGCGGTCTACCTCATCGTCGCCGGTCACCTGAGCCCGAACCTGTGGTTGAGCCCGCTGATGATCCTGGGGACCCAGTGGTACATCCTCTTCAACGTGATCGCCGGCGCCTCGGCGATGCCGGCCGAACTGCGGCGGGCCGCGCTGAACCTGCGCGTCTCCGGGTGGCTGTGGTGGCGGCGCGTCGCCCTGCCCGGCGTCATGCCGTACTTCGTCACCGGCGCGATCACGGCCTCGGGCGGCTCCTGGAACGCGTCCATCGTGGCCGAACTCGCCAACTGGGGCAGCACGCAGGTGCGTGCCCACGGCCTGGGCGCCTACATTGCCTCGGCCACCGTGGCCGGGGACTATCATCACATCGTGCTCGGCATCGCCACGATGTGCCTGTTCGTCGTGAGCATCAACCGCTGGTTCTGGCGGCCGCTGTATTACTACGCCGAACGCCGCTATCGTCTCAGCTGACATGCCTCCGTCCACCGACATGAATGCCGCGCCGCTCCTGCGGGTCAAGGGGATTGCGAAATCGTTTCCGAAGCCCGACGGCCAGGAACTGCTGGTACTCGAGGGCGTGAACCTGCAGCTGGCAGCCGGGCAGATCGTCGGGCTCCTGGGCCGCTCCGGGTCCGGTAAATCCACGCTGTTGCGACTGATCGCGGGACTCACCGAGCCAAGTCACGGCGAGCTCAACTACCTGGGCTCACCGGTGGACGGCCCGGCGGCGGGCATCTCGATGGTGTTCCAGAGCTTCGCGTTGTTCCCCTGGCTCACGGTGTACGAGAACGTCGCGCTCGGCCTGGAGGCGCAGCGCCTGCCGCGCGCCGAAATCCGCACCCGTACTCTCGCAGCGATTGACCTCATCGGACTGGACGGGTTCGAGTCGGCCTATCCGCGCGAGCTCTCCGGTGGCATGCGCCAGCGCGTCGGCTTCGCCCGCGCGCTGGTCGTGCACCCCAACATCCTGCTGATGGACGAACCCTTCTCGGCGCTCGATGTGCTGACCGCGGAAACGCTGCGCACCGACTTTCTCGACCTGTGGTCCGAGGGGCGCATGCCGATCAAGGGCGTGATCCTGGTGACGCACAACATCGAGGAAGCGGTGCTGATGTGCGACCGGGTGCTGGTGTTCGGCAGCAACCCCGGGCGCGTACTCTCGGAAATCGAGGTGACCCTGCCACAGCCGCGCGACCGGCTCGACCCCTCGTTCCGCGAGCTGGTCGAGAAGATCTACGTCGAGATGACCGCGCGCACGGTGGGTGCTCAGGCCGGCGCGCGCACCGAATTCTTCCCCGGCCAGGGAATCGGTAGCGTCCTGCCCCACGTCTCGTCCAACGAACTGTCGGGCCTGCTCGAGGCGGTCGCGGCGGCGCCCTACAACGGCTCGGCGGATCTGCCGAAGATCGCCACCGGTCTGCAGATGGAAATCGACGAACTGTTCCCGGTGGCCGAGACGCTGCAGATGCTGCGCTTCGCGGAACTCGAGGGCGGAGACCTTAAGCTCACCGAAGCCGGCCTGGCCTTCTGCAATGCTGCGCAGGACGAACGCAAGCGCATCTTCGCGCGCCAGCTGCTCACCTACGTGCCACTCGCGGCCCACATTCGCCGGGTGCTCGACGAGCGCACCTCGCACGTGGCGCGCAAGAGCCGCTTCATCGACGAGCTCGAGGACTTCATGACCGAGGAGACCGCCGAGCAGACGCTGCGCGCCATCGTCGGCTGGGGCCGCTATGCCGAGGTGTTCGCCTACGAGGACGAGAGCGCGCGCTTCACGCTGGAGAATCCCGCCTGATCTAGAGGTCGATGAGTTCAACCGTCCCGGGCGCGATCGGCGCGCCAAGAAAGCGTCCGCCCACCGCGGCGAACCGCTCGATGCCGTCGGTGGCGAGCAATTCCACCACCGGAGTGTCGCCACCGACAGAGCGCAGCAGATCACGCGTTGCGAGCTCCTGGCGCACGGCGGCGGCGGTGGTGGCTGCCGAGTCGACGATGCGCAGCCCCGGGCCGACGGCGGCGGCAATCGCCTGGCCCAGCACCGGAAAGTGCGTGCAGCCGAGCACCAGGGCATCCGGTCCGGCCGCGCGGAGCGGCGCGAGGTAACGACTCGCGGCCGCCTCAACCACGGCGCCGTCGGTCCAGCCCTCCTCGGCCAACGCCACGAATACGGCGCAGGCAATGGCAGTGACCCGGGCGTCCGGGCGCAACCGGGCGATGGCCTGCGTATACGCCCCGCCACGCACGGTGCTTTCGGTGGCGAGCACGGCGATGCGCCCGCTCCTCGAGGCGGCGCAGGCGGCGCGCGCACCGGGTTCGATTACGCCGATTACCGGGATTTCGGCGTAGCGTTGTTGCAGGGCCGGGAGCGCCGCGGCCGAGGCCGTGTTGCAGGCGACCACCAGGCACTTGATGCCACCCTCGACCAGCTCATCGGCCGCCTGCAGCGCATAGCGCGCCACCGTGTGCCCGCTCTTGGTGCCGTACGGGAGGCGCGCCGTGTCGCCCAGGTAGATGAACGACTCGGCGGGCAACTCGGCGCGCAGTGCGCGCAGCACGGTGAGTCCGCCGACGCCCGAATCGAATACGCCGATGGGGCGCTCTGACAAGCGCGCTGCCGGCACCGGGCTATCGCTCACGCGTAACGGCCCTAGCTTTCCGGCCGCATGTGCGGGAACAGCAGCACATCGCGGATCGAGGCCGAGTCGGTCAGGAACATCACCAGCCGGTCGACGCCCAGTCCCAGGCCGGCTGTCGGCGGCATGCCGTATTCAAGCGCGCGGATATAGTCGGCGTCGTAGTGCATCGCCTCGTCGTCACCGGCCTCATGGCGCGCCACCTGGGCGCGAAAACGCGCGGCCTGGTCTTCCGGATCATTGAGCTCGGAAAAGCCGTTCGCCAGCTCGCGCCCGGCGAGAAAGAACTCGAAGCGGTCGGTAAGGAAAGGATCAGTATCATTGCTACGCGATAGCGGAGAGATCTCCGCCGGGTACGCGTGCACGAAAGTGGGATCGAGCAGCGTGTGCTCGGCGGTCTTTTCGAAGATCTCGATCTGGAGCTTGCCCGCTCCATCCGCACTCTTCACGGGCACGCCGAGCCGCTCGCAGGCTGCGCGCAGGTACGGCACGTCACGCAGCCGAGCGCATTCCAGGCCAGGGTTGTGTTCAAGGATCAGCTCCTCGACCGTCACGCGCCGGAACGGCTTCGCCAGATCGTAGTCGCGTCCCTGGTAGCGCAGCTGGCGCGTGCCCAGGAGCGAGTCGGCCAGGCCGTGCAGGAGCCGCTCGATCAGTTCCATGAGTTCGCGGTAATCGCTGTACGCCCAGTACAGCTCGAGCATCGTGAATTCGGGATTGTGCTGCGTGGACAATCCCTCGTTGCGGAAATTGCGGTTGATCTCGTAGACGCGCTCGAGCCCGCCGACGATCAGGCGCTTGAGGTACAGCTCGGGCGCAATCCGCAGGTACATCTGCAGGTCGAGCGCGTTGTGATGCGTGACGAAGGGGCGCGCGGCCGCGCCGCCGGGGATCGGATGCATCATCGGCGTCTCGACCTCGAGGAAATCGAGCGCGTCGAGCGCGTCGCGCAGGTAGCGGACGATCTGCGTGCGCGTCCGGAACACCGCGCGGCTGGCCTCGTTCATCACCAGGTCGACATAGCGCTGGCGGTAGCGGGTCTCGGTGTCGGCTAGCCCGTGCCACTTGTCGGGCAGCGGGCGCAGCGACTTGACCAGCAGCGCCAGCCCGGTGACCCGCACCGACAACTCACCGGTGCGGGTGCGGAACAGGGGTCCCGCCGCGCCGACGATATCGCCGACGTCGTAATCCTTGAACGCCTCGTAGGCAGCGCCGAGCGCGTCCTCCTGCAGGAACAGCTGGATCGCCCCGCTCCGGTCGGCGAGCTTGGCGAAACTGGCCTTACCCATGACGCGCTTGAACATCATGCGGCCGCCGACCCGCACCTGCACCGGATTGGCCTCGAGCCATTGCGAGTCGCGCTCAGCGTAGGTAGACAGCAAATCCGCCGCGAGTGCATCGCGGCGGAACGCGTTCGGAAAGGCGGGCCCCTGCGCGCGGAGGGCCGCGAGCTTGGTGCGCCGCCCGGCGATCAGGTGGTTTTCGTCTTCGCCAGTCACAGTCCCGCCTTCAGGCTTGCTTCCATGAATTGATCCAGGTCCCCATCGAGCACCGAACCGGTATTGCCGACCTCAACGCCGGTGCGCAGGTCCTTGATGCGCGACTGGTCGAGCACGTAGGAGCGTATCTGGTTGCCCCAGCTGACATCCGACTTGGTGTCCTCGAGCACCCGGGCCGCGGCGTTGCGCTTGTTGACCTCGAGCTCGTAGAGCTTGGCCTTCAGCATCTTCATCGCCGTGGCGCGGTTCTTGTGCTGGCTGCGCTCGTTCTGGCAGGCGACAACTATACCGCTGGGCGCGTGCGTGATGCGCACCGCGGACTCGGTCTTGTTGACGTGCTGGCCGCCGGCGCCGCTCGAGCGGTAGACGTCCATGCGCAGGTCCGCGGGGTTGATGTCGATGGCGATGTCATCGTCGACTTCGGGCGAGACGAACACCGAGGCGAACGAGGTGTGGCGGCGATTGCCGGAATCGAACGGCGACTTGCGCACCAGGCGGTGCACGCCGGTCTCGGTGCGCAGCCACCCGTAGGCGTAGTCGCCCGTGATCTCGACGGTGGCGGACTTGATGCCGGCGACTTCGCCGGGCTGCGAGTCGATCACCTCGGCGCTGAAGCCGCGGGTCACGGCCCACTTCAGGTACATGCGCAGCAGCATCTGCGCCCAGTCCTGCGCCTCGGTACCGCCGGCGCCGGCCTGGATGTCGAGGAAGGCATTGTGGGCATCCATCTCGCCGCGGAACATGCGCTTGAACTCAAGCGCGCGCACGCTGGCCTCGAATTTCGGCCGCTCGCGCTCGATGTCGCCAGCGGTCAACTCGTCGTTCTCGGTTTCCGCGAGCTGCAGCAGCTCCAGCGCGTCGCGCACCGAGTGGTAGGCGCGGTCCATATGGGCCAGTTCGGCGCCGAGCCGGGCGCGCTCGCGACCGAGCTCCTGGGCGCGTTCGGGATTGCTCCAGATGGCCGGGTCTTCCAGCTCTAGTCCGACTTCCTCGAGGCGCTCGCGCTTGAGGTCGTACTCAAAGAAACCCCCTCAAGGAGACGGCACGCTCCTCGAGATCTTTCAACGTACGCTTGAGCTGGGTGACTTCCATCGTCCGGCCTGGCAGGTCTGGGGCGCGCATGGTAGCACGCGCGGCATGGCGGCTAGGGCGGCAGCAGGTGTTCAACGATTAGCTGCAGGCGGCGCTCGCCCTGGTAATCGTTGGTGCCGAGCCGGTACACCAGCCTGACCCGACCTGCCGGCAGCGGCGCAGGAACCTGCGGGTCGACACTGTTGAAGGCGATGGCCTCGAAGCCGCCCCGCCCCTCGCGCGCCGCCACCTGGAACTTCAGGTGGCGCCCCGCCAGCACACGCGCCGTGCCGCGCACCTCGAACACCCCGTCGAACAGCGGTTCCGGAAATGCCGCTCCCCAGGGACCGCCGGCGCGCAGCGCCTCGGCCAGCGGCAGGGCGATATCGGCGTCGCCGAGCTCACCGTCGGTCTCAATCGCATCGCTGATCGCGCTCGCCGCCATGGCCCGCGTCACCTCGGCGTCAAAGGCGCGGGCAAAGCGATCAAGGTGCACCCGCGGCAGCGAGAGGCCCGCGGCCATCGCGTGCCCACCGAATTTTTCGAGCATGCCGGGCTCGCGCGTGGCAACCGCCTCGAGCACGTCGCGAATGTGCACACCGGGCACGGAGCGGGCCGAACCGCGCAGGGTCCGTTCGTCGGCCACCGCGAAGGCCACGACCGGGCGCCGCAGCTGCTCCTTGACGCGGCCGGCCACCAGTCCCACCACGCCCTGGTGCCATTCGGCGTCGAACAGGCACACGCCCGATCGCTCCACGCCACTCCCCGCGGTGCGCAGTGCGCGCACTGCGGCCAGTGCCTGCAACTGCATGTCCGCCTCGATCTCGCGGCGCTGCGCGTTGAGGGCGTCGAGTTCCGCGGCGAGCGCCGCCGCTTCGGCCGGGTCGTCCGCCAGCAGGCAGCGGATGCCGATCGACATGTCGCTGAGGCGCCCCGCCGCGTTCAGACGCGGCGCGACCGCAAACCCCAGATCGCCGGCCACCAGTTCGGCCTGCGTCCGGCGCGCCACCGCCAGCAGCGCACTGATACCCGGCAAGCAGCGCCCGGCGCGGATGCGAGCGAGGCCCTGCGCCACCAGCACGCGGTTGTTGGCGTCCAGCGGCACGACGTCCGCCACGGTACCTACTGCGACCAGGTCAAGCAGACTCGCCGTTGCAGGTGCGTCCTTTGGCAGCATGCCCTCGCCCCCTAGCAGCCGGCGCAGCGCCGCGCACACGTAGAAAGCCACGCCGACGCCGGCCAGCGCGCCGCTGGCGAAGCCGTTGCCCGGCACGTTCGGATTGACGATGACGTTGGCGTCCGGCAATTCCGCGCCCGGCAGGTGGTGGTCGGTGATCAGCACGTCGATGCCGCGGGCACGGGCCGCGGCGACGCCGGCGTGGCTCGAGATACCGTTGTCCACCGTGACGATAAGCGAAGGCGAGCGAGCGGCGGCTACCGCGACGATCTCCGGCGTCAGGCCGTAGCCGTACTCGAAGCGGTTGGGGACCAGAAAATCGACCGCGGCGAAACCACAACCGCGCAGCGAGCGCAGCATCAGCGCCGTGCTGGTGGCGCCGTCGGCGTCGAAGTCACCCACCACCAGCACGCGGCGGCGCGCGTGGCTCAACAGGAGCTGCGCGGCGCCAGCCGCACCGCCCAGCGTCCCGACCGGAGCCAGCCGGTCGAGCGACAGGTTGAGCTCGCCGGCGGTACGCAGGCCGCGGGCGGCGTAGACCCGCCGCAGCACCGGGTGGAGCCCGCTGCCCAGGGCGGGTTCGTCCCCGGGACCGGCGCGTCGCGTCAGGTTGATCATTGCAGCAGGGTTTCCCACCAGGGTCGCGTGCGCCGGAACCGCCGCCAGAGCCGGCGCAGCCGCGTGCCCCCCAGCGTGACCGCACTGTGCCCGGCAAGCAAGGTGGCCCGCTCGAAGGCGCCGCCCCGCCATTGCGCGAGCGCCGGCGCGAGCCACTCGCTGTCCAGGGCCAGGAGCGAGCGGGCGTCGGGCGCCTCGCCGAGCGCGCGCACCACGAGCAGGTCCGGGGGCACGAGCCCGCTGGCCGGCGCCACCGGCCAGCGCGAGGGGGCCGGGGCGACCTCACCGCCCCGCAGGCGCATCAGGCCGTCGACGAACAGGTCATCGGCCCAGGCCACGCCTCCGCTTCCCGGGAGGCCGCCCGTCGCCGCGGTCGGCTGCGGCAGGCTGCCGCCACCCCACAACCACAGCGCGTTCACCGTGAGCAGGCCGCGCTCGGCCCGCGCCGCATTGACCGGGTGTTCATGAAGCCACATCTCGAGCTCGGCGCCCAACCGGCGCATTGCAGCCGCGCCGTCTCCCGCGGGGAGCCCCGCGCGTGGATCGGCGCCCAGCCACTGCGCCGGATCGTGGCTGCGGATGCTTGCCGCTGCGGCCTCGCCTCCGGCCAGCAGCAACTCGCGGCGGGCGCCCGGGTGGAGCGTATAGCCGGAGCCGGCGAACACGCGCGTGAAATCCACAGCCAGCGCCCGCTGTTCTTCCGGGTTCAGTTCCAGCAGCCCGGCCGGATGCAATCGCACCGTATCGAGTCCGGCCACGAAGTGCACAGGCGTGGCGAGCCAAAGCGGGCGATCCGTGCCTGGGTCTGCGAGTACCGCTCCGGCAATGGCCGCGAGGGAACGCGCGGGTCCAACGCCGAGCGCGGATTCCCGCCACAGCCACTGGCGCCAGTCGCCGCCCGCCGCCTCGGTGTCGCCGTGTGCCAGCCATTTCTCCAGCGCCGGCAGGCGCGGGAGCGCCGCGCGCGCCGCCTGGTCGAGGCGTGCGGGGTAGAGATCGCGGAGCACGATGACGAGGCGCGGCACGGTGGTATCGTAACGGGCATGCGCCTGGTACTCGACAGCGATCCGCAAATTCTCACCGTGCGCCGCTACGCGCCGGGCGAGATCGACGTCGCCGGACAGCTGATCCGTGCGCCGTGCATCCTGAGCGCAGCGCGGCTGATCACTGAATGGCCCGTCCTCTCGGCGGCTGCCCTGGATGCCAACGCGATGGCGCCACTGCTGGCGTTGCACCCCTCGCTCGTGCTCATCGGGAGCGATGCAGCCGACGCCCGCGTTAGCGGCGTTCTGCGGCGCGCGCTGGAGTCGCGCGGCGTGGCGCTCGAGGTCATGAGTCTGGGCGCGGCCTGCCGCACGTACAACGTGCTGGCGCAGGAACGGCGCGAGGTCGTGGCGGGGTTATTTCCCTAGTGCCAGCGAGGCACCAGGTCCAGCGCGCCGCAAGCACACCGGAAGAAGACACAGGACGGAAAGATCGCTCAACCAACCAACTATCCGAAGCTGACAGAATCGAATAATTGTCACTGCCTTGTTTTTGTTTTTCGAACTGTTTTTCTTCTTCTCTGGACTAATCAGCTCTTCCCCTTTTGCCCTGTGTCTTCTCCCGGTGCGCCTGCCGGCGGGAGCGCTGTCGGTCTTCACCGACAGTGGGGGGATACTAGCCGCACCCTTTGCGACTTGACAAGTGGGATAATACTAATTATTAAAAATCAATTAGTTAGAGTCTTTATCTCAACTCATATCGATAGCACTAACCGACGCCTCCCACCAACGGAACGAAGGAAACAGCGCCCAGGACCTGCTGTTCGATGCCCTTCTCGAGGCGCACGATGCGCAGCAACTGTTGCTTGCCCTCGGGGCCCGCTGGCACAACCAGCCGGCCGCCCACCGCCAGTTGTTCAATCAGCTCTTCAGGCACGATCAGCGGCGCGGCGGCGACCAGGATGCCATCGAACGGCGCCTGCGAACGCCAGCCCATCGAGCCGTCGCCCACCTTGAAGCGCACGTTGCCGACACCGAGTTCCTTCAGGCGCGCGCGGGCGCGCTTTTGCAATCCCTCGATACGCTCGATGGTGTAGATCCTTTCGACCAGCGGTGCGAGCACCGCGGTCTGGTAGCCGCAGCCGGTGCCCACCTCGAGCACGTGCTTGAGCGGCGGGCCGTCGAGCAGGGCTTCGCTCATGCGCGCGACGATGTAAGGCTGTGAGATGGTCTGGCCAAAACCGATCGGCAACGCGGTGTCCTCGTACGCGCGGCTGGCGAGCGCCTCGTCGACGAAGATGTGGCGCGGGAGATTGCGGATGCGATCGAGCACCGCCATGTTGGTGATCCCCTGGTCGCGGAGCCGCTGCACCAGGCGGTCGCGGGTGCGGAGCGAGGTCATGCCGATGCCGGAGAAGCGCGGATCGGTCATCGGCTCTGCAACCGCACGCCGCCCAGCCATTGGTCCAGCTCGGGCATGGCGGCGTGGCGCGTCAGGTCGATGGACAGCGGCGTCACCGACACCCAGCCGCCCGCCACGGCATGGAAATCGGTCCCCGCGCCCGTGTCCGCACCCGCACCCGCCGGGCCCACCCAGTACATCTTCTCGCCCTTGGGGTCACGCACCTCAATCGCCGGCTCCGAGCGGTGCCGGAACCCGAGTCGCGTGGCGCGGATCCCGCGCAATTCGCCGAGCGGCAGGTCGGGTACGTTGATGTTCAGGATCAGCCGCGGGTCGAGCGGCCGGCCGACCAGGCCCGCGACGATGCTGCGCGCCACGGCCGCGCCGGTCGCAAAATGCCGCCCGCCTCCCGGCCGCGTGACCAGCGAGACCGCCAGCGTCGGGAGCCCCAGGAACCGTCCTTCGATGGCGGCGGCGACCGTTCCGGAATAGAGCACGTCATCGCCCAGGTTCGGGCCGTCGTTCACGCCGCTCACCACCATGTCGAAATCGAAATCGAACAGGCCTGAGATGGCCAGGTGTACGCAATCGGTCGGTGTGCCGGACACGAAGTGCACGCCTGGTTCGGACTGCGTGACTCGCAGCGGCACATCCAGCGTCAGCGAGTTGCTGGCACCGCTCCGGTTGCGATCGGGGGCGACGACCGTCACCTCGGCAAGATCCATGAGCGCCGTGCGCAGCTGCACTATGCCCTCGGCGCGGTAGCCGTCGTCGTTACTGATCAGGATTTTCATTATTATCGGGCGCGCGACCCTGGAGACCTGAGGGCGCGCCAATATACTGAAAGCCCGCTTCCGGAGGAATGCAAGTTGACAGGCGAGGAGGACGATAGCGCCTTTTTTCGCAAGGCGATGCGGGGCGTGCGCCCGCTGAGCGCCGCCCCGCGTGTCGCGCCGCCGCGCCGCCGGCCCCCGCCACGGGCCCGCTTCACCCGTGCCGAGCGCGCCGCGGTGCTGCGCGAGAGCCTCGCTCCCCCCGATCCGGACCTGGACATCCAGCCCGGCGACTCGCTCCACTATCGCCAGGCCGGCGTTCCCGAGACCGTGCTGCGCCGGCTGCGCCGCGGCGACTACCGGATCGAATCGGAAATCGACCTGCATGGGCTGACCGTGATCGAGGCCCGCGCGCAACTGCGGGAATTCCTGCGCGCCGCCGCCGCCAGGCGCCTGCGCTGCCTGCGGATCGTGCACGGCAAGGGCCTGCGCTCCGGGCACCGTGGCCCGGTGCTCAAGGTCGCCGTGAATGGCCTGCTGCGACGCTTCGACCTGGTGCTGGCCTTCACCTCGGCCGCCATGCGCGATGGCGGGACAGGCGCGACGCTGGTGCTGCTGCGCGGCGCCGACGCGCCCTGAACTTCAGGCCCGGTCGATCAGCACCGTGGCCATGGCTGCGAGGCCCTCGTTGCGGCCGAGGAACCCCAGGTGCTCGGTGGTCGTCGCCTTGACGTTTACGTCCGCGACCGTCACGGCAAGGAGCGTTGCAACCGAATGGCGGATCTGCTCGCGCCATGGCGCCAGCCGCGGCTGTTGCGCCAGGAGCGTCAGGTCGACGTTTACCACGCGCCAGGAGCGGCGCGCCAGCATCTCCATTGTCGTGGTGACGAACTGGCGGCTGTCGGCGTTGCGCCAGCGCGGGTCGCCGTCGGGGAAATGCAGGCCGATGTCGCCGAGCCCCGCCGCGCCGAGCAGCGCGTCGACAAGCGCGTGCAGCAGCACGTCGCCGTCGGAATGGGCGATGAGGCCGCGGCTGTGAGGAATGCGCACTCCGCCGAGCACCAGCGAATCCCCTGGCCCAAAGGCGTGCACGTCGATTCCTGATCCAACCCTCATGCCATGTCCCCTGCTGCCTGGCGCGCAGCCATGATGGCTGCGGCGACCGCCAGGTCCTCGCGATTGGTGATCTTGATATTGCTGTCGGAGGCGGCCACCAGCAAGGGACGCACGCCCTGCCATTCCATGGCCTGTGCCTCGTCGGTGGGCATGCGGCCGGCGGCCCGCGCCGCCTTGAGCGCCGCCTGCAGCGCTCCGAAACGAAACATCTGCGGGGTCAGCGCCCGCCACAGCGCGGTACGGTCCACCGTGCGCTCACAGCAGGACGCGTCGTCCGCGCCCTTGAGCGTGTCGGTCACGGGCGCGGCGAGCAAGGCGCCGACCGGGTGCGCGGCCCCGGCGGCAAGGAGCCGGTCCAGGTCGGCGGCGCTGAGGCAGGGGCGCGCGGCATCGTGCACCAGCACCCAGTCCGCCGCCGCGGCGCGCGCGGCCAGCGCCGCGAGGCCCTGCAGCACGGAATCGCAGCGCTCCGCACCACCACCGACCGGTAGAACCTTCGCGGCCAGACGTGCCCGCAGGACCGGATCGGCGAGCGCAGCCGCGCTGAGCGGCAGGACCACCGCCGTGCAGCGCTGGTCCGCGACGAACAGGTGGAGCGCCGCTTCCAGGACGGTGCTGCCGCCGAGGGTCCACTGCTGCTTGGGCAGCGCGCCTCCGAAACGACGCCCGCTTCCTGCGGCTGGCATCACGACCCAATAGCGCATCGCCCGTCGCCCGGAGAAACCGGTTCAGCCCGCCGCTCAGCGCGCGGCCGTGCGCGTGGCAGGAGCGATGGCGGTCGAATCGGCCCCGGGGGCCAGGGGGAGCACCGGTGCCGCAGGCTCGCCCGGCCCCACCTGGAAGAAGGATTCGTTGCTGCCGATCATGCCCAGATCGGTGCGGGCCCGTTCCTCGAGCGCGGCAAAGCCCTGCTTGAGATCGCGCACCTCGGCGGCGAGCTGGCGGTTGCGGTCGGACAGCCGCTGGTTATCGGCCTCCTGTCCCGCCACCGCGGTGCGCAGCCGCAGCACTTCACCCACGCCGTCACCGGAGAACCACACCCGGTACTGGAGCAGCAGCAGGGCGACGGCGAGCGCAGCGGCAAACCATTTCACGGCATATACCTCACAGGCCGATCATATCCTGACCGGGAAGGCATCGCGCCCGGCATATTTCGCCTGCGCCCCGAGCTGTTCCTCGATACGCAGCAGCTGATTGTATTTCGCCACCCGGTCGGAACGCGACATCGAACCGGTCTTGATCTGCGTGGCCGCGGTGGCGACCGCGATATCGGCGATCGTGGTGTCCTCGGTTTCGCCCGAGCGGTGCGAGACCACGGCGGCATAGTGGGCCTGGTCAGCCATGTCGATGGCCGCCAGCGTCTCGCTCAGCGTTCCGATCTGGTTGGGCTTGATCAGGATGGCGTTGGCAATGCCGCGGGATATGCCCTCGGCCAGGATCTTCGTGTTGGTCACGAACAGATCGTCGCCAACCAGCTGGAGCTTGCGGCCCAGTTCGGCGGTATGGTGCGACCAGCCAGCCCAGTCGGACTCGCCCATGCCGTCCTCGATCGTGATGATCGGATAGCGCGCCGCGAGGTCGGCGAGGTAGCGGCTGAATTCCGCGGAGGAAAAACTGCGGTGCTCGGCGGCGAACTCATACTTGCCGTCGCGGAAGAACTCGGAACTGGCGACGTCGAGCCCCAGGTAGATGTCCTTGCCCGGCTTGTAGCCGGCCTGTTCCACGGCCTGCAGGATGACCTGCAGCGCCACCTCGTTGGATGCCAGATCCGGCGCGAAGCCGCCCTCGTCGCCCACCGAGGTGCTGAGCCCCTTCTCGTTGAGGATCTTCTTCAGCGTGTGGAAGATTTCCGCGCCGTAGCGCAGCGCCTCGCGCAGGGTGGGCGCGCCGACCGGCAGGATCATGAACTCCTGGATATCCAGGCTGTTGTTGGCGTGCGCGCCGCCGTTGATGATGTTCATCATCGGCACCGGCAGGACCGGTGTGCGCTTGCCGCCGAGGTAGCGGTAGAGCGGCTGGCCGGCCTCGCGCGCCGCGGCGTGCGCATTGGCGAGCGAGACGGCGAGCAGCGCGTTGGCGCCGAGCCGGCTTTTGGTCTCGGTGCCGTCGAGTTCGATCATGCAGGCATCGAGACCCGCCTGGTCCTCGCTTTCACGCCCGACCACGGCCGCGCGCAGCACCGTGTTGACGTTTTTCACGGCCTTGAGCACGCCCTTGCCCTGGTAGCGCTTCTTGTCGCCATCGCGCAATTCGACCGCCTCGCGCGAGCCGGTCGAGGCGCCCGAGGGCACGGCCGCACGGCCCTGCACACCGCTGGTGAGCGTCACTTCGGCCTCGACGGTGGGGTTACCGCGCGAGTCGATGATTTCGCGCCCGTGAACTTCGGCGATGCGGGTCATAGGGAGCTTTCCTCGAAGGGCTTGGTCTTGACGGTGCGATCCAGTTCCTGGAGCGTGGCAAGCAAACTGCCCATGCGCTGCAGCGGCCAGGCATTGGGTCCGTCCGACAGGGCCGCCTCGGGCCGCGGATGGGTTTCCATGAACACGCCGGCGACGCCGGCGGCCACCGCGGCGCGGGCCAGCACGGGCACGAACTCGCGCTGACCGCCCGAGACCCCGGCCCCGGCGCCCGGGAGCTGTACGGAATGCGTGGCGTCGAACACCACCGGGCACCCGGTCGCGCGCATGATCGCCAGCGCGCGCATGTCGGTGATGAGGTTGTTGTAGCCGAAGCTGAAGCCGCGCTCGCAGACCATGACGGCTTCGTTCCCAGTGGCGCGCGCCTTGTCGACCACCTGCTGCATCTCCCAGGGGGAGAGGAACTGGCCCTTCTTGATGTTGACCGGCCGGCCGGCCGCGGCGACGCGGCGGATGAAGTCGGTCTGGCGGCACAGGAACGCCGGTGTCTGCAGCACATCGACGACGCTGGCCACCTCATCGATCGGCGTGTCCTCGTGGACGTCGGTCAGCACCGGCACATTGAAGCGCTTGCGCACCTCGCCGAGTATCTTCAGGCCCGCCTCGAGCCCGGGGCCACGAAAACTCGTGCCCGAAGAGCGGTTGGCCTTGTCGAACGAGGCCTTGAACACGTAGGGCATGCCGATGGCGCGCGTGAGCTCACACATGCGGCCGGCCACTTCCTCGACCAGCGCCGCGGATTCAATCACGCAGGGCCCGGCGATCAGGAACAGCGGCCGATCGATCCCGACCTCGAAACCGCCCAGTTTCATGCGCTGGCGACGGCCGGGAGCTGTGCCGCGCGGCAGGCGCGCGCGGCGCGCACGAAGCCGCTGAACAGCGGATGCCCGTCACGCGGCGTGGAAGTGAACTCGGGATGGAACTGCGTCGCCAGGAACCAGGGGTGGCCCG
Source organism: Gammaproteobacteria bacterium (assembly GCA_025357915.1). Lineage (GTDB taxonomy): Bacteria > Pseudomonadota > Gammaproteobacteria > Steroidobacterales > Steroidobacteraceae > FEN-1191. Next base: position 19,728 of record JANYLH010000063.1, read on the forward strand.
GCAGCTCGATGATTTCCACCAGCTCGTCCTTTGACAAGCCCGAAAAGACCATGCCCGCACGCTGGAACTGCTCGAGATAATTGTTATTGAATTCGAACCGGTGGCGGTGCCGCTCCATGATTTCATCGCGCCCGTAAAGCTCGCGCGCCACGGCACCCGCCATCAGGCGCACCGGCTGCGCACCGAGGCGCATGCTGCCGCCAAGGGCCGAGGCCTCACTGCGCTGCTGCACGCCGCGGGCCTGGTCCTGCCACTCGGTGATCAGGCCGATGACCGGATGCGTGCTGGCGCGGTTGAACTCGGTGCTGTGGGCGTCGGCGAAGCCCAGCACGTGCCGGGCGTATTCGATGATCGCCAGCTGCATGCCGAGGCAGATGCCGAGGTAAGGAATGCGCTGCTCGCGCGCGTAGCGCACTGCCTGGATCTTGCCTTCGATGCCGCGCTCGCCGAACCCGCCTGGCACCAGTATCGCATCCATGCCTGCGAGGCAGCCCACGCCGTCGCGTTCGATATCGGTCGATTCCACGTAGTGCACACGCACCCGCGTGCGCGTCTTGAGCCCGGCGTGCATGAGCGCTTCGTTGAGCGAGATGTACGAGTCGCGGATCTGTACGTACTTGCCGACCATGGCGATGTCGGTCTGGCCGTCGGTGTTGACGCGCGCGTTCACGACCTGACGCCATTCCGACAGGTCGGCCGGGGGCGCCTCGATGCGCAGCTTGTCGACCACGATGTCGTCGAGCCCCTGCTCGTGGAGCAGCAGCGGAATCTTGTAGATGTCGTCGGCGTCCACGGCGGAGATCACCGCGCGCTCCTCGACGTTGGTGAACAAGGCGATCTTGCGGCGCTGTTCGTCCGGCAGCATGGCCTGGCAACGGCACAGCAGGATATCGGGCTGGATGCCGATCGAGCGCAGCTCCTTGACCGAGTGCTGCGTCGGCTTGGTCTTGATCTCGTGCGAACCGCCGACCACCGGCACCAGCGTCAGGTGCATGTAGACGACGTGGTTGCGGCCGAGCTCGACGCCCATCTGGCGGATCGCCTCGAGGAAGGGGAGTGATTCAATGTCGCCCACGGTGCCGCCGATCTCGACCATGCACACGTCGGCATCGCCGGCGCCCAGCCGGATGCTGCGCTTGATCTCATCGGTGATGTGCGGGATCACCTGCACGGTGGCGCCGAGGTAATCACCGCGGCGTTCCTTGGCGATGACGCGCTCGTAGATGCGCCCGGTCGTGAAATTGCTGTGCCGGCCGGTGGTGGTGCGCACGAAGCGCTCGTAGTGTCCGAGGTCCAGGTCGGTCTCGGTACCGTCGGCGGTCACGAACACCTCCCCGTGCTGGAAGGGGCTCATCGTGCCCGGATCCACGTTGATGTAGGGGTCGAGCTTGACCATCGACACCCTGAGGCCGCGCGCCTCCAGGTTGGCGCCGAGCGAAGCGGCAGCGATGCCCTTGCCCAAAGAGGAAACGACGCCGCCAGTGACGAATACGAATCGGGTCATCGAGGGATTCCGCCGTATGTGCTGTCAGCGGCTCCGTTGCGGAACCGGGAACTGACGACGGGCGGACAGACTAGCAAATCCGCGCGGCCGCCTCAAATTATCGCTCGCCGCCACCGTGCCAGCGCAGGCGGCAGCGCTGGGCCGCGCCGCTGGCTGCGCTCGCGCCGAGGGCGGGCAGATGCCACCACTCCCCGACCGCAAGCAGGCGCCGCCCGGAGTAAACCAGCGGCACAGCCTGGCGCTGCCACGGCGGCAGCTTCCGTGACTGCAGCGCCCGCTTGACCCGCCGACCGCCCGGGAGCCCGGCCACGGTGCCGTCGAGCGCACGAAAGGCCACCCTCACCCGCGCGGGCAGGGCCGTGCGCGACAGGTTGCCGTGCGGATCCCGGTGCAGTTCCAGCCGGGCGCCCCCGGGGAGCGCGAGGCGCGGCTGGCGCAGCCAGTCCCAGCGCCGGATCCCGGCGCTGGCCAGCGCGGTTTCGCCCGGGGGTGGCGGCCCGGGTTCGGCGAGCGCGTGCAGGAGGTCGCCGTGCCGCCGCACCAGCGCTCCGGCCCAGCGAATGCGGGGCTGCGCGTCATGGCGCGCCTGCAGCAACGGCCCCGCCAGTTCCTGCAGGCGCCGCTGGTCGGGCATGGGCAGGCCACGCAGCTCCAGCCAGCGGCGCAGCACGTTGCGCCGGTCGGTGGCGCCGAGGCGCCGCAGCGTGGTCACGCGCAGCGCCGCGCCGTCCGGAGCGTCCTGGAGCTGTTCATCGGCGCGGGCCGCGAGCAGCTGCTGCGCCTCCGCAGCCAGCGCCGCGCTCCGGCTGATGGTGGTACCGAGCCCCGGCCAGCGCTCGCGCAGCAGCGGGAGTACGCGGGCGCGCAGGAAGTTGCGGCCGTAGCGCTCGTCGGCGTTGCTCGGATCCTCGCTCCAGGCGAGCGAGCGGCGGCCCAGATAGGCCTGGAGCTGGGCCCGAGTCACGCCGAGGAGTGGCCGCAGCACGGATCCTGCGCTCTCGGGCATGGCCGCGAGCCCCGCGACCCCGGCGCCGCGCAGCAGCTGCAGGAGGAGCGACTCCACCTGGTCGTCCTGGTGTTGGGCGAGCAGCAACCACTCGCCCGCTCGCAGTTCGGCGCGCAGCGCGGCGTAGCGCGCCGCGCGCGCCGCCGCCTCCGGCGACTCGCCGCGCGCGACGCGCACCGGCGCATCCAGCACGCGGCAGGGCACGCCCAGTGCGCGCGCAGTCGCACGTGCCGCGCGGGCGAAGCCGGCGGCGCCCGGCTGCAGGTGGTGATTGACGTGGAGCGCGCGCAGTTCGTAGTGATGGCGTGCACGGAGTGACGCCAACGCCGCCAGCAGCGCGGTGGAATCAGCGCCGCCCGAATAGGCGACGCACAGACGCGCGCCGCGCAGCGGGCCGGCGAGTTCGCGCAGCCGGCGCCCGAGCCAGGACGCGGAAAAAACCGTGGCAGCTGCCCTCGACGCGCCCGCGGCCGGCGCGGCGCGGCGTGTCACGTCTCGCTCTCGGAATACACTCCGAAAGCGGCCAGGCGTGCATCGCGCCGTTCCAGGAGCGACTCGGGCGGGAGCGCCTCGAGTTCACGGAGCGTCCGTTCCACGGCCTCGCCCAGCGCCTGGGCCATCGCCATCGGATCGCGGTGCGCGCCGCCGAGCGGCTCCTTCAGGACCTCGTCCACCAGCCCCAGCTCCTTGAGGCGCACGGCCGTGAGATTCAGCGCTTCGGCGGCGACTTCCTTCTTGTCGGCGCTCTTCCACAGGATCGACGCGCAGCCCTCGGGGGAGATGACCGAATAGGTCGCGTACTGCAGCATCAGCAGCCGGTCGCACACACCGATGGCCAGCGCGCCACCCGATCCGCCCTCGCCGATGACGACGCTGATGATCGGCACTTTGAGGGTGGCCATCTCGAAAAGGTTTCGCGCGATCGCCTCGCTCTGGTTGCGCTCCTCGGAGCCGACGCCGGGATAGGCGCCGGGCGTATCGATCAGCGTGATGATCGGCAACCCGAATTTCTCCGCCATCTTCATCAGCCGCAGCGACTTGCGATAGCCCTCGGGCTTGGGCATGCCGTAGTTGCGGCGCACCCGCTCCTTGGTGTCCCGCCCCTTCTGGTGACCGATGACCATGATCGCCCGCCCCGCCAGCCGCGCCGGGCCGCCGACGATGGCCAGGTCGTCGGCGTACATGCGATCACCGTGCAGCTCCTGGAAATCAGTGCACAACGCGGCGATGTAATCGAGCGCGTAGGGTCGCTGCGGATGACGTGCGAGCTGCGTGATCTGCCAGGGGGTCAGGTTGGCGAAGATGGACCGCGTGAGCTGCTGGCTCCTGGCGCGGAGCTTGCCGATCTCCTCCTCGATGTTGACCGCCCTGTCAGTCGTGAGGTGGGCGAGCTCCTCGAGCTTGGCCTCGAGCTCGGCGATCGGTTGTTCAAAATCGAGGAAGCTGACGGCCATGGTCAGGCGCGCACGTGCGGGTGGCGAGACTCGGTCGCGTCAGCGCGAGTGGGCACGAATTCGCGGGACGCGCATAGAACCCGCCGCCCTTGCCGGTGATGAGCCACCAGATCAGCGCACAGGGCGAGCGCAGGGAGCAGCCGGCATTCGCTT
>JANYLH010000028.1 GCA_025357915.1 Gammaproteobacteria bacterium
CCGAGATCGGCGGCGCCTTCGGCGGCGAGAAAGAGACCGGCGGCGGCCGCGAGTCCGGGAGTGATTCCTGGAAGGCCTACATGCGCCGCCAGACGCAGACGGTCAATTATTCCTCCGCCATGCCGCTCGCCCAGGGTGTGCAGTTTCCCGTCGACTGACGGCCACAACACAAGGACCTACATGAACGCGCTCGACCTGTTTGACCTGCGTAGCAGCCTCACCGAAGACGAGCAACTCGTCCAGGACAGCGTCGCGCGCCTGGTCGACGAGCGCGTGCTGCCCATCATCCAGGAATGCTTCGAGAATCACCGCTTCCCGCGCGAACTGGTGCCTGAGCTCGCAGCACTCGGGCTCCTCGGCGCCAGCCTCGAGGGCTACGGGTGCGCCGGGTTGAACTCGATCGCCAGCGGCCTGATCTGCCAGGAGCTTGAGCGCAGCGACTCGGCACTGCGCAGTTTCGTCTCGGTGCAATCATCGCTGGTGATGTATCCGATCTGGGCCTACGGGAGCGAGGCCCAGAAGCAGCAGTACCTGCCGCGCCTGGCGCGCGGCGAGCTGATCGGGTGCTTTGGCCTCACCGAGCCCCATGGCGGCTCGGATCCGGCCAATATGAAGACCCGCGCTCGCCGCAGCGGAGGCGACTGGCTCATCAGCGGCTCCAAGATCTGGATCACCAACGGCGCCATCGCCGATGCCTGCGTGTGCTGGGCCGATACCGAGGAAGGCGTGCGCGGCTTCATCATCGACAAGGGCACGCCTGGCTTCACCGCCACCGAAATCGAGCACAAATTTTCACTCCGTGCTTCGAACACCGGCGCGCTGTTCTTCGACGAGGTGCGCGTGCCCGAATCACAGCGCCTGCCGGGTGCGGCCGGGCTCAAGGGTCCGCTGTCCTGCCTCACACAGGCCCGCTACGGAATTTCCTGGGGCGTGATCGGCGCCGCGCAGGCCTGCCTCGCGCAGCTCATCGACTACACCGCTACGCGCGAACTGTTCGGTCGCCCGCTGGCACAGAATCAGGCGATCCAGGTGAGGCTCGCGCAGATGGCGCGCGGCATCACCACGGCGCAGATGCTGGCGCTCCAGCTCGGCCGTCTCAAGGACAGCGGTAAGCTCAAGCCGGTGCAGGTTTCGCTGGCCAAGTGGAACAACTGTCGCATGGCGCTCGATATCGCGCGTGATTGCCGCGACATGCTCGGCGCCTCGGGGATCAGCGCCGAGTACGCGCCGATCCGCCACATGCTCAATCTCGAAAGTGTGATCACCTACGAGGGCACCGAGACCGTGCACCAGCTCGCGGTCGGGCGTGAGCTGACGGGGCGCAGCGCCTTCTAACGGACCGTCGGCGGGCGACATAACGCTATTCCATAGTGACCGGCGTCTCGGCGGCAATACGACAGCTTCGCTCTTGAACCGTGGATTTGCTAGCGTGAGCAAGCTCGACACGCGCCGCACCGGTGCTGCCGTACGCGCACCCGGGCCACGGCCCCGGAGGGCGTTCATGGACACGCAGACGCTTCGACTGGACAGCTCCGGCGAACCCACGAACCCCGGATCGCGCAAGTGGCTGCCAAAGCCCTCCATCCGCGTGGCGCTGGCGCTGGCGTTCCTGGTGGTGTTTTCCGCACTGGCCATCGGCATGCGCCTGGCGCGCCAGAGTACCGGTGAAGCGGCGAGTCTCATCGGCAGCGTGGAGCGCCAATACGAGCCCACGCTGCGCAAGGCCCGGGACCTGCAGGAAGCTCTCAACGCCTTCAACCAGAGCGTTATTGAACAGGCTCACGGCCAGTCCGCGGACCGGACTGCCGAACTCATACTGTCCTCGGCGCGCGTACTCTCTACTTTTGACCAGTACGCGAGTCTCTCCGCCGCGACCCCAGGCATTCCCGGTTCGAACCTGCGGACGCGCCTGGAGGACCTGCGGGGTCAGGGCCTGGCCATAGCCGATCTCTGCCGGGCGCGCGCGTCCCAGACTCACGCTTCGCTGGCGGCACTGAACTCATTGGCCACGCGCGCATCGCTTGCGGCGCGCGGCTTTGAAAGCGGTGACCAGGTCTACACCCGCAAGTCCCTGTCTGAGCTTTCCCGCGCTGCCGCCGCTCTGCGCGCGAGCAACCTGATGCTCTTCGCCTCGCCCTCCGAGACCACAACAAAAACTGCGACCGACAGCGCAGATGCATTCAGTGCACTGTTCCGCTCTCATGCGGCGGAATTTTCACGCGCGCCGGGACGGGCCTGGTTTGAGCTCATGCGCGATGATCTCGGCGCGGCCTCACGCGGCCGCGCACGATTCCTGGAGCACGAGCAGGCGATCGAGTCAGCTATCGCCAGCTTCGAACTGGCCTCGCATGAGCTGGACACGCTGATCGAGAATGACCTGCAGCAACCAGCCTGGCAGGCGCTGACGCAGGCGGCGGGACACGCCCGCCTCGCCGCCGAACGTACCGAGAAACACCTTACCCGGGTCACGATTGGCATCCTCGGCGTGGTTCTGGCGATCGCCCTCCTCATCATGCTGGGCATCGCGGCACCGGTCCGCCGACTGCTCGCCGGCACCCGGCACCTGGCGCGCGGGGCCCTTGATGCGCGCGTGCCACGTGGTGGCGTACGCGAACTGGACGAGCTGGCAATTGCCTTCAATGACATGGCGGAGGCGCTGCACAGGTCGCAGCAGTCGCTGCACGATCAGCAGGCCGTGCTCGAGGAGCGAATTTTACAACGCACCGAAGATCTTCATTACCTGGCGCACCACGACCCGTTGACCGATCTGCCCAATCGGCGCGAATTGACTACCCGCCTGGCGGCCACTATCGAGCAGGCGCGGTCCAAGGCATCAACGTGTGCCGTGCTGTACATGGACATTGATAATTTCAAGACCATCAACGATACCCTCGGCCACCAGTACGGCGATCGCGTGCTGCGCGCTATTGCGGCGCGGCTGCAGAAGGTAGCGAGCCGGGTGGGTTTCCTGGCACGCCTGGGCGGCGACGAGTTCACGCTCGTGGTCCCGACCGTCAAGACCGTGGTGGCCGTGGAGCGCTACATGGCGCATATCCAGCGTGAGTTTTCGACTCCGCTCCGCGTGGATGACCGCGATCTGCTGGTCAGCCTGAGCGCCGGCATTGCCCTCTACCCGCAACATGGCGATTCAGTCGAGTCGCTCCTGCGAGCCGCAGACTCGGCGTTGTATGACGCCAAGGACAAAGGGCGCAATGGCTTTCAGGTCTATCGGGCGGAGCTGCTGGTCGGCGCGTCGCATCGGTTTCATACCGAGCAGGCGTTGCGACATGCGATGGCAAACGGCGATTTCCTGCTCCACTTTCAGCCGGAAGTGTCCCTGGCCTCGGGGAGGACAACCGTGGTCGAGGCCCTGCTGCGATGGCGCCGGTCCGACGGGCGCCTCGCGGCGGCGGGCGAATTCATCGAGATTGCCGAGCAGTCCGGCCTGCTGCTCGAGCTCAGTGACTGGCTGCTGCGCAGCGCCATCGACGCCGCCCGTGAGCTGCGCTCAACTTCGTGGCCCAACGCCAGAGTCGCCATCAACGTATCCGCGCAGCAGTTCCTTTCCGGCCAGTTTGTGGAGAGCGTGCACAAGGCGCTGCTGGCGGCGCGGATGCCCGCCGACTGCCTCGAGGTCGAACTGACGGAAAGCGCCCTACAGACGGGCCCGCGCGCCGCCGCAGCCCTGCACGACCTGCGGCGCCTGGGAGTTGCCGTGGCGCTGGACGATTTTGGCACCGGCTACTCGACATTCAAGTCAATCGAAGAACTGCCCCTGACACGCGTCAAACTCGATCGCAGCCTGGTCAAGGACATTGAGGACAACGCGAATGCGGCAACTTTTGCGCACTCGTGTGTCCAGCTGTGCCAAAGCCGTGGGCTCACGGTCACTGTCGAAGGCATCGAACGGGCAGGCCAGCTCGACGCCCTGGTAGGGTGCGGCGACATACAGGTTCAGGGCTTCCTTATCGCCCAGCCCGCGCCGCTCGAGGGGATCACCCGATTCGTCGCCGAGGCGCCCGCCCGCCTGGCTTCGGTCTGGTCAAAGTGGGCTGACCGCCACTACGATGACCCCGAAAAGGGCGAGACCTCGTCAGTGACTTTCCTGAGGTCCCGCCCGCGCTGATCGTGATTGCGGCCTCAGGCCGCGGGCAAAGTCGAGGCCCAGGGTTGTGTCGCTACAGCGCCTGCCGCATGATCAACACCATCAGACCGGCAGGATCCACTGATGGAAATGACACAGAAGAAACGCCGGCGGCGCTGGCCGCTGCTGCTGGCGGTCGTCGTGCTGGGCTTCGCGGCCTACACCGCCTTCGTGCTCTGGTGGTCCTATTCCGAGGGCGAGCGGGTCGGCATCCTGCAGAAACTCTCCCATAAGGGCTGGGTGTGCAAGACCTACGAGGGCGAGCTGGCGCTGTATGTGATCAGCGGCGTGACGCCACAGATCTTCAGCTTCACCGTGCGCGACCCGGCGGTCGCCCAGCGCCTGAACGATGTGCTCGGGGAGCGCGTGCGCCTCCGCTACAGCGAGCACCGCGGGCTCCCGTCCAGCTGTTTTGGCGACACGGGATACTTCGTGGACAGCGTACAGGCCGTGGAGCCGCCGGTGGCCATGCCGGCCTCGCCCGGGCCCGGCACCGTGGCGGCGCCGAAGTAGACCCCTTACACTACATCACGGTTATCAACCAACCACTTTGGAGCAAGGCACATGGGCAAGGGAATGGACCGCAAGAAGGAAGCCAAGAAGAAACCGGCATTGACGCTGCTGCAAAAGCGCGCTGCCAAGGCCGAGAAGAAGAAACAGAAATAGTGCCGCTACACCCGCTGGCGCCGGACGGGCCGCGCCGCCGCGGCCCGGTCCGATCTGCTGCGGCCGGTGGGCCGCAATGAAGATCCCCCGGGGGCTCCAGCCCCTGATCGAAGACGGCAAGATCGATGCGGTCCTGCGCCAGCTCAAGAGCGGCAAGGAAGCGTCGGTCTATGTCGTTTCCTGCGGCGGGCAGGTCTGCTGCGCGAAGGTCTACAAGGAAGCCGAACGCCGCGGCTTCCACAAGCTCGCCCAGTACCAGGAAGGCCGCAAGACGCGCAACAGCCGTGACGCCCGCGCACAGGGCAAGCGCAGCCGTCACAGCCGCGACGTGCAGGAATCAGCCTGGAAAAACGCCGAGGTCGAGGCGCTCTACCGGCTGGCGGGCGCCGGCGTGCGCGTCCCGAAGCCCCATGATGCGCACGAGGGCGTGCTGCTGATGGAGCTGGTCGTGGACGAGTTTGGCAACCCGGCGCCGCGGCTCAACGAAGTGACGATGACCCCGGAACAGGCGCGCTCGTGGCACGCGTTCATGATGGCGCAGATCGTGCGCATGCTGTGCGCGGGGCTGATCCACGGCGATCTGTCGGACTTCAACGTGCTGGTCGATGCCGCGGGGCCGGTCATCATCGACCTGCCGCAGGCCGTGAACGCCGCCAGCAACAACAACGCCTTCGCCATGCTGGAGCGCGACGTCAACAACATGCGCGCTACCTTTGCCAGCGCCGCCCCGGAACTGCTCGGCACGAGCTATGCCCACGAAATCTGGGGCCTGTACCAGGCCTCGGAACTGACGCCGGAAAGCGTGCTGACGGGGCAGTTTGCCCACGATCTCGCCGCTGCCGATGTTGGCATGGTGCTCGATCACATTGAGGCGGCTCGCGAGGAGGCGGAAGCGCGCCAGCGCGGGCGCGAACTGGCGGCAGCGGAGGGTGCCTGAACGCCCGCGGGGCGGGCTAAAGGCCGCTCAGGCCAGATCACCGCGCATTGCGGCGAAGGCCTGCTCCATGGCCCGGCGCTGCAGGTGCGCCTCGTAGACCGACTGCACACGAATCCAGCTCTCGGCCGGTTCCGCCTGGGCCACAGGCAGATCATTGGCCACCTGGGCGTGGGAAATCAGTCCCCGCTGCCGCAGGGCACGCGCGAACGAAGGCAGGCCGCCCAGGCCAAAGGCCGGGAGCGTCTGCGCAGGCCAGGGCACTGGGGCCGAAGTGATCTGCATGCTGCGATTATTCATGGTCGTTTCCAGATAGAAGATACGTGACTGCCACTATTGACCCGCTGCTGCGCTGTCCGGTTCCAGTTAAAAGTGTCGGGCGGGGACGACAATGCGTCCGACTCGTGTGAGACTACGCCCCACGGATTGCAGCGCGATGACGGCAGTGAGTCTCCTGCTCAGACACGCCGTCGCGCAACATCGGATCGTCCGTCCGCCGGAGACGCTGCCATGGCCTGGATGAACGCTCGATCTGCCGCACTACGGGACGTCCCGGGCGGCCCGCACGCGATCAAGGTTCCCGAAGCCACGCTGCTCTTCTGGATCATCAAGATCGCCGCGACCACCCTGGGCGAAACCGGGGGTGACGCGGTCTCGATGTCGATGCACCTCGGGTACCTGGTCGGCACGGCGATATTCGCGGTGATTTTCATTGCCGCGGTCGGCTGGCAGATTTCGGCCCGGGGGTTCCGCCCCGCCCTGTACTGGACCACCATCATTGCGACCACCACGGTCGGCACGACGCTGGCGGACTTTGCCGACCGTTCACTCGGCATCGGCTACACCGGCGGCACCAGCCTGCTCCTGACATTGCTGCTGGCGTCGCTCTTTGTGTGGTACCGCACGCTCGGCTCGGTGTCGATCGATACCGTGAGCACCCCGCGTGCCGAGATCTTCTACTGGGTGACCATCATGTTCTCGCAGACCCTCGGCACGGCGCTCGGGGACTGGACGGCTGATTCCCTGGGCCTGGGCTACATTGGCGCCGCCGCTGTCTTCGGCGCGCTGCTCGCGCTGATCGTGGCCGCGTACTACTGGACGAAGCTATCGCACACGCTGCTGTTCTGGGCGGCCTTCGTGCTCACCCGCCCGCTCGGCGCCGTGGTCGGCGATTTCCTGGACAAGCCGCACGCCGCCGGCGGGCTGGCCCTGAGCCGCTATAGCGCCTCCGCGGTGCTGCTGGTGTTCATTGCCGGGTGCATAGTAGTGTTTCCGCAGCGGGCAGCGAGCAAGACGCACTGATCGCATGATGCGTGCCGTGTGGGTGAACTCATACGCCCGTGTACTGTCGGGGTGCCTGGCGTTGCAACTATGGTCCGCGACGGTGCGAGCCGGCCCGCCCTATCTGACCGACGATCCGGTGCCGACGGATTACCGTCAGTTCGAAATCTACGGTTTCGCGGACGGAATCCGTAGCGGCGGCGGCACGGCTGCGGACCTGGGCATCGATTTCAACTATGGCGGGGCACCCGATCTGCAACTGACCGCCGTCCTGCCGGTCGCAGTGGAACACCCGCGCGGTGAAAGTTCGTCCACGGGGCTCGGCAACGTTCAGCTTGCGGCGAAGTACCGCTTCCTGCATCAGCGCGAATCGGGCTGGGACGTCGCGATCTTTCCGCGCCTGTTCCTGCCCAGCGGGTCGCCGCGCGTCGGCGAGCGCCATGCCTACGTCCAGCTGCCGCTGTGGGCGGGAAGGGACTGGGGGAAGTGGTCCACCTTCGGCGGCGGGGGTCTCGAAATCAATCACGCCGGGAACTCACGCGATTCCTGGTTTGCCGGCTGGGTGCTGGCCCGCCAGGTGCTGCCCGCCCTGCAGACAGGCGTGGAAATATTCCACCGGACGGCGGACTCGCTCGATGCTCTCGACACCACGGTGCTGGGTGCGGGAGTCCGCTACGACCTCAACCGGCGCGCGCACCTGCTCGCCTATGCGAGTCGCGGCATCCAGAACGCGCAGACCGAGCACCGGTATTCATGGTACGCGGCGGTGCTGTTCACCTTCTAAGGGCCGGGCAGGCCGGTTTCCCGGCCTGCGATCAGGGCGTCTTGCGCCACACGCTCGCCAGCCACGGCTGCCGCTCACGCGGCAATCCTGCCGGCCGGTAGTAATGCTCGAGCTCCACGAAACCTGCCGCCGCCAGATAGCGGCGCCAGGCTTGCAGATCGTGGTAGACACCGTACCGTCCACCATTCCACCCCCCCTCGTTCTGCCCGCGCGGATTGGAACTGAACAGTACGCCACCGGGCTTGAGCGCCGCCCGAAGCTGGCCGAGGATCCGCGGCAGTTCCTGCGTCGGCACATGGAATAGCGAGGCGTTGGCAAATACGCCGTCGAAATACCCCGCCGGCAGCTCGAGCCTGAGGAAGCCCTGCTGCCACACTTCGCATCCACTGTCGGCATGCGCCATGGCCGCAAGGGCCGCCGCGCCTTCGAGCCCGATGGCCCGGTGGCCCAGGCGCGTAAAGGTTTGCAGGTCCCGCCCCGGCCCGCAGCCGAAATCCAGGATCGTGAACGGCGCAGCACCGCTGATGTGCCGGAGGAGCGAGTCGATGTTCTGGCTGACGTCGTGATCACGGGTGCCATCGCGAAACGATTCTGCACGCTGCTGGTAGTAGTCAAGCGTCGCAGCGGCAATCTGCTCGAGCTCGGCGGGCTCGATCACCGTCGCGGTCATCATGATTTCATCCCCTGGATGTAAGCCCGGATTACACACTACACTACAGGCTCGCATTGTCGACTCGCGCCGCCACGGATGCCAGGATCCGCGGCAGCAATATTCCCAGGGGGCTGCATGGATCAGGATCGATGGAACCATGTGGATGCGTACTTCGAGGCGCAGCTGATTCCTGCCGACCCGACGCTCGAGGCCGCATTGGCGGCGAGTTCGAAAGCCGGACTTCCGGATATCCAGGTCACCGCGAGCCAGGGCAAGCTCTTGCATCTTTTGGCGCTCGCCGTCGGTGCGCAGCGCATTCTGGAGATCGGCACGCTCGGCGGGTACAGCACGATCTGGCTGGCGCGCGCGCTGGCGGCGGGCGGCAAACTCACAACACTGGAGATCGACGCCAGGCACGCGGCGGTAGCCCGCGAGAATTGTCGCCGCGCAGGACTTGCCGCGCAGATTGAGGTCGTGGAAGGCGCGGCGCTCGACTCGCTCGCACGGCTCGGTACGCAGCGGGCCGAGCCATTCGACTTGATCTTCATCGACGCCGACAAACCGAACATCCCCGGCTACATGGCGGCGGCGCTGGCGCTCGCGCACGTCGGAACGCTGATCATCGTCGACAACGTGGTACGCAAAGGCAAGGTCGTCGAGGACCTGAGCGACGCGTCCGTGCACGGCGTGCGCCAGATGACCGAGTGGGTCGCGCGTGAGCCCAGGCTCAGCGCCACCACCATCCAGACGGTCGGCGCCAAGGGCTACGACGGATTCCTGCTGGCACGCGTTCAGGCGACGGGCGAAATGACGCGAACGACCGGCTCCAGGTAATTGCTGAACCCCAGCCTCTCGTAGAGCCGGCGGGCCCCGGCGTTGCTGCTCATGACGTGGAGGAACGGCGTCTCCTTGCGCATGAACTGGAGATTCATCACTTTCAGCATCAGCTGGCGCGCCCACCCGCGACCCTGGTAGTCAGGATGCGTGCAGACACCACTGATCTCGTGAAACGTCCCGGCGTGCATGCGCTCGCCGGCCATCGCCACCAGACGCTCGCCCTCGAAATAGCCGAAGTAATCCCCGAGCTCGATGGTGTGCGGCCCGAAAGGGCCCGGACGCGTCAGCGCCGCCAGCTCCATGGCCTGCGCAGCGTGTTGCGGGCCCAGCCGTCGCGCCTCCCGGCCCGCGTCGGCGAGAGCACCCGGACCCGCAGGGGCGCCGGCCCACACCATCAGGCACATGGTTGAGTCGGCTTCGATCTGCCATCCCTCGGGCGCCGCCCCATCCCAGCCGCTGCAGTAGAAATGCTCTCCCGGATCGCATAGGGGCGTCAGCGCGTCGAAGTCCGGCCGCTGCGCGTTTGCGAAACCCACGATTGGGGAGAAGCCCCGCGCATAGCGCCGCGCGCCGTTCGAGCCGGCCGCGTAGCGGGCGTGTGGACCCACGAGCGTGTTCCAGATGATGTTGTCGAGCAGCTGGGTCATCGGCAGCACTCATTCTAGTCGATGAGCATTGACCGACCCCGGCAATTGCACCACCATCCGGCTGCACAAGAGGAAGGAATCCGTATGAATGCAGTCAGGATGACCGGTCTGGTTGTTGGCGCGTTGCTGGCCGCTGCCGCTGCCGGCGCCGGCGAAGTCACGATTGCGGGCAACGTCCTCGGGCCCGAGGGTCCGTTGTTCATCGACGGCAATCTTTACTACGTGGGCTGGGCCTCGGACACGCTCTCGAAGTGGGACGGCAAGTCGACCACCGTGCTGAACCACACGCCAGGTTGCGGTCACAACGGCCTGGCGCTCACGAAGCAGAAGACTTTGCTGCTGGCGTGCACGAATGATCCCGGCGCCATCCTCGAGCTTGACATGAATGGGCGGCAGCTGCAGCGCTGGGACACCGACAACAATGGCCGGAAGTTCGACGGCGGCATCAACGACATCGTCGTGGCCGGGAACGGCGGCGCGTACGCCACGACTTTCGGTACATTTGCGAAGCTGGCAACACCGCCGGCCGGAGTGACCGGGCGGATCCTGTATCGCGCTCCTGGCGGCCAGAGCTGGGTCGGCGTCGCGGACAATCTCAATTACGCCAACGGCGTCGGTGTGTCCCCGGACCAGAAAACCCTTTACGTCAGCGAAACTGTCGGCAACTGCATCCTGAAATTCACCATCAATGACGACGGGACGCTCAGCGACCGCTCGAATTTCGTCCTGCTAAACCAGCTCGCGCCCAACGCGGTGAATTCCTCATGGCTGGGACCCGACAGCATGAAGATCGACGGCCAGGGCAACATGTATGTGGCCCAGTTTATCGGCGGCCGGATCCTGAAGATTTCCCCAGCGGGGAAGCTGCTGCACATCTTCAGGATCGCGGCGGGGAGCGGCACGACCAACGTGGCGTTCGGCCCGGGCGGCAAAGACCTGTATGTCAGCGCCGTCGGCGATCCCAACGACCCGCAGTTTCGCGGCAGCATCGTGAAGATCCCCAACGTCGACTAGCCGCCCGTGCCGCACACGGGTGGTTCCTGCCTCATCCCGGACCAAGTGTGATGCAGTTCACCCTCGCCTGCCGCCCCGAGCGAGGCCTGCATCGCAACTCCAAAGACGCCGCCTTGCCCGGCGCGGCTCCCCGCTGCATTCTGTAATGCGGCGATATCTCAGGTAATTGGCCCGAACAGCCGATAGATAGTGGACGAATCGCTCGTCACTGTCTCAGGTGGGTGTCTTGGTGGGATCTGCACGGACCAATAGTTCCGATGCGCCTCCGGCGTGGATCGACAAGCTACTCATCGGGCTGGTGATCTACGTCGTCGCCTGCGCGACCTGGATGCTGACGGGTGCCGGCGGAGAGCAGGTCCGGCATTACGTCGGCCTGCTGGGTGATTCACCCGCCTGCCTCGCCGCACTGGTCGTCACCATCGCTACGACTTACCGAATGGAGGCAGGCACCTCCCGCAAGGCCTGGGGCTGCCTCGCCGCTGCGCTCGCGTTGTATTTCATGGGTACCACCCTCTGCGTCATCTCCTGGTTGCGCGGTATCGATCCCTTTCCGGGCGCCGCCGACGTATTCTTCCTCGGGTTCTACCCATTCTTCATGTTTGCCGTGGCGCTCATGATCCGGGCGGCGGCCCTGAAGATACGCTGGACCCAGTTCATCCTCGACGCCACGGTGCTGGTGGCGGGCTTCGGCGCGTTCTTCTGGTTCCTGATCGTCCAGCCCGCCGCGGCGAGCACCGAGATCGACGTGCTCAAGTACACGCTGAGCCAGACCTACATCGCGCTGAACTGCATCCTGGTGCTTGCCCTCGGCGTACTGCTACTGACGGGCGCCGGCAACAAGAAGGTGCGGAGCGTCCCGCTGCTGCTCACGCTCGGCTTCACGACGATGTTGCTAGGCGACGTCATGTGGTCGGTGGCAAAAATCACCGGGCATTACCTCTCGGGCGACCTGCAGGACGTGCTGTACGTCGCCTGCTACGTGCCGCTGGCGGCCGCCGGACGCGAACAGATGCGCCAGTACGACAGCCACGCCGCGTCCAGGGTCTCGCAGGGGTTTGCGCAGGCACTCCCCTACGCCGCCCTGCTGGCCGCGCTCCTGGTGCTGGTGTCCCTGACCCACGGCGACATCCGCAATCCGGCGACGACGATGACCATTGTCGTGTTCGCTCTCGCGCTGCTGGTGATGGTGCGCCAGGCGATGGTGCTGCGCGAGGAGGCCCTGACGCGCGAACAACGCGCGACCCGCCTGGTCGAGGAGCGGTACGCTTCGCTGATCGCCAACGCTTCAGATGTCATCATGACCGCGGCCGCAGATGGCACGCTCATGTTCGCCTCGCCGGCCTCCGAACGCACACTCGGCCTGCGCCCGGAGGCGATCACCGGGAAGAACCTGCTCGATGTGTGGACCGGTGACGACGGCGAGCGCCTCAAGGCCTTTCTTGGCGAGCTGGCTGCCACTTCCGGGGAGGCCATCGGCCCGGTCGAAATGCGCCTCGAGCGCGGCCATAACCGCCACGTGCTCGAGATTGTCGGCAGCAACCTCACGAACGACCCGGCGGTGCACGGCCTGGCGCTCAACCTGCGCGACATCACCGAACGCAAGGCCCTGGAGGAACAACTTCGGCAACTCGCATTTCACGATTCACTGACGTTGCTGGCGAACCGGAGCCTGTTCCGCGACCGGCTGCAGCATTCACTGGCGCTCGCTCAGCGCGGCCAGCACCGTGTGGCGGTGATGTTCGTCGACCTCGATAATTTCAAGAGCATCAACGATTCGCTCGGCCATGACGTCGGCGACCGGCTGCTGCAGGCCGTGGCGCAGCGACTCGTCAAATCGACACGATTTTCCGACACCGTGGCGCGCCTGGGCGGCGACGAGTTCGCCATCCTGCTCGAAGGCATCACGAACACGGCGGAGGTCGAAAGCCTGACCACCACTTTGCTCGAAAAGCTCGACCAACCCTTCATGCTCGGCGGCACCGAGGTGCGGGTCTCGGCCAGCATCGGCATCGCGTTCTCGACGCCCGAGGCGAACGCCGAGGCGCTGCTCGGCAACGCCGACATCGCGATGTACCACGCCAAGGCCGCGGGCAAGAATCGCTTCGTGACCTTCCAGACACCCATGCAGGAGATTCTGCAGGAGCGGATGCGCCTGGTGGCGGACATTGCCCATGCCATTGCCAGCGAGGAATTTTTCGTCGAGTACCAACCGATCGTCGACCTTGGCAGCCGGAGCCTGCTGGGCGTCGAGGCGCTGGTGCGCTGGCGGCACCCCCAACTGGGCGTGCTGATGCCGGACCGGTTCATCCAGATCGCGGAGGAATGCGGCCAGATCGTCAAGCTCGGTCGCTGGGTGCTGCAGCGAGCCTGCGCGGAAGTGCGCTCCTGGCGCAACGCCGTTGCCGGGGGCGCAGGGCTCCGCGTCGCCGTCAATATCTCGGCCCGTCACCTCGAGCACGGCGACCTGGAGCGGGACGTGGCCGAGGCCCTCGCGGACTCGGGGCTTGAGCCCGGCAACCTGGTGATCGAACTGACCGAGAGCACGATCATGCACAACACGGAGGCGAACCTGCTCCGGCTCCAGCAGCTCAAGACGCTCGGTGTCCGCCTGGCCATCGACGATTTTGGCACGGGCTACTCTTCGCTCTCGTACCTGCACCGCTTCCCGATCGATATTCTCAAGATCGATCGCTCGTTTGTCGGCCGGCTGATCAACAGTGCCAACGGGTCGGAACTCGCCCGCGCCGTGATCATGCTCGGGCAGACGCTGGGGCTCGACACCGTGGCCGAAGGCATTGAGCTCGAGCCCCAGGCCGAGGCCCTGCTCGGCCTCGGTTGCGTCGCGGGACAGGGGTTCCTGTTCGCCAGGGCCGGCTCGCTCGAGGCCCTGTCAGGGAGCCAGTTCGTCGCGCGGCGCAACGAGCTGTGGACCGCCCAGGCAGACGGCGAGGATCTGTCACCCTCGGGCCGCTATGCCGCGCTCAAGGACGTTGCCGGCGCGGCGTAACCTGCCCGGTCAATCGACGAAAACCTCCGGCGCCGTGATGTGCACGGCCAGCGTACAGCCGTCCGGCGTGTACGAGTAATGCTCGGTGCCGTCCCGGTAGTACACCAGGTCGCCGGCGCGAAACACCTTGCCGTCGCTGTCAATCAGTTCCCCCTCGAGCACCAGGAACTGTTCCGGTCCGACGTGCCGGTGGCCGCGCGTGGTCATGCCCGCCGGCATGCGGTAGACATGGAAGCCGTTGCCAAAGGGCTCGTCGGGGTTCAGCTGCAGGATGCCATCGCCCAGCGCCGTGCCGTCAGCAAAGACAAACGGCACGAACTGCGCCTCGTGAATGTTCGCAACCTTGCGGTCGCCGGGCCCGATGGGTTTCATGATGGAGGAACCGCCGACTTTGTGAAGTTAACGCGGTTTGCGCGCGCGAAGGTGGGTCGGGCAGTGCTCGCCGCTGTCCAGCACCGGAATCATTCGCGACCAGACCCCAATGTTTTCATCGACAAATTCCTGCCCAACTATCCTGGCCGCCGCTGCACCCAGCGGGCCGCGCAGCCGCTCCAGTTCCAGTTTTGCGGCCTCGCGATACCACGCGTTGCGGCTCGTGGTGGAGACCTCGACAAAGCCTGCGCTGCGCATCGCATCCTGGTACCGGGCCGGCGAGGCCATGCCGAAATCCAGCCCCTCGGCGGCGATGTAGGCCGCCATAGCCGCAGAAGGCGCGTGGTCGTGCGCGATCAGCCAGTCGGAGGCGATGAAGCGTCCCCCGGGTTTCAACACGCGGAATACCTCGGCCATCAGTGCGTGCTTGTCCGGGATATGCACGATGCTGTCCTTCGAAAACACCACATCGAACGTGCCCGGCGGAAATGGCAGCGGACCCGGCACGACCTGGAGCGCGCCGATGCGCGCGCCCAGGCCTTCGCGGGCAATGAGCGCGCGCGCACAGGACAACACCGTTCCCTCGACGTCGATCCCGGTCACGTAGCCCGCGCCGTGCGCGCGCACCAAGGCGAGATCGATCCCGCCGGCGCCGCAGCCGATATCCAGGATCGACAGCCCGGTCAGGTCCGCATCCGCCACCAGCCGGGCCACTTCGTCCGGCCCTCCGGGCGAGAGGAAACCCTCGCCCCAGATGGCCTGAAGTATGTCGACCATCTGCCGGTGATAGAGCTCGCCGCCCTGCGCCCCCATTCCGGTCACGCCCCCGCAGCGGTTGGCATCAAATCAATCGTCGTCGCCACCGCACGAGGCTGCCGTGCCCGCGTAGAACTGTTCATAGATGGCACCGTCATTGCCGAAGGGCAGGAACACGGGACCATTGTCCCTCAGCTGGCTGAAACGGATGGGCCTGGCATTGCGCAGATTCTTCGCCTTGGTCTGGCCGGTTGCCACACCAAGCGTGCCCAGGATGCCCGGAGCAAACACCGCCCCCGTGTTGGCCAATTCACCGATGGTGAGTTCGATCGTGCCGCTCCCGTACACCGCAACCTGCACCGTATTGGGTTGGGTCGTGCCAATGGCCGGAACACCCTTGTAGGTCACCACTACCCGATTGTTCGCCGTATCGAAATAAGCGAACACGCCGCCGCCCGCGGCAGCGGCGCCACTGTCCAGATTTTCCATCAGCGCCGCAATCGTGAACCGGTTGCTCAGCAACAGCTGGCCCTTTGTATACCAGGGCGAACCGTTGTCATCGATGCCACCGATGTCCGAGGACGTCCTGGCCGTGATAGCCCCGTCTTCGTTGACGATGAGTGTGCTGATCGGATCCGCGAGCCCCGGCACCGGAAAGGAGAACCCGGCATAGCTCAGGTACTTGCTGCCATCGCCGCCCACGCTAAGCTTCGTGGAGCCCGGGTCGAGGAGCGCTGCTCCGGAGGTGACGCTGACGCTATAGCCAGCGCTCCCGGCCGGGACGTAGCTGATCTTGTCGCCGGCGTGCAGGTCGATCGGGTGAGCCCTGACCTGCTCGCAGTTCTTGACGAAATTCACCAGCGGGTTGGCTCGTTGATTGGCCTCGGAGCGCGTCAGGTAGCGCTCATACCCCTCGTCGTGTTTGAGTGTCTTGTTGAAGAACGACACCGCATACAGGTTGGTGAGTCGCGTGCTCTCGGCGATGGACACTTCCGGCTTCATCGGCATCAAACTCTTCAGTTCATCCCGGACCGCGAGGATCCCCGGGTTGCCGAAGTTGACGGCCACCAGTTGCGCATCACTGATGCCATCGAACGCAGAGGCATCGCAATACTCGTAGACACCCGATTCACGCGCGCCGGTATAGATGAAATAGAAGGTCGCGTCGAATACGTAGTTGGCGACGTCGTTCCGGTTGAGGCTCGCAATGGCCGCTGGGCCGAAGAACATGGTCGGAAATACCGCCGGGTTGACAGCCACCATGGAATTGTGGAAATCCGGGCACCAGCTGGTCTGGTATCCGGCCGTGTGATGGCTGAGGCCGGCCACGTCGACCAGGTACTTCGGACGGCTCCCGGTGAATTGATTGAAGTTGTTGTAGGCAATCCCGGTGTCGTTGCCGAAGAACAGCAGCGGCACTTTCGCATTGGCATAGTCAGCGGAGTTGAGGATCAGGCCGTAATTGGTGCCGGCGCCCATGAACGCCGCCTTGACCCGCGGGTCCGCAGGAAACCCGAAAGAGCTGATTCCCGCGACCGTGGCCAGGCTCGTCTCTCCGCCGAGCGAATAGCCCAGCACGCCGATCTTGTCCGGATCGATGCGACTCGAAAACGCAATGCCGGTCTGTTGATCCACGACGCCCTGCAGCATGGCGTCGATGACGAACCGTACATCCCCGGAACGCTGCCGGATCAGATCCGGAAATGACGAGCCGAGAGTGGGATTCGGTCCCAGTGCCAGCCCGCGTCCACTGATGAAGTTCGCCTGGTACCAGGCGTCATTGTTTCCGGTATGTTCGATCGAGGCCACGACGTAGCCGTGACTGGCCAGTGTCTCCAGCGTATCGGGCATGTTCTTGGCCGACGACACGGTATTTCCGTGGGAGGCAACCAGCAGCGGAAAATTCGCCCGGGCCAGCGGCGCGCCATCCAATACGGGGTGCGTAGAGGTACTCCCGGTAAAGGTCAGCGCGGGGAGATCGGGCAAGCCGGGGTACACAGTGCCACCCGGATTCTCATTGTAGAGAGGGTCATTCCAGGCATAGGTCACGTGCTGACTGGTCTTGACCGTCGTGGGATACCAGATGTCGAGGTACAACGGGCGGCCCGTTGAGGTCGCGGGACTGGAGCCGTCCAGATTGCGGGCCGCATCCGTAATAATGACCGTCGTGTGCCCGATTGAATAACGGCCGGCCTGGTCCGGCGGGTAAAAGCGCTGTTCCTGTCCTTCGGATAACGCCAGGCGGCTGCCCAGGAGCAGGGTACCGAGCAATAGCGCTTTCGCGACCGGCAGCGCCACATGTGTTCCAGAGGTTCTTGTGTTCACGACCTGATCTCCTCATCTTATGGGGCGCGCTCATCTTCGGCCTGTCGGCAGTAATTAACAAGAAGCACGAGGCCCGGCGGCCGACGCCAGGCTCACCCGGTGCGCATTCAGGGCGACGGACTTGCCGCAGGTCTTGACTGCTGAAACACGTGCACGTCGCTGGCGGCGCGGCGCATCAACTCATACATCGTCTCGTGCGCCAGGTGGTTGATCCTTTCCATGGGACTACCGCTGATCATGTAGCTCCTTCCTGAAACGACTCCGGAGTCGTAGTCCTTCTCGAGCACTGATTTTCCCGTCGCATCCAGGATGGACATGCGTATCGTCAGGTGGACCTCAGGGGTGATCGCGAATCCCAGGTTCTTCAGCTGCGGGAAACCATGGGTAAAATCCTTCGCCTCCGGCCGCAGCACGACCGCGTAACGGCCGGCGTCGGCCAGGTCATTGCTGGCCGCGGCGCCGTCCGAGGCGGCCAATGACCCGGTCGTCGTCACTGCGCGTCGTATAGACAAGGACCTTCCCTGCGATTCGCTCGCCCGCCTCAAGCGATTTATCAGGCACATAGTCAGCGCGATAGGCAATCGAGGACGCGCAGCCTGAGAGCAGCGCCAACGCCGTCAACAACGCCACAGCCTTGATGGTCTTCATCACACCCTCCAGGGCCAGCAATGGGCTGGCCACTGATGGTCGAGACTACAACTGCCCCGGGGCGTGTCGATTGTGGAGGGGCGCAGTGCCGGCCCCGCACGCGGGTACGGGACCGGCGAACCACTCGTTTGCCTACGCGGCCATCGCGGCGACCTGGCGCTCCAGCCCCTTGGGGTCGGCCAGGTACGCAGCGCCCATGCTCCGGCTCATCGGGTCGGGGAAGATTTCCTCCGTGCCGGCCTCGATGCCTTCGACGATCGCCCGCGCAGCGACCGGAGCGGAGGTTTTGTCGAAGGGCACCCCCTCAGCCATGCGCGTGTCAATCGGGCCCGGGTAGACGCCGAAGACCTGGGTACCCTGCGATTTCAGCATGATGCGCGCCGCCTGCGTGATCGAGTGCGCGGCCGCCTTCGAGGCGCTGTAGGCGACGAACAGCGGGAAATTGACCAGCGAGGCAACCGAACCCAGATTGACGATCGCGCCGCCGCCGTTGCGGGCCAGCACCGGTGCAAAGGCCTGCGTCAGCGACAGGGTGCCGAAGAAATTGACCTCCATTTCCTCGCGCCCGGCCTCGATCCACCTGGCGTCCGTGAACGATCCGCCCACGTGCGCAGCTACGCCGGCATTGTTGACCAGCAACTGCAGGTCGGGGGCCCCGGCAACGGCCGCGCTGATGTCCGCGGGGCGCGTGACGTCGAGTTTGACCGGCACCAGCCTGGCGCCATGGCGCGCGGCCAGGACATCCAGATCCGTAAGATTGCGCGCACCGGCGTATACCCGGGCGGCACCTGCCGCGATGATCGCCTCGACGATGGCCTCGCCAATGCCGCGGTTGGCGCCCGTAACCAGCGCGGTAGTGCCCTTGATTCTAAAGCTCATGATTCCTGCTCCTGATGTGGGATATACAGAACGGTCTGTCTTTCTTTGAATTGACGATAGACCGACTTGTCTGTATTGTCAACCCCCATGGGAAAAGCGCTGAAAATCCTGCAGCCCGCGGTGCGCGAACGACTTCTGGACGCGGCGGATCGTCTCTTCTACGAAGAAGGGGTACGCGCCGTCGGCATCGATCGCGTGCTGGCCGAGGCCCATGCGGCCAAGGCCTCGCTCTACTCCCACTTCGGCTGCAAGGACGAACTGGTAGCTGCCTATGTCGCGCGGCGCACTGAGGCGGCCCGCGCCAGCATCGACGCCTACGTCGGGGCCTTTCCGCAAGGCGAACGCGCGGTCCGCTTCTTCGACTATGTGATCGACTGGACACGGCAGCCGGATTTTCGCGGTTGCCCGGTCCAGCACGTGGTGGGGGAACTCGCTGATCGCGAGCACCCCGCGCACCAGCTGGCGCACGAACAACGCCACTGGCTGATCGGGCGCTTTACCGAGTGGGCTCGTGCGGCCGGCGCCGCTGAACCGGCGCGTATGGGCGGTGCGCTGCTGGCGCTGTTCGATGGCGCCGTCGCCGCGGCGGAGCAGGACGGCCCGCAACGGGCACGCGATGCGAAGTGGGCGGCGCAACGGTTGCTCGCACACTGAGCTCAGGCGGGCCGTCATGAAACCGTTCAAAGAGTTGAAGCAACCGCTGTCGCGCATTTTTGGTGCCGCGCCCCTGCCCGCAGCGCCGCCGCCGCCGCTCCCCTCCGTGGAGGAGCGTCTCGCAGCACTCGACTCGGCTCCCCCGGAACGGATCGTCGAGGCGATCGAGCGCGACGGTGACGAGCCGTTTCGCGCCGCAGCCATCGGCAAGCTCGCGGACGGACAGGCGCTGCGGGAGCTGGCGGGCCTGGGCGCAGGGCCCGCGCGAATTCCCGGCCTGGAGCGGTGCGCGCAGGATCGCGTGGCGCAACTCATCGATTCCGGGACGGCAGCGCTCGCCACCATCGGTGATCCGCAGCAACTGGCAAGGCTGGTTCTGGAGGGCTCATCGAGTCGCTTGCGCCAGCTGGCGGCCGAAGCCATCGACGAGGCGGACGAGATCAAGCGCCTCCTCAAGCAGCTGCGCGGGCAGGACAAGAATGTCTACCGGATTCTCAAGGACAAGCGCGATGCGTTGAATGACGAGGCGCAGCGACGCGCGCAGCTCGACACCGACATCCACGCGCTGTGCGCATCGCTCGAGGGGCTCAGTCATCACTTCTATGATGCGCTTTACCCACCGACCTTCGAACACTTCGAGGCGCGCTGGCGCTCGCTCGAGGGCCAGGCTGCGCCTGCGGTCCGTGAACGCGCCGACCAGGCGATCGATCGCTGCCGGGAAGTGATCGCCCGGCATGTGCGGGAAGTGACGCAGCAGGCCGCGGAAGCGGCCATGCACGCCACCCAGCAGGCGGCCCAGCGGGCAGCTCGCGAGGAGGCCGCAGCCCTGGCCGCCGAGGAAATCCGGCTACGCGATGAAGCCGCGGCTCTCGCGGCTGCCGAGGCGGCCCAACAGCGCGCGGCGGAGCAGCAAGCCCGTGATGAACGGCGGGCGGCCGAAGCACTTGCCGTGCGCCAGATCGGCGGCCTGGTCAACAAGGCGCGCGGCGCGCTGCGCGACGGCCAGACCGGTCCCGCGGCCGGCCTGCGCCGCGCCATCGAGGGCAAGCTCACGGCCGCACCGGCCCTGCCCCCACAACTGGCCAGGCAGCTCCAGGAGCTGGACCTGAAGCTCGACGAGCTCAAGGCGTGGAAGAGCTATGCGGTGGCGCCCAAGCGCGACGAACTGGTTACGGAGATGGAGTCACTCATCGGTGCTTCCGATCACCCGAGGACTCTCGCCGAGCGCATCCGCGATCTGCGTGAACAATGGAAGACGATCAGCAAGGGCATCGTCATTGATTCCGAAGCGGACTGGCAACGATTCAACCAGGCGGCTGTGACCGCCTATGAACCGTGCCGCGAATATTTCGAGGCGCAGGCCCAGGTGCGGGCGCAGAACCTGGAGCGGCGCAAGAGCGTACTGGCGCGTTTCCAGGCTTTTGAAGTTGCCCAGAGCGGTGAGCATCCGGACTGGCGAGCCATCTCGATCGTGCTGCATGAGGCGCGGCAGGAATGGCGGCGGATCGTTCCGGTAGACCGCGTCGCGATCAAGACCCTGCAGGACGAGTTTGACGCTGCCCGCAGCCGCCTGCAGGCGCGGCTTGACGCGTGGTTGGAGCAGAACGTGGCGGCGCGGAAGATGCTGGTCCAGCGGGCCGAGGCCCTGCTCACGAAAGAAGACGGCCGCGAAGCCATCGAGGCTGTGAAAGGCCTGCAGCGGCAGTGGCAGGACGCCGGAGCGGTCCCGCGCAACCAGGAAGGGCCTTTGTGGCGCGAGTTTCACGGGCACTGCGACGCGGTGTTTCAAAAGCGCCAGCAGGCATACCTCGAGCAGGCGGCTGCGCTCGAAACCGCGAAGACACAGGCGCTGGCCCTCTGCACGGAGGTCGAACAGGCGGCTGCGCTGTCGGGGGCCGCATTATCCGAGGCCGTGTCCAGGGCGCCGCAGTGGCGCGCCGCTTTCGAAAGCCTGGGCGAAATGCCCAGGGCCGATGCGCGCGGACTGTACGCTCGGTTCGAGCGGGCATTGGAAAAATGCCAGGCCGGGCTAGCCGAACAGCGCATGCGCGACGCCGAACAATCGTTCGAACACCTGTTCGAGGCGGCCCGTCTCATTCGGGCGTATGGGTCGGCCGTGGCACAGGGCGCCGAACCCGCAGAGTGCGAAGCGCTCAAGCAGAGCGCGGAGAGTTTCATCGCCGGCGCGCAGCAATGGCCCAAGGGAGGCACCGCGGCATTGCAGGAAACCTGGGCGCGAGCCAACGCTGCCTCTGAAACTGAAATGGCAGCCAACGAGACCGCGTTCCGGACCTTGTGTGTTCGCGGCGAGATCGCCGCCGAGCTGCCCACGCCAGCGGAGGACCAGGCGTTGCGCAGGGACTATCAATTGCAGCGTCTCGTGCAGGGTATGGGCCAGGGGCGTGACGTCCTGCACGACGAGCCGGACGCACTGGCACTGGCGTGGGCCCGCATCGGGCCCGTCGCCGCTGCCGTACATGAAGCGCTGCTTGCGCGTTTTCTGCAGTCCCGGCAGCGGCTCCGCCGCGCGAGGCAACAGCCCCCGCCGGGCAGGGCACGACGATGAGGCGCCAACGTACTGCCCTCCTCTCCATGGCCGCCGTGCTGTGGATGCTGCTGGCATCGGGCAGCGTCGCCCGCGCCGACCCGCAGCCGGCCGCAAGCATTCCCGCCGCCGACCTGATCCAACCGGCTGAACTGGCCGCCGTGCTCCTGGGCAAGGCAGCGTCAAGACCGCTCATCCTGCAGGTGGGCTTCCGGACCTTGTACGAGCAGGCTCATATTCCCGGGGCCGAGTATCTGGGCGCAGCCGGCGACGCAACCGGCCTGCGCGCCTTGCGCGAGCGCGTGTCCCGCCTGCCCCGGGACACCGCGATCGTCATCTACTGCGGTTGCTGTCCCTGGTCGCGCTGTCCCAACATGGCAGCCGCCTATGAGGCCCTGCGTGCGCTCGGCTTTACGCAGCTCAAGGCGCTGCATATCGCCAACGACTTCGGGCGCGATTGGGTCGACAAGGGCTATCCCGTCGCCAGGAACCCCTGACCATGCCAGCGCGCCCTGCGGCACTGGCCGCATTGCTGCTGCTGTGCGGAGCGGCCACCGCGATGAACGTGGGCGACGCCGCCCCCGATTTCTCGCGCCCCGATCTGGCCGGGCGCCCGCTGCAGCTCGCGGACTACCGCGGCAAACTGGTGCTGCTGAACTTCTGGGCCAGCTGGTGCGCGCCCTGTCTCGAGGAAATGCCGCGCTTCTCGCGCTGGCAGCGACAATACGGCGCGCGAGGCCTGCAGGTCATCGGCGTTTCCATGGACGACGATGCGGCGGCCGTAAGACAGCACCTGGCCCGGCACCCGGTCGCATACCCGGCGATCATCGGGGATGCAAAACTCGGCGCGGCCTTCGGCGGCGTGATGGGCTTGCCGTTAACCTATCTCATCGACCGCCAGGGCCGGATCGCCGCCCGCTACCAGGGGGAGAACGATCTGGCGGCCATTGAGGCGCAGATCAGGGCGCTCCTGGCCCGCTAGACCCGGCGCGCGTAGCGGCGAATCCCGCAGAAATGGCTATTGCGGCAGCTTCAATGGCAAACTGCGCCACAGTCCCGGAGTTGCCCGGACGGCAAGCAACATTGCCGCCCTTCTCTGGTAGAGGACGAGCACATGAAGCACGTTGCCGAACCTGCCGCACCACCAGCGCCGGCCGCGCCAACCGCCGCGGCCACGCCGCCCAACGGCAAGCGCGTTCCCGCGCCGGAACAACTGGCCCCGATCTGGGCCCGCCACCGCGTGGTGCACCTGTTCCTCAAGCTCACGGTCTACTATGCGTTGGTGACCGGAGTGGTGTTCGCAGCCGTGACGCTGTTCCCGCAGCTCGACGCCTACCTGCCGATCGGTGGCGCGCAGGCGCTGCTCGGCGATGCCAGCACCGATCCGTTCAAGGCGATCGAGATCAACGCGACGCGCGTCTCGAGCCTGGGTGGAAGCCTGCTGTGGATGGTTATCGCGATCACGGGCGCCGTGTTGACGATCCTCCCCGTCACCTGGACCTACATGTCGATCCGCAAACGCAGCGACTACGATCAATCGCTGGTCGAGACGGTCATGATCCTGCCCATCGCCGTGACCAGCCTCGTGATCCTGGTGCATGACAGTCTGGCGCTGGCTTTCAGCCTCGCCGGCATCGTCGCGGTCGTCCGCTTCCGCAACACGCTCAAGAGCACGGGCGATTCGCTCTACGTCCTGGTCGCAATCGGCACCGGCCTCTCGGCCGGCGTCGGCGCCATGGAAGTCGCGATCGTGATGTCGGTCGCCTTCAACTACTGCTTCTTGATCTTGTGGATCACCGACTTCGGCGGCCACCGCGGCACACGCCGCTACATGCGCCGCGCGCGCAAACCCGTGGGCGCAACCGACGACGAAGACGCGGGCGACGATTGATGCGCCACGCGGCGCCAGCCCTTTCGCTTCTGGCATTGATCTTCCTTGCCGCCGCGCCGGTGCATGGCCAGGGCGCTGCCACGTTTGCGGCCTCTCTGGCGCAAGTCCCCGCACAGCAATTTTTCCTGCCACAGGGGCTCAGCGAGGTCTCGGGGCTGGCGGTTGCCTCCGTTGACACGGTCTACGCGCACGACGACGAATACGGCATCGTCTACGAGATCGACCTGCGCCAGGAGAAGGTGATCAAGGCCTTTGCCCTTGGCAAGCCGACCGTCAAGGACGACTTCGAGGACATTGCCGTGCGCGGCGACTATGTTTATCTCCTGACCAGCGACGGACGCATTTTCGAAGCGCCCAAGGGCGAGCATCGCAAGCGCGTCCACTACAATGTCTACGATACGGGGGTCGAAGATCGATGCGAGACCGAGGGCCTGGCGAACGGACCAACCGACGATGAATTCCTGATCCTTTGCAAGAAGCCTCATCAGGCCACGCTCAAGGAGCACCTGGTCATCTATGCCTGGAACCTGCGCGATCACCTGCCCACGGTTACGACCTGGCTTGACGTACCGCTGGATGGCCTGGTCGAGGAGCTCGATCAGGCGACCTTTCACCCCTCGGCCTTCGTCTGGCGTCGCGAAAAGGGCACGCTGCTGATCGTCTCGGCGAAGAATCACATCGCCATCGAAACCGACCAGCAGGGCCGGCTGATCTCACGAACCAGGCTGCGCAAGGACCTGCATCCCCAGCCCGAGGGTCTGGCGCTGATGCCCGACGGCCGGCTCATCGTCGGCGACGAAGGACAGCGCGGCCGCGGCAAGATTTCGGTTTATGCTCCGCCGCGCTAGCTAGCGCTCGCGCCTAGGGCCTAGCGCCGGCAGTTGTCCACGATCCGGCGCTTCAGCTTGTCGGGGTTGGCGATCTCACCGAAGAAGTCTTCCAGATAGCGCGTCGCAGAGCCTTTGCCATGCTCGGACAGGAAGGGCGTGCTGCCAATGGACACCACCAGGTCGGCCCGTTTTTCCAGCACCTGGTGCGCCGCCTCGATCATCTGGGTGTTGAACTCACACAGGCCGCGGTAGTACCGGGTGCGCACCGTCGAGATCGGCACCTCCGTCGGCGGCAGGGCATAGGGAGCGTCGACAAATCCGGAGGAATCGAAATCATAGGCGACGGGAACAAGATCGTGCGGGTCGTCGGCCGCGGGCCCGAGCAACCTGACGTTGTGGCAGCACTTCATGCCCGCCGCGGCCCGGCGATCCGACCAATCCTGGTTGCCGATCATGTACTGGAAGAGATCCAATCTCGCGACCGCCGCGGCATTGAGCTGCGCACGCTCGATCCGGTCGGTCCTGATCTCCTTGAGCCCGTTGCGCTCGGCGAGTTCGTCGGTATCCTCGACGAGAAATCCGAGGCGCCGAATGCGCACCGCGCCGGTGCGCGCCTCCACGTAGTCGATTTCCGCCATGCGCACCCGGAAGCTGACGGGCGTCAGGATATTGAGCAACTTGTAGGCGGCATACTCGAGCAGGTTGTAGTCGAGATAGCCCCGATCGCCGCGGCAATGCGTCACCAGCTTCAGGGATTTCTGCCCCCTGAAGAGCGACGCGCTGCCGGGCTTCTCCTTGAACTCGATCTTGAGCGGCGGGAACTCGCAGTTGTTGGGATCACGCCTCGAGATGCCGCGCGCACTCAACCGGATCGCGTGCGTTTCCGGTTCCGCACCGGCGAGGCTGAGCGTGGCATCGAAGGGTTCGATCGAATGGGGCGCCGCGCGGATGAGATCCGAGAACGGTGCCGCGATGCGCAGTTCAAGTAGTGCTTCGGAGGCAAACAACGGCTTCGGTGCGGCCTGCGCGGGCGACGCCGGCAGCAATGCCAGCGCCAGCGCAACTGCAATCCAGCTCGCGACACGTACAGGAAAGAACATGTCTGCCCCCACTCGCTTCCCCTAGGGAGGAAATTCCGTGTCCTTGAGTTCGCTGATCTTGCCACCGTCGTGCGCGAAGATCGCGGCCCCCTCGATGGTCAGGTACGAGCGCGTGCCGTGGTACGACGCCGAAATGCCGGTGTCGATCATGATGACACGGCCCTGGTGCAGGACCTTGATGCCGGCAAGGTTCGGCGTATGTCCAATGATGATCCGTTTCACATCATAGGCCTTGAGGACAGCGTCGACGTCCCTGGCCGAATCCTCGGTTTCCGCGGCGAGGCCGCGATACCACAGGGGCCCGGCGTCGTCCTGCAGCACCGCATCGTCATCGGTCGAAACCGTGCTCAGCGCGCCGTGCACCAGGCCGTCGAGCTGCCCGAGCGAATCGGGCGCGTACTTCAGGCTGAGGCCCCCGTGGACGAACAGGCTGTCGCCAACTATGACGGCTGAGGGATTGGACAGCACCCAGCGTCCGAACTCGCCATTGGGCGCCCACGCCCGCCGATGTTCGATATAGCCGGGCGGAACCAACTCCTGAAACCTGGCCTTGACCTCAGCGTCCGAGAGCTGCGGATCCGTCTGCCGGTATTCGGCCGCGATCTTGTCCTTGTTGGTCTGATAGACGTGTTCGCGGAGGGCCTGCGAGTCGCGCGTAACGTAGTTCTGGTACTCGGCCGGCGGAACGTAGCGCAGATCGCCGGTCATGTTCATCGCCTCGTGGTTGCCGATGAGCGCGATCACCTTGCCCCCGGCGCGGCTTGCTTCCTTCTGCAGCCTCTGCAAGTGGAGGATGATGTCGCGCGACCTCGGCCCGCGATCCACGGCATCGCCCGTCTGCACGAAAATGGCCTTCTTGCCGGCCCAGCGCCCTTTCGCATCGATGAGTCCCGCCTGCGACAGCAGAGCGACGTATGCGTCGTAGTCGCCGTGGAGATCGCCGATGGCGATGATCCGCTCGGGCGCCGCAGCGCGCGGGTTGTCCGCCAGGGCGGCACCAGCAAGCAATACGCTCACGAGCACAAGCGCTGTGCGGCGCGGCCATTCCCGCAGCAAACGTAGCGCTTTCAGGAACATCGGGGCAAGGTTAGTGCAACGCCCGTCATGGCGCCAGCGGGCAGCCGGTGCGTGCGATCGCGATGCGCGCCTAACACGCAAACAGCCGCGCAGGATCGCGGAAGGCCTTGAACTCGAGCGCGTTGTCGGAAGGGTCGTGCAAGAACATCGTCGCCTGTTCGCCAACCTGACCGGCGAAACGAATGCCGGGCTCGATGACAAACGAGACGCCGCTGGCGCGCAGGCGTTCGGCGAGCTGCTGCCAGGCGCTCCATTCCAGCACCACGCCGAAATGCGGCACGGGCACATCGTGGCCATCGACGACGTTGTGATGCACGCGCGCACGCTTGTCCGGATCGAGATGCGCCACGAGCTGGTGGCCGAAGAAATCGAAGTCGACCCACTCCGGCGCACTGCGCCCTTCGGCGCAGCCGAGCAGCTGGCCGTAGAAAGCGCGCGCGGCGGCCAGGTCGTGCACGGGAATGGCGAGGTGGAAGGGCTGCATCGGCTTGAGGAACGATACCGGATCCGGATTGAGGGTGATCGTGGATGCAATTTCTGCAGCGCAGCATGTGCAGAAATAGGCATGTGTTTATTAATTGATTTAATGTCAATATCTGACTATCATCTAACGCATGTCATACATCACTGAACGACGGATCGAGGAAAAGGAACGGCGCCGCAACGAGATTCTCGACGCTGCCGAGGCCTTGTACGCGCAGGACGGCTGGGACGCCGTGACCATGGACCAGGTCGCCCGCGGCGCACGCCTGTCGCGCGCCCTGGTTTACGTCTACTTCCGCGACAAGGAAGAGCTGCTGTTCGGCATCGGCGAGCGCGCGATGAAGGAACTGCGCAGCCGTTTCGTCGCGGCGGCGGTCGGGCCGGCGCGTGGCATCGACAAGGTCCAGGCGATCGGTCGCGCCTACATGACCTACGCCAATGATCTGCCCCACTACTTCGACGCCTGCTCGCGCTTCAACCAGCACAGCGACGCGGCGGATGAAGGCACCACGGCCGGCGACTGCGGCGTAGCCGGGGACCTCGTGATCACCGAGGTGGTGAAGGCCATCGAAGTGGGCAAGCACGACGGCAGCGTCCGCGCCGATGTTGGCGATTCGATGTTGCTGGCGCTTTCGCTTTGGGCCTTTACCCATGGCGTCATCCAGATTGCCATGAGCAAGGGCGAAGATATTGCACGGCTCGGCGTCGACAGCCCGCAGCTGGTCGACTATGCCTTCGGGCTGATCCGGCGCATGTGCGCTACCGATGCTGGTGCAGGCTGAGCCCCCTTTTTTTACCGAGTTTTGACACATGTATAAGATCTCGACAGCTGCGCCGATCATCAGACACACCGTGTGGGCGGCGCTCGGCCTCGCCTTCGTGACGGGATCAGCAGCCCCGGCCGTGCGTGCCGCCGAAGTGGCGGCCGCTGATGTGGCGGCCGGTGGCTCGATCGCGGACGCGAGCGATAAGCTCGTATCCGACGCGCTCGCCGCCAACCTCGAACTGGAGGCATCGCAGGCGGGCGTGCAGCAGCGCCTCGCAGCCCTCGACCAGGCCCGCGCAAAGTATCTGCCAGCCCTCGACCTCTCTTCGCGCTCTACGCGCGCCAGCGGCGGACGCTCGATCAATTTTCCGGTTGGCGATCTGCTGAACCCCGTCTATGCCACGCTGAACCAGCTCACCGGCACCAACCAGTTCCCCGCGATCGCGAATCAGCAGATCGATTTTCAGCGGCGGCGCGAACAGCAGAGCGAACTGGCGCTGACCCAGCCCCTGTTCGACGCGCGCATCGGCGCCGGGCGCGCGGCGGCGGCAGCCAGCTTCGACGCGGCCGAAGCTGGCCACAAAGCCCTGGCCGGGCGCATCGAGCGCGACATGCGCCAGGCCTACTACCGCTGGCTCGGCGCCCGCGCGCAAGTGGAGATCTATACCGAAACGCTGGCGCTTGCGACCGAGAACGCGCGCGTCAACACCAGCTTGTTCAACAACGGCAAGATCACGCGAGACCTGGTGTACCGCGCCGAGGCAGATCAGCTCGAAGTGCAACAGTCGCTCCTCGAAGCGCGCAACGGCGAGCGCCTGGCGCGCAGCTACGTCAACCTGCTGCGCAACGCGCCGTTCGACCAGGAACTGCCGGTGGCATCAGCCGCGGATGCGGACCTGGAGCGGGTGCGCGCGGCACTCGCGCCGCGCGCAGCCCGGCCTGAGCTGGCGCTCGGCGCACTGCAGGACAGCGCTGTCACCAGCCGCGCCGAACTCCGCGCCGCACAGGCCAACGCCGAAGCTGCTGCGGCAGGCGAGCGGCTGGCGCGCGCTGCATTCGCGCCGCAGCTCGCTCTCGCGCTGAGCTACGGCATCCAGGGCGAACAGTTTCGCTTCAATTCGGACGAGCGCTATGTGCTGGCCTCGGTGGTGCTGAGATTCAACCTGTTTTCCGGCGGCGCCGATCGCGCCGGCATCGCCGGCGCCCGTGCCACGCTCCACGCCGCCCGCACCGCGCGCGAGATCCAGGAACAACAGGTGCGCTTCCAGGTGCAGCAATCGCTCCAGGATCTTGAAGTGGCGCAGGCCTCGCTCGAGACGGCCGCCAGGCGTGCCGACGCCGCCGCCGCCGCCTTCAGGATCGCCGGGCGCAAGCGCGACCTCGGCCAGATCAACCAGGCGGAGTACATCGACGCGCGCCGGACACTCACCGACGCGCAACTCAACCTCAATATCACGCGCTTCAGCGCTCTTAGCGACCTGGCAGAGCTCCAGTACGCGCTGGGCGCTGATTCGCATCGCATTGCCAAGGAGTCCTGATCATGAATACCCTGCGTGTACTCTCCGCCGGCCTGCTTGCCGCCACCCTGGCTGCCAGCCTGGCTGCAGGTCTGGGCGGCTGCTCGGGCTCGAGCGCGGCACCTGCCACTGAGAGCGCCCGCCATACGGTGCGGGTCGCTGTGGTGCAGGTTGCCAGCGCCGGCGAGCAGCTGCGTACAGTCGGGTTGCTGGGGCCGAAGGACCAGGCGCGCCTCTCATTCAAGATCGGCGGCTACGTTGCCGTCATTCCGGTCGAGGAAGGCCAGCACGTGCGTTCCGGCCAGCTGCTCGCGGAATTGAAGAGCACCGAGATCGATGCAGGTCTCGAGCAGGCGCGACAGGGCGCAACCAAGGCGCAGCGCGACATGGCGCGCGTCAAATCACTGTACGACGACAACGTCGCCACGCTCGAACAGGTGCAAGATGCCACCACCGCCTACGAGGTGGCTCACGCCGCAGAGCGCAGCGCACAATTCAACGCACAGCACGCGCGCATCCTCGCGCCCGGCGACGGCGTCGTGCTGCAGAAGCTGGCCGAAGCCAACGAACTGGTGCAGGCGGGACAACCGGTCGTCACTGTCGGTGCCGCCGGACGCGGCTGGGTGGTGCGCGTCGGTCTGGCCGACCGCGACGTCGTCCGCTTCCGGCCTGGTGATGCCGCGCGCGTGCAGTTCGATGCCTGGCAGGGTGAGAGCTTCGTCGGCACGATCGGCAATATTTCCTCTGCCGCTGATCCGCAGACGGGCACGTTCACGATCGAGATCCCCGTGCAGGAAGGCCAGTTCGCGTTCGTACAGGGCCTGGTCGCGAAAGTCACGCTCATGCCGCACGAGGCGCAGCGCGGCCTGGTCGTGCCAGTCCAGGCGCTGATCGAGGCCAACGGTGAAGAGGCGGGCGTATTCGTGCTCGATGCCGATCGCCAGCGCGTGCACCGCGTGACCATCCGCATCGGCCACGCGAGCGACGGCGCCGTAGCGGTACTCGACGGGCTGGCGCCGGGTGCCGAAGTGGTGGTCGACGGGGCGGCGTTCCTGCAGAACGACGAGCTGGTGCGCGTCGAGCCCTCAACCGCCGCGCCGCACGCCGGTTGAGGAGCTGCGCCGATGAGCATCTGGGCATTTGCGGTTCGCCGCTGGCAGTTCACGCTGGTGATGTTCGCGCTGCTGGTGGCGCTGGGCCTGGCGAGTTTCAGGAACATCGCCCGCTCCGAGGATCCGACTTTTCCGTTCCCGGCCACCACGATCACGATTGTGTGGCCCGGCGCCGATCCAGCCGACATGGAACGCCAGATCGTCAAGCCGATCGAGGACGCGGTCAACTCGCTCGAGAAGGTCAAGAAGATCCAGAGCTCGGCCTTCGACGGCCTGGCGGTCGTGCACGTCGAGTTCTATTACGGGTCCGACCCGGAAAAGAAACAGGACGAGGTGATCCGCGAGTTCAACCGAGTGCGGCCCGCGCTGCCGGCCGACCTCGCGCAGATCAGGATTGAGAAGAACAACCCGGGGCTGGTAAACATCATACAGATGGCGCTGGTGAGCGACACCGCGAGCTGGCGCGAGCTGAAAGAGCGCTCCGAGAACCTCAAGGACCTGATCGAGTCGGTGCGCGGGGTGCGTACCTCGGAGACCTGGGCGTTCCCGATGCCCGAGGTGCGCGTCGCGGTCGACCTGCAGCGTCTCGCACGGTCCGGTGTGACCCTCAATCAGGTGTCGGGGGCGATCCAGGGCCAGAGCATCAACGTGCCGGGCGGCGCCGTGGACGACGGCCTGCGGCGCTTCAACCTGCGCACGTCGGGCAGCTATACCTCGCTCGACCAGGTGGCCGAAACCGTGGTGGGCGCGGCCGCGGGGCGCATCGTCCAGGTGCGCGACGTCGCGCAGGTGTCCTGGGACACTGAGGAGCAGGCCTACACCGGCCGCTTCAACGGCAAGCGCGCCGTGTTCATCACGGCCAACCAGCAGGACAACGTCAACATCTTTCAGGTGCGCGACGGCATCTACGCCTTGCTCCCGGAATTCGAGCGAACGCTCCCTCCCGGCATCAAGCTCGAGCGGGGTTTCGACCAGTCGCGCAACGTCGCCAACCGGCTCGACCGGCTGGGCATGGATTTCGCGCTGGCCATCGGCCTGGTGCTGTTGACGCTCCTGCCGCTGGGCCTGCGGGCCGCGGGCGTGGTGATGATCTCGATCCCGCTGTCGCTGGCGATTGGCCTGTCGCTCCTGTATTTTTCCGGTTTCAGTCTCAACCAGCTGTCGATCGCCGGGTTCGTGGTGGCGCTGGGCCTGCTGGTCGACGACTCGATCGTCGTGGTCGAGAACATCGCCCGCCACATACGCGGCGGCATGAGCCGCACGGAAGCGGCCATCAAGGCGACCGACCAGATTGCCATGGCCGTGCTCGGTTGCACCGCGACGCTGGCGCTCGCGTTCCTGCCGCTGCTGTTTCTGCCGGAGGGAGCCGGCGAGTTCATCCGCTCGCTCCCGGCGGCGATCCTGTTCACCATCGCTGCCTCGCTGTTCGTGGCCTTCACGGTGATCCCGTTCCTCGCCAGCCGCATGCTGCGCAATCCGGCCGCGCACAGCGCACAGCCCGGGTGGCTCGAACGATTCGATCACTTCGCCGAGCGGCTCCTGCAGCGGGTGATGGGCGCGATCCACGGCGTGTACGGCCCTGCCCTGCGCTGGGCGCTCGCGCGCCCGAAGCAGACGCTGCTCGGCGCGCTGGGCGTGTTCCTGCTGGTCTGCGCCACCGTACCGCTGATTGGCTTCAGCCTGTTTCCAAGCGCCGATGTCCCGCAGTTCCTGATCCGCGTCGACGCGCCGGACGGCGCCAGCATCGCCGAGACCGATCGCGCACTGCATGTGATCGAGACCGAACTTGCCACGCAGCGCGAGGTCAAGCGTTGGTACACACACCTCGGCCACGGCTCGCCCTTCGTGTACTACAACGTATTCGAACAGGGGCGCGCCGCCAACGTTGGTGAGGTGTTCGTGGAGCTGCGAAAGTACGATCCAAGACGTACGCCGCAGCTTTTCGAGGCATTGCGGGCGAAGTTTGCGCAGTATGCGGCGGCGCGCATCACGGTGAAGCAGTTCGAGCAGGGCCCGCCGATCGACGCACCGGTCGCGATCCGCATCGTGGGCCCCGGACTCGAGGAACTGCGCACGCTCGCCGGGCAGGTCGAGACGCTCCTCAAGCGTACGGCCGGCACACGCGATGTCGATAATCCGGTAAGGCTCCTGCGTACCGACCTTAATCTCGGCATCGACACCCAGAAGGCCGGTTTGCTCGGCGTCTCGGCGCTCGAGGCCAACCGCACCGTGCGCCTGGCCGTCAGCGGCCAGTCGGTCGGACAGTTTCGCACGCCCAATGGCGATGACTACGACATCACGGTGCGCCTGCCGATGCGCGAGCGCCCGACCATCGAGGCGCTCGATGACATTCAGGTGAGCGCGGCAAATGGCCGGCAGATCCCACTCCGCCAGATCTCGAGCCCGCGCTTCGAGTCCGTGACGAATTCGATTACACGCTATAACCGCGAACGGCAGGTCACGGTCTCGGCCTATACGCGGACGGGTTTCAACACGGCGAAGGTGACCGCCGGAGTCGTCAAGGGCCTCAAGTCGATCCAGCTGCCGCCCGGGTATCGTTTCGTCATCGCCGGCGAGGTTGAAGCCCAGCAGGAGAGCTTTGGCGGCCTCCTGCCCGCGGTGCTGGTCGCCGTGTTCGGCATCCTTGCCGTGCTGGTGCTGGAGTTCGGGAGCTTTCGCTCCACGCTGATCGTCGCCGGCGTCATACCGCTCGGCATCACCGGCGCGCTGCTCGCCCTGCTGCTCACCGGCTACACGCTGTCGTTCACCTCGATCATCGGCATGATCGCGCTGATTGGCATCGAGATAAAAAACTCGATCCTGCTGGTGGATTTCACCAACCAGTTGCGCGCCGCCGGCCGGACGCTCGATGAGGCGATCCAGGAAGCGGGCGAAGTGCGGTTCCTGCCGATTCTGCTCACGTCCATGACCGCCATCGGCGGGCTCCTGCCGCTTGCGTTGCAGGGCTCTGGGCTCTACTCGCCGCTGGCCATCGTGATCATCGGCGGGCTGATATCCTCCACGCTGCTGGCGCGGCTCGTCACGCCGGTCATGTACAAGCTGCTGCCGCCGGATGTGACTCTGGTGTCGGGAGCGGAACCCGCCGCCGTGCCGGCCTGAAGGAGTGAGCCATGGTGTTTGCGATAGAGGCCCTGGGCTGGGTAGGCGCGGGATTGATCCTGGCCGCATATATCCTGCTGTCGCTTGGCCGGTTCGGCGCACGCTCCCGGACGTACCAGCTCATTAACGTCCTGGGCTCCGCGGGCGTGCTCATCAACAGCGCCTACAACGGGGCGCTGCCCTCCGCGGTGCTCAATGTCATCTGGCTGGGCATGGGTGCCTACGTGCTGATCCGGCGGCGGCCGGCGCCAGAGCAGGTGCCCTAGATCACTCGTGCGGCGCCTGGCGCGCTGCTCCAACTCACCTGGGTTGCGCAAACAACTGAACCCAGTAGGGGCCGCGTTGCCCTCCCCCGTCTTCGGCGTAGGCGACGCCCATCTGCCTGAAGCGCGCCTCCATCACGTTCTCACATGGAGCGCCAACAGTTCCACAACCGGCAGCAACGACGCTATCCAGCGCCTCTTGGCAGGCGCGAGCCGGGAACCGGGTGAGCGCAACGGCGCGTCTTCATCAGGGACCGATCATCTTCACGGCACGCCTCCGCACAGGAACCTTCGCAGCACGACTAATCCCCAGGTATCGCGTTCACAATACTTCAGCAGAGCCCTCGTGAGTTCCTCCCTCCGCGCCGCGCTGACCGCCCCGGCCCGAATCTGCAGGAACGCGAGCTGCGCCCCGCCACCCTCCTGCACTTCCCCGAGGTCAGCGTAATCGAGCCCGGGATCAATCGTGGGCAGCACGGCCTTGATGGACCACGAGCCTTTCATGTCCGGGTGGTAGTACGCCGCCCGCGTAATCGGCAGCAGGTCCACGAGCCGCGCCGCGATACCCCGCAAGCCGTTGGCCAGACCAGGCACGCGATCCGCCAGTCGTTCCAGCACCCCGCGCTCGAATGGCGCGTTATAGGCAAACACCGGACCCGCGTCGGGCAGGGCCGCGAGGAGCGATCGCGCCAGCGCCTCGAAGTTGCCAAGGCTTTCGAGGTTCAGGAACTCCGCGTGCCGGACGCGCGCCGCGGACTCTTCGACGTGCACCGACCATTGGAACGGCAGCTGCTCATAGGGCCGGGTGCCGATGACTTCTGGAACAGCCAGTCCGATGGTCTCGAAATCCAGGTACGCCAGCGGATAACCCAGCTTCTGCAGGGCCGCCGTCGGCGTGGGGTCGAAATAGGCTTCGCCCGAGATGCTGGCCTGATGGACCCGAAGGTGGACTTCGCTGCCGAGCAGACTTTCCGGGACTTGCCGCAGATCCGCGTAACCCGCAGCGACCAGCGCTGCCACGACTTGGCCGCCGCGCGGCAGGAGCCCTACAGGAAACTCCGGCACCCCGCCCTGCTCCCGCGTGCACCGTTCCATGAACGGACACTCATAGGGCTTCGTGCACTGCGACCCCATCGGAACGATGGGTCGCACCGGGCTCGCCATCACGTCCTGTAATGCCGCAGCGGATTCCGCGATCTGCGGCAACGCCACCTCCACTTCATCCGTCACGTCCCGTTCCACGATGAGTCCGTCGTACTGGGCCAGGCTCTTCAGCACGAACGCGGCGTCAACGTGCGCCAGCAGCACCCGGTCGATGGGAACCCGGCACTGGCGCAGCACCAGCGTCTGAAAGCCCACGTCCGCAAGGTGTTCGGGTTTCACAGAGGTCGAGGACTTGACCTCCACCAGCGTGGCGTGACCCGCGGAACTTCGCAGCACATCGGCAATGACCGCCAGCTCACCCGCCCGGAACGCCGGCTGATAGAGTACCGGCGGTGCTCCGTTTCGCATCAGGCGCGCGGTCGCGGCGATCGCCGCGGGCATGCCCTGTTCGCGCGAGATCACCGTGCCCGGCTGCAACGTCTGCACCAGCTGATCGATCGCACGGCCGTTGATGAAGGCGACGCTGTCGGGGAGCGGCGCCTCCAGGGGCTCGTGCACTTCGCACCACAGGCGCTTGGGGCACTGCAGGCCGGAAATGAAGCGGGACTTGGTGAGCCAGGGCATGGGCGACTATTCTAGGGCCAGATAACCGGTATTGATCGATGCAGCAGCGTAACTTCGGGACTTCGAACCGCCCCGTCCCCGCAATCGGGCAGGGCTCCTGGCAGATCGAGGCGTCGGGCAAGGCGGACGCCATCGCCGCGTTGCGGCTCGGCCTCGATCTGGGCCTCACGCACATCGACACCGCCGAGATGTACGGCGCGGGCGCTTCGGAGAGAATTATCGGCGAGGCGATTCGCGGGCGCCGCGACGAGGTGTTCCTGGTCTCGAAGGTCCTGCCCACCAATGCTTCTGCACGCGGCACGCTCAGGGCCTGTGAGCAGAGCCTGCGGAACCTCGGGACCGATCGCCTCGACTGTTATCTCCTGCACTGGCGCGGCAGTTACCCGCTCACCGAAACGGTCGTGGCTTTCGAGGCGCTGAAGCGCGACGGCAAAATCCTCTCCTGGGGAGTCAGCAACTTCGACCTGGCCGACCTCGAGGAAGTGACGGCGATCGCCGGGGCACCCGAGTGCAACCAGGTGCTCTATCACCTCCAGGAACGCGCCATCGAACACGCCGTCATACCCTGGTGCCAGGCACACGGCACCGCGCTCGTCGCCTACACGCCCTTCGGCCAATCGCCGGCGCTCTATGACCCGACGACTTCGGGCGGGCGCGTACTCGAGCAGATCGCCCTGGCGCACGGCGCAACGGCGCGGCAGGTCGCGCTGCGATTCCTGTTGCGATACCCAAACGTGTTCGTGATTCCGAAGGCCGCCCGGCCCGGGCACGTCAGGGAGAATGCGGCTGCTGACGACTTCGAGCTCAGTGCGGCAGACGCCGCCGCACTCGAGGCCGCTTTCAAGCTCGGATCACCGCGCGATCTGCCGATGAACTGAGCTGCCGGCGGGCCGAGCGGGCCGGGGATCAATCGTCTGGCGCCCTTCGACGCCGATGCGGTCCTGTGTACTAATCCGTGCGGCTGCAAATCAAGGGGATCTACCGTGGAAAAAGTCATCGTCAACCTGTTGAGCCAGTTCGAGCGTGGCCAGATATCCCGCCGCCAGCTCGTACAGAGCCTGGCGTTCGGCCTGGCGGCGGTGGCCGCCGGAGCGCCGGCCCGCGCTGCCGCTGCGTCCGCACATAAGGGTTTCAAGGCTACGGGAGTCAATCACATCTCGTTCGGAGTCGCGGATTACGCACGCACGCGCGATTTCTACGCCGACCTGTTCGGCATGTCCGTCAGCGAGGACAACGGCAAGGAGTGCTACCTGACTTTCGGCAACACGGTACTCATCGCCCGCAAGTCGCACCAGCCGGGCGACAAGCCATTCGTCGATCATATCGCCTACACGATCGACAACTGGAATCACAACGAGGTCGAGGCGGAGCTGAAGCGACGTGGCCTGAATCCGCAGCCGGATTACGACAGCTTTCACTTCAACGACCCCGATGGCTATGATGTGCAGATCGCCGGCAAGGACTTCATGACGACACCGGTATGAAACGGACGACCATGATCATCTGCGCCGCCGCGCTGGGGGCGCTGCAGGTTGCCGGCAGCGCCGCCGTGAACGCCGCGCCCGCTGCGAACAACGCCAACGCCGTCGACTATCGCCAGCACATCATGAATACGCTGAACGAGCAGGCTGCGGCGCTTGGCCAGATCCTCTCCGGGGCGGCGCCAGACGACAACGTCCTCGCGCATCTGGACGTCCTGGCGCTCACCGCGTCGACTGCGCTGAAAGCGTTCGAGCTCAAGGTTCCCGGTAGAGAGGCGCGGCCCGAGGTATGGGCCAAGTGGGCGGATTTCTCACAGCGAATGACAGAATTCGCGCAGAAGACCGCCGCGATGGCGAAGCTGGGCCATGAGCAGGGCAAGGAAGCCGCACTCGCCAACGTGGTGGATGCGCTCAGCTGCAAGAAATGCCACGACACCTACCGCAAAGAGCAACCGGCGAAATAGCCTCCTTGCGGTTGCGCGGCGGAGTGTGGGCCACCCTTGGCATCCTGTGCGCCGCTGCATCATTTGGCGACTCTCCCGCCGTCGCGCCGGGTCGGTATCTCGCCGCCGCGGGCGATTGCATCAGTTGCCATACGCGCCCCGGCGGCGCGCCGTTCGCGGGCGGCCTGGCCTTCGAAACACCTTTCGGCACGATCTACTCCAGCAATATCACACCGGATGCGCAGACCGGAATCGGCCGCTGGAGCGCCGGCGACCTGCGCCGGGCGATGCATGAGGGCATCGCACGCGACGGCTCACACCTGTTTCCGGCGTTTCCCTATACATCGTTCACCCGGGTGAGCGACGCCGATATCGCGGCGATCTACGCCTACCTCAGGACCGTCCCGGCGGTGCGGTACACGCCGCCCCGCAACGGCATGCTGTTCTCGATGCGCTGGCCGATGGCCCTGTGGAAGAGCCTGCATTTCGAGCCTGGCCGTTTCGCAACCGATGCCGCCAAACCGCCTGAGTGGAATCGGGGCGCGTACCTGGTCGAAGGGCTTGGGCACTGCGGCGCCTGCCATACGCCGCGCAACTGGCTGTACGCAGAGCAGGCAGCCAGGGCCTTCCAGGGCGGGGCCCTGCAGGCCCCCGTCTCGAAGGACAAACAGCGGCGCTGGTCCGCGATCGACCTGACTTCATCGCCGCAGGGACTTGGCCCCTGGTCCATTGCCGACCTGACGCAGTATTTCCAGACCGGCGTCAGCCCGCGCGCCGGCGCCTTCGGCCCCATGAACGAAGTCATCGTCAACAGCCTGCGGTTACTCGCACCCGAGGACCTACGCGCGATGGCGGTGTACCTGAAGGGCCTGCCCGGACGGGCCTACGAAGGCGAGGCCGTGTCACCGCAGCTCGCCAGCACCGGCGCACCCATATACAAGGCACGCTGCGAGAAATGTCACGGGCGCTCGGGGCGCGGTGGATTCTTCAGCGGACCGCCGGTGGCGGGCAGCGCCGTCGTGCAGGCCGAGGACCCAGCCTCGCTCATCAACATCATCATCTACGGACCCGAGACGCCCCGCGAGATCTCCTATGGGGCCTGGGAGACCATGCCCTCGTACGGTGATGTCCTCGACGATGCGCAGATACAGGCGCTTGGCGAAATCCGCCCAGTCGGACCACACCTCAGGCTTGGCGTTACCGCCGGCAACCATGTCCTGGAAAGCCCGCTTCGCCTGGGTCGCGGTCACCGCCAGCACCTTCAGGTGCACGGCGAAATTGTCGGGCGGCGCCTTCTTCGCGAGGATCATGCCGATGGCGCCCATCTGCTCACCCATCGTCTTCATGACATGCGTGCGATAGTCGATGACATCCTGGTCGTCCGCGCGGCTCATCGCCGGAGCGCCCGAGAGGATACCGAGAACAAGCAGGGTGCTGTACTTGTGCATGTCAACTCCTCAGCCGCGTGCGCTCCACGAATCGCAATGGCCCTTCTCGTCCACCGGCCCGCTCATGATCACGCAGTTGCCACAGGCCGGCCGCCCGGCATCCTGCGTGAAGAACGCGCAGCCGCTGCAGGCCTGGTTCGCCACGGCGGACAAGCTCGCATAGTGGAGCAAAGTGGCGGTGCTCTGCACTGACTACCTGGTCCGCGATTGCACCGGCAGTGCGCTGGAACTCCTGCATCTGGCCGAGCGTCACGCCGGCCGAAGCCGAACCTATCGCGAACAGGCCATCGGTGCGGCGGAAGGGCGCGAAATGCGCGGCCACTGCGATGTCGGGGCCGAAGAGATAGGCCAGCGAGTTGAAGTACTGCTCCTGGGAAATCAGCCGCACGCGCACCGGCGAGGCAGCGTCCGCCGGCTCGGTGTCGTTCACGGCAGCCAACCCTACAGGTGCCAGTAAGCCAAATGCGCACAGGCCGAGAACTCGAAACATGGATCTCACGATGCGTTTACCTGCCCACTTCGGACCGACGGTAGCGCGCTCCCTGCGGAAGTGTCAATGCAGTGCCGCATCGTTACCTGATACTCCGCCACAACCACCACTTCTCGAATGACATGGTGGTGCCTCCTGCCGCACTGGCGTATTGGTTTTCAATCGCTACCAGCGAACCCTCGACCGTGCGAAAGAAGGTGAATACAGCACCGGCATAATTGGTTTCACCGGAGACGTCCTTTGACGCCGGCCTACTTCGCTATGTTTGAGCCGTGAGACGCGACGCACTGCCACTTGCCGTCGGGCATCTTCACCCAGGTATCGGTAAAGCGCTCGCGCGCATTCATCGGCTTGCCATCTGAGCCGGTGCCCTTGGCCAGGTACACGCCGGTGGCGATGGCCGCCGTACCAAACGCCGTGACCTGGAGATTCTCGTACTCGACACTGGTCCACTTGGTCGCCTTTGCGTCGGCCAGCGTCTGGGTCTTGTCGCTGATTTTCCCGTCTACCGAAGTGGCAACGAATTTTTCGGCCAGGAGCGGCGCAAGCAACCCGGGGCTGTTCGTCCCTTGCGATTGCATCCACTGACGCTCCAGTGCTGCAACCGCCTTTTCGGTCTCGCCCGTCACCGGCTGGGCCTGCAGCGGCATTACTACGCCCATCAAGAGGGCACCGACAAGACTGAGTGAGAGCGTGCGCATCATTCTGTTCTCCTGAAGTTCGTTGCATTTCCCGGGGACCAACAT
Organism: Gammaproteobacteria bacterium; assembly: GCA_025357915.1. GTDB lineage: Bacteria > Pseudomonadota > Gammaproteobacteria > Steroidobacterales > Steroidobacteraceae > FEN-1191. Next base: position 40,641 of record JANYLH010000028.1, read on the forward strand.
TGGCAGCCCAGCCAGCGAACGAGTCCTGCCATATAGCGCGCGCAACCGCGCAATGTCCAGCCGGAACTGGAACTCGGCGACGACGAGGCTCAGCGACGCCTCGGGTGGCGCTCAAAGAATCTGGCGATGATCTCCGAGGCGTCCAGGCTCACCACCTGCCCCGCGTTCCCAGGCGCATTGCCCTTGGCGAGCCGGGGCCAGATGTGACCGCCACCGGCATCGACGGGTGCATCGGTCAGGTACAGCACGACTTCAGCATTGTCGCGACACCCTCGGTAGCGAAGGAGCGTCACCCGGTAGCCGGCGCTCTGGTGCTCTTGCCTCAGGCGGCAACCGTTCAACTGCGCCCAGCGCTCCAGCGCCTGCGGAACGGAGTAGCGCCAATACGCCTCTCCACCTCCGGCATAGGGATTGGTGCCGTCGGCCGTGCCGTGAAAAGTCAGGATCGGTACCGCGCGCTCCGGCTCGCAGGAAGCGGGATCAGGTTTCGCAGGGTCTCCGGCCGCGGGGTTACCAGCCCGCAACCCAGCCACCGGGGCCGCTGCGGCAATGCGCCCGGAAAGGCGGCAAGCAAGGAGCGAACTCATGCGGCCGCCGCCGGAAATTCCGGTCGCGTAGACGCGCCGCGGCTCGACGCAATGCGCAGCCACCAGAACACTGATGGTGTCGGAAATGAACTGCACGTCATCCGGTGCGTCAGCCGGCGTCTGAGCGCCACCGAACAGCGGCACGCCCGGGATATTCCAACCATGGCCAGAATCAGGCGCCGCGAACGCGATCCCGCCTGTGGGATTTGCAACTATGAAATGGTGCCGGTCGGCGACCGCGCGCATCCCCGACTCGGCCGCCTGCTTCTCGCCGTCCGACTTGCTCCCGTGCAGGTCGAATACCAACGGTAACCGCTGGCCCACGCTATAGCCCACCGGAAAATAGACGTTGACCGTGCGCTCATGCCCGCCGGAGCGCACCGCAACCGCGCGCAAACCATCAACCGGCCGCGCGTCACAACTGTCGGCCTGCGCAGGTCCGGGAATCAGGCAGGCCCCCGCCAGTGCAATGGCACAGACAAGAGCGCGGCAGGCCATGCCTGCCGGCGCCCTATTTCTGGGCGGGCTTTGCAGCAGCATGATCCTCCATCGATTCCTTCATTTCATGGTCGTGGTGCGCCCAGTGCGCGCAATCTTCCTTGGTCATGCCCTCATGGCCCATGCCTTCATGCCCATCTTCACCAGGGTGCATCATGCCGTGATTCTTCATCATTTCTCCATGACAGTCCGCAATGGGCCGATCCGAGCGCAGGCAAGCGGCCATCTGCTCGTGAGCTCCCGCCATCTTTTCGCGCATTTCATGACTCGGTGCCGGTCGGCCGGCATGCTCTGGTTCGGCTGCGAGAGCGGCGCCCGCCGTCCAAAGCAGCGCGACTCCGCAGGCGATGAGCCCAGCGCGGACCTGATAGATAGGGTGGATCGTCTTCATGAATCTCTCCTGCCGTCCAGCGGACGGCGGTCTGGGGTTGGCGTGATCACTCGAATAGACGGATAGATCGGGGATTCGTTCAATTCGCCAGCGCATAGCCCCAGGCTACCGCGAGAGAAACGAGCGCACCCATCCCCGCCAGCCATTGAGGCATTTGATTGAGGACTCGCGCCACGGCAGCGAATCCCGCGATGGCTCCAAAGAGACAGCCGACCATGAATCCCATCGCGTGGGCGACGATGTCGGTCCCCTCGCCCGCCGTACCGAGCCACCCGAGCAGCACCGTGCCGGCGACCAGCGGCGCCCAGCGCCGCGCCCGGCTTTGCCGCAGATGCAGGCGAGTCCGCCAGGAATGCGCGGCCATAAGGCCGAGCGCCGTGAACACTGCAGTCGAGGCGCCCACGGAGCGGTGCGACGCGGGGCCCAACACCGCCTCGAGACCATTGGCCAGCGCCGCGCCGGTGACGATCAGAAACCACGCCGTGCCGCTGCCGAGTTGGCGAGCGGCCAGGTAACCGAACCAGACGCCGCCGCCCAGATTGGCCACGATGTGATCGGCGTCCAGGTGGAGCGTCAGCGCCGTCCACACGCGCCACCACTGTCCGCCTTGCACGCGCCCCGCATCGAGCGCCCCGAGTTCGAAGGCATCCGGGCGCCACAGCCCGCTTGAGATCGCCAGCGCGACACCCAGCAGCACGGCCGCGTACAACGCAACGCCGACCCATGCGTGCTGGTACAGGCGCGGCGCCGGAGGGAGCGGTGGCGCCGGGCGATTCTCCATGGCGTACTGGCGCAGGTGTGCCACCGCCCAGGTCGCGTCCGCCGCCTCGACGCTGAGGCTGAATTCCAGGCCATCGAAGTGGATCGCGCTATCGATGGCCACAGCGGTCAGCACGAGTGCCCGGTCCGCGCAGGCCGAGCGGTTCGCCGATCGAAAGACTTCCTGCAGTTCGCCCGCCACTCGCCTATCGCACCTGCAGACCGCCGCCTACTTGGCCCGGGCTTTCGCCAGCTGCCGAACAGCCTCGAGCGCGGCCGCCACATTCGCGGCAGGCTCCATTCCGCCGATGGTGGCGTAAATCTTGTGATCCGGGGTCACGACAAACGTCGTGCGTTCCGCGAACTCGTGATCAACGACAATGCCGCGCGTGTCCTTGAACGGCTCGGCGGAGCCCTCCACCTTCAGCTGGTAGGCCTTGACGATCTGGCCATCGGCATCCGAGGCCACCGCGACCTTGCCGGCGCAATACTTCGGATCGGCCGAGAAGGCGTTGAGCCGGGTGATGCTGTCGAGCGAGACGCCGATGATCGTCGCACCGGCCGCGTCGAAATCAGCCTTGTGCACCGAGAACGTGTGCGCCTGGACGTTGCACCCCTCGGTGAAGGCCGAGGGGTAAAAATACACAACCACCGGACCCTTCTTGAGCGCATCGGCCAGAACATAGTCAAAGGCCTTGCCCGCCACGGAGGCCCTGGCCGAGAATCCCGGCGCCACCTCGCCCGCCTTCAGCGCTGCCAGGGCAGGTAATGTGCAAGCCACGGAGAGAGCGAGGCCGAAGAGGAAGCGTTTCATGGGTGGGATCCTTGTGGGCAAACGGGGTAACACCGGATCTTACCGCACAGGGCCATTCAGCCGCGTCTTCCATCCGCGTGCCTTCAACTATTTCGGACCTCACGGGAGGGGTCCACCGGATGCCGACAGTTCTAGTGAAAAGAGAGCACCGGCGGACCCAGTACCTCCGCGCGCGGCCGCACGCCGAGGCCGGGAATCACCGCGGCCGCCATCCGGCCGTTTACGCGTTGGGGCGCCCCGTCGGCCATGCTGACCGTACCGTAGCTGTTGAAATCCGTGCTCGTGAACCGCAGTGCCTCGGGCGTGCTGTGCGCAAGATGCGCGATCGCGGCTGTGACGATGTCCCCGCCCCATGTGTCCTCGATCGTCATCGCGACGCCGAGCTCCACGCACAGGTCCCGGGCCAGTCTGGTCCTGGTGAGTCCGCCGAACTTGCTGATCTTGAGATTCACAACGTCCATCGCGCGTTCGGAAACGGCGCGCAACAAGGTCGGCGTGTCGTTGATGACCTCATCCAGTACGAACGGGTGGTGGCAGTGCGCGCGGACGGCCAGGCATTCTTCGTAGGACAGGCACGGCTGCTCTATGTAGACATCGATATCACGCACACCTTGAATGACCCGCAGCGCCTCGTGTTGCAACCAGCCCGTGTTCGCGTCCGCGACCAGGCGGTCGCCCGGCCGCAGTCTGGCGGCCGCAGCACGAATGCGCTCGATATCGAGATCCGGATCATCACCCACCTTGAGCTGGAAGCGCGTGTAACCCTCGGCCCGGTAGCCGTCCACCTTCGCGGCCATGTTCTCGGGTGAGTCCTTTGAAATGGCACGGTAGAGCACCACCTCGGCGCCAAACCGCCCGCCCAGCAACGAGCACACGGGTACGCCCGCGGCCTGGCCGGAGATGTCCCAGCAGGCGACGTCGAGCGGCGATTTCACGTGCGGATGGCCTTTGAGTCGCGCATCCATGAGCTGATTCAATACCCCGAGCTGAGTCGGATCAGCGCCGATCAGATGCGGCGCGAGTTCAGCGAGCCCGGCGCGAACGCCGCCCGCATGAGAGGCAAGGTAAACGGGCCCGAGCGGGCACGATTCGCCGTAGCCGACCAAGCCGGCGTCGGTTCCGACGCGTACGATCGTGCTGTCGAAGACCGACACGGACTTGCCGCCGGACCAGTTGTACTGGCCTTCCTTGAGTGGCAGGTCGACGCGATAAACCTGAATATCAGTAATACGCATGTAGTGCTTCACCCATCCTGCAGACGCCCGGCTCTACCAGATGCCGCCCAGCGCCACCGTAATCGCCTCGCCATTCACGCCCGAGGCCGCGTCGCTGCACAGGAACACGATCACCTCGGCCACCTCGCGCGGCTCCAGCACCCGGTTCTGCGGGTAGATGGCGGCGCGTTCGCTCCACACCTGCTCGACGCTGATGCCACGCCGTTCGGACTCGGCCGTGGCCGACCGATCGGCCATCGCCGTCTTCACCCAACCCGGCAGTACCGCGTTGGAGGTCACCCCGAACGGCCCGGCGTCCTGCGCTATCGCGCGGGCCAGCCCGATCACACCGTGCTTGGAAGCGGTGTACGCGCTGCCGGATTTCTCGGCCTTCTCGCCGGCGGTCGAGCTGGTAAACACGAGCCGACCAAAGCCGCGCTTGCACATGCCGCCGACGGTGAGCCGCGCGAGCTCGAAGGGCCCGTCCAGGTTGACCCGCATCGTCTCGCGCCACACTGCGGGCTCCTGCTCCCAGATGAGCCGCTCGTGCGCCGATCCGATGCCGTGGTTACAGACCAGCAGGTCGATCGGTCCCAGCCGCCGCTCGGTCTCCGTGACCGCCAGCTGGCAGCCCTCGGTGGTGCCGAGGTCGGCGGCGATGTAGTCCAGCCCGACGCCGGCAAGTTCGCTCGAGCTGCGCGCCACGACCATGACCCGCGCTCCAGCGGCGGCCAGCAATAGCGCTGCCTCCCGGCCTATGCCGCGTCCTCCGCCCGTCACCAGTGCTACTCGATCTCGCATCGCTCACCTCCATCGCGCGCGGACAGGCATGTCTTGCACGATTACAGCGGACGCAGCCGTTGTTTCAGGGTCTGTCCCTTGATGCGGTCGAACCGCTCGCCCATCGCGCGGCCGAGCTGCTCCAGGCGCGCGTCGGGAAGCGGGTGGGTCTTGAACAGTAGCGCGACGCTGCCCTCGTTGCTGGCAATGTGGCCGATATCCTGCAGCACCTCGGGCAATCCAAAAGGGTCGTAGCCGGCACGGGTGGCGAGCAC
>JANYLH010000078.1 GCA_025357915.1 Gammaproteobacteria bacterium
CGGGCGAGCGCGCTCAGTACTGGTGGACACAGTGGCCCGATTCAAGGGGTTGGAGGCGCAGGCGGTGATCTTATGGTTGGGAGACGAGGTGATCGATGAAAAGCAATGGGAGACAATCTATGTTGGCTCAACCCGTGCCAAATCGTTGCTATGTATTATCGGATCGCCGCGCGCGCTGAAGGCGCTTCGGGCGAGTCGCCAGCCTTGAGGCCACGGTCTGTGGGGTGCGACGGATGGATGACCGAGTACGGAAGCTTAAGACACCTGAGGATTGTGCGCGCTTTGCTGCAAATGCCTTGCGGCTGAACCGCGCTGATCTGGCAGACCAGGCACGCGAGCGTGCGATCGAGCTCAGGGCGGTTGCCTTTGGGGCGTCGACCGATGCTGAGCGCGAATGCCTAGAGGCCGTCTACGCATACGAATTGGTGTTGACGAACAAGAACGGTAAAGCCACTAAGGCATCCCGTACCTGGCAAATGATCAAGCGGCACGGAATACTTTCAGCAGTCGAGAGGGCAGTAAATAGAAGAGAAGAAACAATTGGTTACAAAGCCCTGCTTGAAATGGGGTTGCAGCGGTTCGCGTTTGAATCGGTGGTGATTCGCTATCCAAAGCTGTTCTCCCCCGAAACTGTGCAACGTTCCACCGAGCGAACGGCCGACTGGGCGCGCACGCCGCCTGTTTGATGGTACCGGTTGGGCAATTCCTTCCCTGATTGTTCCCTGCTAGGGATTCTGCCCGACTTGGGCCCAATACGGCCCTGGTAGCTTGAAAGGGGGGCTGCGACCCCTAGGAATTCCCGGCGAGGCCGCCACGGGTCACAAGATTTCCCTGCATTTTTCGCTGTTAGCCTGAAATTGGATGCAGAGAGGGTTCAGCGAGAGACTGGCTGCACCGCCACCTCGCTGTCAGTCTTCCTTCGGGCCGTTGCCGATTTCGGCGTTGAAGCTGCGCGCCAGCGCTTCGGCAAACAGGTGCGGCAGCCGACCGTCGGGCATGTCGGTGATGTTTCGGAACCGCTCCGCCGCCGGGCTTCCCGGGTTGAGCGGCGCCGGGTCGAGGCGCTGCGTGAATTCGACCAGTGCTGGACGGAGTGCCCGCATCAGCGCGGCGTCGTGGCGGCTCGCGAGCCCGAATAGTTCGCGCAGCCATTGCACGGCATCGAGCTGGCGCTGGTCGTGCCCGAGCAGAAGCCGCGCCAGCAGCTCCTCCACCGGGAGGTTTTGCAGCGCCACGCGTTCGGGGTCGTCCGCGGTCGCGCACAAGCCCGAGTCCTGGCGAATTTCCCGCTGGGTTCGCGCCAGTTCCTTGATGCCGACCAGGGCTTCGCGCAACAGGAGCCCGGCGAGGCGCAGCAACCGTTCCTGGCCTTCAGCCGGCAGCTGCTGGCCATCCATGCCGGCGCCGCGGCAGAAAGCCTCGAGTGCGCTCGCTGCGGCGGGCTCGGCCTTGCTGGCCGCCGCGCTGCGTGCGATGGGCGCCGGGCGCGGCTTGTGCCCGGCGGCCTGCTGCGCGGAGTCGAACTGGAGGAGGGCGGACTCGGCCACGGGGTTGCCCCAGGGGTCGAAGGCGCGGCGGGCGGCGCTCAGGTCCGCATCGTTCGTGAGCAGTTCGCTGATGTTCAGGTTGACGCCGATGTCCGGCTGCGCGTTGCCAGTCTCTTCACCGGCCGGGCGGACGCGGAACGGCACGATGGCGCTGGGGTCGGCGACCGTGCTGTCGTTGTCGCGTACGCCGATGCGGTAGCCGCCAAGCCTCAGGGTGTCACCCGGGCGCAGCGGCTGCGGTCCGAGCCGGCCGACCGGGTCGAGTTCGTCGTTGATGAACAGGCCGTTGGTGCTCGTGTCCTCGACGATAAAGCTGCCGTTGCGGTAGCTGATGCGGGCGTGGTGGGCCGAGATGAAGCGCTGCGGGTCGGGCAGCGCCCAGTCGTTGTCCTCGGCCCGGCCGATCGTCGCGCCCGCCTTGTCAAGAATCAGGGTGGCGCGCTCGCCGAGACTGGCACTGTGCTCACTTATGATCGTCAGGCGCAGCGCCATTGGCCCGATCCTCGGCAAAAGGGGTGTCGACTCAATATAATAGACGCGTGGGGCCCTGCCGGGCTCGTGCAATCGGATACAGATGGCATCCAATCACATCTTCAAGATTATGTTCGTGAACCAGGGCAAGGTTTACGAGGTCTACGCGCGCAAAGTCAGCCATGGGAGCCTGCTCGGGTTCGTTGAAATCGAGGAACTGGTGTTCGGCGAGCGCTCCAGCGTGGTGCTCGACCCGGGCGAGGAGCGGGTCAAGACCGAGTTTGCCGGGGTCAAGCGCAGTTTCCTGCCGGTGCAGTCGGTGGTGCGTATCGACGAGGTGCGCAAGCAGGGCGTCAGCAAGATCGTCGCGCTCGAGGGCAGCAACGTCGCCACGTTTCCCGGGCCACTGTTTTCCAACCCGGCCGGTGATTCCGGCCCGAGGAAATAGTTGGTGCTGATACTGCCGGGCGCCCCGGCCAGTTCGGCATTCAGGCGTGCGCGGCTCCTTGCCCGGGTGCAGCGCATCGACTCCGGCGCGCTCTCGCTCCAGTCGCGCTACCTGCATTTCATCGATTGTGCTGCGCCTCCCGACGCGGCGCAGCGCGCGCAGCTCGCGCGGCTGCTGGCGCTCGACGCCGGTGCAAACTACACCGAGGTCGCCGGATCCTTGCTGGTGGTGCCGCGCCCCGGGACGATTTCCCCCTGGTCCAGCAAGGCGACCGATATCGCCAGGGTCTGCGGGCTCGATTTCGTGCGGCGCATCGAGCGCGGCATTCGCTATACGTTCGAAGGAGCGCTCAGCGCGCCGCTGGCGGCGCTGGGCGCGCCGCTCCATGATCGCATGACCGAGGCGGTGCTCAACTCCGCCGCCGCGGCCGCGGCGCTGTTTGGCGCCACCGCACCCGCACCGCTCCGGCGCGTGGCGCTCGCCGGCGGCCGCGCCGCGCTGGCGGCCGCCAATCGCGAACTGGCGCTCGCGCTCGCCGACGACGAGATCGACTACCTGTTCGAGATCTTCCAGCGCCTCGGGCGCGACCCGACCGATGTCGAGCTCATGATGTTCGCGCAGGCGAACTCCGAGCACTGCCGGCACAAGATCTTCAACGCCGACTTTGTCATCGACGGCGTCGCACAGCCCAAGTCGCTGTTTGCGATGATCCGCAATACCCATGCATGCGCGCCCGGCGGCGTACTCTCGGCCTACCAGGACAATGCGGCCGTGCTCGCCGGCGCGAACGGCACCCGGTATTTCCCGGACCTGGCGAGCGGTGTGTACGGCGGTCACGACGAGCCCATCGACATCCTCATCAAGGTCGAGACCCACAATCACCCCACGGCGATCGCACCCTTCCCGGGCGCGGCCACCGGCGCGGGCGGCGAGATCCGGGACGAGGGCGCTACCGGCCTGGGCGCCAAGCCGAAGGCGGGCCTGGTCGGGTACTCGGTTTCGCATCTTCGCATCCCGGGGTACGAGCAGCCCTGGGAACAGACCATCGGCTCGCCCGGGCGCATCGCCTCGGCCCTCGAGATCATGCTCGAGGGGCCGATCGGCGCGGCGGCGTTCAACAACGAGTTCGGGCGACCGAATATCTGCGGCTACTTCCGCACGCTCGAGTGCCGTTTGCCCGGTGATCCGCCGGGACGCGCGCGCGGCTACCACAAGCCGATCATGATTGCCGGGGGCCTGGGCAACGTGCGGCGTGCGCACGCCCTCAAGGGCGAGGTTTCGGTGGGCGCGCAGCTCGTGGTGCTGGGCGGCCCGGCGATGCTCATCGGGCTGGGGGGCGGCGCAGCCTCCTCGATGGGGAGCGGCGCCAGCAGCGAAGCTCTCGATTTCGCCTCGGTCCAGCGCGGCAACCCGGAAATGCAACGGCGCGCGCAGGAGGTCATCGACGCCTGCTGCGCGCTCGGTGCCGACAATCCCATTGAACTCATCCACGATGTGGGCGCGGGCGGGCTCGCCAACGCGGTGCCGGAAGCCGTTGCCCACAGCGCGCGCGGCGCGCGCATCAACCTGCGCGATGTGCCGAGCGCCGAGCCCGGCATGTCACCGCTCGAAATCTGGTGCAATGAAGCGCAGGAGCGCTACGTGCTGGCGCTCCGGCCGGCGATGATCGCCCGCTTCGCCGCCATAGCGCAGCGCGAGCGCTGCCCTTACGCGCTGATCGGCGTGACCACCGCGGATGGCGAACTGATTGTCACTGATCCGCTGCTCGGCGGCGATCCGGTGCACATGCCGATCGAAGCGCTGCTCGGCAAGCCGCCGCGTATGCGGCGCGAGGTGCGCAGTCTCCCGGCGCCGCAGGCACTGAGCGACGAATTCACGGCGGTGAATCTGCGCGAGGCGCTCTATCGCGTGCTGCGGCTCCCCGCGGTGGCTGACAAGACCTTCCTGATCACCATCGGCGATCGCACCGTCGGCGGCCTGGTCAGCCGCGATCCCTTCGTGGGCCCCTGGCAGGTGCCGGTGGCCGACGCGGCTGTCACGCTCAGTGATTACGTTCATCACACCGGCGAGGCCATGGCGATGGGCGAGCGCACCCCGGTGGCGCTGCTCGACGCGCCGGCGTCGGCGCGGCTGGCGGTCGCCGAGGCGGTGACGAACATCCTGGCCGCCGACGTCGCGGCGCTCGGCGACATCCGCCTGTCCGCCAACTGGATGGCCGCCTGCGGCGAGCCGGGGGAGGACGCTGCGCTCTACGCAGCGGTGCGCGCGGTGGGCGAGGAGTTCTGTCCGGCGCTCGGCATCGCTATTCCGGTCGGCAAGGATTCGCTGTCGATGCGCACCACGTGGCAGCAGGATGGCGCGGCACGCTCGGTGATCGCGCCCGTGTCCCTGATCGTCTCCGCGTTTGCGCCGGTCGGCGACGTGCGCCGCACCCTGACGCCGCTCCTGCGGCTCGATGCGGGGCCGAGTTCGCTCCTGTTGATCGACCTGGGCGAGAGCCGCAACCGGCTGGGCGCCTCGGCACTGGCGCAGGTGTACGGTGTGCAGGGCGGAGCGCCGGCCGACATGGACAATCCCGAGCTGCTGCGCCGGCTGGCCACCGCGCTCGCCGCGCTGCGCGCTCGCTCGCTCATCCACGCTTACCACGACCGCGCCGACGGCGGGCTGGCTGTGACGCTGGCGGAGATGGCCTTTGCCAGCCACTGCGGGTTCGAGGTCACGCTTGACCCGGCGCGCGGCAACGCGCTGGCGCAGCTGTTCAGCGAGGAGTGCGGCGTGGTGCTGCAGGTGGCGACCGCGCAGCTGCACGAAGTCTGGCAAGAGCTGACCGCGCAGGGCCTGCAGGAATGCAGCCGCGTGATCGGCCGGCCACTTGCGGAATTGCGACTGCGCTTCACGGTGGGGGCGGAAACGCTCGATGAGCCGTGGGTTGAACTGCGCCGCGCCTGGTCAGAAACATCCTGGCAGATGCGCCGGCTCCGCGACGATCCGGACTGCGCCGACGAGGAACAGGCGGCGGCGCTCGACAGCGCGGCACCGGGCCTGCGCTGGCAGCTGGGTTTCGACCCGCAGCAGGATATCGCCGCGCCCTACATCGCCAGCGGCGCGCGGCCAGCGGTGGCCGTGCTGCGCGAGCAGGGTGTCAACAGCCAGGTGGAGATGGCCGCGGCGCTCGAGCGCGCCGGATTCGAACCGCACGACGTGCATATGAGCGACCTGCTCGCGGGCCGGCGCACACTGCGCGGATTCCGGGGTCTCGTGGCCTGCGGCGGGTTTTCCTACGGCGACGTGCTCGGGGCCGGCGGCGGCTGGGCGAACTCGATCCTGTTTCACGAGGCCACGCGCCGCGAGTTCGCCGAATACTTCGCGCGCGCCGACGCCTTCACGCTCGGCGTGTGCAACGGTTGCCAGATGCTGGCGCTGCTGCGCGAGCTGATTCCGGGAGCGCAGCACTGGCCGAAGTTCCTGCGTAACCGCAGCGAGCAGTTCGAGGCGCGCCTGAGCCTGGTGGAAATCCTGGACTCGCCCTCGGTACTGCTGGCCGGGATGCACGGCTCGGTGCTGCCCATCGCCGTCTCGCACGGGGAAGGTCGGCCCGCCTTCATCGACGACGCCGACCAGCAGCTGTGCAGCGAGCGCTCGCTGATCGCCTGCCGTTACAGCGATGGCCGCGGCAACGCCGCGCGGCTCTATCCGGCCAATCCGAACGGGGCACCCGCCGGCATTGCGGCGCTCACCACGCCCGATGGCCGCGCGACGCTGATCATGCCGCACCCCGAGCGGGTCTATCGCACGGCGCAGAATTCCTGGCATCCGCACGAGGCGGGCGACGACAGCGGCTGGATGCGCCTGTTCCGTAACGCGCGGGTGTGGGTGGGTTAGGGGGCCAGCGCACGGGCGATGGCGGCCTCGGCCAGTGGACGCATTACCGCGTAGCCTGCGGCATTCGGGTGCACGCCGTCGTCGGCCAATTCCGGCCTGAAGGCACCGTGACCGTCTTCGAGCACGGCAAAGTAATCGACGTAGGTGAAATGCTCGCGCGCCGCATAGCCGCGCAGCCACTCGTTCATAGCGGCAATCGCTGCAGCCGGGCGCAGTTGCGGGCGCCACCCGTATTGCACGGTGGGCGTAATCGACGCCAGAATCACGTGCGCGCCGTGGGCGCGCGCCAGCTCGGCCATCGAGGCAATATTTCCCTGAATGGTCGCCAGCGAAGTGGGCCCCATGTTGCCGGCTATATCGTTGGTGCCGGCCATGATATGTACCACGGCGGGATGCAGGTCAATGACATCGGCGCGGAAGCGCACCAGCATCTGTGCGGTAGTCTGTCCACTGATGCCGCGGTCGAGCCGGTCGTGCGTGAATAGCTCCGGATCCAGGTTTATCCAACCGTCGGTAATCGAATCTCCGAGGAACACGACGCGCGCGCGCGTCGGCGGCGGCAACGTGGCGTTCTCGTCCTGGTAGCGGCACGACTGGCCCCAGTCGAGGCTCAGCCACTCGTGCATCCAGCTCTGGTACGGGTCTGCGCTGGCCTTGTGGGCAGCCGTCGGCTGCGCGGGCACGCCCAGACAGGGCTGGCCGGACACGCCAATCGTCGGCGCGGCTGCCGGTTCCCCGGCTGCGGCCGCAGCGCTCAACAGGATACCGGCGAGTAGTCGACTTGCAACGCCACACATGGCGCGGATTCCTTCAGGTTTCGATTCGCCGACCACCGATCCAGGTCTGCAGGACATTGTAGTCATCGTCGGCGACCAACAGGTCTGCCCGACACCCCGGCACGAGGCGACCGTGGCTGGTGCCGAGTCCAAGAAAATTGGCGGGATACTCGCTCGCCATGCGCACTGCATCAACGGCAGGCAATCCCAGCATCGCGACCGCATTGCGGACCGCCCGGCTCATGTCCAGTACCGTGCCGGCCAGCGTGCCCTGCTGGTCCACGCAGTAGCCGTCCTCGACAAGGATCGTGCGTCCCTGGAGCTGGAAGCTGTGCGCACTGGTGCCGACCGGTGGCATGGCGTCAGTCACCAGCATAAATCGATCATGACGCTTGGCGCGCAGTGCGATCTTCAGCACGCGCGGGTCGACATGCCGACCGTCGACGATCATGCCGCAATACGAATCGTCATCACTGAGCGCTGCGCCGACCACACCGGGTTCCCGCGGCGTTAGCTGCGACATGGCATTGAACAAGTGTGTGAAACCGGTGATGCCGTGACGCCGCGCGGTTTCGATCTCGGTAGCGGTCGCATTGGTATGACCCGCCGAGAGTATGACTCCCGCAGCGGCGAGCTGGTCGAGCACTGCGGGCTTCGCCAGCTCTGGCGCGAGTGTCAGCAATGTCATGCCTCGCTGCAGGGAACTCAGCAGCGCCACGGCCTGGACGCCGAGTTCCAGAAAGTGCGCCGCGTCGTGCACCCCTTTGCGAGCCTCGTTCAGATAAGGGCCTTCGATGTGGATGCCGAGCACCCCGGGCACCCCGGCTGCGATTGCGGCGTCCACCGCGGTGATGGCGCGGGCGACTACCCCGAGATCATCGCTGATCAATGTGGGCAGGAAGCCCGTGGTGCCATAGCGGGCGTGTGCCGCGGCAATCGTCCTGATACCATCGATCGTCGGCGCGTCATTGAATAGCACGCCGCCGCCGCCATTGACCTGCACGTCGATGAACCCGGGCAGCAACAGCGCGCCCGCCAGATCGATTGTGGTAGCGCTGCGCGCGCGTTCATCGTCGTCGCTGACGATGGCGCTGATGTACTCTCCCTCGACCAGCACAGCGCTCGCGGCGGCCAGCCCGTCGGGCGTGAATATCCGGCCATTGACGAAGGCAGTGCTCATGGAATTATCTAGGCACTCAGCTCCGCAACGAAGTCGTACACATCCCCGCGGTAGTAAGACTGGGAAAACTCGATGGCCTGCCCGTCGCGCAGCGACCCAAGGCGTTCCACCAGCAACCCGGCGTCGCCCTCCCTGGCTTTGAGCAGCGTGGCCTGTTCGGCTGTCAGTAGTACGGCGCGCAGGCGCTGCAGGGCGCGCGTTGGCCGCTGGCCGCCGCGCTCGAGAGCCTCGTACAGTGATTCGCCCACGCTGTCGAGCGAGGGCAGCGCCGTTGCTACCAGCGTAGCGAATTCGATGGCCATGGGCGCCTCATCGGCGTATCGCAAACGCTGGAACCGATAAACCGGTGTGCCTGGGCTCAGGCGCAGCGCCAGCGCCTCCTGCGGCGTGACCGTCCCGGTTGAGCGTTTCAGCCAGACGCTGCGTGGCGTGCGGCCGCGCGCGCGCATGTCCTCCGAAAAGGAAGTCAGCATTGCAAAATTCTTCTCGACGCGGGCAGAGACGAAATTGCCGGAACCCTGGCGTCGCACCAGCAGGCCTTCGGCCACCAGGCCATCGAGCGCCTTGCGCACTGTGATCCGCGACACCTCGAAATCGGTAGCCAGATCCCGTTCCGCGGGCAGGGCATCCTCCGGGGCGAGTACCTGGGCGTCGATCGCGGCCTTAAGCGCGCGCTGCAATTGCAGGTAGAGTGGCAGCTGGCTGCCTTCGTCGAGCGGGCCTACGGTTTTCGCAAGCGATGTCATGCGCCGGTGCCGTTGCGTGGGGAGCTCAATACACCTCATTAAATACCAAAACAATACCAGTTGCAAGCGGTGCGACGTGAGGTATTTGCCAACACTTAAGCCGTTCCTGGAAGGAAATAGTGTGGAT
>JANYLH010000022.1 GCA_025357915.1 Gammaproteobacteria bacterium
ATGCGGATGGTGCGCGCCTGGTCGGCGATCGAGCGGGTGATCGCCTGGCGGATCCACCAGGTCGCGTAAGTCGAGAACTTGTAGCCGCGGCGGTATTCGAACTTGTCGACCGCCTTCATCAGGCCAATGTTGCCTTCCTGGATCAGATCGAGGAACTGCAGGCCGCGGTTGGTGTACTTCTTGGCGATCGAGATCACCAGGCGCAGGTTCGCCTCGACCATCTCCTTCTTGGCGCGGCGCGCCTTGGCTTCGCCAATCGAGACCTCGCGGTTGATGTCCTTGATGCCGCTGATCGACAGGTGGTAGGTCACCTCGAGCGCCTGCAGTTTCTTCTGCCGGCGTTCGATCTCGTCCTTGAGGCGCGCCAGCGGCGCCGAATACTTCTTGCCGGCCTTGACGTGCTTGGCGATCCAGCGCGCGCTGGTCTCGTTGCGCGGGAAGGAGCTGATGAAGTCCTTGCGCGGCATGCCGGCATCGCGGATGGCGATGATCATGATCTCCTTCTCGATCTGGCGGATCTCGCCGATGTGCACGCGCAGCTGCGCGGTCAGCGCATCGAACATGCGCGGCGAGAGCTTGAGTTCCATGAACTCGTCGGCCAGTTTCTTGCGCGACTTGTGCGTGCGCGGATCGTCTGCGCCCTGCTTGGCGAGCGCGGCCAGCACGGTATTGAGGTGCTTGCGGATCACGGCCATGCGGCGCGCGACTTCCTCGGGATCGGGACCCGTGTCGATGACCTCGTCGTCCGCGGCGTCGTCGTCGGCTTCCTCAGCGTCGGGCTTTTCGCCTTCCACCACGATCTCGACCTTGGTCGGATTCTGCGGCTGGGCGATGACGTCGGGGGCGTTCGGATCGATGAAGCCCACGACCAGGTCGATCATGCGCGCCTGGCCGGCCTTGAATTGCTCGTAGGTGTGCAGCACGTATTCGTGCGTGGCCGGATAGTTGGCGAGCGCCAGGCGCACGGCGTCGAGACCTTCCTCGATGCGCTTGGCGATGCGGATCTCGCCCTCGCGCGTCAGTAGCTCGACCGTGCCCATCTCGCGCATGTACATGCGCACCGGGTCAGTGGTGCGGCCGAGTTCGGCATCGAGCGCCGCCAGCGCGGCGGCCGCCTCCTCGATGGCCTCCTCGTCGGCGGGCGATGACGGGTCGGAGGCGAGGAGCGACTGCGAGTCCGGTGCCTTCTCGTACACCGGGATGCCCATGTCGTTGATGGTGTTGACGATGTCTTCGATCTGTTCAGGATCGACGATCTCGGAGGGCAGGTGATCGTTCACCTGCGCGTAAGTGAGGTAGCCCTGTTCCTTGCCGCGCGCAATCAGGAGTTTCAGCTGCGATTGCCGGTCTTCCGGCACGCCGTGGGCACGGCGTTCAATGGCGGCCGCGAGTGCCGAACCCTTGGGCGCCACCACAGCCGACTTGCTGACGGGCGGCGTCAGGTGCGAGCGGGTGTTCGGCGCCGGTTTCGCCGCCGTCGCGGCAGCGGCAGCCTTGCCGCTTGCGCCCGGGTGCTTCGCAGCGGGCTTGAGGGTGAGCGGCTTGGCTGGCTTAGTGCTGGCAGCCGGTGCCGCGTGTGCTTTCTTCGCCGCGGGCGCCGCGTGTTTCACCGCCGACGCTCCATGCGCGTTGCTCTTGGGTCTGGCTGCGGGCGCGGGCTTGGGCTTGCGGGTCGGCGGCATTGCGGTCTCTTACAAACGTAAACAGGACAAGAATTCCTCAACCAGGGTTCCCGAGGAATAAAGGGAACGCGCCGGAAGGGGCGAAATGGGTGCGGAAAATCCTGCAATTATACTGACTTGGCGCAGTGAAAGGCCAGTTTGGCCCGGCGGGAACGGGTGGCGGCACGGCTAGCCGGGCCGGGGTGCCGGACGCCTGTTAAGTGATTGAAATTCAAAGCGTTCTTCAGCGCTGGCGGCACCCGACTCGACCTTGCTGAGCAGCTCGTCATAGCCCCGGGCCTGGCGCTCCTGGCCGACCTGGGCAATGAGCCGGCCGAGGATCCCCAGCAATTCGGAACCAGCCTGCGAGTGATCGAGGAGGATGCGCTCGGCCTGCAGCTCGCCCAGGCGTCGATGCTCGGGCCGTTCGCGCCATTCCTCGAGCAGCTGCGAGCTCGTGCGGCGCGGCTGCTCGCGCAGCGCCTCGAGCAGCTCGCGGAGTGTCGCGATGCCGCCGAGTTCGGCTTCGCCGATGTCGGCGAGCGCCAACAGCACGGCGGCCGAGACCGCCGCGGCGGTCGCCGGAAAATGCAGCAGCGTCTGGATCGCCTGCGTCACGAGGCCACGGCGGCCGGTGCCGTCGCCACGCGCAGCGCCGCGGCGGGAACTGGCGTTGCGCGAGTGCGCTGCTTCGCCGTCCCCGGAACCGGGCGCTTCGGGAGCGGCCGCCAGGTCCGAATGCAGCAGTTCGCGCAGCCGGTCGGCACCGAGGCCCACTTCCTGTGCGATACGCGCGAGCAGCAATTCCAGGTACACGCCCTGGGGAATCCTGGCGAGCAAGGGCCGCGCCAGCGCGACGAACTTGGCGCGGCCGTCTGCGTGCGCGAGATCGGCCTGCTCGCGCAGGTGCGCGGCCAGGTATTCGGACAGCGGCAGGGCGCCGGCCAGGCGCGCTTCGAAGGCTTCGCTTCCTTCGCGGCCGACCAGGCTGTCCGGGTCCTCGCCCTCGGGCAGGAACAGGAAACGCAGCTCGCGGCCTTCGCGCGCTTCGGGCAGCGCGTTTTGCAGCGCGCGCCAGGCCGCGGCGCGGCCCGCGCGATCGCCGTCGAAGGCGAACACCACTTCGCTGACCAGTCGGAAGGCGCGCTTGAGATGCTCAGGCGTGGTGGCCGTGCCGAGCGTCGCCACGGCATAGGCGATACCGGCCTGGTGGAGCCGCACCACGTCCATGTAACCCTCGACAATCAGCAGGCGCTTGAGGCTGGTGCGCGCCAGGCGGATCTCGTGCAGGCCGTACAGTTCCTGGCCTTTATGAAACAGCGCAGTTTCCGGGGAGTTCAAATATTTGGGTTCACCCTCGCCCAGCACGCGGCCGCCGAAGCCGAGCACCCGCCCGCGCGGATCGCGGATCGGGAACATGACGCGGTCGCGGAAGCGGTCGTACCACGGTTCGCTCCCGGGGCGCGGCGTGTCGCGCTCGATGATGAGCCCGGTGGCGGACAGCGCGCGCCGCGATTCGTCCGTGGCGCCAAAGCGGCGCAGCACTTCGTTCCAGGCGTCGCTCGCATAGCCGATGCGGAAGCGCTCGGCGATCGCGGCGTCGAGTCCGCGGCCGCGCAGGTAGGCGCGCGCGCGCTCGCTGCCCGCTAGATTCTCCTGGTAGAATCCGGCTACCCGGCCAAGCAGTTCTGTGAGTTCTTCCTGGACTCGCGGCGGACCGCCGCCGCCCTCATGGGGAACCTCCATCCCGAGGCGCCCGGCCAGTTCCTCGACCGCTTCCGGGAACGGCAGCTGCTCGTAATTCATGAGGAAGCCGAGCGCCGTGCCGTGCGCGCCGCAGCCAAAGCAATGATAGAACTGCTTGTCGGGGCTCACCCAGAACGAAGCCGTCTTTTCATCGTGGAACGGGCAGCAGGCCTTGTACTCGCGGCCGGCCTTCTTCAGGGGCACGCGGCTGCCGATGATCTCGACGATATCGGCGCGCGCGATCAGCTCATCGATGAAGCTCTGGGGAATCCGGCCGGCCATGCCTTCAAGTCTACCCGAGTGAGCGCTCACTCGACGTCGGCGGCACCGCTGGTCGACAATGCACCGGCAACACCCCCGGCAACCGCGAGCCCGAACGATGAACCTGCAGCGCTTTCCCCGCCATCCGCTGACCTTCGGTCCCACGCCTATCCAGCCGCTCAAGCGCCTGAGCGCACACCTGGGTGGCAAGGTGGATCTGTACGCCAAGCGCGAGGACTGCAACAGCGGCCTCGCCTTCGGCGGCAACAAGACCCGCAAGCTCGAGTACCTGGTACCCGAGGCCCTCGCCCAGGGGTGCGACACGCTGGTTTCGATCGGCGGCATCCAGTCGAACCAGACGCGGCAGGTGGCCGCCGTGGCCGCGCACCTGGGCATGAAGTGCGTGCTGGTGCAGGAGAACTGGGTCAACTACTCGGACGCGGTGTACGACCGCGTGGGCAACATCGAGATGTCACGCATCCTCGGCGCTGAGGTGCGGCTGGACGCGGCCGGCTTCGACATCGGCATCCGTCCCAGCTGGGAGCAGGCGCTCGAGGACGTGCGCCGCTCCGGGGGCAAGCCGTTCCCGATTCCGGCCGGTTGCTCCGAGCATCCGCTGGGCGGGCTGGGCTTCGTCGGCTTCGCCGAGGAAGTGCGGGCGCAGGAGCGCGAGCTCGGATTCCGGTTCGATTACATCGTCGTGTGTTCGGTGACCGGCAGCACGCAGGCCGGAATGATCGTGGGCTTCGCCGCGGATGGCCGGGCCGGGCGCGTGATCGGCATCGACGCTTCCGCGAGGCCGGTGCCGACGCGCGCGCAGGTGCTGCGCATCGCGCAGCACACGGCCGCTCTGGTCGAGCTCGGGCGCGAGATCACCGAGCGGGACGTCGTGCTTGATACCCGCTACGGGGGCCCGGAGTATGGCCTGCCCAATGAGGGAACGCTGGAGGCGATCCGGCTTTGTGCGCGCCAGGAAGGTATGCTCACCGACCCCGTGTACGAGGGCAAGTCGATGCACGGCATGATCGACATGGTTCGCCGCGGCGAGTTTGCGCCCGGCTCCCGGGTGCTGTACGCCCACCTGGGCGGCGTGCCCGCGCTGAACGCCTACAGTTTCCTGTTCCGCAACGGCTGATGCCGCCAACGTTGCCAGGACCG
Source organism: Gammaproteobacteria bacterium (assembly GCA_025357915.1). Lineage (GTDB taxonomy): Bacteria > Pseudomonadota > Gammaproteobacteria > Steroidobacterales > Steroidobacteraceae > FEN-1191. The sequence goes on from JANYLH010000022.1 coordinate 4,827, forward strand.
ACCCGATGAGATTCTCGACCGCCATCGTCCGCGTCCCCGGCCTGTCCTACGCCGACGGCCTGACCACCTCGGCCGAGGGCCGGCCGGACATTGGCAGGGCCCGCGCGCAGCACGCGGACTACTGCAAAGCGCTGCGCGCCTGCGGCGTGCAAGTCACGCAGCTGCCGGCCGATGAGCGCTTCCCCGATGGCACCTTCGTCGAGGACACCGCGGTGATCGCGGAGCGCGTGGCCATCATCACGCGGCCCGGCGCAGCCTCGCGCGAGGGCGAAGTGCCGGCGGTGGCCGCTGCACTACGCCAGTTCAGGCCCGCTCTCGAACAGATCGAATCACCCGGAAGTGTCGATGGGGGCGACATCTGCCAGGCCGAAGAACATTTCTTCATCGGCATTTCCGCCCGCACCAACCAGGACGGTGCGGCTCAGCTGGCGGCCATCCTGGCGCGCCATGGATACACGGCGTCGCTGGTCGACATCCGTGCGCATCGTTCGCTGCTGCATCTGAAATCCGGCATCACTTACCTCGGTGAGCGTCGTTTCGTGATTGCCCGCGACGCGCCGCGGCCTGCCGGGCTCGCGCCATACGAGTTGATCGAGGTCGACACAGCCGAGGCCTATGCCGCCAACGGCATACGCGTGAATGATTTTGTGCTGGTGGCGGCGGGCTTCCCGCGGCTGGCCGCCCGGCTCGACGAACTGGGCTATGCCGTCCGTTGCCTCGAAGTGTCCGAGTTCCGGAAGATGGACGGTGGACTCAGTTGCCTGTCGCTGCGGTTCTGACGCGCCGCTCGTACCGCAACAGCAGCAACGAGAACACGAACGCCATCAGGCCCAGCAGGCCGAAGAACCACAGCATCGCCGCGTACCCCTGTACGTGCGCCGCGCTCGCGCCGCTGCGGTCGTTGAGGTAACCCGCGATCACGTTGGCTGAGGCCAGACCGGCGTTCTGCAGCATGGTCATGAGTCCATAGGCGGTGCCGAGCTGCGCGGCCGTGGCGACGCGCGCCACCGCCGGCCACATCACCGCGGGAACCAGCGAGAAACTCACGCCGAGCAGCGCCGTCGATACCCACAGGTTCACGCCACCGCTAACCAGGAACAGGAAACTCAGCGGCAGCAACAGCGAGCCGATGAGCAGCAGCAGTGCATGAGCGCCGACGCGGTCGACCAGCAGGCCGAACAGCGGCGTCGCAAACACGGCAGCCAGGAACACGTAGCTGTTCAGCGTACTGGCGGCGTCGAGCGACAGGCCGTGCGCGTGCTGGAAATACTCGATCGCGAAGGTGCTGCGGAACGGCAGGATGACCGCATAGAACGTGACGCAGATACCGACGATGTACCAGTAGCCGGCGCGGAAGCGCAGCAAGTTGCGCCAGTCGATGCCCTCGCTCGGTGGCGCAAGCGCGAGCGTGCCGCGGCCCGCTTCGCGCCGATCCACCACGTAGTAGACCGCGGCGGCCGCGAGGCTCAGGGCCGCGAAGCCCGTCGCCAGCCACAGCGGCGCCTGCCAGCCTCTGGCGTACAGCGAGTCCGCGAACGAGGGTGAACGATCCGCGAAGTAGGAGCCGAGCCGCGCCAGGCTCAGGTTAAGCGCGAAGAACAGCGCGAAATAGCGTCCCACGAACCACTGCGCCAGCGCCACGGTCAGCGCCACGATCATGGTCTCGGCGCCCACGCCAAACAGCAACCGGCCCAGCACCATGATTGGAAACAGACTCCCGAGCGCCGTGAGCACCGCGCCCACCAGGCACAGGAACGTGGCCCAGAAGACCACGCGCCGGGCGCCAAGGCGATCGGTCAGGACTCCGCCGACCAGCACCAGGAAGATGTTGGGGAAGCTGTAGACCGCGTTGAGCGTACCGATCTGGGTTTGCGAGAAACCGAGCTGGCGCCCGAGCAGGTCGACGACGGGACCGATCGAGTCGTAGACGTAGTAGTTGCCGAGCATCAGCAAGGCCGCCGCCGTGAACATGACGGCCTGGGCGGTGGCAGAAGGAGCGCGGTGGCGCGGCGGGCTCATGGCCTGGCAATATGCCAGAGCCGTAGGTGGCTCGTGGCGCAATCGGCCCTCTGTGCTGCTGCGCGCGATGATGCTACGGTAGTGCGCATGGCTGAGAACAAACGTGACGCCGGCCTGCTGCGCGGGGTCGGTGTGTGGGGACTCGCCTCCAGCACGGTCTGCATCACCGTCGGCGCCGGGATCTTCGCGCTGCCGGCGGCGCTCGCCGCGAGCGTCGGTACGTATGCGCCGCTCGCGCTGCTGGCCTGCGCCGTGGCCGTGGGCGCGGTGGCCGCCTGTTTTGCCGAGGGTGGCAGCCGCATCGCCAGCAGCGGCGGCGCCTACGGTTATGTGGTCGCCGCGTTCGGGCCGCTGACCGGGTTCGTGGCTGGCACGCTTGCCTGGTTCGCCAGCGTGCTTGCGAGCGGCGGCGTGTCCGCCGCACTGGCCGACGTGGTGGCCAGTCTGGTCCCGCCAGCCTTCCAGCCCGTGGTGCGCCTGGTGGTGATCGTCGTCGTCATTGGCGCCATCGCGCTGGTCAACGTCGGTGGCGTCATGCGCGCGACGCGATTGATCAACGCCGCCACCGTGCTGAAGCTCCTGCCGTTGCTCATCTTTGTGCTCATCGGCGCGACTGCCATGCACGGCGGCAATTTCGTGCAGACCGTGCACAGCGACACCGCCGGTCTTGGACGGGCGATGATTCTCTCGCTGTTCGCGTTCTCGGGCCTGGAGATTTCGCTGTGCGCGAGCGGCGAGGTGGCGGAGCCGGCGCGCACGATTCCGCGCGCACTGGTGTTGTCCATGGTGCTGGTGGCGTTGCTGTACGTGGCAATCCAGGTCGTCGCACAGGGGATCCTGGGTCCGGCGCTGGCGTCCTCGAAATTGCCGCTCGCCGATGCCATGGGTCGCATCAGCCCAGCGCTCCGCCTGCTGATGCTGGCGGGCGCGTCGGTATCGATGTTCGGCCTGCTGAGCAGCGAGCTGCTCGGCAACCCGCGCATCCTGTTCGCCTTTGCGCGCGACGGCCTGCTGCCGCGCGTGCTGGGACGGGTCCACGAGCGCAGTCACGCGCCGCACGTGGCGATCCTCGTCAACGCCGCGATCGCCATGGGCCTGGCGCTGACCGGCACCTTTGCCGAACTGGTGGTCCTGTCGGCGCTGGCGACAGCGCCCCTTTATATCCTGGGCTGCGCAGCGTCCTGGCGCCTGTCCCGGCGTGGCGTCGCGCAGATGGGGACGCCGTTGAATTTTCGCTGGCTCGGCACCGCGACGATCGTGGCCATCGCCAGCATGCTGGTGCTGATTGCGCTGGCGGCACGCGCCGAAATCCTGGGACTGGCGGCACTGATCAGCGGCAGTGTTATCAGCTACCTGCTGCTAGGGCAAAACCGCTCCTCAGGCTGACGGCCCAGCCGCCGCGTATTACATGAGGTTAATTGCGATGCAACGACCGTATTTTCGAATACTGACAGGGGCGCTGGCCGGTTTCGCCGTTGCGGGCGGCAGCGTGCATGCGGCCGCGCCTGGCGTCGCCGCACTGCAAACCATGACGGCGCGCTTTGCGCCGGTCGACGTGCGGGTCGATCTGTCGCAGCTGCCGGTGAATGAACGGCAGGCGCTGGCAGCGATGGTCCGCGCCGCGCAGATCATGGACGCGCTCTACCTGCGCCAAGTGTCGCCGCGCAACGAGTCGCAGCTGCTGGCGCTGCTCCAGGACGGCTCGCCGCTGGGCCAGGCGCGAGTGCGGTACTTCATGATCAACAAGGGACCCTGGTCCGAGCTCGATGTCAATGAAGCCTTTGTTCCCGGCGTGGGCGAGCGCCCGGCGCAGGCCAATTTCTATCCCGTGGACGCGACGCGCGGGGAAGTCGAAACCTGGCTCAAGTCCCTGCCCGAGCCGGAGCACGAGGCTGCGGCGGGGTTCTTCACGGTTATTCGCCGCACCAGTGCGGGCGCGCTCACGGCCGTGCCGTATGCGCTCGAGTACCAGAACGAACTGGGCGAGGCGGCGCGGTACCTGCGCGCCGCCGCCGCACTCACAGCGCAGCCGACGCTCCGGGCGTTTCTCGAGAAGCGCGCCGCGGCCTTCGCCAGCAACGACTATTTCGACAGCGACATGGCGTGGATGGATCTGGACGCGTCGATCGAGCCGACCATCGGACCCTACGAGGTGTACGAGGATCGCTGGTTCAATTTCAAGGCGGCGTTCGAGGCCTTCATCACGGTGCGCGACGCGGCCGAATCGGCCAAGCTGGCGCACTTCAGCGCCGAGCTGCAGGAGCTGGAAGATCACCTGCCGATCGATCCGCAATTGCGCAACCCGAAACTCGGCGGCTACGCGCCGATCCGCGTGGTGAACGTGGTCTACAACAGCGGCGACGGCAATCACGCCACGCAGACCGCGGCCTTCAACCTGCCGAACGACGAGCGGGTGGTGAGCGCCAAGGGCTCGAAGCGCGTGCTGCTGAAGAATTTCCAGCAGGCCAAGTATCAGAAGGTGCTGGTGCCGATCGCTGCGCGTGTGCTTGCGCCCGCGGACCGCAAGCAGGTCGCGTTCGAGCCGTTCTTCACGCACATCCTGATGCACGAGCTGATGCACGGCCTGGGTCCGCAGGCGATCCGCGTCGATGGCCGCGCCACCACCGTGCGCCAGGAACTCAAGGAACTGAACGGCCCGCTCGAGGAAGCGAAGGCCGACGTCTCGGGCCTATGGGCACTGCAGTACCTGATGGACAAGGGCGTGATCAACAAGCGCATGGAACGCGCCACCTACACCACATTCCTGGCCTCCACGTTCCGGACGCTCCGCTTCGGCCTGGCCGATGCGCACGCACGCGGCATGGCGTTGCAGGTGAACAATTTCCTGGATCACGGTGCGATCCGCATCGCGCACGATGGCACGTTTTCGCTCGACACCGCCAAGGCGAAGCAGGCGGTGACCGACCTGACCCACGACATCATGACGCTGCAGGCGCACGGTGATTACGCGGGTGTGAAGGCACTGCTGACGCGCATGGTGGTGATCCGGCCCGCCGTGCAGCACATGCTCGATCGCTTGCAGGATGTGCCGGTGGATATCGCGCCGCGCCTGGTGACGGCGGCGGAGTTGACCGCTCAATAGACCAGCCGCTGGCGCGGCCTGCGTGCCTAGCCCGAAAGCCGCGCCTTGATGCGGGCGCCAACGGCGCCCATGTCGGCGCGGCCGGCAGCCCTGGCCTTGATCGCGGCCATGACCTTGCCCATGTCCTTGATGGAGGCCGCGCCGGTGGCGGCGATCGTCTCGCTGATCAGTGCGTCGAGTTCGGTGTCGCCGAGCTGAGAGGGCAGGTAGGCGTTGAGCAGCGCCAGCTCAGCTTCTTCTTTCGCCACCAGGTCAGCACGTCCGCCGGCCTGGAACTGGGCGATGGATTCACGCCGCTGTTTTACCATCTTGTCGATGACGGCGAGCACCTGGGCATCGTCGAGCTCGATGCGCTCGTCGACTTCGCGCTGCTTGATCGCAGCCATGACCATGCGGATGTTGGCGAGTTTTTCTTTCTCGAGCGCGCGCATGGCGGACTTCATGTCCTCCTGGATGCGCGCCTTGAGGGTCATGGCGCCTTAGCGCGCGGTGCGCACGAAATCGCGGGAGACGCGCTTGATGTGGCGCTTCACGGCCGCGGCTTTCTTGCGCTTACGCTCCTGGGTGGGCTTCTCGTAGAATTCGCGGCGGCGCAGTTCCGCGAGTACCCCGGCCTTTTCGCAGGCGCGCTTGAAGCGCCGCAGGGCGGCATCGAAGTACTCGTTTTCCCGGATTCGGACGCTCGGCATCGAACTCAACCTCTTGATCTTGAAGCCGTTTGAAGACGGCCCAGGCAGTGTCGGGGCCGCGATTCTAAAGAGGCTGGAGGCAAAAGGCAAAGACTGGATGGACTTGCGTCCTTGGGGTCCGCCGCCTTGGGTCATACTTCACGGCAGCCGCCCATGCGTATCCTTGCCATTGAATCTTCCTGCGATGAGAGCGCCGTGGCGGTGCTGGACGAGACCCGTGGCCTGCTGGCGCACGGTTTGTGGAGCCAGGTCGACCTGCACCGGATCTACGGCGGGGTGGTTCCGGAACTGGCCTCGCGCGATCACGTCCAGCGCCTGCTGCCCCTGGTGCGCGATGCGTTGGCCACCGCGGGCACGGCGCCGGAGGAATTGCAGGGAATCGCCTATACCGCCGGGCCCGGGCTGGTCGGCGCGCTGCTGTGTGGCGCGGCCCTGGCGCGCTCGCTGGCCTATGGGTGGCGGCTCCCGGCCATCGGCATCCATCACCTGGAAGGCCACCTGCTGGCACCGCTCCTGGAGTCCCCGGCCCCGCAATTTCCGCACCTGGCGCTGCTGGTGTCCGGCGGACACACGATGCTCATCGAGGCGCGGGCCCTGGGGGACTACCGGCTGCTGGGCGAGACCCGGGACGACGCTGCGGGCGAGGCCTTCGACAAGAGCGCGAAACTCCTCGGGCTCCCTTACCCCGGCGGGCCGCAGCTGGCAGCCCTGGCCGCGCAGGGCCGGAGCGGGGCCTGCCCGCTGCCGCGGCCGATGCTCGACCGGCCCGGGTTCGAATTCAGTTTCTCGGGGCTCAAGACCGCGGTGGCGCTGGCGGCCCGGGCGCAGCCGCTCGATGAACAGCGCCGGGCCGACATCGCCCGCGGGGTGCAGGACGCAATCGTCGATACCTTGTGCGTCAAGACGCTGCGCGCCATCGAGGCCACGGGCCTCTCGCAGCTGGTGGTCGCCGGGGGCGTCGGCGCCAATCGCGAACTGCGCAGCCGCCTGAGCGCGGCGCTCGCAGCCCAGGGCGGCCAGGCTTTCTTCCCACGCCTGGAATTTTGCACGGATAATGCCGCCATGATCGCGGTTGCGGGTCTGATGCGACTGAAGGCGGGTGAGCGCTGCGATGCCGACCCCGGGGTCCGCGCCCGCTGGCCACTCACGCAACTGCGGCCGCCGCGGGCTGCAATGACAGGAGCAACATGATTACGACTAGCGAGGATCGGATTTTTTTGCGCGGGCTGGAATGCCACTGCATCATCGGCTTCATCGACTGGGAGCGGCGCGTGCAGCAGAAGGTCGTGCTCGACCTCGAATTCCCGACCGACTGCGCGCGCGCGGCGGCCAGCGACGCGGTGGCCGACACGGTCGATTACAAGCAGATCGCCAAGCGCGTGCTGGCCTACGTGGGCGAGTCGCAGTTTCAGCTGATCGAGACCCTGGCGCATCGCCTCGCCCTGCTGCTGCTCGCGGAATTCGGGCTCGAGTGGATCCGCATCAGTCTCAACAAGCCCGGCGCCATCCGCCACTCGCGCGACATCGGCGTCACCATCGAGCGGCGGCGCGCCGCTCTCGCCGCTGGCGCGTAGCCGGACACGGCGACCATGCCCCGGGTCTACGTGGCAATCGGCGGCAACGTCGAGCCGGAGCGCTGGTTCCCGCTTGCGGCCCGTGAGTTGCGGCGGCGCTTCAGCGGAGCGCATTTTTCCTCCTGCTACCGCAACCCGGCCTTCGGGTTCGAAGGCGCCGACTTCATCAACGCGGTGGCCGGTTTCGATACCGACGAGCCGGTCGACGCCGTGCTGGCGCAATGCCACGAGGTCGAGGAACTGTGCGGCCGGCGGCGCGATGACCCGAAATGGGCGCCGCGCGTAATGGACATTGACCTGCTGCTGTACGGAGAACTCGTGGCCGAGACCGCGGCCTATCGCTTGCCACGGCCCGACCTGCTGCGCCGCGCCTTCATGCTGCGGCCGCTGGCGGAAATTGCCGGTGATCTGCACCACCCGCTGACCGGGCGCGAGATTGGTGATCACTGGCGCGAGCTGGCGCGTGAGCCGCACACGCTCGAGCGCTCGCCGCCCGACCTCAACGCCTAGTGTTGCTGTTGCCGGCGCGCCCGCGCCGGATCACTACCAGCGCTGGCTGCGGCCGCCGTCCACCGCGAGCATCTGTCCGGTGACGAAGGGTGCGTCGGTGGCGAAAAATCGTACCGCGCGCGCCACGTCAGCGGGCGAGCCGACGCGCTCAAGGAGCGTGCGGCTGATGATCTCCTGCCGCTGGGCCTCGTCGAGGCCAGCCTCCGGCCACAGCACCGGGCCTGGTGCGACGGCATTTACCCGTACCTCTGGAGCGAGTTCGCGCGCCAGCCCCCGGGTCAGATGGATGAGCGCCGCCTTGGCGGTCGAATAGACCAGGTATCCTGGCAGCGGGCGCAGCCCGTGTATATCCGTGATATTGACGATGAGCCCGCGCGCACGCCGCAGTTCGGCCGCGGCCGCCTGTGCCAGGAACAGCGGCGCCACCAGATTGGTGCCGCACAGGTCCGTCCACTGCGCCGGGGTGAGCTGCCCCAGCGGTGTGGGATAGAAGCTCGAGGCGTTGTTGACCAGGACATGCAGGCCGCCAAAACGCGCAACCACGGCCGCCACCATGGGCGACAGCGCCTCGGTCTGCAGGAGGTCGGCGCTGAACACGGCCGCCGAGCCGCTGCGCAGCGCGTTGAGTTCCGCGGCCAGCGCCTGGGCCTCGGTTTGCGAACGGTGGCAGTGAATCGCGACGCTGGCCCCCGCGGCATGCAGATGGCGTACGATCTCGGCGCCGACGCGCCGCGCGCCTCCCGTGACCAGAGCGGTCTGACCAGCGAGTGCGTTTTGCGCGGCGCTCATGTCGCAAGCTTATGATGCCCATGCCAGCAATCACAATGCCCGAGCCCGACGCGGCGCAGTGCGCACAGGCCGCCGCCGTACTGGCCGGCCTGCGCACACGCATCAGTGAGCGTGGCGGCTGGATCGGCTTCGATGAATACCTCGAGCAGGTCCTGTACGCTCCCGGCCTCGGCTACTACAGCGCCGGCGCTGCGAAGTTCGGCGCCGCAGGCGATTTCACCACCGCGCCGGAACTCTCGCCGTTGTTCGGCGCCTGCGTGGCACGGGCCGTCGCGCCCATGCTCGCCGGCGGCGCGGATCTCCTGGAACTGGGCGCGGGGAGCGGCGCCCTGGCCAGGGCGCTGCTGCTGCGTCTCGACGAACTTGGCGCGCTGCCGGAGCGCTATCTGATCCTGGAAGTGAGCGCGGATCTGCGCGAGCGGCAGCATGCGTTGCTGCGCGCCTTGCCGCCGCCGCTGTATGCGCGGGTGCAATGGCTCGATGCGCTTCCCCCGCGCCCGCTGCGCGGTGTGATCCTCGCCAACGAAGTCGCCGATGCGCTGCCGTTCCAGTGTTTTGCCGTGACTGCCGGCGGTTTTTCCGAACGGGGCGTGGCACTCGGTGCGGGCGGTGCTCCGGCCTGGGCCGAGCGGCCGGCAGCGGCGCCACTGCGCTCCGAGCTGGTGCAATTGGCAGCGTTGCTCCCCGAGCCCCTGGCGGTCGGCTACCGCGGCGAGCTGTGCCCGCGGCTGGGGCCGTGGCTTGGCAGCCTGGCGGCGGCGCTCGAATCGGGCGGCATTGTGCTTTTCGACTACGGACTTGGCCGGCGGGAGCTCTACCATCCGCAGCGCGACGCAGGCACGCTGCACTGCCACTACCGCCACCGCGTGCACGACGATCCCTACCTGTACCCGGGCCTGCAGGACATCACCGCCTGGGTCGATTTCACGCGACTCGCCGCTGCCGCCGCGGACGCCGGGCTGGAGGTAGCCGGCTACTGCACACAGGCCGCGTTCCTGCTCGGTGCCGGGATCGACGCCGAACTGGCACGCGCCGGCGACGATCTCGAGCGCACGCGCCGCGCCAGCGAAGCGCGGCAGTTGCTGTTGCCCGGGGAAATGGGCGAGATTTTCAAGGCGATGCTGCTGACGCGCGGCGCAGCCGCAGCCAGCGCCGCATTCGCTGTCCAGGACCTGCGCCGGCTGCTGTAGCAGCAGTTGCCGATGCCGGTCGTGGTGACCGTGCTGTTACGGTTGCCGGAGGATCCGCAGTGCTTCGAGCCGCCGCTGGCGCAGCAGCGCGGCGATATCGGGGCCGTGGAGCGCCTGCAGTTGCGCGGCCGTCAGGCGCACCGCCGCTGTTGCGCGCACCGCCGCAGCCACGCGCGTCGTAAAATCCTCGATTGCCGCGTGTGGGAGCGATTCGGCCGCAGCACGAGCGCGCCAGACTTCGAGCCAGCAACCAAAGCGCTCGGGACGCCGCCAGGCATCGGCCATTTCCAGCAGCGCCAGGAGCCTTTCCGCGTCGGTGGCTACTGGCTCCGGCAGGTGGCTGGCGTGGCCAATGTGCGCGCCGAGGCGCGCGGCCAGCAGGGCGAGATCCCGATGCTCGCTGGGTACGCGCAGCCGCACGCACAGCGCCTCGATTGCGGCTGCGGGCAGCGCGGCCAGCAGCGCGGCCCAGCGCGCCGGCGTGTCCGGCTGGCCGTCCGTGGTGACCACCGCCGTCGAGCGGTGGAGCGCGGCGAGCGCCGTGGCCAGGCCGGGGTGCGTCGCGAGTTCCGGCAGCAACACGGCCAGCGCGCCGCACTCGTCGAGCACCTCGAAGGCGCGCTCGGGGCGGTCGGTGGCCAGGGCGAGCTCGAGTTCGCGCCACACGCGCTCGCTGACCAGCGCGTCCGCCTCGCCGGCGCGCACCATGGTACGCATGAGCTCCAGTGTTTCCGGCGCCACACTGAACCCCAGATCGGCGAAGCGCGCGGCGAAGCGCGCGACGCGCAGGATCCGCACCGGATCCTCGCTGAAGGCGGGCGAGACATGCCGCAGCAGGCGCGCGGCCAGATCGGCGCGGCCGCCGTAGGGATCGACGAGCTGGCCGTCGGCGCTGCGCGCCATGGCATTGATGGTCAGGTCGCGCCGGCGCAGGTCTTCTTCGAGCGTGACCGTGGGCGAGAACTCCGTGACAAAGCCGCGATAGCCGGGCGCCACCTTGCGTTCGAGGCGCGCCAGCGCGTATTCCTCCTGCGTTTGCGGGTGCAGGAACACCGGGAATTCCCGGCCGACGGCCCGGTAACCGGCACCCTCGAGTTCGGCCGGCGTGGCGCCCACCACCACCCAGTCACGCTCCCGTACCGGGCAACCCAGCAGTTCATCCCGGACGGCGCCACCCACGAGGTAGACTTGCATCCGCACATGTTAACCGAGGCTCGTGCCCACGCGTTTCACCGTCATGCCGGAGCGGCGCTGCTGATGGGTGTCTTCAGTCTTTCAGGCTGCAGCGCGGGCTACCTGCTGCAGGCCGGCCACGGGCAATGGCAGCTGCTGCGCGCGCGCACGCCGATCGACCGGCTGATCGCCAGCGACTCGACCGAAGCCACGCTCAAGTCGCGCCTGGAGCTGGCGCGCGCGGCTCGCGAGTTCGCCAGCCGCGAACTCGCTCTCCCCGACAATCGCAGTTACCGCAGCTACAGTGCCCTCGCGCGCAGCTACGTGGTGTGGAATGTGGTCGCGGCGCCGGAATTCAGCGTGGCGCCGCAGCGCTGGTGGTTCCCGATCACCGGTTCAATCGCCTACCGAGGCTACTTTCGCGAAGCGGACGCCCGGCGCTTTGCGGCCGCGCTGGCCGCGCGCGGCTACGACACCTGCGTGGGCGGCGTGAGCGCGTACTCGACGCTCGGCCGGTTCGCCGATCCGCTGCTCGACACGATGCTGCGCTACGGCGACCTGCAGCTGGCCGGCACGATGTTCCACGAACTCGCCCACCAGCTGGTCTACGTGAAAAGCGACAGCGAATTCAACGAGGCTTTTGCCATGAGCGTCGAACGCGCGGGCGTGGCGCGCTGGCTGGCATCGAGGGGGCAAGGCGCGGAACTCGCCGCCTACCGCGAGCGGGCCCAGCAGCAGGCGCAGCTGCTGCGGCTACTGGCCGGCGGCCGTGCGCAGCTCGCGGTGCTCTATGGAACGGCGCTGCCGGTCGTTGAAATGCGCCAGCGCAAGCAGGCGTTGCTGGAGGTCACGGCGAAGGCGGTGCGTGACTACGACCGGCAGCAGGGCATCCGCAGCGGCTACGAGGACTGGCTTGACGCCGGGCTCAACAACGCCCACCTGGCCTCGGTCGCGACCTATTTTGATTGCGTGCCGGGCTTCGAGCGCCTGCTCGAACAGCAGGGCGGCGATCTGCCCGCCTACTACGCGCAGGTGCGCGCCCTGGCGCGCGGCCCGGCGGCGGCGCGCAGGGCGCTGTGCGCACGGCCAGGCCCCAGGTAGGGCGCGGCGCCTGCCGTACCACGGTCAGTTCACCTCGACGTTGACGCGCCGCGGCTCGGTCACCGGCACTTTCGGAATCACCACCTCGAGCACGCCATTGGTATGCCGGGCCTTGATTGCCTCGGCGCGGGCATTCTCCGGCAGCGTGAAGCGCCGCAGGAATTCGCCCTCGATGCGCTCGAGCCGCTCGTAACCCTTGCGGTTTTCGCCTCGCTCGAGGTGCCGGGCGCCGCGGATGGTCAGCACGCCCTTGTCGGCCGTGACCTGAATGTCCTTGGCCTCCACTCCCGGCAGGTCCGCGTGCACGATGAAGCTTTCCGGCTCTTCACGCACGTCCACGGACGGTGTCCAGGCGGCAAGCTGCCCGGCAGCGCTGTTGCCTGAGGTAACTGAAGCGCCGAAGAGCTGGTCGATCTCGCGATGCAGCCGTCCCATCAGCCTCCAGGGTTCGTAATGCACGATGTTCATGATGCGAATCTCCGATTTGAAACCCGCTTGAGTGCGGTGCTGACAGCAGATGTGCGGTCGGCGCGCGCGGCTTTCAAGGCCAGGAGTAAAGCTGTGCATAAACTGTGGGCGGGGTGTGTGCCGGGAGTGAATACCAGATATTGATATTTCCCCCCGCCGGATATTTCACTGCCGCGGCGCTTTTTTTTGCCGCACCGTGCGGCTTCTATTTATATAAGCTGCTGAAAAGGTTGGTAAAAACAAGTAGCGCAGCCGGCTTTCGCAATCTTGACCGCGTCGGCGTGCGTGTTTAGTCTCGCGCCTTCCAACAACTATATCTTGTGGTCGTGGGAGCGGAGCACGGGCTGCGGGCCAGGTCCGGTTTGCACCGGGGGCCTGGCGATCGCGCGCTGACAGGGGAGATTTTTTCAGGCATGAATTCCGTCGTGAAACTCGAACAAAAAGATGTCAACGCGATTCCCTTCCAGGAAGCCTCGCTCGATATCTGGGACCAGAAGTACCGCCTGACCGCCAAGGATGGCACGCCCATCGATGGCTCGATGGACGATACCTACAAGCGCGTCGCGCGCGCGCTGGCCGATGTCGAGCGCACGGAACTGCGCGAGCCGTGGTATGAGCGGTTCCTGTGGGCGCTGCGGCACGGCGCGATTCCGGCCGGCCGCGTCATCAGCAACGCGGGCGCGCTCGAGCACAAGCCGGCCACCTCGACCATCAACTGCACGGTCTCGGGCACGATCCGCGACTCGATGAACGACATCCTCGGCAAGGTGCACGAGGCCGGGCTGACGCTCAAGGCCGGCTGCGGCATCGGCTACGAGTTCTCGACGCTCCGGCCGCGCGGCGCCTATGTTTCCGGCGCCGGCGCCTACACCTCCGGACCGCTGTCGTTCATGGATATCTACGACAAGATGTGTTTCACAGTGTCCTCGGCTGGCGGCCGGCGCGGCGCGCAGATGGGCACCTTTGATATCGGCCACCCGGACGCGATGGATTTCATCCGCGCCAAGCGCGAGAACGGCCGCCTGCGGCAATTCAACCTGTCGCTGCTGGTCACCGACGAGTTCATGCAGGCGGTGCGCGAGGATCGCGAGTGGCGCCTGGCGTTTCCGATTTCGCAGAGCGAATTCACCGCCGCGGAAGCCGAGCTCCGTCCGCAGCTCGACGACCCTGAAAAATTCGTGTGGCGCGAATGGCCAGTGCACGAGGGCTACGTCGTCAACGCCGCCGGGCTGGTCGCTTGCCGCGTCTACAAGAAACTGCCGGCGCGGCGCATGTGGGACGTCACCATGTCCTCCACCTACGATTTCGCCGAGCCGGGCTTCATCCTGATCGACCGTGTCAACGAGATGAACAACAACTGGTGGTGCGAGAGTATCCGCGCCACCAATCCCTGCGGCGAGCAGCCGTTGCCGCCCTACGGTTCCTGCCTGCTCGGTTCCGTGAACCTGACGCGCTTCGTGCGCGACCCGTTCACGGCGCAGGCGCACTTCGACTGGGAGGAGTATCGCGAGGTGGTGCGTGTGTTCACGCGCGCGCTCGACAACGTGGTCGAGATCAACGGCCTGCCGCTCGAGCAGCAGCGCGGGGAAATCACGCGCAAGCGCCGCCACGGCATGGGGTACCTGGGGCTGGGCTCGACGATTTCACTGCTGGGGATGAAATACGGCTCGGCCGAATCGGTGCAGTTCACCGAGGACGTGTCGCGCGAGATGGCGTTGGCCGGCTGGGAAGCCGGACTCGAACTGGCGCGCGAGAAGGGCCCGGCGCCGATCATGAACGAAGAGTTCACGGTCACGCAGGAAATGCTGCGCAAGCGCCCGGAGATGGAGCGCGAAGGCTGGAAGCCGGGCGCGAAGATTCCAGGCAGGCTTCTGCACGCGCGCTACAGCCGCTACATGCAGCGTATCGCTGGCGTGGCGCCGCAGCTGGTCGAGCAGCTTGCGCAGGTGGGCGCGCGCTTCACGCACCATTCCTCGATCGCGCCGACCGGCACCATTTCACTGTCGCTCGCCAACAATGCCAGCAACGGCATCGAGCCTTCGTTCGCGCACCATTACTCCCGCAACGTGATCCGCGCCGGCCGCAAGAGCAAGGAAACGATCAACGTGTTCTCGTTCGATCTGCTCGCCTACCGCGAGCTGGTCAACCAGCGCGCCATGCCGGGCGCCACCAGCGCCGCCGAATCGTTGCCGGAATACTTCACCACCGCCGACGGCGTCTCGCCGCGCCAGCACGTCGATATCCAGGCCGCCGCGCAGAAGTGGGTCGATTCCTCGATTTCCAAGACCGCGAACATACCGACCGATTTCCCCTACGAGCAGTTCAAGGACATCTATCTCTACGCCCACGAAATGGGTCTGAAGGGCTGTACCACCTTCCGTTTCAATCCCGAGGCGCACACCGGCGTGCTGGTCAATGAAAAGGACCTGCAGAACACGACCTATGTGTTCACGCTGGAAGATGGCACCGAGCTGGAGGTGCGCGGCAACGAGCAGATCGAGTACGACGGCGAACAGCACAGCGCCGCCAATCTGTTCGACGCCCTGAAAGAAGGCTACTACGGGAAACTGTGAACATGACCACGCATATCAACAAGCGCATCGTGAAGTTCCGGGTCCGCAGGCCCGAGGATGCGGCGCAGGCCGCGGCCGCCAAGGCCGCCGCGGAAATCGGCATGAGCACCCATCGGGACGGTCACCGCTCCAAGGTGATCGAACTGCACGAGAAGATCGAGCGCCCGGAGATGCTGATCGGCTCGACCTACAAGATCAAGACGCCGGTGACCGATCACGCCATGTACGTCACCATCAACGACATCCTGCTCAACGAGGACACCGACTACGAGCGGCGCCAGCCCTTCGAGATCTTCATCAATTCGAAGAACCTCGATCACTTCCAGTGGATCGTGGCGCTGACGCGCATCATCTCGGCGGTGTTCCGCAAGGGTGGCGACGTCACCTTCATGGTCGACGAGCTCAAGGCGGTGTTCGATCCGCGCGGCGGCTACTGGCAGCCGGGCGGCAAGTTCATGCCCTCGATCATCGCCGAGCTCGGCTACGTCATCGAGAAGCACCTGCAGTCGATCGGCCTGTTGCGCAAGCCCGAACTCGACGTACACCAGAAAAAGCTCGTCGACGAGAAGCGCGCCGAGTATGAGGCGCGCAGGAAGCAGCAGGATGCCTTCGCCAAGTCGCATTTTCCCGAGGGCGCGCAGCTGTGCGTCAAGTGCAGCACCGCGGCGGTCGTGCTGATGGACGGCTGCCAGACCTGCCTGAACTGCGGCGAGTCGAAATGCGGATGATCAGCTACGCTCAACCAACCAGCTGATCGCGCGGCTCCCGCCAGGGCGCCGCGATTGACGGGAAGCGCGCTCGCTGCCGCTTCCCGTTTTTTTTGGGGAATGTTGAAGCCCGCCGCGTCCCGCGGCATGTATCTGTGATATCTATCCGCCGATGAAGACCTGGTTGCTCCCACTGCTGTTGCTGCTCCCGTCATGCGCCGCGGCGGCACCCGCGGCCATGCCTGAGCCGGCGGAGCTCGAGCCGGACGTCCGCTTCTGGATGCGGGTTTACAGCGAGATCACGACCAACGAGGGCTTCATCCACGACCAGCGCGATCTCGGGGTCGTCTACCAGACGCTGCATTTTGATCCGGGGCTCCCGCCGCGCATGCGCGAGCAGCAGGTCACGGCGGCACGCGAACGCTATCAGGCCATGTTGCGGCGCCTGGGGACCGGCGCCGCGCCGCAGGACGCCGACGAACAGCGCGTCAGCGGGCTGTGGCCGGGCGCCCCCGCGGAGCGGCTGGCGCAGGCGGCGGACGACGTGCGCTTCCAGCTCGGCCAGGCGGACCGGTTCCGCGCGGGGCTCAGGCGCGCCGGCGCCTGGGAAGAGCACATCTGGCAGACCCTGGCGGCGCAAGGCCTGCCGCCGGAGATCGCCGCGCTCCCGCATGTCGAGTCCTCGTTCCAGCCTGCCGCCATGTCGAAGGCCGGGGCCGCCGGACTGTGGCAGTTCATCCGCTCGACCGGACGACGCTACCTGCGCATCGACCGGGCGGTGGACGAGCGCCTCGATCCATACCGCTCGACCGAGGCCGCCGCGCAGCTGCTGGCCTACAACTACCGGTTGCTGGGCACCTGGCCGCTGGCGATCACCGCCTACAACCACGGCGCGGAGGGCATGCGCCGGGCGCGCGAGCAGGTCGGCAGCGACGATATCGTGCAGATCGTGCGCCATTACCGGAGCCCCAGTTTCGGCTTCGCTTCACGCAACTATTACGCCTCATTCCTGGCGGCACTCCGCCTTGATCGCGACCCCGGCCGGTATTTCGGCGCGCTGCAGCGCGAAGCGGCCGCGGCTTCGCAGGAAGTGCCGCTCGACGCGCCGGCGCGCGCCGACGCCCTGGCGGCGGTGTTCCAGCTCAACCGCGAGACCCTGCGCGCGCTCAATCCGGCGCTGCGCGCGGCGGTCTGGAACCTGCAGCAGCCGGTGCCGCGTGGCTACCGCCTGCGGCTCCCGGCGGGCCTGACGGTTTGGAGCGGCAAGGCGCTGGCCGAGCGGCTGGCTGGCACGACGCGCCCGTCCGAGCTGGTGGCGGCAGCGCGTGCCGGCGAAGGGCGGCGCGCGAACCGCGTGAGCCGCGCGGCGACCGTGCCCGCTGCCGGGGCGGTGGCTGTGCTGCCCGGTGGCGGCGGGCCGCGCACCCGCGGCGTGCAGAGCGCCGCGGAACTGGCGGCGGCAGCGGCGGCCTACAACGCGAGCTACATCGTGCGCGAGGGCGACACGCTGGCAATGATCGCCGTGCAGACGGGCGTCGAACCGGTGACGCTGATGCAGATGAACGGACTGCGCGACAACGATCACATCTACGAGGGCCAGCGGCTCGCGCTGGCGGCGGCTTCCGGGCATGCCACCGCGGACGCGCTGCTCGCGGCGCAGGCCGTCGAGGAGGAACGGGCGGACGAAGCCCTGGCCGAACTGGCGCGCACCCGCATCGAGCCGGTGCTGAGCGCCGCGCAGGCGCAGGCGCAAGGTCCGGCGCTGATCGCCGACGAGAGCGCCCCGCCGTCGGCCGATCCGCTCGACTACAGCGTCGCCAGCGACGGCACGGTGGTGGTGGTGGCGGCCGAAACCATCGGCCATTATGCCGACTGGCTCGGGGTCACGGCCTCGAGCCTGCGTGCCCTGAACCGCATGCGCGGGCGCAGCAGCGTGCGTATCGGGGGCCGTTTCAAGCTGGCCTTTGCCCGGGTACCGCGCGAGCAGTTCGAGCAGCGGCGCCGTGAATATCACCAGCGCCTGCAGACCGAATACTTCGCGGCGCACCGCATCACGGGGAGCGATACCTACCTGGCGCGCCGTGGCGATTCGCTGTGGAGCGTGACCCGGCGCGGCTCGCTCCCGGTCTGGCTCCTGGAGCAGTACAACCCGGACGTGGATTTCGCCGCGCTGCGGCCGGGGACGCAGATCGTGTTGCCCCGGGTCGAGGACGTTTCATAGGGCCGGTGCACGCGCCTGTGACGCCTGCACGGTCGCGGATCGAGCCCGCCGCCCCTATAATTGCCGCCATGACGCGCCGCCTGTGCATCGCCCTCGCGCTCTGTGCCGCCTCTGTGGCCGCGGCCGGCCCCGGCGTGAACAGCAGCATCGTGGCGGGCGTCGCCGAAGGCGGCACCCGCGGGTTCGAGCCGGCCGAACTGCCCGCGGCCGATCGCGCCGTGGTGCGCAAATCCGAGCGGCGGCTGTACCTGCTGAAGGACGGCGGCGTGGTGCGCAGCTACCGCGTCGCGCTCGGCCTGGTGCCCGAGGGCAGCAAGGAGCGCGCCGGCGATTTCCGCACGCCCGAAGGCGTCTACCAGCTGACCCATCGAAACTCCCGCAGTGATTACTTCCTGTCGATCCAGGTCTCGTACCCGAATGCGACGGACCTGCAGCGCGCGCGCCGCAACCGCTGGCAGGCGGGCGGCTCGATCATGGTGCACGGCTGGCCCAACAGCCTGCGTCACCCGCCCGATTACTACGCCACGGCGGACTGGACCGACGGCTGCATCGCCATGTCCAACGCCGACATGGTCGAATTCTGGCTGTTGACCCATGACAACATGCCGATCGAGATCCGGCCCTAGCGCCGGTCAGCGCGTTCGCCCGCCCGCCCGCATCGAACACCATGGAAACCAGTGTCGTCATACCCGACGCCGTCGACGCCCGCGTCGGCCCGCGCGGGAGCCTCGAGAACCTGTCGCAGGCTGAGATCGCCAAGCTCCTCGATACCAGCGCCCAGGGCCTGTATCCGCTGTTTCGCAGCTGCGCGCTCGCGGTACTCAACGCCGGGAGCGACAGCGACGACGCCCACGAGATCTTCGAGCGCTACGCCGCCTTCACGGTGCAGATCGTGCGCCACGCCTGGGGCATCAAGCTGCAGATCGCCAACGCGCCGGCCGCGGCCTTCGTCGACGGCGAGATGATCCGCGGCATCAAGGAGCACCTGTTCGCGGTGCTGCGCGATGTGATCTACACCGCCAACGAAATCGTCGGCAATGGCCGGCTCGACCGGGGCGATCCGGCCTCGATCACCAACGCGGTATTCCACATCCTGCGCAACGCCCGGGTGCTCGATTTCAAGGCCCGGCCCAATCTCGTGGTCTGCTGGGGCGGGCATTCGATCGGCGAGGGCGAGTACCAGTACACCAAGAAGGTCGGTTACGAGCTCGGGCTGCGCGCGCTCGACGTGTGCACGGGCTGTGGGCCCGGGGCCATGAAGGGGCCGATGAAGGGCGCGACCATCGCCCACGCCAAGCAGCGCATCGCCAACGGCCGTTACCTCGGGGTGACCGAACCGGGGATCATCGCCGCCGAGCCGCCCAACGCCATCGTCAACCAGCTGGTCATCATGCCGGACATCGAGATGCGCCTGGAGGCCTTCCTTCGCCTGGCGCACGGCATCGTGGTGTTCCCGGGCGGCGTAGGTACGGCGGAGGAGATTCTCTATCTGCTGGGCGTCCTGCTCGAGCCTGCCAACGCGGGCCTGCCGTTGCCCGTGGTGCTGACCGGGCCGCGCGAGAGCGCCGCCTGGTTCGAACAGCTGTCCGCTTTCATCGAAGGGACGCTCGGACCCGCGGCGCTGGCGCGACTGACCTTCATCATGGACGATCCGGCCGCGGTGGCCCGCCACATGGTGAAATCCTTCGAAGCGGTGCGCGAGTTCCGCCGCGCGCGCAACGATTCCTACAACTTCAACTGGCTGCTGGAAGTGCCGCCCTCGCTCCAGCTGCCCTTCGAGCCCACGCACGCGAGCATGCGCGCGCTTGACCTGCGCCGCGGCCGGCCGGCGCATGAACTGGCCGCCGACCTGCGCCGCGCGTTCTCCGGCATCGTCGCCGGCAACGTAAAACAGCACGGTGTCGAGGCCATCGCCCGCCACGGCCCCTATGAGCTCGCGGGCGACCCGGCGGTGATGAAGCTGCTGGACCGGCTGCTGGCGGCCTTCGTGCAGCAGCAGCGCATGAAGCTGCCCGGGAGCCGCTACCAGCCCTGCTATCGCCTCGCCGGCTGAAATCAGCGCTGTGGCTTGCGATGCATTACGCGGGTTAAGCACGCGCGGTTGTGACCCAGTTCCTCACCGGCCAAAAGGGACCGTCGTACCCTTCAGGCAGACTAAAGGTGAGCGCACATGAGCAAGACCGATCCACCGTTGCGACCGGAGCGCGGCAACAACGCCGCTGATGGTGCCCCCGCCCCCGAAGGCGGTGCCGAGGCCTACGCGCGCTGGCTCCAGCACATGCAGCGCACCCGCGGCCGCCACGCGGCCATCACCCGCAATCTCTACACCTGGTCGAATTACAAGAGTTGGGCGGACAAGGTCCGCACCTCCTGGGATCCTGACTCAGGCAAATAGCGCCGGGCCGTCCGCCACGCTCTGCCCGCCTGGACCCACCGCCGCCGCATGGCCGGAAGGCTCGTCGAGCCACGCCAGGACCTGCGCCCAGGCTTCCAGATCTTCGCTCACCTGGTAGTGCTTCATTTCGTGCAGGCCCAGCCCCAGCTCGGCGCCACGCACATAATTCTGCGAATCGCGGATCGTGGCGATGATCGGGATATCGAGCGTACCCAGGAACCGCGTCAGCGACTGGTACATGCGGGTGTTGCGGCGCACGCGATTGGCGATGATGGCGAGCCGGTTGTCGGCGCGCTTCACCTTGGCTACCAGCAGCAGGCTCGTGATGCAGCGCGCGCAGGCGTGGATATCGATGTCAGAGGGCAGCACCGGCACCAGGATCTTGTCCGCGCTGGCCGTCAGTTCCGGCATCTCCGTGGCGCCGATCGCCGCCGGCGTGTCGACGATCACCCGCCCCGTGCCGTCCGGGATCCGCAGCTGGAAGGCGCGCGTCACGCGGCTGTCCTTCTCGTGCGCGTTGATCAGGTGGATCGGCGCCTGGCTGGCCTGACGCTTGCGCACCCAGCGCGACGCCGAGCCCTGCGGGTCGAAATCCATGAGCGTCGGCCGCTCGCCCCGCAGCGCGTAGTAGCTCGCCAGGTTGATGGCGATCGTCGTCTTGCCTGACCCGCCCTTGGGGTTGAGGACGACGATCCGCTGCATGGTCATAACCTCGGGGCGGAACCAACCGCTTTATGTCCGGAACAGTGAGCGTACGCAGCGCCGCGCAGCGCCGCAAGCGCCGCGGCACCGAAAAGTACTCCGCGCTGTGAGGCGCAGCACGGCGAGCGCGCGCCGCGCCTTCTACGATGAGTGACATCTGCCAAGGAAGCCCCCGTGGAAGTATTCCTGCTGCTCTGGGACGAAATGGATGACTGGTTCGCCGCCGCCCGACACGTGCTGGGAACCCTGACTTGATTTAAGGGGCGCCGAGCCCCATAAACGCCCCGGTCCCGGTACCATTTACCGGCCAGGAGGGCGTTGTTGATGTCGAACCCGCGCGAGACGCACGGCTTCCAGGCCGAAGTGCGCCAGCTCATGCAGCTGATGATCCATTCGCTGTACAGCCACCGCGAGATCTTCCTGCGCGAGCTGATTTCCAACGCCTCCGACGCCAACGACAAGCTGCGCTTCCTCGCCCTTGGCACCCCAGGGTTGCTGGCCGACGAAGCGGAGTTGGCAATCTGGATCGATTTCGACGCCAAGGCCGGCACCCTGACCATCCGCGACAACGGCGTGGGTATGAACCGCGAGGAGGCGATCGCGCACCTCGGCACCATCGCCAAGTCGGGCACGGCGGAGTTCTTCGGCCGCCTCACGGGTGACCAGCAGCGCGATGCGCAGCTGATCGGCCAGTTCGGTGTGGGGTTCTACTCCGCCTTCATCGTCGCTGAGCGCGTCGAGGTTGAAAGCCGCCGCGCCGGCGACCCTCCCGAGGCGGGGATTCACTGGGAGTCGAGCGCGGACGGCGAGTTCAGCATCGAAGCGCGCACGCGCGCGCAGCGCGGCACCAGCGTCATCCTGCACCTCAAGGCGGACGCCCGCGAATACGCCGACCCCTGGCGGCTGCGCGCGCTGGTGCGCCGCTATTCCGATCACATCGCCTTCCCGGTGCGGCTCCCCAAGGAGGGCGCGACGCTTGAATACGAGGCCGTCAACCAGGCGCAGGCGCTGTGGGCGCGACCCCGCGCCCAGATCAGCGACGACGACTACAAGGCCTTCTACCGCCATATCAGCCACGATGGGGTCGACCCGCTGGTCTGGGCGCACAACCATGTCGAGGGCAAGCGCGAGTACACCAGCTTGCTGTACGTGCCCGCGCAGGCGCCATTCGACCTGTGGCAGCGCGAGGCGGCCCGGGGCCTGAAGCTCTACGTGCGGCGCGTGTTCATCATGGACAACGCCGAGCAGTTCCTGCCGCTCTACCTGCGCTTCATGAAGGGCATCGTCGATTCGGGCGACCTGCCGCTGAACGTGTCGCGCGAGCTCCTGCAGCAGGACGAGCAGGTCGAGGCCATGCGCGGCGCGCTCACGCGGCGCGCACTGGAATTGCTGGCGAAACTCGCCGCTGACGATCAGGCGAAATATGCCGCCTTCTGGAAGGAATTCGGGCGCGCCCTCAAGGAGGGCCTGAGCGAGGACCCGGGTAACCGCGAGCGCATCCTGCCCCTGCTGCGCTACGCCAGCACGCACAACGAGGGCGACGAGGAGAGCGTCAGCCTGGCCGACTACCTGGCGCGCATGAAGCCTTTGCAGGAACGCATTTATTACGTAACCGGCGAAAACATTGGCGCTGCCCGCACCAGCCCGCACATCGAGCAGCTGCGCGGCAAGGGAATCGAGGTGCTGCTGCTGGGCGATCGGATCGACGAATGGGTGATGGGGCAGTTGCCCGAGTACGCCGGCAAGCGCTTCAAGGACGCCTCGCGGGGCCAGCTGGAACTCGGTGCGCTCGCCGACGTGGCTGACCAGGAACGCGTCGACGCTGCGCTCAAGGAGAGCAAGGGCCTGCTCAAGCGCTGCAAGGACGCGCTGGGCGAGCGGGTGCGCGAAGTACGGCCGAGCACCCGGCTGCAGGACTCGCCGGCCTGCCTGGTGCGCGACGAGCATGACCTGTCCGAATCCATGCGCCGTGTGCTGCAGGCGCAGGGCCAGGCGCCGCCGCCCGCGGCCGCGACGCTCGAGCTCAACGTGGCGCATCCGCTGGTGCGCTATCTCGAGGGGCTCCCCAGGGGCGAGGCCTTCGACGAACTGGCGCAGGTGCTCTACGACCAGGCGCGCCTGAACGAATCCGGCCAGATCGAGCGACCGGCGGAATTTTCCCGCCGGCTCAACGGGCTGCTGGTGCGGCTCGCCGGCGCACAGTGAGCTTGCAAGGAGGGTGACCCATGGCGACCGACAAGGATGCGACAACGCCTGACGATGCCGAGCTGCGCGCACGGCTGACGCCGCTGCAGTACCAGGTGACGCGCGAGAAGGGCACCGAACGCGCCTTCACCGGCGCCTATGCCCACCACAAGGAGGCGGGCGTGTATCGCTGCGTCTGCTGCGGCGCCGACCTGTTCAGTTCCACGACCAAGTACGACAGCGGTTCCGGTTGGCCCAGTTTCTGGCTGCCGCTGGCGGGCGACAATGTACGCACCCATGTCGACCGTTCGCACGGCATGGTGCGCACCGAGGTCAGCTGCGCGCAGTGTGACGCCCACCTCGGCCATGTGTTCGACGACGGCCCGCGACCGAGCGGCCAACGCTTTTGCATCAACTCGGCCTCGCTCGCCTTCGAGCCCGACCCTGCAGCCGGCAAGTGAAATACCGTTCGTGAACGCTCCGCGGTGAACAAGGTCGTCGCGCACAGCGCGGCCATCGACGGCCCCGCCGGGCGCCTCGAGACCCTGATAGAAGAGCCGGCGCCCGGCGAGCCGCCGCCACGCCTTGCCGCCGTGGTCTGTCATCCGCACCCGCTCTTTGGCGGCACGCTCCACAACAAGGTGGTACACACCCTGGCGCGCTCGCTCCGGGCCGGCGGGGCTGCCACGCTGCGTTTCAATTTCCGCGGCGTGGGGGCGAGCGAGGGGAGTCATGACGGCGGCGCGGGAGAGCGCGCGGATGCGCTGGCCGCCGTCGCCTGGGCCCGCGACCGCTGGCCCGGCGCGCCGCTGGTGCTCGCCGGTTTCTCCTTCGGCGCCGCCGTGGCCATCCGCGCCGCGGCCGCGGCGCAGCCGGACTGGCTGATCAGCGTTGCTCCTGCCGTCGATCGGGTCAGCCTCGAGGGAACGCCACTGCATGCAGGTGCCTGGCTTATCGTGCAGGGCGACGCCGACGAAGTCGTTGCACCCGCATCGGTGGTGAACTGGGCGGCGCGCGAGGCACCTCAGGCGCGCTTGCGAGTGCTCGCCGGCGTCGGGCATTTCTTCCACGGGCGCCTGCACGAGCTGCGCGATTGCATCCAGCAGGAATGGCCACCGGGCATCAGGTAGCGGCACGCCCACAGTCGGCACAAAAACAAAGGGCCCGGACTGACTGGCAGCACGGGCCCCCTGGAATGGCGATCAATCACCCCGGCGGCTGCCAGGGCAAAAAGCCTGATGGGCTCTTAGTTCACCATCGACTTGAGGCTCTTGAGCGGCAGCGCGCGCACTTTCTTGCTGGCTGGCTTGGCCTTGAACATCATCTTCTCGCCGGTGAAGGGGTTGACGCCTTCACGGGCCTTGGTGGCGGGCTTCTTCACCACTTTGAGCTTGAGCAGGCCCGGCAGGGTGAACAACCCGTTGCCGCGCAGGCTCTTCTTGACGATCCCGTTCAGGGAGTCGAACACTTCGTTGACCTGCTTGCGGGAAAGCTCGGTGTCTTTTGAAATCGTCGCCAGGATCTCCGACTTGGTCGGCGCCCCACCTTTCTTCGCCATTGCTGAATCTCCTCAATTTTGGCTGTCAGTTCGAAAAAAATTCACGGTGTGCGTGAATTGGAGCGCAACATAACACAAGCAGTGCGCCGCGCAAATGCCTTTTTTTCTAGGCTTTGGAGCGCAGGGCGTCGGCGTAGTGCGACGGCACGCGCGCCGCGTCTCGACGCGCAGTGCAGATGCGCGGCTAAACCTCTGGCTGGATTGGCAGTTGCGCAGCGCCTGCGCGCGTGCGTGCGGCCGCTGCGCTGCGCTCTAGCGCACGAGAATCAGCAGCGCCTGGATGAGAATTCCCGCCCACAGGGGCGACAGATCGAGGTTCGCGAGCGGTGGAATGAGTCTGCGCAACGGCCGCAGGACCGGCTCGCACAGCGCATTCAGCACCGACTGCGCCGGTGAATAGGTGCCCGGCGCGATCAGCGAGAGCGTCGCGTACAGGAAGATCGCGAAGAAGTAGATCCACAGTACGGTGCGCAGGATCTGCAGTGCGGCCAGTGCGGCCCACGGCGCCGGCGGCGGCAGGCCGAGTCCGCTGAGCAACGTCGGCATGCACACGCGCAGCAGCGCCAGCAGCACGACGAGGACGACCGAAGCGGTGTCCAGTCGGCCCACTGCGGGCAGTACGCGTCGGAGCGGCGCCAGTACCGGGCTGCTCAGTTGCACGATCGCCCGCACCAGGGGATTGCGGAAGTCGGCCCGGGCCCATTGCAGCAGGAGCCGCAACAGGAACACGAATTGCGCCACGCTCAGGAGCGAATCGATCAGGAACAGCAGTGCGGCCATGGTGCGGTGGTTCTCTCTCTAGTCGGCAGCCGTGGGGGTCCGCGCTCGTCCGAACTGCGCCGCGAGTTCCGCGCTCCGGTGTGCGGCCGCCGCAACGGCGGCAGCGACCAGTTTATCGAAACCACCTGCTTGCAGTGTTGCCAGAGCGGCGGCAGTAGTGCCACCCTTGCTGGTGACGGCCTCGCGCTGTTCGGCCAGCGTCATGGTTCCCGCCGCCAGTGCACCGGCGCCACACAGCGTCTGCCGGGCCAGCAGTTGCGCCGTCCCCGCATCCAGCCCCTGGGCCTCGGCGGCTGCGGCGAGGTGTTCGGCCAGCAGGAAGAAATAGGCCGGACCGCTGCCGGAAAGCGCGGTCACGATGTCAAGATCCGCTTCGCGCTCCACCCAGACGGCCACACCAGCGGCGGCGCAGACGCGCGCGGCGAGGGCCCGGGCCGCCGGATCGACCGCCGGCGTCGCGTAAAGTGCGGTGGCGCCGGCACCGACCAGCGCCGCGCGGTTTGGCATGGCGCGCACGATAGGGAGAGCGGGACAGTGCATGGCCAGATCGGCCACGCGCAGGCCCGCGGCTATCGACAGCAGGACCGGCCGCTGCTGTGCGAACGTCGGAGCCAGCCCGGCCAGCAGCTCCGGGACCTGTTGCGGCTTGACGGCGAGCACCACCAGGGCTGCGCCCGCGACCACCGCCCGGTTGTCCGCCAGCGCCGTGACACCGTATTGGCGCTCCAGGGCCTCGCGCTGCGCCGCGACCGGCTCGCCGACCCGCAGTTGCGTGGCGGCAAAGCCATCGCGCAGCAGGCCCTGGATCATCGCCCGCGCCATGTTGCCGCCGCCGAGAAAGCTGATCTTGATGGCCGGATTCACTGGGGGCATTCTACGGGCTAGGGGCTGCCCATGCTCAGAGGATCGGTACGCGAACCCAACAGCGCCGTGCCGACGCGCACCATGGTGGAGCCGGCGGCAATGGCGGTTTCGAAGTCGCCGCTCATGCCCATCGACAGCGTGTCAAGAGCGGCGCCGGCGCGGTTGAGCTGTTCGTACAGTTTGTGCACTGCGCCGAAGCGCTCGCGCTGCTGCGCGACGCTGAGCCCTTCGGGCAACATGCACATCAGGCCGCGCAGCCGCAGGCGCGGGAGCGCGGCGATGGCGCCGGCCAGCGCGGCCGCTTCCGCCGCACTGGCGCCGCCCTTGGTGTCATCATCGGCGAGCTTGACCTGCACGCAGACATTGAGCGGCGGCGCGAGCTGCGGCCGCTGCGCGGCGAGGCGCTCGGCGATGCGCAGCCGGTCGACGCCGTGCACCCAGGCAAAGCGCTCGGCAATCGTGCGCGTCTTGTTGGCCTGGAGCCGTCCGATGAAATGCCAGCTCAGCTCCATGCCGGACAGGGCGTCGAGCTTCGGCAGCGCCTCCTGCAGGTAGCTCTCGCCAAAATGCTCGACCCCGAGCTGCGCCAGCGCACGCACGGCCTCGGCGCCGTGACCCTTGCTGACCGCCAGCAGCGTGACGCAGTCCTCATTCCGGCCGGCGGCGCGGGCCGCCGCGCCGATGCGTGCGCGCAACGCCCGGAGCCTTGCGGCCAAATCGTCGGCGAGTGATGAATTCTGCGGAATGATTAACATATTGAGGGCCAAGCCGCTCCGTTATACTGCGTCGGCGCGTTGCCTTCGCAGCCTGCAGCTCGGCGAGGAAATCTGATGGCGGTCGATATCGCACAACTCCTGGCGTTTGCCGTCAAGAATAACGCCTCCGACCTGCACCTGTCGGCGGGGGTGCCGCCGATGATCCGCGTCGACGGCGACGTCAAGCGTATCAACATGCCGGCACTGACCCACAAGGAAGTGCACGGCATGGTGTACGACATCATGAACGACAAGCAGCGCAAGGCCTACGAGGAATTCTTCGAGACCGATTTTTCCTTCGAAATTCCGAAACTTGCGCGCTTCCGCGTCAATGCCTTCAACCAGAACCGCGGCGCCGGCGCCGTGTTCCGCAACATTCCCTCCACCATCCTCAGCCTCGATGACCTGCAGGCGCCCAAGAGCTTCCGCGACCTGTGCATGCTGCCGCGCGGTCTGGTGCTGGTGACCGGGCCCACGGGTTCGGGCAAGTCGACCACGCTCGCGGGCATGGTCAATCACTGCAACGACAATCGTCCCGATCACATCATCACGATCGAGGATCCGATCGAGTTCGTGCACGAGTGCAAGAAGTGCCTGGTCAACCAGCGCGAGGTCAAGCGCGACACGCTGGGCTTCAGCGAGGCCTTGCGCTCGGCGCTGCGCGAAGACCCGGACATCGTGCTGGTCGGCGAAATGCGCGACCTGGAGACCATCCGCCTGGCCCTCACCGCGGCCGAGACCGGCCACCTGGTGTTCGGCACGCTGCACACGAGTTCAGCCGCCAAGACCATCGACCGTATCGTCGACGTGTTCCCCGGCGAAGAGAAGGAAATGGTGCGCTCGATGCTGTCCGAGTCGCTGCGCGCTGTGATCTCGCAGACGCTGCTCAAGCGCGTCGGCGGCGGCCGCGTGGCGGCGCACGAGATCATGATCGGCACACCGGCGATCCGTAACCTGATCCGCGAGGGCAAGATCGCGCAGATGTATTCCTCGATCCAGACCGGCGGCTCGGTGGGCATGCAGACGCTCGACCAGTGCCTCACGGAGCTGGTGACCAAGGGCGCGGTCAGCAAGGAAGAGGCGCGCTACAAGGCCCAGAACAAGGACGCGCTGTAAGCGCAGCGGTTTGCACGAGGTTGCCACCATGGATCGCGAACAAGCCATCAAACTGATGCAGGACCTGTTGCGCCGCGTGGTCGAACGCGTCGCCTCGGACCTGTTCATCACCGCGGGCTTCCCGCCGGCCGTGAAGATCGATGGCGAGATCCGTCCGCAGATGGATCGTGCGCTCAGCCCCGAGCAGTCGGCCGTGCTGGTGCGCTCGATCATGAATGACCGGCAGTCGAAGGAGTTCGACGCCACCAAGGAATGCAACTTCGCGATCGCGCCGCCCGGAATCGGCCGCTTTCGCGTCAGCGCCTTCGTGCAGCAGGGCTGCACGGGCTGCGTGATCCGCCTGATCAACGCCAAGATCCCCACCTTTGAAGAGCTCGACCTGCCGCCGATCCTGCGCGATGTGGTGCTCTCCAAGCGCGGACTGGTGCTCGTGGTCGGCGGCACGGGTTCGGGCAAATCGACTTCGCTGGCTTCGATGATCGGTTACCGCAACGAGAAGACCCGCGGCCACATCGTCACCATCGAAGACCCGGTGGAGTACGTGCACCCGCACAAGGGCTGCGTGATCACGCACCGCGAAGTCGGCGTCGACACCGATTCCTGGCACGCCGCGCTGCGCAATACCTTGCGCCAGGCGCCCGATGTGATCCTGATCGGCGAAATCCGCGATCGCGAGACCATGGAGTACGGCATCCAGTTCGCCGAGACCGGCCACCTGGTGCTGGCTACGCTCCATGCCAACAGCTCCAACCAGGCGCTCGATCGCATCATCAACTTCTTCAGCGAAGACCGGCGCGAACAGCTGCTGATGGATCTGTCGCTGAACATCCGCGCGCTGATCTCGCAGCGGCTGATTCCGCGTGAAGCGGGCAGCGGGCGCATCGCGGCGATGGAGATCATGCTCAACTCGCCGCTGATCCAGGACCTGATCTTCCGTGGCGACGTTGCCAAGATCAAGGAAATCATGGGCCGCTCGACACGCCTCGGCATGAACACCTTCGACCAGGCGCTGTTCGATCTCTACGAGAAGGGCCTGATCTCCTACGAGGACGCACTGCGCAATTCCGATTCCAAGAACGAGCTGCGCCTGCGCGTGAAACTCGAGAGCAAGCGCGACAACAAGCCGATCGAGAGCGATGGTGACCTGGCGATCGTCGATGACGAGGCCGAAGGGCGCAGCATGTGAGCCAGCCGATGAGCGACCTGACCGACATGCGCCTGGGCGGTACCGATCCGCAGCCCGTACTCAACACCAAGCCGCTGTTCAAGCTGATGGTGGAGCGCAAGGCCTCCGACCTGTTCTTCACCTGCAACGCGCCGATCAAGATCAAGATCGAAGGGCAGATCATCCCGGTCAACAAGCAGGTGCTCTCGCCCGAAGCGGTGCGCGCTGCGGCCTTTGGTCTGATGACCCCCGAACAGATCGAGTATTTCCAGCGCGAGCTGGAGATCGACTTCGCGATCTCCGAGCCCGGGCTGGGCCGCTTTCGCGTCGCCGTGTTCTACCAGCGCGGCTATCCCGCACTGGTGCTGCGCTACATCACCGCCGACATGCCCAAGCTCGATGCGCTGGGCCTGCCCGAGGTGCTGCGCGACCTGACCATGCAGCGGCGCGGCCTGGTGCTGGTGGTCGGTGCCACCGGAT
>JANYLH010000036.1 GCA_025357915.1 Gammaproteobacteria bacterium
GGCGCCACCTGTGGGTGGCGCCGGCCTCGTGCCGGAACCGGGCGGGCGAATGGCTTGCCGGCAGCGTGAAGAGGAATTAAGCCTTTTGCGGGTGGTACCCGGCCAGAATGGCCCCCCGCTTCCGCCACAGACCCTAAGGGGGTTTCATGTCCATCCGCAATATCGTTTTCGCCACCGTACTGCTCACGACCGCGCTCACGGCCAATGCCCTGACCGCGCAGAATGAGAAGATGAAATCCTGCAATGCGCAGGCCAGGGAACAGACCCTGAGCGGCGATGCCCGCAAGGGTTTCATGAAAACCTGCCTGTCGAGCGCGCCGGCCGCGGCGCCGGCAGCCAAGGCGTTGACGCCGCAGCAGGAGAAGATGAAGAGCTGCAATGCCGACGCCAAGACCAAGGCCTTGAAGGGCGCTGATCGCAAGGCCTTCATGAAGACCTGCCTGTCGGGCGGCTAGGTCCGGTACTGAAAGCGAGGGCGGTGCGCGACGCACCGCCCTCACTGGCGCGGGTTATTTTCCGGCGCAAAGCCCCACGTCACCGCTCTTGCTGTCGATGTGCACGCGCCCGCCGCCCTTGCCGCTGCGGAAGTTGAGGCGGCTCCCCGGCGCGTATTTTTCCTCGGCGGGCTTCGGCCCGAAGCAGTTGTTGATATCGCCGCTGAAGGTCTGTACTTCGATGTCGGCATCGGGTGGCACCGCAAATCTCACCTGCAGATCGCCGCTGACCGAAGTGGCATCAAGCTGACCCTGGGCCGCGAGCGTGCCCGCAACCACGCTGATGTCTCCGGACACGGTTTCGAGCTGCGCGCGCGTCAGGTCGCCGAGCGTAACCATCGCGTCGCCGCTCACGGTATTGAGCGTGAAATCGCCGTCGGTGCCGCTGACCTTGACATCGCCGCTGACGGTCTTGAACTGCGCGTGATGGCCATCGTGCGCCGTGAGGTTCACGTCGCCGCTGACCGTGTTCACCTGCAGTTCGCCGCCGGCGTCACCCAGGATATTGCCGCTGACCGTGCGCAGTTGCTGGTTGCCGCTGACGCCACTGATGCGCAGGTCGGCGCTGACCAGCGAAACATCCAGCGCGCTATTGCGCGGCACGCGGATCTTCAGGTGCGCGTCGTTGCCGCCGCTCCAGTTGCCGCCGCCCGACGGCACCACCACGCGCACCGTGGTGCGGTTGGCGCTGCTCGTGACCTCGACGCGTTCCACCTTGTCGCCGATCGTGCCGCTGACATCGACCATTGCCTGGTCCCAGCCGCTGACTTCGATGGCGCCCTCGACGTTGATGATTTCAACCGTGCCGGCCGGGTCGGCGGGCTTCTGGGCGCTGAAGTCGCGGGTGGCGGCCAGCGACGGCAGCGACAGGCCCGCGAGCACGACGGCAGCTGCCCACGCCGCAAGGCGTGTCGGTACGACGGAATGGGTTTCGGCGTTCATGATCAGGTTCTCCTCGTCAACATGGTTTGGGTGGTCTGTGCGACCGTCGTGTAAAGATCGATTTCCTGTTGCCAGGTGCTGCGCAGCAGCTGCCACAGCAACGGGCTCGCGGGATCCTGCGCCAGCGCCGCGCTGATGTCGGCATTGGCCTTGCGGATGGTCTCGAGATCGGCGCGGATGCGCTCGCGGGTCGCCGGCTTCAGCAGCGTCAGCCGCTCGTTGAAGGTGCGCTCGAGCGCGGTGCGCGCGGCAATGTAGTCGGCGTCCTGCGGGCGCTGGAAGCTCACCGCAATACCGCGGCCGCTGCCCGGCGGCGTGGCGCTCGCGACCCGTTCGCCGCCGGGACGATCGTGTACGACCGACCAACATAGCGCGCCGACCAGACCCAGTACGGCAAGACTCGCCGCGAGCGCCATCGGCCACTGCGACCACGGGGCTCGGCGCACGCGCTGGGCATCGTGACCAATGCTGCCGGCAATGCCGGGCCACAGATCGCGCGAGGGTTGCAGCTCGCGCGGCACCGCGGCGAGGGCTTGCTCGAGCGAGTCGTAACGGGGCGGGTTCATGCGGCCTCCATGGCGATTCCGAGTTGTTGTGCCATCAGCCTGCGGGCGCGATGGAGCTGCGCCTTGCTGGTGCCGGCGGCGATGCCGAGCATGGCCGCGGCTTCATCGTGGCTGTGGCCGTAGACGCCCACCAGGACCAGCACGTCGCGGGCGCCCTGCGGCAGCCGGTCCATGGCCGCCTCGACATCGAGCGTGCCCGAGGCCTCGGCGCCGCCTGGCAGTTCGAGCGCGGCGTCGTCCAGCGTGCCGGCTTCGCGCAGGGCATCGCCCGGCCGCCGGCGTCGCTGCGTCAGCACCGTATTGACGGCAATTCGGTGCAGCCAGGTAGCGAGCTGGCTCCTGCCCTCGAAAGCCGGCAGCGCACGCCAGGCCGCAATGAAGCACTCCTGGGTGCAGTCCTCGGCAAGCGCGCTCTGGCCCGTCAGCCGCAGGCACAGGCCGTAAATCCTGCCCACGTGCGCGCGGTAGATGGCTTCGAAATCTTTTTCGACCATGCCTGCTTGGAGTAGCCCCGGGGCGTTACGGTTTAAATGGCTCCGCTATCCGCCGCCGGTCGGCTGCGCCCAGGGCGCACAGCGCCGAGCCGCAGACCACCCCGCCGACCCCGAGAAAGGTGAGCAGATTGGGGGCCTCCGGCACCAGGTCGGGCAGCAGCGCGCCTGCGGCCAGGA
>JANYLH010000076.1 GCA_025357915.1 Gammaproteobacteria bacterium
GGCGCGCGCCAGCTCGGCGCGCGCCCTGGTGGTCAAGCCCGAGATCCTCTACATGGACGAACCGTTCTCGGCGCTCGATGCGCTGATGAACCTGCGCATGCGCAACGAACTGCTGCGCATACTGGCGGAAGAACGCCACACGGTGCTGCTGATCACCCACGACGTGGAAGAGGCGATCCACCTCGCCGACCGCGTGCTGGTGCTGTCATCGACCCCGGCAAGCATCAAGGCCGCGTTCGATATTTCACTGCCGCACCCGCGCAAGCTCTCGAGCCGCTCTGTGCAGGACCTCAGGGTGGCCATTCTGCGCGAGCTGGGTGTCTACAGCGACTAGCGACGCTACTCCCCGGCGATGGTCATGCCCTCGACCACCAGTGACCCGCAGCGGATCGCACCGCGCGTGTCCACATCCGTGCCGGCCGCGACGATGCCGCGCAGCATGTCGCGCACGTTGCCGGCGATGGTGATCTCGTGCACCGGATAGGCGATCGCGCCGTGTTCGATCCAGAAGCCACTGGCGCCGCGCGAATAGTCGCCGGTGACGCCGTTGACGCCCTGCCCGAGCAGTTCCGTCACGTACAGCCCTTCGCCCATGCGCGCGAGCAGCCCCTCGAAGTCGTAGCTCGCGCCCGGCGCGCTCACCAGCAGGTTGTGGACGCCGCCGGCGTTGCCGGTGGTCTTGAGGCCGAGCTTGCGCGCGGAGTAGCTGCCGAGCACGTAGCCATCGAGCACGCCGTCGCGCACCAGCTCGCGATCGCGCGTGGCGACGCCTTCGGCGTCGAAATTGCCGCTCGCCAGGCCACGCGGCAGGCGCGGCCGTTCCTGCATCTGCAGGAACTGCGGGTACACCTGCTGACCTGCGGCGTCGAGCAGGAACGATGCGCGGCGGTACTGGCTCGCGCCGCGGATCGCGCCGATGAAGTGCGAGTGCAGGCCGCGCGCCATCTCCGGCGAGAACAGCACCGGCGCGCGCCGCGTGCCGAGTCGCCGGGCGCCGAGCCGCGCGATCGCGCGCTCGCCGGCGCGGCGGCCGATGGCGGGGCCCGCCATGAGATCGGTGGCGTCGCGCGCCAGCGAATACCAGTGATCACGCTGCATGTCGGCGCCGGACTGCGCGAGCAGCGCGCAGCTGAGCGAATGGCTGGTGCTGGGCAAGCCCGCCAGGAACCCGTGTGTGTTGCCGAATACGCGCACGCCGCGATGCGTGCTGAGTGAAGCGCCCTCCGAGTTGGTGAGCCGCGCATCGACGGCGAGCCCCGCCGCTTCGCACTCGCGGGCGATTTCCACCGCCTGCTCGGGCTCCAGCGCCCAGGGGAAATCGAGATCGAGATCCGGGAATTCGCGCGCCATGCCGGCCGCGTCGGCCAGGCCCGCGCACTCGTCGCTGGCGGTATGGCGCGCGATGGCGCAGGCCTTGTTCACGGTCTGGGTCACGGCCGCGGGACGCAGATCCGCCGTGCTGGCCGAACCCTTGCGGTGCCCGAAATACACGGTGACCGCCAAGCCGCGGTCGCGGTGGTACTCGATGGTTTCGACTTCGCCCATCCGTACCGTGACCGTCAGGCCCTTCTGGACGCTGGCGTCAGCGTCCGCGGCCGAGGCGCCGGCCGCGCGCGCCGCTGCGAGCGCACTGGCTACGACCTGCTGCAATTCCGGAATACGCGTCGCGTCGACTTCGTCAGACATGGCAGAATTGTAGCAGCGCGCGACACCGGCGCCCCGCTGGATCGAAACATGCCTATCGATGACCCTATGGATGACGGCGACGAGCTCGCCGAGCGCCCGAGTCGCTCGGCGCGCAAGCGCGCCGCCCTGCACATGCAGAAGCTCGGCGTGCGGCTGGTGTCCATGCGGGAATCGCAGCTGGCAACGCTCGACCTGCCCGAGGAGCTGCGCGAGGCGCTGCGTGAGGCACGGCTGCTGCGGGGCCAATCGGCGCTGGCGCGCCAGCAGCAGTACATCGGCCGGCTGATGCGCAGCCTGGACGCCGGGCCCATCGAGGCGGCGCTCGAGATGGCCGCCGGCCACGGCACCCCGCGTGGTAAAATGCGCCGATGAAGCCATTGGTCGGCATCATCATGGGTTCGTCCTCCGACTGGGAGAGCCTGCGGCCCGCCGCGGAAATGCTCGAGAAACTGGGCGTTGCCCATGAGGTGCGCGTGGTCTCCGCGCACCGCACGCCTGACCTGCTGTTCGAATACGCCGGCTCGGCCGCCGCCCGCGGGCTCGAGGTGCTGATCGCCGGCGCCGGCGGCGCCGCGCACCTGCCGGGCATGACCGCCGCGAAGACCATACTGCCGGTGCTCGGCGTGCCGGTGCAGTCACGCGCGCTCAACGGCCTCGATTCGCTCCTGTCGATCGTGCAGATGCCCGCAGGCGTCCCGGTAGCCACCTTTGCGATCGGCGCCGCCGGCGCGACCAATGCGGCGCTGTTTGCCGCCGCGATCCTTGCCGGCCGCCATCCCGAGGTTGCCGCCGCGCTCACCCAGCATCGCCAGAAACAGACCGAAGCCGTCCTCGCGCACCCCGACCCGCGGACTCCGGCCGCATGACCATCGGCATCGTGGGTGCGGGCCAGCTGGGCCGCATGCTCGCGCTCGCCGGCTACCCCCTGGGGCTCGACTTCCTGTTCCTCGACCGGAGCGCCGATGTGCCGGCAGCAAGGCTGGCCCCGCTGCTGGTGGGCGAGTTCACCGATCTGGCGCTCCTGCGCCGCCTGGCGAAGCGCAGCGAGGTCCTGAGCTTCGATTGGGAGAATGTATCGGTCGCGGCGCTGCGCGCCGCCACGCGCGGCCTGCGCACACGCGTCAGCCCGCCGCTGCGTGCACTGGCGACTGGCCAGGACCGGCTGGCCGAGAAGCGCCTGTTCGAGCGCCTGAAAATACCCACCACACGCCACGCACCGGTCAGCACTCGGGCGGGGCTGGAGCGCGCCTGCGCGCGCGTGGGCCTGCCGGGGATACTCAAGACCCGGCGCCTGGGCTACGACGGCAAGGGCCAGGCGGTGATCCGCAGCCGCGCCGGCATTGCCGCGGCCTGGAACGCACTGGGCGGCGCACCACTCCTGTACGAGGAGCTGGTCGATTTCGAGCTTGAGGTCTCGGCGCTCGGCGTACGCGCGCGCGACGGTCGCGAGGCGCTCTATCCGCTGACGCGCAACTGGCACGCCGACGGGATCCTCCGCCTCAGCGTCGCTCCCTGGGAGGCGCCGGCGCTCGAGCGCCAGGCGCGTGCCCACCTGCGCGCCGCACTGCGCGATTTCAACTACGTTGGCACGCTGGCGATCGAGTTTTTCGTCCGCGACGGTCGCCTCATCGCCAACGAGCTCGCGCCGCGCGTCCACAACTCGGGCCACTGGACGATCGAAGGTGCGGTCACCAGTCAATTCGAAAACCACCTGCGCGCCATCGCGGGCCTGCCGCTGGGCAGCGCCGCCGCCCGCGGCCACGCCGCGATGGTCAACCTCATCGGGCGCATGCCACCGGCCGGCGTAGTGCTGGCGCAGCAGGGCGTGCACCTGCACGATTACGGCAAGAGCCCGCGCCCGGGCCGCAAACTGGGCCATTGCACGCTGCTGGCGCCCACGGCCGCGCAACGCGACCGCGGCACGCGCCACCTGCTGCGTCGGCTGGCGCTATCACTGGATGGCGCACCTTGAATTCCACGCCTTACTGAGCGAGGCTGAAGGCTGGAGACCCCATGTACCTGGAGCTGTTCGATCTCAAGGAATTGCCGTTCCGGCTGAACCCCGATCCGGAATTCCTGTACCTGAGCAAGGCCCATGCGCGCGCCAAGGCGTACATGGAGTCGACCATCTGGTTCACCGACGGCTTTGTGGTGATCACGGGCGAGATCGGCTCGGGCAAGACCACGCTGATCGAGACCTTCCTGGGCGAGCTGGCCGGCGACGTGGTGATTGCGCAGATCAACCAGACGCAGGTGTCGGCGAGCGAATTCCTGCAAGCCGTGCTGGTGCAATTTGGCTTTACGCCCTTCCAGATGAAGAAGGCGGAATTGCTGGCCACGCTCAATCAGTTCCTGGGCGAGCAGCATGAAGCCGGCCGCAAGGTGATGTTGATCGTCGACGAAGCGCAGAACCTGGGTCTGCGCGTGCTCGAGGAAATCCGCATGCTCTCCGGCGTCGACACCACGAAGGATAGAGTGCTGCGGATCATTCTCGCCGGCCAGCCCGAACTGAACGAAAAACTGGACGCTCCCGAACTGATGCAGCTGGTGCAGCGCGTGCGCTTGCGTTTTCACCTGCCGGCGCTGACGCTGGAGGATACGGAGCACTACGTCCAGCATCGTCTTGAAGTGGCCGGCTCACAGGGCCGCGAAATCTTCCAGCCCGATTGCTACCCGACCATCTACCGATTTACAGGCGGCGTACCACGCCTGATCAACACGCTGTGCGACACCGCCATGCTGTCCGCCTACAACGCCGATCGTAACCGGGTAAGCCCGGCCGACATCGACGCCGCGGCGCAGGAGCTGCAGTGGGTGGAATTCGCCCGGCGCTCCGCTGCCAGCCGCCCCGCACGCGAGGCCCGTGGCGCGACCGCGCAGCACGCCGAAAAGACCGCCGATGTGTCGTCCAATACGCCCGTCGCGCGGCTGCTGGTCATCAGCCGGGGGAAGACCGTGAGCGAACGCGGCCTGTATCCAGGGCGCCTGATCGTCGGCCGCGCCTCCGATGCGGATCTGCGCATCGACAGCCTGGTGATCAGCCGCCACCACTGCCAGATCCTTACCAGCAACCGCCTGTGCGTGCTCGAGGACCTGAACAGCAGCAACGGCGTGTTCATCAAGAACCAGCGCGTGCGCCGCCACAATCTCAATGACGGCGACGTGGTCTCGCTGGGAATGCACCAGCTCATGTACATCGACGAGCGGCCCGGCCAGCGGCTGGGCACCGACAGCGACACTGCCAGTACCGGCTCCCACGCCCAGCCGGCGCCGGTCGGCGAGGCCACGCAGAACTGAGGCCCGGCCTCCGCGGCGTGGATCAGCGCTGCTCGTCGCCGGGTTCGCCGACCGGGCGGCCGCGCTGCAGATAGTCGGTGCTGGTGGCGCGGTAGTCGCGCCGATGCATCCACAGTACCAGTGCCACGACCAGCGCCAGGAGCCCTGCGAGGGCGCACGGCGTGCTCCACCAGGCCTCGCGCCAGTGGAAACTCAACCACAGCAGCACGGCGCCCAGCAGCGCGTAGACGGCCGGTAGGCTTTCGTAGATCGGCTTGGTGAGGCGAGGCACGGCGGGATGCTAACGCGTGGCGCGGCGGGGGTCGAATAAGAGTACGCAGACGCTCGCACGAAGCCCGCGTGCTCGAGCAGGCTGACTTCACATAATCGTCTGCGTACCCGGCTTCGCGCGCTGAGCGGCAACGCCTGTACCCACCGCGCCCCGCGAGCGCATGTCGACGCGCTCATGGTCGGCGGCGCCACGCTGCGACACGGCGCACCGGTGACGCGGGTCGAGTGCCGGGTGCGCAACGTCACGTGCAAACGCGCAAGTGCGGCGCGCCGAGTGCGGCCGCGGGCGCCGGCCAGTGGTGCGTTGGAATCTTGCGGTGCTACAACAAGGCCAAGGCGCCAGGCCGCGCGAAGCAACGCCGTGAATGTGGTCGCGCTCTGGCGACCGCATTCACGAAGCGCGCGCCGCCATGAGCCGTTTGCGCGTGACGTTGTGGGCCCGACGCTCAGGGCCATCTCACCCATGTGGCGTCGCTACGCGGTTCCGCCGACGGTGAGCGCATCGACCCGCAAGGTCGGCTGCCCCACTCCCACCGGCACGCTCTGCCC
>JANYLH010000067.1 GCA_025357915.1 Gammaproteobacteria bacterium
TGCGCGATGTGCTGCGCGCGCTGTTCAATCCGCACGGCTCGGCAACGCGGCCGTGGCGGTCGGCATCGATCTGCCGCTGGTGCCGCACGGCCTCGATGCCACCTACGAGGTGACCGATTGGCAGGACGGCTGGTACGTGCACCACATCTACCAGGATGGCCTGCGCAATCGCGGCGAGGACATCGGCAACTGGTTCGGCGACTGGCGGATTCCAGGCGATGGCGTGGGCGGCCAGCAGCACATGCTGCGCCTGGGCTGGCATCGGAGCGCAGGCCGCGAGCTCGCGCTGCGCTACCGCACCATGACCAACGCCGCGTACTCCAGTCATGACTACAGGCGCGCGCAGGAGCTGACTCTGGACGTTTCCCGCCCCTGGCGCGGCGTACGGATCGGCGCCACGGTGGACGCCGGCAGGGACGTATTCGGCGACGATTTCGCGCGGCTGGCGGGCTTCGTGCGCTTCGACGATGTCGACACGGGCGCCGGGCTGGCGGAAACAGCAGGCGATGCCGCGCCGGCCACTGACACGACCGACGCATTCGTGGATGTCGGCGCCAGCACGGGCCGCATCGGCTTCCAGTCCTCGGCCAAGGTGCCGGACGTGACAACGGGCGGATACCACTCGCCGCACCTGGGCCTCGGCGCCCGCCGCGTGGTGAGCGCGCATGACGACCTGGGTGTGCGCGTGGAGTGGGACCGCTTCAACGGCGCCAGCCTGCTGGCGCTGCGCGCCTTTGATTACCGCCGTCGCTGGGGCCGCCACCTCGCGGCATCGGCGTTTCTTGGCGTGGCCCGACTCGATACGGGCCTGCCGGCATTCGGGTATTACCTGGGCGCGGGCCTGCAGTGGCGCAACGCGCTCGCGCGCACGGATCTGAATGTCGACGTGCGCCATGGCGACAAGCTGGCGCGCGACGCGCTGTTGCCCGGCGACCCGCCCACCACCGCGAGACCCGACATGTTCTATACCCTGGACAGCGTTGCCGCTTACCTCAGCTTCCACTTCTGAGATAGCGCGCGCAGAGTTCCTCGAACAGCGAGTCGGCGGGGAAGCGGCCATTCTTGTCGAATCCCGGCGCCGTGCGCAGCATCTCGTTGTAGAGGTGCACGGCGCTGCTGCGCTCCAGCGCCGCGCGCAGATTCGGCTGGCCGCCCGCGAACATGGCGCGCCAATCGCGGTAGTGCACCGGATAGAAATGCCATGCGGGCAAAGCGCGCTCCAGGTAACCGAAGTGGCGCACCGCTGCCGTGAATCCGGTGGGACCCGATTCGCCCCACTTGACGCGTGCAGCAGCATTGCCAGGCTGCAGGCGGCGCCGCAGCTTGCGCCACTTGCTCCTGAAGTCGTCGTAGGGCAGGAAGCGGTCGGGCGCCGCGCAGCACGCCGCCATCCACGACGCCAATGGATGTCCCGCCGGCAGGCCGAGCACCGCGTTGTTGATGCGCAGTGCATCCTCCCACGCGAAGATCTCGGGCCCGGGGTAGACCAGTGGGCGCAGGCAGACGACATCGGTGTCCGCCCAGATGCCGCCCAGCCGATCCAGCAGGCAGTAGCGGAACCAGTCGGCGAAGATCGCATAGGAACCGGATTGGCGATGCCGAAACAATCGCTCCGCCGGCAGCGTCGCACGCGCATCGGCCAGCATGGCGCCCGGCGGGACCCCCCGCGGTTCCTCGTAGACGTGCAGCGTCAGCGGGTGCGCGTGGGCAAGGAAGGAGCTGATCGCCAGGCGCTCGACGCGCGAGAGCGCCGGGCCGTGCCAGAACATGTGTACCGGCGCGAGCGCCGGTCCTGACGAAACGTCAGGCGCCGGCGTGGCCGCGGTCATTGAACCCAGCCGTTGCGCTCGACGACACCGTACAGCAAGGTTCGATAGGCTGCGAGGTAAGCGGCCGCTGCGCCCTGCGCCTGCGGCGTGTACATGAAGCATTGATCGGGCGTCACGATGCCCACGTTCTCGCCCGAGCGGAAGATGGCGCGCTGCTGGGCCGGGCCGGCGAGGAGCGAGTGGCCGAACGATGCATAGTCGCCGTTCACGCCGATCAGGCTGAGCACGGTATCGAAGATGTCGATCTGCGAGGCCACCCGCGTGTCGATGCGGGGCGCAACGATCCCGGGCGCGTAGATCACCAGCGGAATGCGGAAACGGTCGCGCAGCTGCTTGTCCGTGCCGCGGGTGTGATCGGCGGTGAAGATGAACACGGTGTTGTCGAACCACGGCTCATGGCGCGCCCGCTCCATGAAGCGCCCGATGCTCCAGTCCGAATAGTGGATGGCATCGAGAAAGGGCTTGTCCGGATAGCCGTCGGGATAGCGCGACCGCTGTGCGGCCGGCGGCGAGGCAAGCGGCGCATGCGTGGAACCCGTGAACAGATAGACCAGGAACGG
>JANYLH010000069.1 GCA_025357915.1 Gammaproteobacteria bacterium
ATCCGCGCGAAAATCGCGGTCAAGAGCAACGATCCGCGTATCGATCCGGTCGGCGCCTGCGTCGGCATGCGCGGTTCGCGCGTGCAGGCGGTCTCCAACGAGATCGCCGGCGAGCGCGTCGACATCATTCCCTACGACGCGAATCCCGCGCAGTTCGTCATCAACGCGATGTCGCCCGCCGAAGTGCAGTCGATCGTGGTCGATGAAGAAAAGCACGGCATGGATATAGCGGTTGCGGAAGACAAGCTATCGCAGGCCATCGGCCGCGGCGGCCAGAACATCCGCCTCGCCAGCCAGCTGACCGGCTGGGAACTCAACGTCATGACCGAATCCGACGCCGAGACCAAGAGCGAGACCGAATCGAAGGCGCTGATTGCCGTGTTCATGAAGCAGCTGGACGTCGATGAAAATGTCGCCAGCATCCTGGTGCAGGAAGGCTTCTCGACCATCGAGGAAGTTGCCTACGTGCCGGCTGCCGAGCTGGCTGGTATCGAAGAATTCGACGAGGACATTATCAAGGAACTGCGCAATCGTGCGCGCGACGTGCTGCTGACGCAGGCGATTGCCAGCGAGGAATCGCTCGATGCCTCGATGCCGACCGAGGACCTGTTGACGCTCGAGGGCATGAGCCCGGACCTGGCGCTGGCATTGGCGCGCCGCGGCGTGCGCTCACGCGAAGACCTGGCCGACCAGGCGGTCGACGACCTGGCCGACATCGAGGGGCTGTCGCCCGAGGAAGCCGGCACTCTTATCATGAAGGCGCGTGCGCCGATGTTCGAGGCCCAGCACCATGGCTGAGGTTACGGTAAGCCAGTTCGCCGATACGCTGAAGTTGCCGGTCGACAAACTGCTGGCGCAATTTGAGCTGGCGGGCATCAGCGTGTCCGGGGCCAACAGCCTGATCAGCGAGGATGCCAAGCTCGAGCTGCTCACGTACCTGCGCCGCAGCCACGGGAGCGGTGCCGCCGCGGAGGGCTCGGCTCCGGCGCGCATCACGCTCAAGCGCAAGACGCAGAGCGAGGTAAAGGTTGCCAGCACGCAGGGGCGCGCGCGTACCGTCAACGTCGAAGTGCGCGTCAAGCGCACTTACGTCAAGCGCGACGTGCTCGAGGAGCAGAACCGTGCGGCCCAGGAGCAGGTCGACGCGCAGCGGCGCGAGATCGAGGCCGCGCAACAGGCCATAGTTGCCAAGGCCGAGGCCGAGCGGCGCGAGCGCGAGTCGCTCGAGTCGGCGAATCGCCGGCTGATCGAAGAGGAACAGGCCAGGGTACGTGCGCAGGAAGAGGCGCGGCGCCAGGCGGAACAACGCGCCCAGGAAGACTCGGAGCGGGCGCGCCGCGGCGGCGCCGAGGCGCGGCGCGAAGAGCCGGCACGGCCGGTCCACGCCCCCGCGCGCGAGAAGCCCGAGCCCAAGGCCGCGGAAGAAGCGCGCCCGAAATTCGGCGGCCGCCAGGAACTACACATTGCCGGAGACGTCAGCGCACGGCACAAGAAGAAGAAGCGGCTCAAGGCGCGCACCGCGCCGGCCGACGCCGAGCAGCGTCACGGCTTCGCGAGACCCACCGCGCCGGTCAAGCGCGACGTGGCGATCGGCGAGAACGTGACGGTCGCGGATCTCGCCCAGAAGCTGGCGATCAAGGCCACGGAAGTCATCAAGGTGCTCATGAACATGGGCGTGATGGCGACCATCAACCAGCCCATCGACCAGGACACGGCGATCCTGGTAGCCGAGGAGCTGGGTCACGCCGCCACGGCGGTCAAGGAAGAGCAGTTCGAGGCCGACCTGCAGGGACTTGGCGCCGAAGAGGTCCAGGAAACCCGGGCTCCCGTGGTCACGGTCATGGGCCACGTCGATCACGGCAAGACCTCACTCCTCGATTTCATCCGCAGTACCAAGGTGGCCTCGGGTGAGGCGGGCGGCATCACGCAACACGTCGG
This sequence comes from Gammaproteobacteria bacterium, assembly GCA_025357915.1. Lineage (GTDB taxonomy): Bacteria > Pseudomonadota > Gammaproteobacteria > Steroidobacterales > Steroidobacteraceae > FEN-1191. Next base: position 1,939 of record JANYLH010000069.1, read on the forward strand.
CGCCTACCACGTGAAGACGGCGCGCGGCATGATTACCTTCCTCGATACCCCGGGTCACGCCGCCTTCACGGCGATGCGCGCCCGCGGCGCCAAGGTCACGGACGTGGTCGTCCTGGTGGTCGCGGCGGATGACGGCGTCATGCCGCAGACCATCGAGGCGATCCAGCACGCGCGCGCAGCGGGCGTGGCGATGGTGGTCGCGGTCACCAAGATCGACAAGCCCGACGCGGATCCGGAAAAGGTCCGCAACGAACTGGCGAAACAGGAGGTCATCCCCGAGGAATGGGGTGGCCAGAACATGTTCGTGAACGTCTCGGCGCGCACCGGCGCTGGCGTCGAGCAGCTCCTCGAAGCCATCCTGCTGCAGGCCGAAGTGCTGGAGCTCAAGGCGCCGCGCGGCGGCCCTGCGATCGCCTTCGTGGTCGAGGCCAGCATGGAGAAAGGCCGCGGTGCGGTGGTCACCGCGCTGGTCAAGAAGGGCACGCTCCGGCGCGGCGATTACATCCTGGCCGGAAGCGAGTTCGGCCGTGTGCGCGCGATGTTCGACGAAGCCGGCAACGCCGTGGAAGAAGCGGCACCGTCGATTCCGGTGGTGGTGCTGGGCCTCTCCGGCGCACCGAACGCGGGCGACGAACTGCTGGTGGTGGAGAACGAGCGGCGTGCCCGCGAAGTCGCGCTGCATCGCCTCGGCAAGACGCGCGACGTCAAGCTGGCCAAGCAGGGCGCACGAAGCGAGGACGTGTTCTCGACGCTCGGCGAGCCCAAGGCCGGCCAGGTCGCCGTGCTCATCAAGACTGACGTGCAGGGTACCGCCGAGGCGCTGCGTGACGCGCTCAACAAGCTCTCGACCGACGAGGTGGCGGTGCGCATTATCGCCAGCGGTGTCGGCGGCATTACCGCATCCGACGTGCAGCTGGCGGCGGCCTCGAAGGCCCGCATCATCGGCTTCAACGTCCGCGCCGACAGCGGTGCACGCGAGGCGGTCAAGGAGACGGGCGTCGAGATTCGCTACTACAGCATCATCTATGAAGCCATCGACGACGTGAAGCAGCTGATGAGCGGCCTGCTGGCGCCGGAAATCAAGGAAACCATTGTCGGCGTGGCGCAGGTGCGCGACGTGTTCCGCTCAAGCAAGTTCGGCGTCGTGGCCGGGTGCCTCGTGACCGAGGGCGCGGTAAAGCGCAACAATCCGATCCGCGTGCTGCGCGAGAACGTGGTGATCTTCGAGGGCGCGCTCGAATCGCTCCGCCGCTTCAAGGACGACGTTGGCGAAGTACGCGCCGGCACCGAGTGCGGGATCGGCGTTAAGAACTACCAGGACGTGCGGGCCAACGACCAGATCGAGTGCTATTCGCGCACTGAAATCATCCGTACGATCCAATAGAGCGGTCACAGGCGCCAGCACATGCCGCAGCACAACTCGCGCCACCAGCGCATCGAGGCGCAGATGCAGCGCGCGCTGGCGGCGCTGGTGCCGCGCGCGGTGAAGGATCCGCGCGTCGGCAACCTGACCATCACGGCTGTCTCGTTGCTCGAAGACCTGAGCGCTGCACGGGTCTGGTTCCTGCCTTTCGGCAAGGGCCGCGATCCTGATGAACAGCTGGCGGGACTGAAAAGCGCGTCCGGTTTCCTGCGCGGCGAGGTGGCGCGCCAGCTCGGGCTCCGTCACGCGCCGCGGCTCGAGTTCCTGCTCGACACGGCACTCGAGCACGCCCAGTCGCTCACGCAGCTGATCAATACCGCGGTCGCGACCGACAAGGCGCTGGAAGATGCCGCCGCAGGGCGGCCCGGGGCCGGCGCGGCGCCCGCCGATGAGTCCTGACGCACCGGCCCTCTGCGGGATTCTGCTGCTCGACAAGCCCCTGGGACTGTCCTCGAACGCCGCCCTGCAACGCGTTCGGCACCTGCTCGGGCGTCCGAAGGCGGGTCACACCGGGAGCCTCGATCCGCTGGCCACCGGCATGCTGCCGATCTGCATCGGCGAGGCCACCAAGCTGGCCGGCGCGCTGCTGGCTGGCACCAAGGCCTACACAGTGGCCATGCGCCTTGGCGAGCGTACCGATACCGGCGATGCGGAGGGCCAGGTCGTGGAGCGCTGCCCCATCCCGCCCCTCGACGCGGCGGTCATTGCCGCCGCCCTGGCCGGCCAGCGCGGCCCGCAGCAGCAGGTCCCGCCCATGTATTCGGCACTCAAGCGTGACGGGCAACCGCTCTACAAGCTGGCGCGGCAGGGTCTCAGCGTCGAACGCGCGCCGCGCGACATCGAGATTTACCTGCTGGAACTGGTGGATTTCTCGGCGGATACGCTGCGCTTGCGCGTCGAGTGCTCCAAGGGCACCTATATCCGCACGCTGGTGGAGCAGCTGGGCGCGGCGCTTGGGAGCTGCGCCCACGTGATCGCGTTGCGGCGTGATTTCGTGGAACCGTTCAGGGACGAACCCATGGTGACGCTCGACCAGCTCCAGGCCCTGAGCGGGCCGCCGTCGCTCCTGGAGGCCGACCGGGCGGTCGCGCACCTGCCGGTGCTGGCACTGTCCGTCGCCCAGACGCGGGCCATGTCTTATGGCCAGGCCATCGTGGCTCCCGGGGCCCCCCTGGGTGAACTGCGGCTATATGACGCTTCCGGGCGGTTCCTCGGTCTCGGGACCGGGGCGGAGGGTGGGGCGGTGCGCCCGCTGCGGCTGTTTACCAGCGCCACTGCGCAGGGCCGTAACTGACTGTTCCGCTTGAGGCTTGGGAACGCTCCCGCTACAATGCCCGGCTTCAAAATACGGGTCACACATCAGAACCAGAGGGTTTTCGCGTAATGGCTTTGTCCACGGAAAAGAAGGGCGACGTACTCGCCCAATATCGCCGGGATCCGAAAGATACCGGCTCGCCTGAAGTCCAGGTCGCACTGCTGTCGGAGCGTATCAACGGACTGGGCGAACATTTCAGCACTCACAAGGCTGACCACTCCTCGCGCCGCGGCCTCGTGCGCATGGTGAACCAGCGGCGCAAGCTCCTGGATTACCTCAAGGCGACCAAGCCGGCGAGCTACCAGCAGGTTGTCGAGCGACTTGGCCTGCGTCGCTGATCGCGGCGCCCGCGGCGCCGTGCGTGCGCCGCACTCCAAGCCTTCCCACATTCAGAATTCCGAGGGTTGAAGCGTGACTGTCTTCAGAAAATCTTTTGCATTTGGTCCCCATACCGTAACCATCGAGACCGGCGAACTGGCGCGCCAGGCCAACGGCGCCGTGCTCGTGACCATGGGCGACACCGTCGTCCTGGTGACTGCCTGTGCCGAAGCGAAGCCGCGCCCGGGGCGCGATTTCTTTCCGCTCACCGTGAACTACCAGGAAAAAACCTACGCGGCGGGCAAGATCCCCGGCGGCTTTTTCCGCCGTGAGGGGCGTCCTAGCGAACGCGAAACGCTCACCTCGCGCCTGATCGACCGACCGATCCGCCCGCTGTTTCCGGACGGCTTTCTCAATGACATCCAGGTCGTCGCCACCGTGCTGTCCCTCGACCCGGAGATCCTGGCCGATGTGCCCTCACTGCTCGGTGCGTCAGCGGCACTGTGCCTGTCGGGCGTCCCGTTCAAGGGCCCCATTGGCGGCGCGCGCGTGGGTTATCGCAACGGCCAGTACGAACTGAATCCAAACCGCACCGACCTGGCGGCCTCGCAGCTCGACCTGGTGGTTGCCGGCACCGCGCACGCCGTGCTCATGGTGGAATCGGAGGCCGCGGGGCTTTCGGAAGAAATCATGCTGGGCGCCGTGGTTTACGGCCACCAGCAAATGCAGGTCGCCATCAAGGCGATCAACGAACTGACCGCCGAAGCGGGCAAGGCGCGCTGGGCAGTTCCGGAGGACGCGAAGGATGCGGCTCTCGAGCAGGCCGTCAGCGGCAAGGCGCTCGCTGCCCTGAACGCCGCCTACCTCATGACCGAAAAGCAGCAGCGTTCGACCCGCCTCAAGGAGATCAAGGCTGAGCTGGTGGCTGCGCTGGCTTCAGGCGACGCTCCGCAGTTCAAGGCCGATCAGGTTGCCGATGAGCTGTTCCGCCTGGAAAGCAAGATCGTCCGCGACCGCATTCTCGATGGCAAGCCGCGCATCGATGGGCGCGACCTCAAGACCGTGCGACCGATCACCGTGAAGGTGGGCGTACTGCCCCGCACCCATGGTTCGGCGCTGTTCACGCGCGGTGAGACCCAGGCGCTGGTCACCACGACGCTCGGCACGACGCGCGATGCGCAGATTATCGATGCGCTCGAAGGTGACCGTCGCGAGCGCTTCATGCTGCACTACAACTTCCCGCCGTTTTCGGTGGGCGAGACCGGCATGATGGGGAGCCCGAAGCGCCGCGAGATCGGCCACGGGAACCTCGCGCGCCGCGGTATCAGCGCGGTGATGCCGGACATGGCCGCGTTTCCGTATGTCATCCGCGTGGTCTCGGAAATCTTCGAGTCCAACGGCTCGAGCTCGATGGCGAGCGTGTGCGGCACGAGCCTCGCGCTGATGGACGCCGGCGTGCCGGTGAAGGCGCCGGTCGCCGGTGTCGCCATGGGGCTGGTGCTCGAAGGGAGCCGCTTCCAGGTGCTCACCGACATCCTCGGCGATGAAGATCACCTCGGCGACATGGATTTCAAGGTCGCCGGTTCGCGCGAGGGCATCACCGCGCTGCAGATGGATATCAAGGTCGAGGGCATCACGCCGGAGATCATGCGTGTGGCGCTGGCGCAGGCCCGGGACGGCCGCCTGCACATCCTCGGTGAGATGGCCAAGGTGCTCGACGCCTCGCGCACCAAGATGTCCGAATGGGCGCCGTCGATCATCATCATGAAGATCGACCCGGAGAAGATCCGCGACGTCATCGGCAAGGGCGGTGCAGTAATCCGCCAGATCACGGAAGAAACCGGCACTACCATCGACATTGAGAACGACGGCACGGTCAAGATCGCCTCGGTGATCGGCACCGCGGGCCGCGAAGCCCAGCGCCGCGTCGAGCTCATCACCGCCGATGTCGAAGTCGGTCGCATCTACGAAGGCAAGGTCGCCAAACTCATGGATTTCGGCGCCTTCGTCACGATACTCCCGGGACGCGATGGCCTGGTGCACATCTCGCAGATCTCCGAAGAGCGCGTCGAACGTGTCGCGGACAAGCTGCGCGAGGGCGACGTGGTTCGCGTCAAGGTTCTGGAAGTCGATCGCCAGGGGCGCGTGCGCTTGTCGATGCGCGACGTCGCCCCCAACTAGGCGACCTGCCCGCTGAGAGCCGATTCCAGTAGTGCGGCCGTGGCCGCCGCTGGCGTGAGCCCGTAACTGCGGATCAGCTCGGTTAGAAAGAGCTCGCTGAGGCGCGACGCCGTCCCCAGTTCCAGTTCGGTCACCACCTGCAGCAGCACGCTGCGGGTGATATCTGCGCCGGTGCGCTGTTCGATGACGCGCGGCCGGATGTGATCGGCAATCAGTGCCCGCACGTCATCAATCGTGATGTAGCGGCTGAGTTCCGTGTCGTACAGGCGACGATTCGGGTACTTCTTGATCAGGCGCGGCTCGCTCATCGCACACCTCCCGGCAAGAGCCCCCTACCTTATCAATCGGCTGGCAGGCTTGCTACAGTGCGCAGGGCGCCCAGCCGCCAGTGCCCGATAGCCCAGTCCCACAGCTCCGCCAGCGGGGCCCGGGCCAGCTCCGGGGGCGGTGCCTGACGCAGGAGCGACAGCACCCGCCAGATCTGCTCCGACGGGCTTCCGTCCTGCCGAGCGAGGGCGCGCGCGGACTTTGACAGCTTGGCGCCGCCCGGCTCACAGACCAACGGCAGGTGCGCGTAACGGGGCTCAGGCAGGCCGAGCGCGCGCTGGAGCGAGCGCTGCCAGTAGCTGCTGGGTAGCAGGTCGGCGCCGCGCATCACATCCGTGACGCCCTGGGCGGCATCGTCGACCACCACGGCCAGCTGATAGGCATACAGGCCGTCGCGACGGCGGATCACCGGGTCGCCGAGGGCGGAGGGGTCGACTTCGACCGGCCCCTGCAGGCGGTCCACGAACGGGCCTAGGGGACTCAGGTCGGCGCGAAACCGCATGGCCGTGGGGCCGGATCGGCGCGTACCGGCCCGGCAGGTGCCGGGGTAACCCCCTAGGTCATCGGTCGCTCCCAGGTCGCGGCGCGTGCAGCTGCAAGGGTAGGCCAGGCCGCGCGCCTCCAGCGCCGCGACGGCTTGCTGGTAGAGGTCGTGGCGCTGGCTCTGATAGACCACCGGTCCATCCCACCAGAATCCGAGCCTTTCTAGATCGCCCAGGATGCCCGCGGCGGCGCCGGGTACCTCGCGCGCACGGTCGAGGTCTTCCATGCGCAGCAACCAGCGTCCGCCATGAAGGCGCGCGTCGAGAAAACTGGCGGTGGCGGTCGCGAGCGACCCCAGATGCAACGTGCCGGTCGGCGAGGGCGCGAAACGGCCCGTCGCGGGTCCCTCGGGCCTATCGGTAACGGTCGTCCCGGTCACCGTACTGGCGCTCGCGGCGTTCGCGGCGCTCCTGCGCCTCCAGGCTCAGGGTGGCAACGGGTCGTGCCTCGAGGCGCTTGATGCCGATTTCCTCGCCCGTTTCCAGACAGTAGCCATAGCTGCCGTCCTCGACGCGCTTGAGGGCCTCGTCGATCTTGCGGATGAGCTTGCGTTCGCGGTCGCGGGTGCGCAGTTCGAGGCTGAATTCCTCTTCCTGGGTCGCGCGGTCATTCGGATCGGGGAAGTTCGCCGCCTCGTCCTTCATGTGGGTCACGGTGCGGTCAACTTCCATCATCAGGTCGTGCTTCCAGTTGCTGAGGATCAGCTGGAAGTGGGCGAGCTGTTGCTTGCCCATGTACTGCTCGCCCCGGCGGGCCACGTACGGTTTGACGTTGCGCGGGCCTGCCAGGAGGCTGCTGGGATCGCCGGCGTCGCCCTCATCGCCGTCGCTGATGGGACGCACCCCGGTGCGCACCGTTGTAATGACCGGGAGCGGCGTACTGCGGCCGGGCCCGGCGGGTGCGCGGACCGGGCCGCTGGCCTTGGTCGGGCGCTCCGCGACGGCTGGCTTCGGAACCTCCGGGCGGGAGGGGGTCGCCACCGGCTTTGCGGCCGGGCGGGTCACCACCGCGCGCGCGGCGGGGCGCGCAGCGGGCTTCGCTGCCGGGCGAGCGGCCGGACGGCTCGCGCCCGAGCGCAGGGCCACGGCCGGGGCCTTGCGGGGTTCAGCCCGGTGCGCCCCGGCCTTGCGAGCTCCGGCACGTGCGGGCGGCTTGGCGGGTTTGCGGGCTTTAGACGCAGGCTTTTTGCTGGCCATTTCGCGCTCCTGACGGGCGGAATCTGAGGGTGCGGGGATTTTTCGAGCGCGCGATTATACCGGGGGCTTCCGCCCTGTACAGTGCGCAAAAAACGGGTCGCTGATTGGCGTCAATGCGCCCGGAATCAGGGTAGTGCTACGGACGGGGCGGGTACCCAGCGCGGATCCCGGTGCTCGGCGCTGATGCTCGTGGTGATGCCGCCGCGGACGTTGAATCGGGCCGTCAGCCGCATGAACCGCGGCGCCAGCGTGGTCGCCAGCTTACCCAGGATTTCGTTGGTTACGGCCTCATGGAAGGCGCCGCGATCGCGGAACGACCAGATATAGAGCTTGAGCGATTTGAGCTCCACGCACAGCCGGTCGGCCACGTATTCGAGCTCGAGGGTGGCGAAGTCGGGCTGCCCGGTACGCGGGCACAGGCAGCTGAACTCCGGCATGCTCATGCGGATCGTGTAATCCCGCTCCGGTGCCGGGTTGGGAAAGGTCTCGAGGCTAAGGGCGGGCTGCGTGGACATGTCTGCGGGATAATCTACACTACCGGTGCGGGCCGCCGCACCCCCTGCACTTACGGGAAACCAGATGCGACTGAGCAAGATCCGACTCGCGGGCTTCAAATCCTTCGTCGATCCGACCACCGTGCAGTTGCCCAGCAACCTGACGGGCGTGGTGGGCCCGAACGGTTGCGGCAAGTCCAACGTGATCGACGCGGTACGCTGGGTGATGGGTGAACTGTCGGCGCGACACCTGCGCGGCGAGTCGATGGCGGATGTAATCTTCAACGGCTCGAGCTCGCGTCAGGCCATCGGCACCGCTTCGGTCGAGCTGGTGTTCGACAACGGCGACGGCAAGATCGGCGGCGCCTACGCCGGCTACGCCGAGGTCTCGCTCAAGCGCGTGGTTGCGCGCGATGGCAGCTCGAGCTACTTCATCAACGGCGGCCGCTGCCGGCGCAAGGATATTACGCAGTTGTTCCTCGGCACCGGCCTCGGCTCGCGCAGCTACGCGATCATCGAGCAGGGCATGATCTCGCGCGTCATCGAGGCACGGGCCGATGACATGCGCGCCTTCATCGAGGAAGCGGCCGGCATTTCCCTCTACAAGGAACGCCGCCGCGAGACTGAAGGGCGGATCGCCGACACGCGCGAAAACCTCGCCCGCGTGCAGGACCTGCGTGACGAGGTCGACAAGCAGATCCGCCACCTGCAGCGGCAGGCGGCTGCGGCGCGCCGCTACCAGGAACTGCGTTCGCGCGAGCGCACCGTCAACGCCGAACTGCTGGCGCTGCGCATGCGCGAACTCGACGGCGGCACCGTGGTGCAGGATGCCGCCACGCGCTCGGCCGAGCTGGTCATGCAGCAGGAGCTCGCCGAGCAGCGTTCCTGCGAGGCCGCGCTCGAGAAGCAGCGCGAGTTCCACGGCGAACTCGGCGCCGCAATGGGTGTGGTTCAGGCACGCTACTACGAGCTGGGCGCCGAGGTGACGCGCACCGAGGAGAACATCCGCTACACCAGCGAGCTGCGCAACCGGCACCGCCAGGACCTGGCACAGACCACCACCACGCTGGTCGAGGTGGGTGCGCAGATCGTCACCGACCAAGAGCGCGTCGCCCAGCTTCAGGCCGAGATTGCGGCGCTGGCGCCAGAGCTGGCGTCGCTGCACGCCGCGGAGCACACCGGCACCGAGTCGCTCGCCGCCGCCGAAGCGCAGTTCGCGGTCTGGCAGGAGCGCTGGGAAAACTACAACCGCGAGCTCGGCGCCGCCAGGCAGGGGAGCGGCGTGGAGATGGCGCGCATCGAGCAGCTGGACGGCCAGCTGCTGCGGCTCCAGGCGCAGGCCGATCGCCTGGGGCTCGAACATGAATCCGTCGGCCGGACGCAATCGGGCGGGGCGCTCGAGGAACTGCTGCAGCGTGAGGCTGCCGCGGGGCAGAACGCCCTGGCGCTGGAGGCACGCCTCGGCGCATTGCTCGCTGAGGCTCACGGTCTGCGCGGGCAGCAACGGGACGCGGAGCAGCAGCTCGAGCAACTGCGCACGCGGCGCGATCGCGCGCGCGCCGAACTCATGTCGCTCGAGGCACTGCAGCAGGCAGCGCTGGGTGAGAAGGACCCTTCGGCGGCGGCCTGGCTCGATGGATTTGGCAAGCGTTCCGGGCACGGTGCACCGACGCGCGTGGCCGCTGCCCTGGCCGTCGATTCCGGCTGGGAGCACGCCGTCGAGACGGTGCTCGGCGACTACCTGGAGGCCGTGTGCGTCGGCGACCTCGACCATCTGGCCGACGAGCTGCAGCGGCTCGAGCGCGGCACGCTGTCGTTCCTCGAAACGGCCGGCGCGGGCGGCGCGGGGCTGGCTGGCACGCTCGCGGCGCGCACGCGCGGCCCGGAAGCGGCGCTGGCCATGCTGGCCAAGGTGCACACCTGCGACACACTGGCGCAGGCCCTGCGCGAGCGCCGGCATCTGCAGCCGGGCGAGTCGCTGGTCACGCCTACCGGCGAATGGCTGGGGCGCGATTGGTTGCGCCTGCGGCGCGGCGGCGATCCGCACGCGGGCGTGCTCGAGCGCGCCCAGCGGCTGAAGGTACTGGGGAGCGAATGCGATTCGGCCACGGCTGGTCTCCAGGCCGGCGAGGCCGCACTCGAGGCGCTGCGCGCCAGTGCGCAGGACACCGAGCGCGCCCGCGATCAGGCCCAGGCGCAGATCCAGGCTGCGCACCGCGAACACGGCGAGTTGCGCGCACAGCTCGGCGCGATGCAGGCGCGTCTCGATGAAGCGCAGTTGCGCCGGCTCCGGCTCGAGGGCGATCGCAGCGAAGTCGAGTCCGAGTTGACGCGCGCGCGCACCGGCCTCGCGCAGGCGCGCGAGGCGCACGCCGCGGCGCTGGCTGAACTGCAGCGGTTGGATGCGCGGCTCCCCCTGCTCACTGACGAGCGTGAGCAGCACCGCGAGCGCACCGCTGCGGCGCGGGCCACGGCGCAGGCGGCACAGCTGGTGCTGCGCGACGTGCTGATCCGACACGAGAGCCGGCGCTCGACCCTGGAATCGATGCTCGGCACGGCCGCGCGCCTAATCGAGCAGCGCGCACAGCTGGTGCAGCGGCACGCGGCGTTGACCGCCGAGCTGGCCGACGGCGACGCTCCGATCCATGAGCTGCAGGCGCGACTCCAGGCCGCGCTCGATCGCCGGCTCGAGGTGGAAACCGACCTGGCCAGGGCGCGCCAGGCGCTCGACGACGCCGATCTCGAGCTGCGCTCGCTTGAACAACGGCGGCTGGCAGCCGAACAGCGTGTTGCCAGCGCGCGGCAGGCCATGGACAGTGCGCGCATGCAGGCGCAGGAATGGCGCGTGCGGCGCGAGTCCCTGGCCGAGCAGTTTGCCGAGACCCGCTTCGACTACGCCGAGCTCAGCGCCGCGCTCGCCGCCGACGCGGTCGTCGCCGACTGGGAAACGCGCCTTGCAGAAGTGCGCGCCGACATCGAACGGCTCGGCTCGGTCAACCTCGCGGCCATCGAGGAGCTGGCGCAGCAGAGCGAGCGCAAGACCTACCTCGATCGCCAGTATGCCGACGTCAACGACGCACTGACGACGCTCGAGGATGCGATGAAGCGCATGGACAAGGAAACGCGTGCGCGCTTCGAAGATACGTTCAATCGCGTCAATGCGGGCCTCAAGGAGAAATTCCCGCGCCTGTTCGGCGGCGGCCACGCCTATCTGGAGCTGGTCGGGGACGATCCGCTGGCGGCCGGGGTCGCGGTCATGGCGCGCCCGCCGGGCAAGCGCAACAGCAGCATTTCGCAACTGTCGGGCGGCGAAAAGGCGCTCACCGCGGTGGCGCTGGTGTTTTCGATCTTCGATCTGAACCCCGCGCCATTCTGCCTGCTCGACGAGGTCGACGCACCGCTCGACGAGCACAACGTCGCGCGCTTCTGCGATATTGTCCGCGAGATGTCGGGCCGCGTGCAGTTCATCTTCATCACTCACAACAAGACCACCATGGAGATGGCCTCGCAGCTGCTCGGGGTGACGATGAACGAGCCGGGCGTGTCGCGCCTGGTGTCGGTCGACGTCGACGCCGCCGTGCGGCTCGCGGCGGTATAGCTCACGTGTACTGGCTGCGCCCGATCCTGTTCGCCGCCGGGTTGCTGTTGTTCTGCGTGTTGATCTGGATGGAGCGCCGCCGGCCGCGCCGGACGGCGGAGGGAGGCACTCCTCGCGCCGAGCGAACCGAGCCCACCTTTGATGCCCAGGCCCACGGCCGCGCCGGAGCGGGTGCCGGCGGCGAGCGCGAGTCGCCGCGGCCGCTGCCGGTGATCGACTGGTCCACGGAAGCGGTGGCTGACGGCGCTGCAGGCGACAGCAATTCGGACCAAGGGGTGGTGAGCGTGGTGACCGAGGCGCCGGCGCCGCGCCCAGTCGCGCTTGAGGAACTGCCGCCGCTGGTCGTCGACTGGCCGGAGGAACACTCGCGCCGCATCGTGACGCTGCGCATCGTGCCCGCGGGCGCCGATCGCCTCCCGGGCCGCGCCCTGCGCCAGGGCCTGACGGCCAGCGGCTTTCGCCCCGGACCCTTCGGCATCTTCCATCTGCCGGCCGATGACGGCCGGGTCATTCTCAGTGCCGCGAGCCTCGTGCGCCCCGGCGTACTCGATCCGGTCGCCATGGATTTCCAGCGTTATCCTGGCGTCAATGTCTTTGCCGTGCTGCCCGGGCCGCTGAGCGCAGAACTGGCGCTGCAGCGCCTCGGGCAGACCACGCTCGAACTTGCCGGGCGTGTGGCGGGCCGCGTGCAGGATGACACGGGCGCAACCTTCAGCGCGGCCGCGAGCGGTGAATGGCGCCGCCGGATCCTGGCTGCGGTAGGCGCAGTGGCTGCGGCCGGCGCAGTGGCTGCGCCGGCGAGGCCGGCGGATTGAGCAAGCCGGCGGCGCGGGCCGCGGCGCTGCGCGCGCAGCTCGCCTATCACGACCATCGCTACTACGTACTGGACGATCCGGAAGTACCGGACGCGGAGTACGACCGGCTGATGCGCGAGCTCCGCGAGCTCGAGGCCGCGCACCCCGAACTGGTCAGCGGCGATTCTCCCACGCAGCGGGTGAGCGGCACGCCGAGCACGAGTTTCGCCGCCGTGGTGCACGGCGTGCCGATGCTGTCACTCGAGAACGCCTTCGAGGACACCGACGTCGTCGATTTCGACCGCCGCGTGCGCCAACGGCTCGGGCGCGAGGGCGCGAACGAGGACGAGGGCGCGAACGAGGACGAGGTGGAATACTGCGCGGAACCCAAGCTCGACGGGCTCGCCGTCTCGATTCGCTATGAGCAGGGCGTGCTGGCGCGCGCCGCCACGCGCGGCGACGGCACGACCGGCGAGGACGTGACCGCGAACGTGCGCACCATGCGTTGCATTCCGCTGCGCCTCTCCGGCGCTGTGCCCGCGGAGCTGGAAGTGCGCGGCGAAGTGTTCATGCCCTTCGCCGGCTTCCGGCGCCTCAACGAAGAGGCTGCGGCCGCGGGCGAGAAGCTGTTCGTCAATCCGCGCAATGCAGCCGCCGGAGCCTTGCGGCAGCTCGACAGCGCGGTGACGGCGCGGCGCCCGCTGGCGGTGTTTTTCTACGCGGCCGGCACCTGGCGAGGCAGCGGAGAGCCCGCGACGCAGCAGCAGCTGCTGGCGCAGTTCAACGCCTGGGGGCTGCGCACCAATCCGCAAGCCCGCGTGGTCAGGGGCGTTGGCGGCTGCCTCGGTTATTATCGCGCGCTGGCCGCGCGCCGCGACAGCCTTGCATACCAGATCGACGGTGTCGTCTACAAAGTCAACCGGCGAGCGGATCAGGAGGCCCTGGGCCAGGTGAGCCGCGCTCCGCGCTGGGCCATCGCCCACAAGTTTCCGGCGGACGAGGCGCTCACGATCCTCCGCACGGTTGAATTCCAGGTGGGCCGGACCGGCGTGCTCACTCCGGTGGCGCGGCTCGATCCGGTGATGGTCGGCGGCGCTTCGGTGAGCAATGCGACGCTCCACAACATGGACGAGATCGAACGCAAGGACCTGCGCCTCGGCGACACCGTGATCATCCGTCGCGCGGGCGATGTGATCCCGGAGGTGGTGCGTGCGCTTGCGGAGCGGCGGCCCGCCGCTGCGCGACGCATCGAGCTGCCAGAGTACTGTCCGGTCTGCGCCTCGCCCGTGGCGCGCGTCGACGGCGAAGCGGCCGCGCGCTGCACGGGCGGCTTCATCTGCGCAGCGCAACGCAAGGAGGCGCTGCGGCACTTCGCGAGCCGCCGGGCGCTCGACATCGAAGGACTGGGCGAGAAGCTGATTGACCAGCTGGTCGAGCGCGGCATGATCGCAACGCCGCCGGATCTGTACGCCCTGCAATTGACGGAGCTGGCGGCGCTCGAGCGCATGGGCGAGAAATCGGCCGCGAACGTGCTGGCGGCGCTCGAGCGCAGCAAGCGGACCACGCTGCCGCGGTTCTTGTACGCACTCGGCATCCGCGACGTCGGCGAAGCCACGGCCGCGGCGCTGGCGGCGCACTTCGGCGCGCTCGCAGCGCTCCGGGCTGCGAGTATCGAGCAGATACTCGAGGTGCCGGACGTCGGCCCCGTGATCGCCGCACACGTACACGCGTTCTTCGCCGCGCCGGCCAATCGGGCCATCATCGACCGGCTGATCGCGGCTGGGTTCAACTGGCCGGAAGGCGCGCCCACCGCGCGCGCCAAGGGCGCGCTCGAGGGTGTCACCGTCGTGTTGACCGGCACCCTCGCCACGATGACACGCGAGGCGGCCGGCGCGGCCTTGCAGGCGCTCGGCGCTAAGGTCAGCGGCTCGGTGTCGAAGCGCACGAGCTACGTGGTGGCGGGCGAGGAGGCCGGTTCCAAGCTGGCCCGTGCCCGGGAGCTGGGCGTATCGGTGCTGGATGAAGCCGGGCTGGCACAATTGCTGCGCGGCGAACGGCCCGCGAGCCAGGCGTAGGCGCGGCGAATCAGGCGGCACCGCCTGCGCTGCCTGCGTGCCGGCTCCCGAGCATTTGGAGTACCGCAGTGCGGCCGGCCGGGGAGTGCACCAGCAATCCGACCACGTCGCCCGGGCGCGCCCACTCGAGCGCACACCGCGCGGCCTCGAGTTCGCTGTCGCGCATCGTGATCGCGGATTCCGGCAGCCCCGCGCCCAGCAGCGCAGCGTGGATCAGGCGTGGCACTTCGCCGGGCGCCCGCCCGCGCAGGTGCGTGGCGATTTCCTTCACCACCACGAGTTCAGGCCGGAAGCTTGCGACCACGCGCGACACTTCCTCCAGGTCCGCGTCGCGCCGGTTGCCGGCATGACCGAGCAGCACGGCGAGCCGGCCACGGCCGCGTAACCGCTCGGCCACCGCCAGAAAGCCGCGCAGGCTCTCCGGGTTGTGCGCGTAGTCCATGAGCAACTGCACGCCGCCGGACTCGAAGCGCATCATGCGTCCTGGATTATCCTTGAACTCGGCGCCGAAGCGCGCGCAGGCCGTGGCGATCGCCACTGGCGGGATGCCGAGCGCCACCGCCCCCAGCGCGGCAGCCGCGAGGTTGGCGACGTTGTAGGCCGCGATCCCGCCGATGGCCAGCGGCATCGCGGCGATGGGGCCGAGATCGTGTTCGGCGCCGCGGTAATCCAGCACCAGCCGGCCAGCGCGCACGCCGCAGGTCGGGGCGCCCAGGGCTCGATAGGCGATCAGGGCGGGCAGGTCGGCATCGAGCGCAAACCAGCCGAGCGGCGGACAGGCGCCGAAGCGCCGCACCAGCTCCGACGCCTTGGACCGCAACAGTTCGTCGTCGGCGCCCAGTACCAGCAGCCCGCCGCGCTTCACGACTCCGGCGACGGCCAGCTTGGCGTCCGCCAGTGCGGACAGATCGTGAATGCCGTACTCGCCGAAATGATCCGTGCTGACGTTGGTGACGACCGCCAGGTGCGCGTGCGACACCGCGATGCCCCGCCGCAGGATGCCGCCGCGCGCCGTCTCGAGAATGGCCACATCGGTGCGCGGTTCGCGCATCACGCGCCGCGTGCCTGCCGGCCCTGAGTAGTCGCCACTCACCAGCGCCTCGCCGTCGACATACACGCCGTCGGTGCAGTTCAGTCCGGCGCGCCAGCCATGGGCGCGGGCACAGGCGGCCAGCAGTCTCACGGTGGTCGTCTTGCCATTGGAGCCGGTCACCAGCGCCGTCGGGATGTCGTGCAGTTCTCCCCAGGGCACCGCGGCCGGGTCGGGGAGGGCCTCGAGCGGGTAGCTTCGCCCGCCGCCACCCGCGCCGAGGGTCAATTCGCGCTCATCCAGCAGGTGCGGCAGCGCGCGTGCCGCCGCCGCCGCAACCAGAGCGCGCTGCTGTGGGCGGATTTCGCGCCCGGCGAGCCGCGCGAAGCGTGCCATGGCAGCGGGCTCTTCGAGCACCGCAGGCAGCACGCTCTCCGGCTCCGCCGCATCGGCCAGCGCCGCCGCATGCATGGCAGCGGCGAGCCCGCTCCAGCGCTCGGGCTCGCGTTCCAGGAGCGTGGCGCCGAGCGCCCACTCGTTGATTTCAGTTGCCAGGAACAGCAGGTCGAAGGGCGCCGCCAGCGCCAGCGACGCGCCGCCCTTGTGCACGCGCGCCACGAGGCCCGCCTCGGACCAGCGAAGGTGCGCGCGGGCGCGTCCGACCCGCTCGCGCCAGCCCTCGAGCAGGCGCTCATCGACCGGCACGCCCACGACTTCGAGCACGGCGCCGGTGCACGCAAAGAACAGATTGGCGCCGGTGAGGCGCCGCGAGTCGTCGAACGGCAGCATGGGCGCGATCTAGTCTGCGGCTTCGGGAGCCAGCCGCACGCCACGCTCATCGCGGATCAGCCCCTCGAGGCTGAAGTCCGGCGCGCTCGCCTCGGCGCCTCTGACGGGCGCTGGCATGGGCGCTGCGGTGGCCTCTTCGCCCATCGGCGGCGCGAATTGCGTCGCCGGCCGGGCAGGGGCGGAGCCCGCCGGCTTGAATTTCGTAATCTGCTTCCAGGAGCGCACCAGCGCGTCGGCGAAGATCAGCAGCAGGTCGCCCGGCGCGCCCATGCGCAGTGCGGCTTCGATGGCATCCTGCTCGTCGGGAATGATCGAGATCGCCGGCTCGCTCACGCCCGCGGCCCGCAGCGTCTTCGCCATGAGGAGCGGCACTTCGTCCGGCGCACGGTCCCGCAGGTTGTCGTCACGGCGGCAGATGTAGTGATCGAAATGTCCGGCGACGGTTCTGGCAATCGCCACCAGATCCTCGTCGCGTCGGTCGCCGGGACCGGCCAGCACCACGATGCGACGGCCCGCCACCTCGAGGCGGTTCGCGAGGTCAGCCATGGCCGCCACCGCGTGCGCATTGTGACCGTAGTCGAACAGCACCTTGAACGGATGCTCGTTGAACACGTTCATGCGTCCGGGTGCCTGGAAGAATGTGGAGTCGAAAGTGCGCAGGCCCTGGCGGATCGCATCCAGCTTGATGCCGAGGGAGAAGGCCATCGCCGCGGCGAACATCGCGTTCTGCACGTTGTGCATCGCCCGGCCCTCAAGCGTGGCCGGTATCAGGTGGGTCCACAGGAGCGGAATCTGTCCACCACGGTCGTAGAGCGCGATCATCTGGCCGTTGACACCTTCCTCGAGCGCGCAGGCCCGGCCGCCGGCGCGGATGTGCTCGCGCACCAGCGCATGGTGCGGGTTGACGGTCACGTAGCAGATATTCCTGGCCTCGCTGTGCCCCGCCATCTTCAGCACCAGCGGTTCGTCCGCGTTGAGCACCGCGCAGTCGGTGGCGACCTCGACTACCACGCGCTTGACCTCGGCCAGCTGCTCGAGCGTGTCGATGCCCTTGAGACCGAGGTGGTCAGCCTGCACATTGAGCACGGCGCCGACATTGACCTCGTTCACTCCCATGCCGGCGCGCAGCAGTCCGCCGCGTGCAGTCTCGAGCACCGCGATGTCAATCTGCGGATCGGCCAGCACCATGCGCGCCGAGACCGGACCGGTCATGTCGCCTTGCACGGTGCGTTGGCCGTTGATGTAGACGCCGTCCGTGGTGGTCAGCCCCGGCGTGAACCCGCCCATCTTGGTGATGTGCGCGAGCATGCGTGCCGTGGTGGTCTTGCCATTCGTGCCGGTGATCGCGGCAATCGGCACGCGCGAGGCCGCGCCCGCCGGGAACAGCATGTCGATCACCGGGGCAGCGACGTCGCGCGGCGTG
>JANYLH010000010.1 GCA_025357915.1 Gammaproteobacteria bacterium
TGTTCCGTCACCAAAGCTGGGCATCATGATCGAGACGCCGGCGTCGGCGCTGCTGGCCGATCAACTCGCCGCCGCAGTCGATTTCCTGTCGATCGGCAGCAATGATCTCTCGCAATACACGTTGGCGATGGATCGGTTGCATGCCACGCTGGCACCCCGCCTCGATGGCCTGCACCCGGCTGTATTGCGGCTCATCGAGCGTGCGGCGCAGGCCGGGGCCGCGCAGCGCATCGAGGTCGGCGTCTGCGGTGGCCTGGCCGCCGACGCCGCCGCCGTGCCGGTGTTGATCGGCCTCGGCGTGCGCGAAATCTCGGTGGTGCCAGCACAGATTCCGCGCCTCAAGAGTCAATTGCGCCGCCTGTCACTCGATGCCTGCGCCGAACTCGCGCGGCTGGCGCTCGATCGGGAGAATGCGTCTGCGGTGCGCGCACTGGTGCGCGAATGGAGCGAACGCAATGCCTAGAGCCATGGAGGGACTGCAACGCCTCGGCCGTGCGCTGATGCTGCCGATCGCCGTGCTGCCGGTGGCGGGGCTCCTGCTGCGGCTGGGACAACCCGACCTGCTCGACATCAAGGTGCTTGCGGCGGCGGGCGATGCGATCTTCTCCAATCTGGGCCTGGTGTTCGCGGTCGGCGTCGCCGTCGGCTTTGCGCGCGAGAACCACGGTGCTGCGGGCCTTGCGAGCCTGGTCGGATTTCTGGTCGCGACGCACGGTGCCGAGGCGCTGCTCGCCGTGCCCGGATCGGTAACGGCGGGGTTGAGCGGCGCCGCCGCGGATCTTGCCGCGACCGCCTGGCGCAGCCAGCAACTCGCGAAACTCAGCATGCCGGTGGGCGTGTTGTCCGGCCTGATTGCGGGCTTCACCTACAATCGCTACGGTGAAATCAGGATGCCCAGCTACCTGGCATTCTTTGGCGGTCGCCGCTTCGTGCCGATCGCCACCGGCTGCATTGGCGTGGTGGTGGCAGTGGCGTTTGGCTTCGGCTGGCCGTTGCTGGCCCGCGGCATGGACGGTCTCAGCCACGCCGTGGTCGGCGCGGGGTCGCTCGGACTGTTTGCCTACGGGGTACTCAACCGCGTGCTTATTGTCACCGGGCTCCACCACATTCTCAATAACATTGCCTGGTTCCTGCTCGGCGACTATCACGGCGTGACCGGCGACCTGAAGCGCTTCTTCGCCGGCGACCCGACGGCCGGCGCATTCATGAGCGGTTTCTTCCCTGTCATGATGTTCGGCTTGCCGGGCGCCTGCCTGGCCATGTATCGCGCCGCGCGCCCCGAGCGGCGGCGCCTGGTCGGCGGCCTGCTGCTGTCGATCGCGCTGACTTCATTTCTCACCGGCGTGACCGAGCCGATCGAATTCACCTTCATGTTCCTGGCGCCGCTCCTCTATGTCGTGCATGCCGTTCTTACCGGACTGGCGATGGTGATCATGCATGCGCTCGGCGTGCACCTGGGGTTCAGCTTTTCGGCCGGCCTGTTCGACTACGTGCTGAATTTTTCACTGGCTACTCGGCCGCTGTGGCTGTTGCCGATCGGTGCCGCGTATTTCATGCTCTACTACACCTTGTTCCGTTATGGCATCGTCCGCTTCAACCTGGCGACGCCGGGACGCGAGCTTGCCGAGTCCTCGATCGCGGACGAGCCCCGCCCTCCTGAAGCGCCGGCCGCCACGCGCGCTGCCGGCCTGGTGGCCGCACTCGGCGGCGCTACAAACGTGGTGATGGTGGATGCGTGCACGACGCGGTTGCGATTGACGGTGGTGGACAGCAAGCGCGTCGATGCGGCAGCGCTGGCGCGGTTGGGCGCCATGGGCGTCGTCCGTCCTGCGCCGACAGCCGTGCAGGTGGTGCTCGGCCCGATCGCGGACCAGATTGCGGGCGAGATCCGCGCCTATCTGCGCGGCTCCGTGACTCAGGCAACCCACGGACCGGCCGCGCACGCCGCTGCTGCGGTGGTTTCCGCCGACGCAATGCTGGCAGCGCTTGGCGGCGCTGCCAACGTGACGTCGGTGGACTGCGCCGCCGGACGCGTGCTCGTGGGCGTGTCCCGCCAGAAACTGCTCGACCGCGCCGCGCTAACGGCGCCGGGTGTGCGCGGTGTGGCCATCACGGCGCATGGGATTGTGCACATCGTGATCGGCCCTGAGGCCCCGCAGGTTGCAGCCCGATTGCAGGCGCTGTTGGGATAGCGCCCGGAACGCGGGCGCGGCTCAGCCCGACTGGGTGTTCTGCGGCGGCGCGAGGTTGCGGATCGACTCATCCGCGAAGAAACGCCGCATCAGCATCGCCTGCTGCAGCCGGCCCTTGCGCACGTAGACCTGGTAGAGCAGGTCCTTGGTGACTTCCACCAGGACGCCGGCGAGCTGGTCATCGAGCGTCGGCAGGCTCGGGTGCGGATCGTTGTCGCTGCCGAAGATTACCCGTTTGATGTCGATGAAGGTCGGGCTGTCGAGGTCCGCCATCGCGCGCACGTCGTTGAGCTGGTCGAACACGCGCAGTTTCCCGGTTTCGCCCAGATCCGCGAACGCGGCCTGCATGGTGCGGCGGCACATGCTGGCAAAGGCGTTGTAGCTGGCGTTCGAGTAGCACTCGAGCGCCTCGCGGAACAGCACCTCGACGTCCTCGGGCAGGTAGGTGAAGCTGAATTTTTCCCGCGGCCGCTCGACCTCGCTGAACTGGGCGCCGAGTTCGACACGGTTGTTGCCGAACATCTTCACCGGGAAGCGCAGGAAGATCGGCGCGTTGCACGAATCGCACCGATAGACGACGCCCACGTGCTTGGGCCGGTGCGCCACGAGTTCATCGAAGCCCGGCACGGCGATCGGTGTGATGTGTGAGAGCACCTGGCAATGCGGGCAGGTCAGGGCCAGGTTGGCTTCCTGGTCATGATGCAGCCGGCCACCGGCATCGATATGCGTGGACATATGCGCCTTGTTCTATCCCGCGCGGTCTGAAAAATCCCCTGGGCAGCCGCTGCGGTGGCCCTCAGTGTAGCCCAACGGCTGTAAGGCGCCATTGGGTAATTCCCTGCAGAGGCATGGGGTTACATAATCTCGTTCAGGTCGAATCTCCGGCCAGAAGCCCATGTCTCTAACCCGTCAGGCGCTTGTATTTCACGCGGTGCGGCTGGTTGGCGTCATCGCCGCGGCGCCGGTGCAGGTCCGCTGTGTAGTCCTGGTAGTTGCCCTCGAACCAGATCACTTCGGAGTTGCCTTCAAAGGCCAGAATGTGGGTCGCGATGCGGTCGAGGAACCAGCGATCGTGCGAGATCACCACGGCGCACCCGGGGAAATTGAGCAGCGCCTCTTCCAGCGCACGGAGCGTCTCGACGTCCAGATCGTTGGTCGGCTCGTCGAGCAGCAGCACGTTGCCGCCGCTCTTGAGGACCTTGGCCAGGTGCACCCGGTTGCGCTCACCGCCGGAGAGTTCGCCGATCAGCTGCTGTTGCTGCGTGCCCTTGAAGTTGAACCGGCCCACGTAGGCGCGCGAGGGCGTCTCGTAGTTGTCGACCTTGATGATGTCCTGGCCGCCGGAGATCTCGGCCCAGACGGATTTCTTGTCATCGAGCGTCTGGCGCGACTGATCGACGTAGGCCAGCTTGACCGTGCCGCCGAGGCGGATCTCGCCGCTGTCGGGTTTCTCGACCCCCGTGAGCATGCGGAACAACGTGGTCTTGCCGGCACCGTTCGGGCCGATGATGCCGACGATGCCGCCGGGCGGCAAACTGAAGGAGAGCTTGTCGATCAGCAGTTTGTCGCCGAAGCCCTTGCTCAGGCTGCGGACCTCGACCACCACGTCGCCGAGGCGGGGCCCTGGCGGAATGTAGATCTCGTTGGTCTCGTTGCGCTCCTGGAATTCCTTCGAGGCCAGCTCCTCGTAGCGGGCCAGGCGCGCCTTGCTCTTGGCCTGGCGGGCCTTCGGGTTGGTGCGCACCCATTCGAGTTCGCGCGCCAGCGTCTTGCGGAGCGAATCCTGTTCGCGCTCTTCCAGAGCCAGGCGTTGCTCCTTCTGCTCGAGCCAGGAAGAGTAATTGCCTTCGTAGGGAATGCCGTGGCCACGGTCGAGCTCGAGGATCCACTGCGCGACGTTGTCGAGGAAGTAACGATCGTGCGTGACGGCGATGACGGTGCTCGGATATTCCTCGAGATAGCGCTCCAGCCAGGCCACCGATTCGGCGTCGAGGTGGTTGGTCGGCTCATCGAGCAGCAGCATGTCGGGCTGCGAGAGCAGCAGGCGGCACAGCGCGACGCGGCGCTTTTCACCGCCGGAGAGCTGGTCGATCCTGGCGTCCCACGGCGGGAGCCGCAGCGCGTCGGCGGCGATCTCGAGCTTGCGCTCGAGTTCCCAGCCGCCGGCAGCATCGATCGCGTCCTGCAGCTTCGCCTGTTCCGCGAGGAGCTTGTTCATCTGCTCGTCGTCCATCGGTTCGGCGAAGGCGTCGCTGATCTTGTTGAAGCGTTCGAGCAACCTGAAGGTCTCGCCGACGCCTTCCATGACGTTGCCACGCACGTCCTTGGCCGGGTCGAGCCCCGGCTCCTGCGTGAGGAATCCGACCTTGATCCCGGACTGCGCGCGCGCCTCGCCGTCGATGTTGGTGTCGACACCCGCCATGATCCGCAACAGCGTCGATTTTCCCGAACCATTCAGGCCGAGCACACCGATCTTGGCGCCGGGGAAAAAGGACAGGCTGATATCCCGGAGTATCGTCCGCTTCGGCGGCACGATCTTGGAAACCCGGTTCATCGTGTAAATGTATTGCGCCATGGTGCTGCAGTAATCGCCCGGTCGGTGGGAAGGGCGCGCATTATCGTTGAGCGCCGCGGCCGATGCCACGGGGGCGCGCCGGTCAGCCCGGTGGGGGCTTATGGTAGGCTGCGCCGCAGGTATCCGGGGTGAGCTCTTGATTAAGCAGGATTCGCAAACGGCCGTGGCCATGGGGGAGCGGCAGGCGCGCTATGGCTTTCCCGGCGGCCACCCGTTCGGCCCCGACCGGCATGGCGCCTTCCTGCGCGAGTTCGACCAACGGCACCTCGGCCCCCGGGTCACGCTCCTCGAGCCTGCCGAGGCCAGTATCGATGACCTGCTCCTGTTCCATACGCGCGAATACGTGGATTTCGTGCGGCAAAGTTCGGAGCACGGCGGCGGCTACCTCGACGGCGGTGATACGCCGAGCTTCCGTGGCGTGTACGAGGCGGCGGCTTATGTGGTCGGCGGGAGCCTCGAGGCTGCCGAATGGATCATGGCGGGCAAGCGCCGCCGGGCCTTCGCGCCGATTGCCGGGCTCCACCACGCCGCGCGCGATCGCGCCGCCGGGTTCTGCGTGTTCAACGATTGCGGCGTGGTCATCGAGGCGCTGCGGCGCCGTCATGGACTCAAGTGCATCGCCTACGTGGATATCGACGCCCACCATGGCGACGGCGTGTTCTACGCCTTCGAGGATGACCCGGGGGTCATCTTTGCCGATATCCACGAGAGCGGCGAAACGCTGTACCCCGGGACCGGGGCAGAGGCCGAGAGCGGCCGCGGCGCGGCCGCCGGCACCAAGCTCAACATCCCCCTGCCCGCCGGCTCAGGGGACGCGCAGTTCCAGCAGGTCTGGCCGCTGGTGCTCGAGCACGTCGCGCGCTTCAAGCCGGAGTTCCTGCTCCTGCAGTGCGGAGCCGACAGCATCGCAGGTGACCCGTTGACCAACCTGCGTTTCACGCCCGCCACCCACGCCCGTGCCGCCCGCGACCTGCGCCAGCTTGCCGACCGGCTCGGCCACGGGCGCGTTCTGGCGCTCGGCGGCGGCGGCTACGATCGCGGCAACCTCGCCCAGGCGTGGACGGCTGTGTTGGAGGCGCTCCTGGAACAGTGAGCGCTCCGGCTTCGGTTACAATTGCGCTTCGTTTCCTACCCTGCAGGGCTCCCAGCGCATGTACTCAGCAAGCATGGACATCGCCAGTTTCGACCCCAAGCTCCACGCCGCCATTGAGGGCGAGCGCCGCCGCCAGGAGGAGCACATCGAGCTGATCGCATCCGAGAACTACACCAGCCCGCGGGTGCTCGCCGCGCAGGGCTCGGTGCTGACCAACAAGTACGCCGAAGGGTATCCCGGCAAGCGTTACTACGGGGGTTGCGAATACGTCGATATCGCCGAGCAGCTGGCGATCGATCGGGCCAAGGAGCTGTTCGACGCCGACTATGCCAACGTGCAGCCGCATTCGGGCTCGCAGGCCAACGCTGCGGTCTATCTGGCGCTGCTCGCCCCGGGCGACACCATCCTCGGCATGAGCCTCGATCACGGCGGTCACCTGACGCATGGTGCGAAGGTGAATTTCTCGGGCAAGCTGTTCCACGCCGTGCAGTACGGCGTCGACGTCACGACCGGCCTGATCGACTACGCGCAGGTCGAGCGCCTGGCGCACGAACACCGGCCGAAGATGCTCATCGCCGGCTTCTCGGCCTATTCACGGGTCCTGGACTTCGCGCGCTTCCGCGCGATCGCCGATGCCGTGGGCGCGCTGTTCTTCGTCGACATGGCGCATATCGCCGGCCTGGTCGCCACGGGACAATACCCGAACCCGGTGCCGATTGCGGACGTGGTCACGAGCACCACGCACAAAACGCTGCGCGGCCCGCGCGGCGGGCTGATCCTGGCGCGCGCCAACGAGGCGATCACCAAGAAACTCAACTCGATGGTGTTTCCGGGCACGCAGGGCGGGCCGCTCATGCACGTGATCGCCGCGAAGGCCGTGGCGTTCCTCGAGGCCCTGCAGCCGGAATTCCGCGTCTATCAGCAGCAGGTGGTCGCCAACGCGCGCGCCATGAGCGCGGCGCTGGTGGCGCGCGGCCTGAACATTGTTTCCGGTGGCACCGATAACCACCTGTTCCTGGTCGATCTCGGTGCGCGCAATTTTACCGGCAAGGATGCCGATGCCGCGCTTGGGCGCGCCAACATCACCGTCAACAAGAACGCGGTCCCCAACGACCCGCGGCCCCCCTCGATCGCCAGCGGTCTGCGCATCGGCACCGCCGCGTCCACGACCCGCGGTTTCCGCGAGCCCGAGATGCGCCGCATTGCCGACTGGATCGTCGACGTGGTCGAGGCCGAGGGCGCTGAGGCCGTCGTCCAGCGCGTGCGCGGCGAGGTGCTCGAGTTGTGCGGGCGGTTCCCGGTCTACCGCGCGTGAGCGGCGCGGCGATTCCCTAGGCGCCGGCGGGCCCTCTGCGTGCATTGCCCGTTCTGCAATCACGCCGACACCCGCGTGACCGATTCGCGGCTGGCGGGCGACGGCCGGCAGATCCGGCGGCGACGCGAGTGCCTCGATTGCGGCGAACGCTTCACGACCTTCGAAGCCGCCGAGCTGTTGCTGCCGCGCGTGATCAAGAGCGATGGCAGCCGCGAGCCTTTTGACGAGGCCAAGCTGGCGGCCGGCATGGTCAAGGCGCTGGAGAAGCGCCCGGTCGGGAGCGAGGCAATCGAAGGCGCCGTGGCCCGCATCTGCCACCGCTTGCGCGTGCTGGGCGAACGGGAAGTACCCTCGCGCCACGTGGGCGAGCTGGTGATGGAGGAATTGCGTCACCTCGATGAAGTGGCCTACGTGCGCTATGCCTCGGTGTACCGGAGCTTTCAGGACGTCGAGGCGTTTCGCGAGGCGATCGACGGCTTGCGCAAGCAGCGCCGCCGCGCGCCCAGGGTTGCCGCGGAGCGCGAGCAGCTGCCGCTCCTGCCGGGCGATGCCGACGAGCCGGTCAAGGCAAAATGATGGGCGCGTGGAGCGAAGAAGATGAACAGCATATGCACCACGCGCTGGGGCTGGCGGCGCTCGGATTGCACACCACCGAGCCCAATCCCCGCGTTGGCTGCGTGCTGGTGCGCGCCGGAAGCGTCGTGGGCGAGGGCTGGCACGAGCGTGCCGGCGGCCCGCACGCAGAAGTGCGGGCGCTCCAGTCGGCCGGCGTAGCCGCGCGCGGTGCCACCGCCTACGTATCGCTCGAGCCCTGTGCGGCGCAAGGGCTGACGCCGCCGTGTACGGCTGCGCTGATTGCCGCCGGCGTCGCGCGCGTCGTCTACGCCGCGGAAGATCCCAACCCGAAAATGCGGGCCGGCGCGGCACAGTTGCGCGCGGCGGGGGTGGACGTGGCCGGCGGCCTGCTCGCCGGCGAGTCGCGTGCGCTCAACGTCGGCTTCTTCAGTCGTCACGAGCGTGGCCGCCCCTGGGTGCGGGTCAAGCTTGGAGCGAGCCTCGATGGCCGCACGGCCCTCGCCGGCGGTGAGAGTCGCTGGATCACCGGCGCCGAGGCGCGCGCCGACGCGCAGCGGTACCGGGCGCGCAGTTCGGTGATTCTCACGGGCTCGGGCACGGTGCTCGCTGATGACCCCTCGCTCAACGTGCGCATCGACGGCGCCACCCGGCAACCGCTCCGCGCCGTGCTCGACAGCCAGCTGCGGGTGCCGCCGACGGCCCGCATGTTCCAGCTCGAAGGTGCGGCCGCGGTGTTTACCGCTTCCGGCGACGCCACGCGGAGCGAGGCCCTGCGCCGGGTCGGTGCGCGCGTAGAGCAGCTGGCGGCGGCCCCTGGTGGCGGCGTCGATCTGGCGGCGCTGATGACGCGGCTGGTGGCGCTGGAGGCCAACGAAGTGTGGGTCGAGGCCGGACCGCGTCTCGCGGGCGCATTGCTTGCGGCGCAACTGGCCGACGAACTGGTGATCTACATGGCGCCGTGCCTGCTCGGGCCGGATGCGCGGCCGCTGGCGCAGTGGCCACCGCTGCGCAACCTCGATGAGCGCCTGGTGCTGCGTTTCGTGTCTGTGGACCCGGTGGGTGCCGACCTGCGTATCATCGCGCGGCCGGCCGGCCAGGACTGAATCGGGGCAGGGTGATGTTCACGGGAATTATCCAGTCAATTGGCGGAGTCGTCGCGGTCGAGGCGCGCGGCGGCGACGTGCGGCTCGGCATCGAGGCCGCGCAGATCGACGCGGCAAGGCGCCAGCCGGGCGACAGCGTCGCGGTGGCGGGCGTGTGTCTTACCGTGACCGGGCTCACCCCGCGCGGCTTCGTCGCCGATGTCTCCCGCGAGACGCTCGCGCACACCACGATCGGGCGCTGGCGCGCGGGTGAACGGGTCAACCTCGAACCGGCGCTCCGCGCTGGCGACGCGCTCGGCGGCCACCTCGTCTCGGGGCATGTCGACGGCTGCGCCGAACTGCTCGGGCGCCGTGGCGACGGCCGCTCCGAGCGCCTGCGGTTCCGCGTCCCGGCGGGACTCGAGCGCTACGTGGCCCGCAAAGGCTCTGTCACGCTCGATGGCGTGAGCCTCACCGTCAACGACGTCGATGGCCGGGATTTCGGCGTGAATCTCATCCCGCACACGCTGGCGGCGACGACCTTCGGCGCGCTGCAGCCGGGGGCACTGGTGAACCTCGAGATCGATATCATGGCGCGCTACGTCGAGCGGCTGTCGCAACCTTCTGCCTGACGCGCGGCACACTGCCGGAAGAGAGGCAACCGCCCCTGCCGGACGGTATCCTTGACGGCGCGCGAGCCTCAAACGATACTAATAACACTTACAAAACAATATCTTACAAGATAACCGGATAAATCTTGTGCTGTGCCCGGCTGGCGCCGGCGCCGGCAGCACCTTAGGAATCGCATGGAATTGAACAGTACCGAAGAGATCCTCGCCGAAGTGCGCGCCGGCCGCATGGTCGTCGTCATGGACGACGAGGACCGGGAGAACGAGGGCGACCTGCTGATGGCGGCCCAGAAGGTCACCGCTGCCGACATCAACTTCATGGCGCGCTTTGGCCGCGGCCTGATCTGCCTGACCGTGACGCCGGAGCGCTGCGCGCAGCTGCGGCTGCCGCTGATGGTGACCGACACCAATCGCGACCAGCGCACCAATTTCACGCTGTCGATCGAGGCGGCCGAAGGGGTGACCACCGGCATTTCCGCTTACGACCGCGCACACACGGTACGCACCGCGGTGCGGCCCGACGCGCGCGCCGAAGACCTGCGCCAGCCCGGGCACGTGTTTCCGATCATGGCGCAGCCCGGCGGCGTGCTGACGCGCGCCGGCCACACCGAGGCCGGATGCGACCTGGCGCGGCTCGCAGGCTTCGAGCCCGCAGCGGTGATCGTCGAGATCATGAACGAGGACGGCACCATGGCGCGCCGTCCGCACCTGGAGGAATTCGCCCGCGCCCACCAGCTCAAGATCGGCAGCATCGCCGATTTGATCCGCTACCGACTGCGCAACGAGCGTTCGGTGGAACGCATCGCAGAGCAGACCGTGATGACCGAGCATGGCGAGTTTCGCCTATACGCTTACGAAGACCACGTCAATCGCGACGTGCACCTGGCGCTGGTGCGCGGGGCGATCGACGGCGATGCAACACCGGTCGTGCGCGTGCATCTCGTCGACACGCTGCGCGATGTGCTCGGCGTGCAGGATGCGAGCGGTGCCTGGACGCTGCGCGCGGCCCTCGCGCGCATCGCGACCGCTCCGTGCGGCGTGGTCGTGATCCTGCGGCAGGGCGAGTCGCCGCGCGAGCTGGCCGATGCCGTGCGGGTGCCGGCCCACGTCGACGAGCGACAGGAACGCGGCCGCACACACAGCGGCGCGGTGCTGCGCACCATCGGTGTTGGCGCGCAGATCCTGCAGGACCTGGGGGTGCGCCGCATGCAGGTGTTGTCGGCCCCCAAGCATGTCCACGGCCTGGCGGCCTTCGGCCTCGAGATCGTGGGCTACATCGACGACGCTGGCTAGGCTGCTCCGATATACTCATCGCATGGGAACAGCTGCTGAACCGGCGACGCTGAGCGCCGCGGGCCTGCGCGTCGCCGTGGTCGCGGCGCGCTACAACGAGGCACTGGTCGATCAGCTCCTCGCCGGCGCGCGCGTGGCGTGGCGGGCGGCCGGCGGTGACGCCGACTCGCTCCGCGTCGAGCGGGTCCCCGGGGCCTTTGAACTCCCGCTGGCCGCGCAGGCACTCGCCAATGCCGGCAAGTGCGATGCGGTGGTGGCGCTGGGCTGCGTGATTCGCGGCGACACCGCGCACTTTGAATTCGTGGCCGGGGAATGCGCGCGGGGGCTGCAGCAGGTGATGCTCGCCACCGGCGTGCCGGTGGCATTTGGCGTGCTGACCACTGAGAACCTTGCCCAGGCCCAGGAACGCGCCGCGCCGGGCGCACAGAACAAGGGTGCGGAGGCGCTGCATACGGCGCTGGCCATGGCGCAGTTGCTGCGCCGCCTCTGAGCGGCGCCTGACGCATGGCTGGCAACTTCAACCCGCAGACGGCGGCGCGCGCCCTGGCACGGCGCCTCGCGGTGCAGGCGCTGTATCGCTGGCAGCTCAACGCCGCCCCCTGGCAGGATCTGGTGACCGAGTTCGCCAGCGACGCCGATATGCCGCGCGCCGACGCCGGGTACTTCCGCGCCCTGGTACAGCAGGCCATCGATGAACACGAGACCCTGGATGCCGCGCTGGGCCCGTTCCTGTCGCGGGCGGCCGCCGTGCTGGATCCGGTCGAGCATGCGGTGTTGCTGATCGCCAGTGTCGAACTGCAGCACCAGAAGCAGGTGCCGTTCCGCGTCGTCATCGATGAGGCCGTCGGACTCGCGCGGCGCTTTGGCGCCACCGACGGCCACAAGTTCGTCAATGGCGTACTCGATCGCGCGGCGCGCGCCTGGCGCAGCGACGAACGCTGAGATGCCGCTCGGCGAAGCCGAAGTCATCGAACGCTATTTCCGCCATCTGGGCGCGGTGCGCACCGACGTGGCGCTGGGAATAGGTGACGACGCCGCGCTGCTGCGGCCGCGCCCCGGCTGTGAGCTGGCGCAGACCACTGACGCGCTGGTCGAGCAGGTGCATTTCCTGCCCGGCAGTTCGCCACGCTCGCTCGGGCATCGCGCGCTGGCCATCAACCTCAGCGACCTGGCCGCCATGGGCGCGACGCCGGCATGGGCGCTGTTGTCGCTGACGCTGCCCGGTATCGACGAGCCGTGGCTCGGCGAATTCGCGACCGGATTCGGAACGCTCGCGCGCGAACACGAGGTGACTCTGGTCGGCGGCAATCTCAGTCGCGGGCCATTGACGATCACGGTGCAGCTCACCGGCCAACTGCCGCAGGGCTCGGCCCTGCGCCGGAGCGGTGCCCAGCCGGGCGATGAGGTCTGGGTGAGCGGGACGCTTGGCGACGCGGCGCAGGGCAGGGTGCCGACGGCGGGCGCTGTCGCGGATCCTCAGGCGCAGTGGCTGCGCGGACGCGCTGAATATCCCACGCCACGCGTGGCGCTGGGTGAGGCGCTGCGCGGGATCGCCAGCGCCTGCATCGATCTGTCCGATGGGCTGCTGGCCGATCTGCCGCGGCTCGCCGCCGCCAGCGGTTGCGGCGCCGTGCTCGAGGTCGGCGCCCTGCCTCTTTCCGGCGCCCTGCGCTCGGTCGCCGGCGAGCGCGCCTGGCAGCATGCGCTGGCCGGCGGCGAGGACTATGAGCTGTGTTTTACGGCCTCGCCCGGGCAGGCGGCGACGCTGGCGGCCATTGCCGCACGCTGTGGCGTGCCCCTCGCCCACTGCGGGCATACGCGGCCGGAGCCGGGGCTGGAATTGCGGCGCGACGGTGTCGTGATCCAGTTCTCGCAATCGCCTTTCGGGCATTTCGCGGCTTGAGGCGGCCGCATTCTGCTGCGACCCCCCGGGGGTTGCGATGCAGGTCACAGACCCCCCGCAGTGGGCTCCGTATCCTCGGATCCGCACCCGCAGCCGCTATACCCGGACCGAACCCAAGATGGCAGTGTCAGCAGCTCCCAGTCCCAAATTGCGGGCCATACCCGAACGCATCGGCAAGTACCTTATCATCAACGAGGTGGGGCGGGGCAGCACCGGCACCGTGTACCTCTCGCACGACCCGTATTACGGCCGGGACGTGGCCATCAAGGTCTACACGATGGACATCGCCGGCGAGGACGAGCGCGCCCGCGTCACGCGCAAGATGTTCCTGTCCGAGGCGCACATGGTGGGCATGCTCCATCATCCAAACATCCTGCCGATCTATGACGCCGGCGAAGAGAACGGCCACTGCTACATCGTCACCGAGCACGTGCACGGTGCGCGCACACTGGCCGCCTATTGTCGGCCCGACAACCTGCTGCGCGTCGATGACGTGGTCGAACTCATGTTCAAGTGCGCCAAGGCGCTGCACTACGCGCATTCGCGCGGCGTTATTCACCGCGACATCAAACCCTCGAACATCATGCTCACGCAGGACAGCGACGTGCGCATCATCGACTTTGGCATCGCGCTGGTGGCCGATTCTGACATCTCGCGCATCGAGGGCATCGCCGGGTCGCCCAGCTACATGTCGCCCGAGCAGGTGCAGAGCCTGGAGCTGACGAGCGGCTCCGACCTGTATTCGCTGGGCGCCGTGATGTACGAGCTGCTGACCGGCACGCGCCCGTTCCGCGCCGGGAACCTCGCCAAGCTGCTGCACCAGATCGTCTACGCGACCCCGCCGCCGATCCACACGCTGCGTGAGGACGTGCCCGAGGATCTCGAAGTGGTGGTCGCCACCGCGATGCAGAAGGATCCGGCCCGCCGCCAGAAGAGCGGCCTCGACCTCGCCGCGGAACTCACCCGCGTGCACCAGCAGCTGCGGCAGCAGAACTCGCGCATGAACCAGCAGGAGCAGTTTGGCATGCTGCGCCGGCTGAAATTTTTCCACGAGTTCTCGCACGCCGAGATCGTCGAGGTGATGCGCGCCAGCCACTGGCAGGATTACGCCAGCGGCGAGGAGATCGTCAAGGAAGGGGAAATGGACGACCGCTTCTACATCCTGGTCACCGGCAACTGCTCGGTCGAGCGCAACGGCGCTTCGGTGGGGCTGCTGTCGACCGGCGAGTGCTTCGGCGAGACCAGCTACGTGCAGGGCGCCAAGCGCAACGCGACGATCCGCGCCGCCGGCGATGTCACGGTGATCAAGGTGAGTTCCACGCTGCTCGAGCAGGTCTCGGCCTCGTGCCAGCTGCGCTTCAACCGCGTGTTCCTGCGCGCGCTCATCGGCCGGCTGCAGGGCGTGGAATTTCGCGCGAGCTGAGGCTCTCACGGGCACCCATCATTGATGTTTTCGCGGCACTCTGGTGGCGCGCGGATCGGCAAATGCCGCAGACGGCATTTGCCGCCATTCCCTCGCGCGACCTGGCGGCTTGGCCCAATGGCAATATCGTGTAACGGAGAGTCGCACTGGCCGCCGCCAACGGTCGCGCTCGGCGCGCCACAAGTCGCGCCTCGAAAACATCAATGAAGGGTGCCCGTGGGAACATCGGTCTCGCGCCGCCGCGTGGAGAGCAGCGTTCCCGCACCGCACTGGCGCACGTTTTGACCCGAACGCGAAATGCACACGTCACCGGTAAATCGTGCGAGTGCGGCTGCGCGTTGGGTCTCATGGGGCGCGACTTGCGGCGCACTGAGCGCGGGCGCAGGCGCCGACTCGTATTCCGTCAAAATCTGGCCTTGAGCTAATAGAGCGTCGGCGCCCGTTCGCGCGAAGGGATGGCAGTAAAAGCCGTCCTCGGCTTTTACTGATCCATGCGCCGCCAGGAGCGCCCATGAGACCCGGCGTGCGGCCGTGCTTATCCGGCCTTTCCGCTCTTGTGCTTGTCGCGCTCGATCAGCGCATAAGCCGAGTGGTTGTGGATCGACTCGAAATTCTCGCTCTCGACCACGTAGGCGCCGATGCGCGGCTCGGCGTCGAGGCGCAGCGCCACGTCGCGCACCATGTCCTCGACGAACTTCGGATTGTCATAGGCGCGCTCGGTCACGTATTTCTCGTCCGGGCGCTTGAGGATGCCGTACAGCTCGCAGGAAGCTTCCGATTCCGCCACGTCGATCAGCTCCTCGATCCACATGTGCTTGTGAAGCCGCGCCTTGATGGTGACGTGCGAGCGCTGGTTGTGCGCGCCGCGTTCCGAGATCTTCTTTGAGCAGGGGCACAGGCTCGTGACCGGCACGACCACGCGCACCCACATGGTGGTCTCGCCGTGGCAGCACTCGCCGATCAGCGCGGCCTGGTAGTCCATCAGGCTCTCAACCCCCGAGACGGGCGCCTGCTTGCTGACGAAGTAGGGGAAGGTCATCTCGATGTGGCCGGCGTCCGCGTCCAGCCGTTCGGTCATGTCCACCAGCATCTTGCGGAAGGAATCGACCGAAATCTCGCGCGCGTGGTGCAGCACTTCGACGAAGCGCGACATGTGCGTGCCCTTGAAGTTGTGCGGCAGGTTCACGTACATGTTGAAGGTGGCGACCGTGTGCTGTTCGCCATCCGAGCGGTCCCTGACGCGGACCGGGTGGCGGATGTCCTTGATGCCGACGCGGTCAATGGCGATGTGGCGGGTGTCGGCCCGGCCCTGCACGTCTTCGACGGCGAGCTTGCTGCGCTCGCGCTCAGCCACGACGGTATCCATGGGTCACCCTTGCCTCGGTCAGGCCGGCCCGGAATGAGCGGCGGCAACCATTCTGGTGGCGGCGCGGCCGGTATTCAAGGCGCGCGCCTGTGGCAGCCACCAGCGCTCGATGGCGGCGGTGACCGCGGGGGTATCCAGGCCGGCATCGGCCAGACACTGTTCGCGGCTGCCATGCTCGATGAACCGGTCAGGCAGCCCCAGCGACAGGCGCGGGCGGCCCAGTGCTGCCGCGTCGAGCAGTTCCGCCACGGCGCTTCCGGCGCCGCCGGCCAGGGTGTTTTCCTCGAGCGTCACCCAGGCGGCGTGCTGCGGCATGAGTTCGCGCAGCAGGGCTTCGTCCAGGGGCTTGACGAAGCGCATGTTGACGACCGTGGCGTCGAGACGCTCGCCCGCCGCCAGCGCGGCTTCCAGCATCGTGCCGAATGACAACAGCAGCAATCCGCTGCTGCCGCGCCGGCGCAACTGTGCCTTCCCCAGCGGCAGCGCGCTCATCGCGCTTTCCACCGGCACGCCCGGGCCCTGGCCGCGCGGGTAACGCACCACGGCGGGCCCACCCGCACCGCTGGCGGTAAAGAGCATCTGCCGGCATTCATTCTCGTCGGCAGGCGCCATGATCAGCAGGTTGGGAATGCAGCGCAGGAAGCTGTAGTCAAAGCTGCCGTTGTGCGTGGCGCCGTCGCCCCCGACCACGCCGGCGCGGTCGAGCGCAAATACCACCGGGAGATTTTGCAGCGCCACATCGTGGATCAGCTGGTCGTAGCCGCGCTGCAGGAAGGTGGAATAGATCGCGACCACGGGCTTCATGCCTTCGCAGGCGAGCCCCGCGGCGAGCGTGACCGCGTGCTGTTCGGCAATGGCCACGTCGAAATAGCGTTCCGGAAAACGCTTTGAGTATTCGACCAGGCCTGAGCCCTCGCGCATCGCCGGTGTAATCGCCACCACCTTCGGGTCGCGCGCGGCCATGTCGCACAGCCAGTCGCCGAACACCTGGGAATACGACGGCCCGGTGATCTTGCCCTTGAGCAACTGGCCGGTGAGCGGATCGAACGGTCCGGGGCCGTGCCAGGTGATCGGGTCGGCCTCGGCCGGCGCATATCCCTTGCCCTTCTGCGTCACGACGTGCAGGAACTGCGGCCCGCGCAGATCGCGCAGGTTGCGCAGCGTCCGCACCAGTCCCTTCACGTCGTGGCCGTCGATCGGCCCGATGTAGTTGAAGCCCATCTCCTCGAACACCGTGCCCGGCAGCCACATGCCCTTGACGTGCTCCTCTGAACGGCGCGCAAACTCGCGCAGCTGCGGCATCCGGCGCAGCACGCGCTTGCCGCCCTCGCGCAGGTGCGCGTAGAAGCGCCCCGACAGCACGCGCGCCAGGTACTTGGACATGGCGCCGACGTTCTCCGAAATCGACATGTCGTTGTCGTTGAGGATCACCAGCAGATCGGCAGGCAGGCTGCCGGCGTGATTGAGCGCCTCGAAGGCCATGCCCGCGCTGAGCGCACCGTCGCCGATCACCGCGACCACGCGCCGCTTCTCGCCCTGCGCGGTGGCCGCCAGCGCCATGCCGAGCGCCGCGCTGATCGAGGTGCTCGAATGACCAACGCCGAAGGTGTCGTACTCGCTTTCAGCGCGGTTCGGGAAGGGTGCGAGGCCGCCGTGCTGCTTGATGGTGTGCAGCTGCTCGCGCCGGCCGGTGAGCACTTTGTGCGGATAGGCCTGGTGCCCGACATCCCAGACCAGCCGGTCGTGCGGCGTGTTGAAGACGTAGTGGAGCGCAATGGTGAGCTCGACAGTGCCGAGGCCCGCGGCAAAATGACCGCCGCGCGTGCTGACGGTCTGGATCAGGAACTCGCGCAGTTCCACGGCCAGCTCGCTCAGGCGCCGCTCCGGGAGCGCACGCAGGTCGGCCGGCGAAGCGATCGAGCGCAGCAGGGCCAAGGGTTCTTTCGGCGCAGCCATGTCCGGCAGTCTACTGCACGCGGTCGACGACGTAATGAGCGAGCGCGCGCAGCGCCACCGCCGCGTTGTCCAGCCCCGACAGGGCCGCCAGCGCCCGGTCGCGGTGTTCGAGCGCGAGCTGCCGGGCGCGCTCCAGGCCGAAAACGCTGGGGTAGTTGGGCTTGCCGCGCGCGGCGTCTGCGCCGGCACGCTTGCCCAGGAGCGCCGTATCCCCCGTGACGTCGAGGATGTCGTCCTGGATCTGGAAGGCGAGGCCGATTTCGTCGCCATATATGCGCAACGCGGCGTGTACCGCATCGTCAGTCGCAGGTGCCGCCAGCGCTCCCAGTTCCACGCTGGCGCGGATCAGCGCGCCGGTCTTGCGCCGGTGCATCAGCTCGATGCGCCGGGGGTCCATCGCCCGGCCGGTGGCCTCGAGATCGATCGCCTGGCCGCCTGCCATGCCGCCCAGTCCGATCGCAGCGGCCAGCACCGTCAGCATGCGCACACGGGTTTCGTCGCCGAGAGCATTGGTACGTGCGGCGAGCACCGAGAATGCCAGCGCCTGCAGCGCGTCGCCGGCGAGTATGGCGGTGCCCTCGTCAAAGGCACGGTGACAGGTGGGGCGCCCGCGCCGCAGGTCGTCATCGTCCATCGCCGGCAGATCGTCGTGGATCAGGCTGTAGGCGTGGATCAGCTCCACCGCCGTCGCCGGCGCGTCCAGGTCCGCGGCGCGGGCGCCGAGCGCCATGCCCGTGACGTAGACGAGGAGCGGGCGCAGTCGCTTGCCGCCGCCGAGCACGCTATAGCGCATCGCCTCCTGGAGCCGCACCGCGCCGTCGTCAGCGCCGCCGAGGGCGTGCTCCAGGGCGGGCTCGATGCGCGCCTGGGCCGCGTGCACGCGCTCCTGGAAATCAGGGGTGTTCAAGTCCGCTTGAAACTCTAGGGCTCGGGGAGCGGGTCGCCGTCGGTTCCGGCGGCCGCGAAGTCCTCGAGCGTGGCTCCCGAGGCGCGCTGCGTGAGCACCTGCACGCGCTGCTGTGCCGACAGCAGCGCCGCCTGGCACTCGCGCGTCAGCTGTACGCCGCGTTCAAAGGCGCGCAGCGCCTCATCCAGGGGAAGATTGCCCGCTTCCATGCCCGCCACCAGCTCCTCGAGCTCGGCCAGCGTGGCCTCGAATCCGGATTCCTTGGGTTTTCGCGACACGATTTTCCTTGGCGGTGATTCCCGAACCCTGACCCTATTAGCGAACCAGGCGGGGGTCAACGCGGTTGACGCGGCGGGCCCTCTGATCGTACAGTCCGGATTGCTTAGACTTAGTCTAAATCACCGCAGGGGCAGGAGTACGACATGAATCTCAAGGGTACCAAGACGGAAGAAAACCTGAAGGCCGCGTTCGCAGGCGAATCGCAGGCTAACCGCCGCTATCTGTATTTCGCAGCCAAGGCCGATGTCGAAGGTTACAACGACGTTTCGGCGGTGTTCCGCTCGACCGCGGAGGGCGAAACCGGCCATGCGCACGGCCACCTCGAGTATCTCGAAGCGGTGGGCGACCCGGCCACGGGCCTGCCGATCGGCGAAACCAAGGCGAACCTGAAGTCGGCGATCGCGGGTGAAACCCACGAATATTCCGACATGTATCCGGGCATGGCCAAGGCCGCGCGTACCGAGGGTTTCGCGGAAATCGCCGATTGGTTCGAGACGCTGGCCAAGGCCGAGCGTTCGCACGCCAATCGCTTCCAGAAAGCGCTCGACACTCTGTAAACAGCGTCGTGAGCGTTGGCAACATCGGCGGCGGCCGCGAGGGCAACCTGGAGGCGCCGACCCGGCATCCGCTCAACTGGCGTGACCCGTCGTTCTATGACGAACACGCGCTCGAGAAGGAACTCGAGCGCGTGTTCGACATCTGCCACGGTTGCCGGCGCTGTTTCAGCCTCTGCCAGGCGTTTCCGACCATGTTCGACGCCATCGACGAATCGCCGACGGGCGAACTCGATGGCGTTGACAAGCGCGTGTACTGGAAGGTCGTGGACCACTGTTACCTGTGTGACATGTGCTACATGACCAAGTGTCCATACGTGCCGCCGCACCCGTGGAACCTGGATTTCCCGCACCTGATGCTGCGCGCCAAGGCCGTGAAGGCGCGCCGTGGCGAAACCTCGTTCCGCGATCGCATGCTCACTTCGACCGACACCGTCGGGAGCCTGGCCGGAATTCCGGTGGTCGCACAACTCGTGAACGCGGCGAATTCCAGCAAGCTCGGCCGCAAGCTCCTCGACAAGGTGCTGCACGTGCACCCCGAGGCACCGCTTCCGGAATATCACTCGCGCAGCGCGCGGGCGCGCCTCGCGAAGCACATGCCTGCCCCCGGGGCGGCGCCGGTGGCAACGCCCGAGACCAGCGGACGGGTCGTACTGTTCACCACCTGCTACGGGAACCGCAACGAGCCCGACCTGGCGACCGACCTGGCCGCGGTGTTCGCCCACAACGGCATCGAGCTGACGCTGGCGGAGCGCGAGCGGTGCTGCGGCATGCCCAAACTCGAGCTGGGAGATCTGGACGCGGTCGCGCGGCTCAAGGAAGAAAACATTCCGCAGCTCCTGCGCCTCGTGGAGCAGGGCTGCGATATCGTCGCCCCGATCCCTTCGTGCGTACTGATGTTCAAGCAGGAGCTGCCGCTCATGTTCCCCGCAGATGCGGCCGTGCAGCGCGTCAAGGCGCGGATATTCGATCCTTTCGAATACCTGATGCACCGCCACAAGGCGGGCCTGCTGCGCACCGACTTCAAGGCGCGCCTCGGCAAGGTGAGCTACCACGTGCCTTGCCACCTGCGCGTGCAGAACATTGGTCTCAAGACCCGTGATGTGCTCAGGCTGG
Organism: Gammaproteobacteria bacterium; assembly: GCA_025357915.1. Taxonomy (GTDB): domain Bacteria; phylum Pseudomonadota; class Gammaproteobacteria; order Steroidobacterales; family Steroidobacteraceae; genus FEN-1191. The sequence goes on from JANYLH010000010.1 coordinate 20,260, forward strand.
TGCCCGACACCACGGTCGAGGTCATCGAGCGCTGTTCGGGGCATGACGGCAGCTACGCGGTCAAGAGCGAATTCCGCGAGGCGTCGATGAAGATCGCGCGTCCCGTGATCCAGAAGGTGGACAGCGGCGGCGCCGATTATTTTTCCAGCGATTGCCCGATGGCCGGCCACCAGATCAGCAGTGGCCTTGCAGACCAGGCTCGCGAGCCCACGCCGCCCCTGAAACTCCTGCGCATCGCCTACGGAATCTAGAGTGCCCGCCCCACTGACCGCGGCCGACCTGCTGCCGCTCGAGCAATACGCGCGCGAACGTGCAGCGATCCGCGCGCGCATGATTGACTACCGTGCAACCCGGCGGCTGAACGTGGGGCCGCACTGCACCTGGAGTTTCGAGGACCGCGAGACCGTGCGCTACCAGGTGCAGGAAATGCTGCGCGCGGAACGCATCTTCGAGGCCGCGGGCATCGCCGAGGAACTCGCGGCCTACAACCCGCTGATCCCGGACGGCCGGAATTTCAAGGCGACGCTGCTGATCGAGTACCCCGATCCGGCCGAACGCGCGCAGCGCCTCACGGAGTTGCGCGGCGTGGAAGCACATTGCTGGCTGAGGGTTGCCGGTCACGCACCGGTGTACGCGATCGCCGACGAGGATCTCGAGCGCAGCAACGACGAGAAGACTTCGGCCGTGCACTTTCTGCGCTTCGAGCTCACGCCGGAGATGATCGGCGCGTTCAGGGCCGGCGCGGCCGTGGCGGCCGGCATCGATCATCCGGCCTACGCGCCGCACGTGGATCCGGTGCCCGCAGCGCTCCGGGCCGCGCTGCTCGCGGACCTGAGCTGACTTGACCTGACCGGCTGCCGCTAACCTGCGTGCGGGCGCGTGCGGTTTGCTAGAATCCGCGCGCCCCGGACCGGGGTGGGCAATTGCGCGCAATGGCACAGTCGTACAACGCCTCTGATATCGAAGTACTCTCGGGCCTCGAGCCGGTACGCCGCCGGCCGGGGATGTACACCGACACCACCCGGCCCAACCATCTGGCCCACGAAGTCGTCGACAACAGCGTCGATGAAGCGATCGCCGGCCACTGTCACCAGATCGACGTCGTGCTTTACAAGGACGGGTCGCTCGGCGTCACCGACGACGGGCGCGGCATGCCGGTCGACATCCATCCGCAGGAAAAAATCAGTGGCGTCGAACTGATCCTCACGCGCCTCCACGCCGGCGGCAAGTTCAACGACCAGACCTACAGTTTCGCCGGCGGCCTGCATGGCGTCGGCGTGTCGGTGGTGAACGCGCTGTCCAGGCACCTGGAGTGCTGGGTACGGCGCGGCGGCAAGGAATACAACATCGCCTTCAAGGATGGGCGTGTCTCCTCGAAGCTCGAAGTCGTCGGCACGGTCGGCGCGCGCAACACCGGCACCACCGTGCGCTTCTGGCCCGATCCGAAATTCTTCGACACTGAGCGCTTCGCGGTGCCAGAGCTCAAGCGCGTGCTCAAGGCCAAGGCGGTGCTGTGCGCCGGGCTGCGCCTGACCTACCTGAACGAAGCGACCGGCGAAAAGGAGGAATGGTTCTACACCGGGCACCTGGGTGAGTACCTCACCGAGCAGCTCGAGAAACACGAGCGCCTGCCGCTTGAGCCCATCACCGGTCGCCATGCGTCCGAGCAGGACGTGGTCGAGTGGGCGCTCGCCTGGTCGAGCGATGCGCCGCACCTGATCGCCGAGAGCTACGTGAACCTGATTCCCACGGTCGCGGGTGGCACGCACGTCAATGGCCTGCGCTCGGGAATTGTCGATGCGGTGCGTGAGTTCTGCGAGTTCCGCAATCTCCTGCCCCGCGGCATCAAGCTCACGGCCGAGGATGTCTGGGAGCGCGCCTGCTACGTGCTGTCGATCAAGATCCGCGACCCGCAGTTCGCCGGGCAGACGAAGGAGAAACTCAGCTCGCGCGAGGCGGCGGCGTTGGTCGAGACCCACGCCCGGGACGCGTGCGGCCTGTGGCTCAACCAGCATCCGGACGCCGGTGAGGGCATCGCGCAGTTCGCCATCGCCAACGCGCAGGAGCGGCTGCGCGCCGCGCAGCGCATTACCCGCAAGCGCGCCGTCAACGGCCCGGCGCTCCCGGGCAAGCTCGCGGACTGCACCTGCCAGGATCCGGCGCGCTCGGAGCTGTTCCTGGTCGAGGGCGACTCTGCCGGCGGTTCGGCCAAGCAGGCCCGCAGCAAGGACTTCCAGGCCATCATGCCGCTGCGCGGCAAGATCCTGAACACCTGGGAGCTCGAGCCCGGCGAGATCGGCAGTTCGCAGGAAGTGCACGATATCAGTGTCGCGATCGGCGTCGATCCGGGCTCGGCCGACCTGTCGGGGCTGCGCTATCACAAGGTCTGCATCCTGGCTGACGCGGATTCCGACGGGCTGCATATCGCGACGCTGCTGTGCGCGCTGTTCCTGCGGCATTTCCGCCCGCTGGTGTCGAACGGCCACGTTTACGTGGCGATGCCGCCGCTGTACCGGATCGATGCCGGCAAGCAGGTGCTCTACGCGCTCGACAACGACGAGCGCGACGCGGTGCTGGGGCGCCTCGCGGCCGAGCACTCGCGCGCCAAACCGGTGGTCACGCGCTTCAAGGGGCTGGGCGAGATGAACCCGGCGCAGCTGCGCGAGTCGACCATCGACCCGCTTACCCGGCGCCTGGTGCAGCTCACCATCGAGGCGAAGGACAACACCGACAAGCTCATGGACATGCTGCTGGCGAAGAAGCGCGCGGGTGATCGGCGCGAGTGGCTGGAGCAAAGCGGCAACCTGGCAGAAGTCGTGCCATGAACACGCGCAATGGTACATGTGCGGTCGCGTTCCGAGGCAATCGTCTTGCCGGGAACGCCGTAAACCCGTCCATGGGGGCTGCGGCCGCGACATCCATGTCGCGGACGGTCCCGGCAAGACGATTGCCTCGGAACGCGACCGCCCGGACGTCGGCGTGCGCGTGTTCATGGCACGACTTGTGCCAGGTTGCCACTTGGGTCGGTTCGCGCGTTGGCGTTAGCCTGCGCGCCTCGTCGCCGCCCCGCGCGTTCGAAACCGCGCGTGGTTGGCCTTGCGCGCGTTCGCCAGCGCATGACGCGCGCAGGCGTAAAAACTCGCGGGCAAGTGGGGAGGCGTGCTTAACCCATGTTCGAAGCCGTGCGCGCCACGGATGGCGCGCCCGGGGCCCCCATGGACGGGTTTACGGCGTTTTCGAACATGGTTTGAGCACGCCTCCCCACCGGTTCGTTTTGGCATCTGCGTGCTTTCCTGGGCTGGTGAACGCTTGAAATCGCAGGAACTCAATTTTGAGGGCGTGGAAAAACGCCCACTGTCCACCTTCACGGAAAAGGCGTACCTCGATTATTCGATGTACGTGATCCTCGATCGTGCACTCCCGGCGCTGGGCGACGGCCTGAAGCCGGTGCAGCGGCGCATCGTCTATGCGATGAGCGAACTGAGCCTGTCGGCAGCGGCGAAGCACAAGAAATCGGCGCGCACCGTGGGTGATGTCATCGGCAAGTTCCACCCGCATGGCGACTCGGCCTGCTACGAAGCCATGGTGCACATGGCGCAGGATTTCTCCTACCGCTATCCGTTGGTCGACGGTCAGGGCAACTGGGGCTCGGCCGATGATCCGAAGTCCTTCGCGGCCATGCGCTATACGGAATCGCGCCTGACGCGCTACGCGGACCTGCTGCTCGATGAACTGACCGAGGGCACGGTCGACTGGGGTCCCAATTTCGACGGCACGATGGAAGAGCCATTACTGCTGCCCGCGCGCCTCCCCAACCTGTTGCTCAACGGCGCCTCAGGCATCGCCGTGGGCATGGCCACCGACATACCGCCGCACAACCTGCGCGAAGTAGCGGCCGCCTGCGTGCACCTGCTCGATGACCCGGACGCGAGCACGCGCGCGCTGCTCAAGCACATCAAGGGTCCGGACCTTCCCACCGGCGCCGAAATCATCTCGAGCCGCGACGAGCTCGTGCAGTTCTACGACCAGGGTACCGGCAGCTACCGCGCCCGTGCGGTCTGGGAGCAGGAGAAGGAAACCGGGCACATCGTCATCAACCAGCTGCCCTACCAGGTATCGGGGAGCCGTGTGCAGGAGCAGATCGCGCAGCAGATGCGTGAGAAGAAGCTCCCCATGGTCGAGGACATCCGCGACGAGTCGGACCACGAGAACGCGACCCGGCTGGTGATCGAACCGCGCTCCAACCGCGTCGATATCGAGCAGCTCATGGCGCACCTGTTTGCGACCACGGACCTTGAGCGCAGCTACCGCGTCAACATCAACGTGATCGCCCTGGATGGCCGGCCGCGCGTGCTGGGACTGAAGGCGCTGCTGGCCGAGTGGCTGGAGTTCCGGCGCCGCACGGTGCGCCGCCGGCTCGAGTTCCGGCTCGACAAGGTGTCGCGCCGGCTGCACATCCTCGATGGCATGTTGATTGCGTACCTCAACCTCGACGAGGTGATCCGCATCATCCGCCGCGAGGAGGAGCCCAAGCCGGTATTGATCAAGCGCTTCAAGCTCTCCGACGAGCAGGCCGAGGCGATCCTCGACACCAAGCTCCGGCACCTGGCCAGGCTCGAGGAAATGAAGATCCGCGACGAGCAGGAGCGGCTGGCGGCCGAGCGCAAGGACATCGAGGCGCTGCTCGCCAGCAAGGCAAAACTCACCAAGCTCATCCGTGCCGAGATCGTCGCCGATGCCGAGGAGTACGGCGACGAGCGCCGCACGCGCATCGTCGAGCGGGCGGCGGCGCAGGCGATCGAGGCGACCGACCTGGTGGCCAACGAACCGGTGACGATCGTGCTGTCGACGGGCGGCTGGGCGCGCGCGGCCAAGGGCCACGATATCGATCCGCGCACGCTGACGTACAAGACCGGCGATGCTTTCCAGGCCGCGGCGCGCGGGCGCAGTACGCAGAACGCGCTGTTCATCGATACCACCGGGCGTGCCTACAGCCTGCCGGCGCACAGCCTGCCCTCGGCGCGTGGCGCCGGCGAACCGCTGTCGGGGCGGCTCGATCCGCCGGACGGTGCGCGCTTTGCCGGCGTGCTGCTCGGTGAGAGCGCCGAGCTGTGGCTGGTGGCGACGGACGCGGGCTTTGGCTTCACGGTGCGGCTCGGTGAATTGCAGTCGCGCAATCGTGCCGGCAAGGCCGTCATCAATGTCAGCGAAGGTGCGGTGGTGCTGCCGCCGGTGCCGGTGCCGGGGCCCGATGCGCTGGTGGCCGCGGTGAGCAGCGAAGGTCGGCTGCTGGTGTTTCCGGCCAGCGAGGTGCCGGAACTGCCGCGCGGCAAGGGCAACAAGCTGTTTGGCATTCCCGGCAAGAAGGCCGCAGCGCGCGAGGAACTGATGATCGCGGTGGCTGTGCTGGCTGCCGGGCAGTCGCTGCGCGTGTATTCGGGTGAACGGCAGATGACGCTCAGCGCCAACGACCTCAAGCACTACCTCGGGCAGCGCTCCCAGCGCGGCGCAGTGCTGCCGCGCGGCTGGCGGACAGTGGAACGAATCGAGGCGTTTGCTCCCGCCTGATCAGTCCGGAGCCTGGCCGCACCCGGCGCAGGCTCCGCCCTGATGGTTAAAGTCGCTCGCGCCCGGTTACTTGGCGGCCGGTGCGAGAGCTGGCAGCGACATCTTGATCGCCGCCGCGGCCGCTTCGGCCTTGGCCTTGACGTCATTGGCCGTGCTGACGGCTTCCTCGATATTGCCCGCCGCGAACGCGGCCTGGGCCTTGCTCCACAGTGCACTGGCATCAGCGATACCGGTCTTGGCGGCGGCCAGGTCTACCCCTTCAGGCAGATGCTTGCTCTTGCCCAGTGCCGCGACGCGGTTGGTCACGGAGGTGACCAGAGCGGGCACGGCGGCGGCCATGGCGGGCCACTGGGCGCTCATCGCCTTGACGACTTCGTCTTTCTTCAGCATGGCGGCACCCAGCAGTCCCTGTGCTTCGCTCAGCACTCCCGGCGCGCCGGTGAGCACGGTGGCGTAGTCCTTGCTGTCGAAGGCGGTCTTGAGATCCGCAAGCTTCTTCTGCACCGCCGCGAGCTGGTCGGGAATGTACTTGCCCGCATCGGGGGCTGCGGCGCTGACCGCGCTGTCGATTCCGGCAATCGCCTTCTGGGCCGGTTCCATCTGGTTGGCGCAGGCACCCAGCAGCAGCACGGCTGCCACTGCCAGAAAACCAACGGTCTTGTTCTTCAGGTTCGTCATTTCGATCTAGCTCCTAGGATGGGTATTGTTGCAGGCGCGCAATGTTAGCGCGTCGCGGCGATGGTCGCTCGAAAAGCCGTTGCGCGCGCTACTCGCTGGCGCGATGGCAGCTCACCAGGCTCGCCTCGACGCCGCGGAGCAGCGGTGCTTGCTGGGTGCAGCGCACCACAGCGAGCGGGCAACGGTCCAGGAACACGCAGCCGCCGGATGCAACCGCCGCCGTGAGCACGGCGGCGGGAGGCGGTGCCCGTGGCGCGCCACGGGCAGGATCGGGAACCGGGTTGGCGGCCAGCAGCGCGCGCGTGTAAGGGTGCCGGGGCGCGCCGTAGAGTGCGTCGCGCGGCGCCAATTCCATCGTTTGCCCCCGGTAGATCACCAGTACACGATCGCACAGGAACCGCACGGTGGCCAGGTCATGGGCGATGAACAGGAGCGAGAGTCCGAGTTCGTCGCGCAGGTCGCGCAGCAGGTTGGCGATCTGCGAACGGATCGATACGTCGAGGGCCGCTACGGGTTCGTCGCAGATCAGCAGCCGGGGCCGCAGGATCAGCGCGCGCGCCAACCCGACGCGCTGCGCCTGGCCGCCCGAGAGCTGGTGGGGGTAGCGGCCGAGCAGTTCGCTGCCGATACCGACGCGCCCCAGCATCCGCGTGACCTGTTCGCGGTGTTGGCCGGCGCTCGCCGCGCGGAACTCCAGCAGCGGCTCGGCGACCAGTTCCGCCACGTTCATCCGCGGGTCGAGTGCGCCGAGTGGATCCTGGAAGACGATCTGCAGGTGCTCTCGCGTCGCGCGCAAGGCCGCGCCTTCGAGCTGCAGCAGATCGCGCCCCTGGAACAGCACGGTGCCGGTGGCGGGAATCAACCGCAACAGCGCGCGGGCGATGCTGGATTTGCCGCTGCCGGATTCGCCCACCAGGCCGAGGCTTTCACCCGCAGCCACATCGAAACTGACCCCATCGACCGCGGCGGTGCGCTGTGCCGAAGCCGCGCGTGTGCCGATGCCGTAGCGCACGCGCAGGTCGCGGACCTCCAGCAGCGGCGCTGTGCCGGCCGCCGCGCTCATGCCCAGGCCCCGGCGATCTGCGCGGCCGTGCCCTCGAAGTGGCAGGCGACGCTGCGCGCCTCCGGCAAGGCCCGCAGTGGCGGGCTGGAAGCGCAGCGATCATGCACCAGCGGGCAGCGGGGCGCGAAGGCACAGCCTGCGCCGAGCTCCGCCAGGTCGGGCGGTTGGCCGGGGATCGCGGGGAGACGCGCCGGGACCGGCAGGTCCAGGCGCGGGAGCGAGCGCAGGAGTCCGGCGGTATAGGGATGGCGGGGCGAGGTGTACAGGGCCGGCGCGCTCGCCTGTTCGACCAGGCGCCCGGCATACATGACCGCGACCCGGTCGGCCAGTGAGGCCAGCGCCCCCAGATCGTGGGTCACGAACAATATGGCCGCCCCCGTGCGAGCGCGCACGGCGTGCAGGAGTTCGAGCACCTGCGCCTGCACCGTGACGTCGAGCGCGGTGGTCGGCTCATCGAGCAGCAGGATCTCCGGATCACACATCAGCGCCATGGCGATCATCACGCGCTGGCGCATGCCGCCCGAGAGCTCGTGCGGATGCTGGCGGAGCCGCTCGGCCGGCGCGTCGATCTGCACCGTCGCCAGCAGTTCCGCGGCACGCGCGCGTGCCGCGCGGCGCCCGAGCTGCAGGTGCCGTCGCGCGCCTTCAGTGAGCTGGGTGCCGACCGTCAGGTAGGGATTGAGCGCGCTCATCGGTTCCTGGAACACCATGGCGATGCGCCGGCCGCGCAGCGCCTGGAGACGCGCGGGCGGCGCTCCCAGCAATTCCTCGCCACGATAGCGGATGCTGCCGGCGAGGCGCGCCGCCGAGCTGCACAAGCCCAGCAGCGCGAGCAGCAGCTGCGTCTTGCCGGAACCGGACTCGCCCACGACCCCGAGGCACTCATGTACGGCAAGATCGAGATCGATGTGATCCACCGCGCGCACTTCCCGCCCGGCGCTTGCGTAGCGGACGCTGAGTCCGCGCAGTTGTAGCAGCGGGTCAGCGGCACTAGTCACGATTGCCGTCCTGGCGCGGATCGAGCGCGTCGCGCAGAGCGTCGCCGAGCCGGTTGAGACTGAGGATGATCAGCGCCAGGAAGGCAGCGGGGAAGATCAGCAGGTAGGGATTGGCCTGCATCTCATTGGCGCCCTCGGCCACCAGCGATCCGAGCGAGGCGAGCGGCGCGTGCACGCCGAGCCCGAGGAAACTCAGCAGCGCCTCGAAGAGAATCACGCCGGGAATGGTCAGCGTGGCGTAGACCGCCACCAGGCCAATGAGATTGGGCAGCACGTGTCGCCGGATCATCGCCGGCGTGCGCACGCCCAGTGCGCGCGCCGCCTCGATGTATTCCTGGTTGCGGATGGTGAGCGTCTGGCCGCGCACGATGCGCGCGATGTCGAGCCAGGAGACCGCGCCGATGGCGATGAACACCATGAGGAAGTTCCGCCCGAACAGCACCTCGAGTACGATGACGAAGGGAATGAAGGGCACGGAATACAGCACATCGACGGTACGCATCAGCAGCCCGTCGACGCGTCCGCCGAGGTAGCCGGCCAGCGCGCCCCACAGCACGCCGATCACGACGCTGATCAGGCTGGCGGTGATGCCGACCAGCAGTGAAACGCGGCAGCCCCACATCACGCGCACCAGCAGGTCGCGCCCCAGGCTGTCGGTGCCGAACAGGTGTCCGCCACCCGCCGTCGGTGGACTGAAGATCTCGGTCCACGAGGGCGTCGCGTAGTCGTAGGGCGACAGCCAGGGCACGAGCACGGCGGCAATGATGACGCTGCCCAGGACAGCCGCGGCCGCCTTAGTGCTGCGGCGCGCGCGCAGCCGCCGCCAGCTCTCGTGCCACAGGCCCCCCTGGTCGCGCTCGGGCTTCATGTGCGGTTCCTGACGCGCGGATCGAGCCACGCGTAGCACAGGTCGACCAGCAGGTTGAGGCCGATGATCAGCGCGCCGTAGAGCACGGTGATGCCGGTCACCAGGGTGTAATCGCGGTTGAGCGCGCCGGTGACGAAGAAGCGGCCGATGCCCGGCAGCCCGAACACCTGCTCGATGACGATCGAGCCCGTGAGCACGCCGGCGAGCGCGGGGCCCAGGAACGACACCAGCGGCACCAGTGTCGGGCGCAGTGCGTGCCGCAGCACGATAGTGTGCGTGGGCAGGCCCTTGGCGCGCGCGGTGCGAATCCACGGCTGGCCGAGCGCGTCGAGCGCGGCGGCACGCACGATGCGGGCGATATAGGCGGTATAGGGCAGGGCCAGCGCCAGCGACGGCAGCAGCAGGTGGCGCCAGGATCCGGCAACCCAGTCGCCGGCGGGCAACCAGTGCAGCCGCATCGCAAACAGCAGGATGAGCAGCGGCGCGGTGACGAATACCGGCACCGAAATGCCCAGCATCGCCAGGCTCATCGGCAGCTGGTCGCGCCAGCTGCCCGGCCGCGATGCCGCCAGCAGCCCGGTGCCGCCCCCGACGAGCAGTGCGATCAGCATCGCGCTGGCGCCGATGGCGGCGTCGACCGGCAGGCCCTGGGCGATGAGCTCGTTGACCGAGGTGTTGCGGTACTGGAATGAAGGTCCGAAATCGCCGCGCGCCAGATCGGCGAGGTAGCGCAGGTACTGTCGCCACACCGGTTCGTCCAGGTGGAACCGCGCCTCGATGGCGTGCTGGATCTGCGGCACCAGCACCTTGTCCGAGTCGAACGGGCCGCCCGGCGTGAGGTGCAGCAGCGTGAACGCCAGCGTGGCGATCACCAGCAGCGTGGGTATGGCGGTGAGCAGCCGGCGCAGCAGGAAACTCGCCATGCTAGTTTTCCCCGTGTTCGAGCAGGTACATGTATTGCGAGAGATTGCGATCCTGGATGTTGCTGGTCCAGCCGCGCACGTAGGACTTGATCAGATGCCGCGTCGCGTAATAGTAGAGCGGGATGCAGGCGACGTCTTCATTGAGGATCGTTTCCGCCTGCGCCAGTGTCTGCAGGCGCCGCGCGGCGTCGCTGTCGTTGCCGGCGGCGGCGAGCAGCGCGTCGTAGCGCGGGTTCGAGTAACCGCCGTCGTTGTAGCCGAAACCGGTCTGGAACAGCTGCAGGAAGGTCAGCGGGTCGGGGTAATCGCCGATCCATGCGTAGTGGAACAGCGCGAGCTGCTTGAGGTGCCGCTCGTTGAGCTGCACCCGGAACTCCTCGTTGTAGGTGCCGACTTCGGCGCCGAGATTGGCGCGCCACATGGCGGCCACCGCTTCGTAGGTGCGGCGGTTGTCCGAATCGGTAGGGTAATGCAGATCCACGCGCAGCGGATGTTGAGCGGAATAGCCCGCTTGCGCATAGAAGCGGCGCGCCAGCGCATGCCGCTGCGCCTGCGGGAGTCGTGCCCATGCGGGGACCGGCGCGGTATAGCCGGCCAGCGGCGGCGTCGGCGTCCACGCCGGCTCGTACAGGCCCTGGCGCACGTAGCGCACCAGCGTTTCACGATCGACGCCCAGCGTCAGGGCCATGCGCAGCGCGCGATTCCCGGCGAACGGCGGGCGCGTGACGTTGACGCCGAGCACGAAGTTCCCAAGATACGGCGCGCTGACCACCTGGTCACCTAGGCGCGCGCGCAGCCACGCGGTTTGTTCAGCCGCGAACGAGTCGGTGAACGCCAGGTCGCCGGCGAAGAACCGCTCGGTCTGCGCGGCGCGATCAAGCGGGAGGTAAGTGACCTGCTGCAGCCGCACGCGCGCGGCGTCCCAGTAGAGGGGGTTCTTCACCAGCGTCACGCGGCCGGCGATGACGTACTCCTGCAGGCGGAACGCACCGTTGCTGACCATGAACTCGGGGCGCACCCAGTCATCGCCATGCGCGCGGATCGCCGGCTCGTACTGTGGGTAGGTGTACGACTTGGTCAGGAGGCTCAGCAGGAATGGCGTCGGTGCGTTCAGCTCCACGCGCACGGTACGCGCGTCGGGCGCGGTGATACCCAGCTCGGTGACGCTCATGCTGCCGGCGCTGATCGCCAGCGCGTTGCGCACCGGCGCCAGCGCTTCGGCGTAGTCGGAAGCCGTGCGCGGGTCGACCGTGCGGCGCCAGGCATAGACAAAATCCGCCGCGCGGACCGGTGCGCCGTTCGACCAGCGCGCCGCGCGCAGGTGAAAGATCCAGATGCGGCCATCGGCGCTGGTCTCCCAGCGTTCAGCGACGCCGGGCCCGGGTTCGCCGTCCTCGCGCAGGCGTGTCAACCCCTCGAACAGGTCGTCGAGCACGTGCGCGGCCGGCACATCGGTGGAGATCGACGGGTCGATGCTGCGCATCCCGCCCGCGTCGACAGCGCGCGCCAGGCGTTGCGATGCTGCCAGTCCCGGGCCGGCCTTCATGGGCACGGGCGCAGCCGGAGCGGACTGGTCCGCTGTGCAGCCGGGGAGCACAAGCAGAGCCGCCACCGCTGCCGCCAGCAGGACTGGCGCGGCGCGCGGGCGTCGGCGCGCGGAACTCACGACTTGAGCACGACCTCTTCGGGAGCGTGCACCAGGTAGCCCTGGATGTACTGCACGCCCAGTTGCCAGACTACCGCCATGGTGTTGGCGTCCTCGATGCGTTCGGCCACGGTCTGGATCGCGCGTCTGGTCGCGCCCTCGACGATGGCGTGCACCCGCTGCTGTAATTCGAGGTTGCCCGCCAGGCCCTGCATCAGCGAACCGTCGATCTTCAGGTAGTCCACGGCCAGGGTGCCGAGCAGGCCCTGCGAATCGCGCCCGGCGCCGAAGTGTTCGATCGCGAACTTGATCTGGCGCTTGCGCAGTTCGCCGAGCAGGGCCTGCACCTGCGGCAGGTGCCGCTCGGTTACCGCCTCGGTGACCTGCACGCACAGCCGCTGCGGCTCGGCCCCGGTCGATTTCAGCTCGCCAGTGAGCCACTCCAGCAGCGTGGTGTCGAGCACGCTGTCGCGTGACAAGCGCACGAACATCTGGTCCGGCTGCCGCTTGGCGATGACTTCGAGAGCGGCCCGCAGTACCCAGCGGTCGATGTTGCGCATCAGATCGTTCCGTTCCGCGGCCGGCAGGAACTCCGAGGGCAGCACCTCGCGTGCCTGGGTGTCGAGCATGCGTACCGCGACATCGAAGATCTTCTGGACGCTGCCGGTAAGGCTGGCAATCGGCTGCTGCACCAGGTGGAAACGGTTCTCGGCCAGCGCCGCCTTGATGTGCTTGACCCATACCTGGTCATAGGCCATGACCCGCGTGTCCTGGTCGACGCGCTCGTTCACGACGACCTGGCCGCCGCCGCGGTCGGCACAGCGCTGCAGGGCCGCCTGCGCCACGGCCACTGCCGCATCGAGCCCCTGGTCGGCGCTGGTCAGCACCGCGAGGCCCGCCGAGCAGGTGACGCGCACGGTCTTTTCACCGAGCGCGAACCCATGCTTGGCGATGCGTTCTACCAGGCTCTCGCTCCAGGCCTCGGCGTCACGCGTGTTGCCGCGCTCGAGCAGCAGCAGCAGGCTCGCAGCGCCGAAGTGTCCGGCAATGTCGTTGGGTCCGAGCATCGCGCGGACCTGCGCGGCGTACAGCGCCAGGAATTCCTCGGTGGCCGTGACGCCGTGTTCTTTTGCCAGCTCCGCGAACTTATCCGGGCGCAGCACTGCGAGGCAACGCACGCCTCCGGTTGGGGGCTTCGCAAGCCGCTCGTTGCACAGGCGCAGCAGGTGCTGGCGCAGCCACAGGCCGCTGGCCGGATCGCGGCACACGGCGTCGGCGAGTTCCGTGGCGAGCTGCCGGTCGTCGCGCTTGTGCGCCGGCACGATCAGCTGTACGCACGGTTCGCCGTCGAATTCGCCCACCGCCAGCACCAGCTCGAGGGCCACGCCGGAACCGTCGGCGAGCATGGCGCCGGCCTTGAGCAGGTGGTCGCTCCAGCGGCCCTGCAGGCAGGCCCCCAGCGCCCCCTTGAGGGGCGCCTGCGTTTCGCCGTCGAACAGATCCATGACCGGCTGACCGACCAGCGCGCTGGGCTCGGCATAGCCGAACAGCTCGAGCCACGAGGCGTTGACCTGCACGACGATGCCTTCCTGCACCTGTGCGATGGCGTCGTTGGAGCGATGCAGGACGGTTTCGAGCTGGCGGCGGTAATCCTGCGCGGCGCGCAGCGTGTCGGTGAGCGTGCGTTCCATGCGGAACGAACGCAGTTCCCGATGGATAACGGCCTGGACGTGCTCGGGGCTGGCGATCGACACCGTGTCGCGCGCGCCGCGCGCCATGTCCTCGCCGGTGACGGCGCTGTCCACCCGGTCGCGGATCACGATCAGCGGGACGCCCGCGGCCATCTGGTCGCGCACCGCGGCGATCTGGGCCAGCTGCTGGGTGGTGGGCGCAAACAGCACCATCAGTTCCGGATTGAGCTGCTCGAGCGCGTCCGGCACGTCCTGCACGGCCGGTATCCATGTGCAATGCGCCGCCAGCCCGCTGTTGCGCAGCAGGCTGTTGAGCCTTTCCACCGGGTCGCGGGAAACACTCTGCACCAGCACGGGTACGGCCGTGGAATTGCTCAAATAATGCTCCGTGGCCGGATGGCGCTCGGCCCCGGCGAATATGGAAAATTCTAGCATTATGACCCGCCGGCACCGTGCGCCAGGCCGCGGTTTGCGCCAGGGCCTGCGCCAGCGGGCTGCTGGCAGCCAAACAGTGATGCCGTTATCATACGCGGCCCTCCGCAAGGCCCGATTCCGGAGCCAGATGGAGCCCCAGGCGAGGACCGACATGTCGAGCTATACGACCAGCGAAATCCGTGCGGGCATGAAGGTCATCCTCGAGGGCGACCCGTACGCGATCGTGGACAACGAATTCGTCAAGCCGGGCAAGGGCCAGGCCTTCAACCGCATCAAGGTCCGCAACCTCAAGAACGGCCGCACCATCGAGCGCACCTTCCGCTCGGGCGAATCGCTCGAGGCCGCCGACGTCATGGACGCCGAGATGCAGTACCTCTACAACGACGGCAGCTTCTGGCATTTCATGATTCCGGAGAATTTCGAGCAGTACGCGACCGACAAGGCGGTGGTCGGCGACAACGCCGTGTGGCTCAAGGACGGCATGAACTGCACCGTCACGCTCTGGAACAACGTGCCGCTGGTGGTCACGCCGCCGGCCCACGTCGAGCTCAAGATCGTCGAGACCGATCCGGGCCTGCGCGGCGATACCGCCACCGGCGGCCAGAAGTCGGCCAAGCTGGAAACCGGCGCCGTGGTGCGCGTGCCGCTGTTTCTCAACGAGGGCGAGTTGATCCGCGTCGATACCCGCACCGGCGAGTACGTTTCGCGCGCCAAGGCCTAGCGCTCAGCGCGCTCAGGCGTGTTGGCTGGTGAAAGCCAGCACTTCCTCGATGCGCGTGGCCCCGCAAGCGATCATCAGCAGCCGGTCGAACCCCAGCGCCACTCCGCAGCAGGCGGGCAGTCCCGCCTTGAGCGCCGCCAGCATGAATTCGTCCATCGCCGGCACCGTGAGGTTGCGCGCCGCCCGCGCGCGCTGATCCGCGGCGAAGCGCGCTCGCTGCTCGTGCGCGTCCGCCAGTTCCTCGAAGCCGTTGGCGAGTTCGACACCGTGCAGATAGAGCTCGAAGCGCAGGGCGACCCGGGAATCAAGCGGATCCAGGCGCGCCAGCGCGGCCTGGCTTGCCGGGTAGCGGTGCACGAATACCGGGCCGTCGAGCCCGAGCTTCGGCCCGATGCACGCGCCCATCAGCAGGTCCAGCAGTTCGTCGCGTTCGCAGCGACGCACCAGCGCATCCTCAAACCCGGCCGCGCGCGCCCGGGCGGCCAGCGCGCTGTCGCTATCGGTCAGCGGGTTGCACTCCAGCGTCTCGAGGAAGGCCTGCTCGTAGTGGAGGAACCGCGCTGGCGCACCCGTCACGCCGCCGAGCACCCGGCGCAGCAGGGCGTCGACCTCAGCCATCAGAGCGGTGAAGGCCCAGCCCCGGCGATACCACTCCACCATCATGAACTCGCTGTTGTGCAGCGCCCCGTGTTCTTCGCCGCGAAACACGTGGCACATCTGGTAGATGTCGCCGCTCCCCGCGGCCAGCAGCCGCTTCATCGCGTACTCGGGCGAGGTGTGCAGGTAGCGCGGCCGCTCGTCGCTACCCGGCCAGCGGACTTCGGCCGAATGCAGGTGGCGATCGGTGACGGCGAAATTCACCAGCTGCGGCGTGTCAACCTCGAGCACGCCGCGTTCGGCAAAGAAGGCGCGGATCGCGGCCAGCATGGCGGCGCGGCGCTGGAGCCGTTCGGGATTGGTGCCCGGCCGCCAGTCGTGAGTGGCCTCGTTCACGCTCCGGTGGCGCCCGCGTTCACCGCACCGAGCGCCTGACCGACGCGCACCGCGCTGCCCGCGGCCAGGCCGCCATCCCAGCTGGCGCTGCCAGGCGGCAGCAGCAGGATAACGGTTGAGCCCATGTTGAAGCGGCCCACTTCGGCGCCGCGCGCCAGGCGGGCCGCCCCCGGCGTTGCCGGCATCGGCAGCGCGGTGGCGCCGCGCTGGCGTGGCGGGGCGATATCGCCGTGCCAGACGGTGCCCATGCTGCCCACGAACAGCGCGCCCACCATCACCAGCACATGCGGCCCACGGTCGCCCGCGAACTCCAGGATCACGCGCTCGTTGCGCGCGAACAGGTCCTGCACGTGGCGCGCGGTCGTGTCGTTGACGCTGAAGAGCGCCCCGGGCACGTACCAGGCTCCGCCCAGCGTCCCGTCCAGCGCCATGTGTATGCGGTGGTAGTTGAAGGGCGCCAGATAGATGGTCATGAACAGCCCGCCCTCCAGGCGCGCGGCGAGCGTCTCGTTGCCGGCGAGCAGCGCTCGCAGCGCGTAATCCCGCCCCTTGGCCTGCAGCAGTCGCCCGCGCGCGCTCGTGCCCAGCGCACTGATGCGTCCGTCGACCGGGCTGTCGATCGCCAGCGGCGCGGGCGAGGCTGGGCGGGCGCCCGGACGGAGTGAGCGCGTAAAGAAGGCATTGAAGCTCGGGTAGGCCTGCGGGTCGGGTTGCACGGCGTCGTCGAGCTCCGGGCGGTAGCCGCGCACGAAGCCGGCGATCAGCGGCCGGCGGATCCAGGCGACGCGGGCGCGGGCGATGGCGCCGATCAGCCGCGAGAGCAGGTGCTGGGGCAGCAGGTATTGCAGCGTGACGAACCAGCGGCCGCCCGAGCCGGGCGAGTGGCTCACAGACCCGCCCCAGCGGCAAGCGTGCGCAGGTCGGCGGCCAGCAGCGCGGCTGTGAACGGCGGCGTAAACACGACCGCCAGGCGTCCGCGACTATCGAGCAGGTAGAGCGTCGCGGAATGATCGAAGCTGTGCTGGCCGCCAGGCAAATCCTTGCGTCCGGCGAAAGCGTCGAGGTTCCGCAGCAGCGGCGCGAGCGCTGCGGGCGCGGCACGCAGCCCGATGAAGTCGCGGCTGAAACCGGCCAGGTACTGCCCGAGCACCGCAGGCGTGTCGTGTTCGGGATCCACGGTCACAAACAGCACCTGGAGTCCGGCGGCCGAGGACTGTCGTTGCAGATCGCGCAGCTTGGCGAGCGTGGCGGGGCACACGTCCGGGCAGGAGGTGAAGCCGAAGTACAGGAGTGTTGGATGTCCGCGCAGTGCCTCGTTGGTAAACGGGCGGCCGGCAGTGTCGGTCAGCAGGAACGGCTCGAGTGCGCGGGGCCCGGGCAGAGCGGTGCCGCCCTGCAGCGCGACGGTCCTTTGTGTCAGCATGCGCGCGACGAACAGGCCGGCGAGCGTGCCGGCCAGACCCGCGAGCAGCAACAGAGGCAACAGGCGCCGCAGTTTCATGGCCCGATTATCACATACGGCGCGGCGCACGCCGCCGGCGCCGGTCGCGGTGCTCCTGCGGCGCGTGGCGCGCACGCTCCAGCGCGCGCGGCTCCATTACGGGCACGGTACCGACAATGCGCGCGACGACGCCGCGGCGCTGGTCTGGCACGCGCTCGGGCTCCCCGCGCAACCCACGGCAGCGAGGCTCCGTCGGGGCGCCACGCCCGCGCAGCTCGCCGCGTTGCACGCGCTGGTGGCGCGGCGCGTCGGCGAGCGGGTCCCGGTTGTTTACCTGACTCATCGCTGCTGGTTCGCGGGGCTCGAGATGTATGTCGACGAGCGGGTGCTGATACCGCGCTCGCCGCTGGCCGAGCTCATCGAGCCTGGCTTCGCGCCGTGGATCGATGCCGCGCGCGTACGACGAATTGCCGACGTGGGCACGGGCTCGGGCTGCATCGCCATCGCCTGCGCCGCGGCGTTCCCGCGCGCACGCGTGGACGCGCTCGATATAGCGGACGCCGCCCTCGCCGTGGCGCGCCTGAACATCCGCCGGCATCGCCTGGCCCGGCGCGTGCGGGCTGTGAAATCCGATCACTTCAGCGCCCTGAAGGCGGACGCTTACGATATTATTGTCAGCAATCCGCCCTACGTAGGGCGTGCGGAGCTGGCGGCGCTCCCGCCCGAGTACCGGCATGAACCGGCTGCGGCATTGGCGGCAGGCACCGACGGTCTCGATTCGGTGCGGGTGATTTTGCGGGATGCGGCGCGATTCCTGCGGCCGGGGGGCATCCTGGTCGTCGAGGTTGGCAACAGCGAAGCGCGGGTGCGAAAGTGCTTTCCGCAGCTGCCCTTCACCTGGCTGGAATTCGCGCGTGGCGGCGGCGGCGTCTTCCTGCTCACGCGCGAGCAGTTGGTCGCAACGAAACGGAAACGGAAGCAGGGCTGATGTCGGGCAACACGATTGGCAGGGTGTTCACGGTCACGACCTTTGGCGAGAGCCACGGGCCGGCGCTCGGCTGCATCGTCGACGGCTGCCCGCCCGGCCTGGAACTCGCCGAGGCCGACCTGCAGCGCGATGTTGACCGGCGGCGCAGCGGCACTTCGCATTTTGTCAGTCAGCGGCGCGAGGGCGACGCGGTGCGTATCCTCTCGGGCGTGTTCGAGGGCCGCACCACCGGCACGCCGATCGGCGTGCTGGTGGAAAACACCGACGCGCGCTCGCGCGACTACGACAAGCTCGCCGACCGCTTCCGCCCCGGACATGCCGATTACACTTACGCGCACAAGTACGGGCATCGTGATCATCGCGGCGGCGGCCGCTCCTCGGCGCGCGAAACCGTGATGCGGGTCGCGGCCGGGGCGATCGCCCGCAAGTACCTGGCGGACCGGTTGCAGGTGCGCATCAGCGGCTACCTCAGCCAGATCGGCGCATTGCAGCTCGACCCCGTGCAGCCCGCGGCCGCTTATGAGAACCCTTTCTTCTGCCCCGACCCGGCGCGTATCCCGGAGCTCGAGAAGTTGTTGTGGGACCTGCGCAGTGCCGGCGATTCCGTCGGTGCGCGCGTCACGCTGCGCGCCGAGGGGCTCCCGCCGGGCCTGGGCGAGCCGGTGTTCGACCGGCTCGATGCCGACATCGCCCACGCCATGATGGGCATCAACGCGGTCAAGGCCGTGGAAATTGGCGCCGGCGTCGCCTGCGTCGCGCAGCGCGGCAGCGAACATCGCGATGAGATGACGCCGACGGGTTTTCTCGGCAATAACGCCGGCGGCATACTCGGCGGCCTCTCCACCGGTCAGCCGCTGCTGGTGCACGTCGCCTTCAAGCCGACCTCAAGCATCCAGGTGCCAGGCCGCACCATCGATCGCGACGGCAACGCGGTCGAAGTGGTCACCACCGGCCGCCACGATCCGTGCGTGGGCCTGCGGGCCACGCCGATCGCCGAGGCGATGCTGGCGATCGTGCTGATGGATCACTACCTGCGCCACCGCGCGCAGAATGCGGACGTGCGTGCGGGCGTGCCGGATATCGAGACACACAGGCGATGAGGACGATCAATCGATGAGCAAGGGATGGAATGTCGCGGTATTGGGCGCCACGGGCCTGGTCGGCGAAATGCTGCTGACGGTGCTGGAAGAGCGCAAGTTCCCGGTGCAGGAGCTGTTCGCGCTGGCGAGCGACCGCTCAGCGGGCAAAACCGTGCAGTTCAACGGCCGCGCGGTGCGCGCCATCGATGCGGCCACGTTCGATTTCAAGCGCGTGCAGCTCGGGCTGTTTTCCGCGGGCGGTGATGTTTCCGCGCAGTACGCGCCGCTGGCCGCGGCCGCCGGGTGCGTCGTGGTCGACAATACCTCGCACTTCCGTTACGAGGCGGACATTCCGCTGGTGGTCCCCGAGGTCAACGCCGCGGCGATCGCGCAATACAAGCAGCGCGGCATCATCGCCAACCCGAACTGTTCGACCATCCAGATGGTGGTGGCGCTCAAGCCCATCTACGACGCCGTGGGCATCGAGCGCATCAACGTCGCCACCTACCAGTCGGTGTCCGGAGCCGGCCGCAAGGCGGTGGCCGAGCTGGCTGAGCAGACCGCGCAGCTGCTGAACGGCCGTCCGGTCGAACCCAAGGTGATGCCGAAGCAGATTGCCTTCAACTGCCTGCCGCAGATCGACAAGTTCATGGAGAACGGCTACACGAAAGAAGAGATGAAGATGCACTGGGAAACCCGCAAGATCTTCGCTGACGAGGCCATCCGCGTGAATGCCACCGCGGTCCGCGTGCCGGTGTTCTACGGGCATTCCGAGGCCGTGCACATCGAGACCCGCAGGAAGATTTCCGCGGCCGAGGCGCGCGCGCTGCTGGCGCGGGCCCCCGGCGTGAAGGTGATGGACGAGCGCAAATCGGGCGGCTACCCGACGGCAGTTACCGAAGCAGCGAACCACGACACGGTTTATGTCGGACGCATTCGCGAGGATATGACCCATGAGCGCGGTCTTAATCTATGGGTCGTGGGCGACAATATCCGCAAGGGTGCTGCCACGAACGCGGTCCAGATCGCCGAGATTTTGGTCCGGGAGTATTTATAAGTTATATTGCCGGGGAAATAGCCACCGGGCCAAGGAAAACAGCGCAACTGGCTGTTTTCTAATGGAGTAACTGCTCTTTAAGGCCCACTGGGAGATCTGATGTCTTTGCGTTATGTCGTACGAGTGCTGGCTCTGGTGGCCTTGATGCCCGCCGGGGCGATGGCGCTGGGGTTGGGGGATATTCACCTCAAATCGGCCCTGAACGCGCCGCTCGATGCCAGTATTGACCTGACGGCCACGGCGGAAGAACTCGCGAGCCTCAAGGTGTCGCTCGCCAGCCGCGAGAGCTTTTCCCGCTACGGACTCGACTATCCAACGTATCTCGATTCGGTGACCTTGACGCCCGGGAAGGGCCAGGACGGGCGGGATGTGCTGCAGCTGCGCTCCCGCGAGGTGGTCACCGAACCCTTCGCCACGCTGCTGATCGAGGCCAACTGGGCCCGCGGGCGGCTGGTGCGCGAATACACCGTGCTGCTCGATCCGCCGGCATTCACCAGCGACAAGGCGAGTGCCGCTGCGGCGGTCGCTGCGCCCGCCGTGGTCCCCCAGGCGCGTTCGGGCACGGTGGAACCGGCGGCTGCGCCAACCGCAGCGCCCGCGTCGGCAGCGGCTGCGACCACTGGCGCGAGCGCGGCCGGTGGCAGCTATGTGGTGCAGCGTGGCGACACGCTCTCGGCCATCGCGGCGCGCAATTATCCGAATTCGCAGCGCGAGCGCGCGCTGGTGGCGCTCTATCAGGCCAACCCGTCGGCCTTCGACGGCAACATGAACGAGCTGCACGCCGGCGCGGCGCTGAACCTGCCGGACGCGGCGAGCGTGGCGGCGATCGGGCCGGCCGAAGCCAATGCCGAAGTCGGTTCCCAGTACCACGCCTGGGCCGGCGCCCATGGCGGCCACGACCAGCTGCACCTGGTGCCGCCCTCGGAGCCTGCCACCGGCGCGCCGGGCCTCACGGCGGCTGGTGGCGATACCGCCGCGCTGCAGCAGCGCGTGAGCGCTCTCCAGGCACAACTCGCCGAATCCAAGCGCCTGCTCGATCTCAAGGACGCCCAGCTGGCGAATCTGCAAAAACAGATGGGCCAGGACAAGCCGGCGCCGCCGGCTCCTGTCGCCCCCAATACACCCGCCGAGCCCGCCAAGTCACCGCAGGACGTCCTGAAGGAAGCGCCGCCCCCGGCTCCCGAGCCGACGGTGGCGGCACCCAAGCCCGCGAAGCCAGTGGACGTGCAGCCTGCAGCCGCCAGCAAGGAAAGCGGTTCGATACTCGATTGGCTGCTGGCGAACTGGTACCTGCCGCTGGGCGTGTTGGCGGTAGCGCTTGCCGGCCTGCTTGGCTGGCGTTACCTGCGCTCGCGCCAGGAGCAGGAATTCGGTCGTACGCTCGATCGGCTCTCCAGCCCGCCGTTTGAAGCCGCGGCGCGCCCGAACGTGCGTCCGGCGGAAACCCAGCCCATGCGTGCGCTGGCAAGCAAACAGGAGTCTTCTTTCGTCGTCGAGGAATCGGGCAGCCACCAGGCGCCACGCATCGGCGAAGGCGACCTGGCGGCGATGCAGTCGGCTTCCGTGACGGTCGATGACAACATTTCCGGCGATACCGCGGTGGCGCTCGACCAGGGCGACCCGCTCGCCGAGGCCGATTTCCACATGGCCTATGGCCTGTACGACCAGGCGGCCGACCTGGTGCGCATCGCGATCGCACGCGAGCCGCAACGGCGCGATCTGAAACTCAAGCTCCTCGAAGTGTTTTTCGTGTGGGGCAACAAGGACCAGTTCCTGCAGCTCGCTCGTGAGCTGTCGTCCAGCCGCGACCAGGCGGCCGGCGGCGAGTGGGAAAAAGTGGTCATCATGGGCCGGCAGATTGCGCCCGACGACGCGCTGTTTGCGGCCTCCGGCGCCCTGCCAGGCGCTGCCAGCGGCGGTGTCGACCTCAACCTCGAAGGCGGCCAGAACCGCGTTGATTTCGATCTGCTGGGCGAGCCCTCCATTTCGACGGAATCGCCCTCGGATGCGATCGACCTCGACCTGGGCGCCGCGCTCGGCGACGCCGACGCCACCGGCGAGTTGCGCTCGATCGGCGACACGGGCGTGGATTTCGTGCTGGACGACCCGGCGCGCGGCGGCGATGCCACGGGTTCGACCCGCGAGATGCCCCAGTCCCATACCGTCACGCTCGATGTGGGCGAGGCGGGCCGTGACACGCCGACCGTAGAGAACCTGCAGCCGCCGGGCATCGACAGTCCGACCATCCGGCAGAAACTCGACGCCAGCGCGCACCTGCAGTTCGGCAACGCAGAGCAAACCGCCGAACTGGCGATCGATGACCTCGGGCTCGACGTCACCAGCGGCGATACTGGCAAGCACAATACAGGCGACGCCGCCGGCTCCGCGCCGACGATGCTGACGGCCCTTGATGAGGACACGCGCGAGCTGTTTGCCAGGGCCGGGGCGCAGGTGGTCACGCCCGATACGGCGGAGATGCCGGCTGCGGGCGCGGGCACGGCCACGGGCATGGGCACGGGCTCGAGCGGCACCTGGCTGTTCACGGACAAGGATTTCTCGAGCGTGGTGCCGGCGATGGGCGCCGGCCACGACACGCCCACCGAGCTGGTGACGGCCGTGATGCCAGCCCCCGGGTCGGGCCAGGGCGTCACCGCACAGGTCCAGGCACTCAGGGGACACGCCGAAAGCATTGTCGACCTGGACCTCGACAGCCTCGAGGGCACCGGCGAATCAGTCGGCAAGCTTGACCTGGACGTCGGGCACAGCACGCCCGGGAGCGAGGCGGATTTCGCCGCCACGCAGCGCCTGGTCGGCGAGCCGGCGGTGAGCGAGGCGGAACCGGCGACCATGAGCGAGGTCGGCACCAAGCTCGACCTGGCGCGGGCGTACATGGACATGGGCGATCCCGAAGGGGCGCGCAGTATCCTCGAGGAAGTACTGGCCGAAGGCTCGGCTTCGCAGAAGACCGAGGCTCGCAGGCTGGTCGATTCGCTCCCCGGGTGATCCGGTCCGGCCATTAGCCGGCCGTGCATGGGCCGCATCGCGGTAGGCATTGAGTACGATGGCGCCGCCTTCCATGGCTGGCAGCGCCAACCCCACGCCAGCTCCGTCCAGGAAACACTGGAAACGGCCCTCGGTCGCGTTGCCGACAGTGAGGTCGCGCTGACCTGTGCCGGACGCACCGACGCCGGCGTCCACGCCCGCGCCCAGGTCGCGCATTTCGATACCCAGGCGGTGCGGGCCCCGCGCGCCTGGCTGCTGGGGGCCAACAGCGAGCTGCCGGCGGCCGTGAATCTGCGCTGGGTGCTCCCTGTCCCTGATCACTTCCATGCGCGCTTCGGTGCCCTGCGTCGCTCCTACCGCTACCTGCTGCTCAACCAGTCGACCCGCTCGTCGCTGGCGGCTGGCCGTGCCCTGGTGGTGTACCGGCCGCTGGACGCGGCCGCAATGCAGGCTGCGGCGGACGACCTGGTCGGTGAGCACGATTTCAGCGCCTTTCGCGCCGCCGAATGCCAGGCACGCTCGCCCGTGCGCCGGATCGAAACCCTCACGGTCCGCCGCCGCGATGCCTGGCTCACCGTCGAGGTGACCGCCAACGCTTTCCTGCACCACATGGTGCGCAATATTGTCGGCACGCTGCTGGCGGTGGGGCTGGGCGACGCGCCCGCCAGCCGGGCACGCGAGCAGCTCGAATCCCGGCAACGGCGCACCGGCGAGGCCACTGTCGCGGCGCACGGCCTGTACTTCTGGCAGGTGGATTACCCGGCGGAGTTCGGCGTGCCCCGCGATTCCGCTATCATCGACACTCT
The DNA here is from genome assembly GCA_025357915.1 of Gammaproteobacteria bacterium. Lineage (GTDB taxonomy): Bacteria > Pseudomonadota > Gammaproteobacteria > Steroidobacterales > Steroidobacteraceae > FEN-1191. The sequence goes on from JANYLH010000010.1 coordinate 44,217, forward strand.
CGAGGCCGTCGGGGTATGAGCCGCCTTGTCCTGGTTTGAAAAAATCGTCCCGTCGCGAATCAAGACCGAACGGCGCTCGCGCTCGGTGCCCGAGGGACTGTGGATCAAGTGCCCGGCCTGCGACGGGGTGCTCTACCGCGCCGAGCTCGAACGCAACCTCAACGTCTGCCCCAAGTGCACGCACCATATGCGCATCGGCGCGCGTACGCGGCTCCAGTCCTTCCTGGATCCAGAGGGCCAGCAGGAACTCGGCGCGCGCGTGCAACCCGAGGATCCGCTCAAGTTCAAGGACAGCAAGCGCTACAAGGACCGCCTGGCGCAGGCACAGAAGGCGACGGGCGAGCGCGACGCACTGATCGCGCTGGCCGGCCGCCTGCACGGCGACCCGGTGGTGGCCTGCGCCTTCGAATTCCAGTTCCTCGGCGGCTCGATGGGTTCGGTGGTGGGCGAGCGTTTCAAGCGC
>JANYLH010000016.1 GCA_025357915.1 Gammaproteobacteria bacterium
GGTGCGCTCTTACCGCACCCTTTCACCCTTGCCAGCACCGTTTCCGGCACTTCGGCGGTTTACTTTCTGTTGCACTTTCCGTGGGCTCGCGCCCCCCAGGCGTTACCTGGCACCTCGACCCGCTGAGCCCGGACTTTCCTCCACCTCCTGCATGCGCCCCGAAGGGAACATGCAGTAAGCAGCGATTGCCTGGCCGGCTCTCCAAACTCCACGATACGGCCTCTAGGGCTGTTCTGCACCGATATCGCGTGCGCCGCCCTGGCGCGCGAGCTGCATGGCCTGCTCATAGGCCAGCGGGCGCGCCACCCCGCTCAACTGCGCGGCGATGGCCGCCGCCCGTGCCGGGGGCAGGCTCTTCAGCAGCAGCGGCAGGGCCCGGGCGAGCAGCGCCGCATCGCCCCCGGCCACTTCCGGGGCGCCGGCAATCACCAGCGTAATCTCGCCGCGCGTCATGTCGGCGTCCTGCGCGGCCTGTCGCGCCAGCTCCGCGAGCGTGCCGCGATACAGGCTCTCATGCAGCTTGGTGAGTTCGCGGGCCACCACCGCGGCGCGCCCGTCCCCGAACGCCACAGCCAGTTGCTGCAGGGTTTCCGCGATGCGGTGCGGGGCCTCGAACAGGACCAGCGTGCGCGGTTCCTGCGCGAGGCGCGCCAGCGCCGCCGCCCGCTCGCCGGGGCGCGCGGGCAGGAAACCCTCGAATACGAACCGATCGGTGGGGAGCGCGGCGACGGCCAGCGCCGCGGTCACGGCGGAGGGACCGGGAATGCTGCGCACTTCGAAGCCCGCCGCGGCCACCGCGCGCACCAGCACGAATCCCGGATCGGACAGGAGCGGCGTGCCCGCATCGCTCACCAGCGCGAGCACCGCGCCCTGCCGCAGTCGCCCGAGCAGTGCCTCGACGCGGCCGGCTTCGTTGTGGTCATGGAGCGAGAGCAACGGCCGGGAAACCCCGCAGGCTCCCAGCAGCGTCGCGGTGCGCCGCGTATCTTCGGCCAGCACCAGGTCGGCCGCGGTCAGGCTCGCGATCGCGCGCGGGCTCAAGTCGCCAATATTGCCAATTGGCGTCGCAATGACATCCAGCCTTCCGGCGCCGCCAGCCACTATAATCTCCCGCTCCCCCACGTACGCCTAGCTTGCAGGGCGCGGTGCTACACATGCAAACACGGTACGGCTGTTTCCGCTCCTGGGCCACGATCGCGGCGGCCAGCGCACTCGCTGCAGCAACGGGCTGCGCCAGCTTCCCCCCTGCCACCTTTCCCGCGCCAGCAACGGCGGGCACGCCAGCCCAGGCGCCGGCCGAGGCCGCCGCCCGTGGCCGCCAGGCGAGCGCATTGGAGAATGCCGCACGCAAGGCGGAGCCAGCGGCACGCCCCGCCCTGCAGTTGCAGGCCGCACGGGCCTGGCTGCAGGCCGGACGCGGCGGCGAGGCGGCGCATGCAATGAACGCCATTACCGCCGTGCTGACGCCCGTGCAGCTCATCGAGCGCCATGTGCTCGAGGCCGACATCGAACTCGCAAACGGCCGTGCCCAGCAGGCCTGGCAGAAGATGGGCGGCATTCCCGAACCCGCCGGCACTCCCATCGCGCCCCAGTATTTTGAGAGCCGCATGCGCATCGCGCTGGCCGCCGCGCGCCCGGTAGACGGAGTGCGCGCGGAAATGGGCGCGGAGCGGGCGACCACCGCCGAGAGCGAGCGCAGTGCGCTGCGCGTCGAACTGCTCTCGCTCCTGCGCGCCGCGCGCGAGCAGGGCGTGAAGCTCGAGCCCGAGGCCAGCCAAGACCCGATCGTGCGCGGCTGGCTCGACCTGGGGGCCATCGCCAGCTCAGGCACGGGCGTTTCCATCAGCGGCGCGATCGAGGCCGGCCGCTGGCGGGCCCTGTATCCCGGCCATCCCGCCTCGGAACTGCTCGCGACCGCGGTCGCCGCGCAGCTGCCGATCGCCGCGCAGCTCCACAAACTCGCGCTGCTGCTGCCAATCAGCGGCCAGGCCGCCGGTTACGCCGCCACCGTCCAGGCCGGTTTCAATTACGCCTGGCAACAGCTGCCGCCCGACACGCGCCCCCAGGTGCAGGTCTACGACACCGGCGTGATCACTGTGGACGAGGCGCTGCGCCGGGCCCGTACCGACGGGAACGATTTCATCGTCGGGCCGCTCACGCGCCAGGAAGTCGACATCGCCGCCAGCGCCTGGTCGGGGGTGCCAATGCTGGCGCTGAATTTCCTGAGCCCGGGCCGCGCTGCGCCCTACGGCATGTACCAGTTCGCGCTCTCGCCCGAAGCCGACGCCCGGGAAGTCGCGCGGCGCATGCTGGCGACCGGCCAGAAGCGCGGCGTGGCCCTAAGCCCCATCGGCGACTGGGGCACGCGCGTGCTGGCGGCATTTTCACAGGAACTGCTCGCTGGCGGCGGAACGCTCCTGGCACAGGGGTTCTACGACCCGGCCGAGCACGACTACGGCGTGCCAATTCGCACCGTGCTCGCCACCGACCAGAGCATCGCGCGACGACTGCGGCTCCAGACCGTGCTGGGCCAGAAGCTGGAGTTCGAGCCGCGCAGTCGCGCCGACCTCGATTTCATCTTCATACCCGCGCAGGCCGGACCGGCACGACTCCTGCGCCCGCAGCTGCGCTTCCAGTACGCCGGCAACGTGCCGGTATACTCCACCGGCGACGCCTACGTGGCCGACGGAAGCCCTGCCAACCAGGACCTCGACGGCCTGATCGTGCCGGCCATGCCCTGGCTCGTGCCCAACAGCGGCCCCGCCGCGGCAGTGCGTGAGACTGTAGAGGCCGCGGCCGACAACAGCACCGCCTGGCAATCAGGCCTGTACGCCTTCGGCTTCGACGCCTGCCAGCTCGCGCTCTCGGTCGCCGCGTCCGGCCATGACAGCGGCCGGGTGCGCGTCGCTGGCCTGACAGGTGAACTGCGCATGGACGCAGACGGACGCGTGCATCGCGAACCGGCCTGGGCACGCATCACGCGCAGTGGCACGCCGCAACTGCTGGTCGGCACTGCCGCGGACGGCGGCAACTAGCCTCCGGCACGCTTGCGGTGGCGGGCGCGGCGCACATCGACCGCCGGCAGATCGGCCGTGACGCCGAAGAGCGCGCAGCCGCTCACCTGCGCGCCGCCGGGCTGGTACTGCTCCACCGCAATTACCTTTGTCGCCTCGGCGAACTGGACCTCGTGGCACGGCACGGCGCGACGCTGGTGGTGGCCGAAGTACGGCTGCGCGCATCCGCGCAATTTGGCGGCGCGGCCGCGAGCATCACCCGCGCCAAGCAGCGCCGCATCGTGCTCGCCACGCGCCATCTGCTGGCACGCTACCCCTCGTTGCAGCGATTGCCGATCCGCTTCGATGCGCTGCTCGTGCCCGCGGACGACGCACCGATCGTATGGCTGCGCGGAGCGTTCGACGCTTACTAGTGGTGCGCAGTCCACCTTGGTGCGCCGCGAGGCCCCGGCCGTCGCGCTACTTCACGACCGTCAGCTTTGCCCGCCGCATTTCGCCCTTGACTGCGGCGGCCGGTGCGCCGGCGTCCACCGGCGGCGGTGCGTCAGGCTCGGCTTCGTTGAACACCATGCCCTCGCCGGTCTCGCGCGCGTAGATGCCGAGTACCGCACTCATCGGCACGCGCACGTGATGCACGACGCCGGCAAAGCGGGCGTCGAACTCGATGGCGTGGTTGAGCAGCTGCAGGCGCTGCGTGGCGTTCACCGAGACGTTGAGGACGATCTTGCCGTCCTTGACGTAGGCGCCCGGTACCTCGACGCCAGCGCGGCCGGCATCGACGATGATGTGCGGCGTGAATCCCGCGTCGCCCATCCATTCGTGCATGGCGCGCAGCAGGTACGGCCGGCGCGAGGGACCGGAGCCGGCGCCAGCTTCGCCGGTGGCCGCCATCAGGCGGTGCCCATCTCGATTTCCGCGTCAGAAAGGCTGGCGCGGACCGAAGGGCGCGCGAGAATCATCGCCGCGTATTTCGACATCGCCTGCGCCTGCGGCGGCAGCTCGATTTCATAGCGGCGCATACGCCAGATGATCGGCGCGATGGTCGCATCGACCACCGAGAACTCGTCGCTGAGGAAGTAGGGCTTGATCTTGAACAGGTCCGCGCTTTGCAGCATGGCGTCGCGCAAGTCCTTCTTGAGCCGTGCCTGGTTCTTGCGATCGGGCTCGCGCTCGATCTGCTCGGCCAGTCCGTACCAGTCGCGCTCGACGCGATACATGGCGAGGCGAAACTGCGCGCGCAGCACCGGATCGACCGGCATCAGCGGCGGATGCGGAAAGCGCTCGTCGAGATAGTCGATGATCACGCGGGCGTCGTACAACACCAGGTCGCGATCGACGAGTGTCGGCAGGCTCCGGTAGGGATTGAGGTCGAGCAGGTCCTCGGGGTAGCGCCCCGGCACCACGCTGATGATGTCGATCTCGCTCGCCTTCTCGGCGAGCACGATCCGCACACGGTGACTCTGCGGCTCCTCGGGAGCGGAAAACAGCGTCATGACCGACCGCCGGCTAGCCACCTACGCGCTCCTGCCGCCGGCACCGCGCCACCGCCGCGCCCGCCGCGTCAATGGACGTCTTTCCAATATTCCTTCTTCAACAGCCACGCGAACCAGGTGAATACCAGCAGGAACAGCACCACCCAAACGCCGATGCTGCGCCGGTCGACCTGCGAGGGCTCGCCGGCATAGTCGAGGAAATTGACCGTGTCGCGCACGAAGTCGTCGAACTGCGCGTCATTCAGCTGGCCGGGAACCACGGTGACGAAATGATCGAAGCGCTTCTCGGTGGTGACCTTGCCGTCGACGGTGACTTCGACGTTGCGGAACACCGCTTCCTTCACGCCCTCGAGGTCACTCAGCACCGCCGGCATCGCCGGGTTGCTCACCAGCAGATTGTTGCTGCGGTTCGGGCGCGATGGATCGAGATAGAAGGTCTTCAGGAACTGGTAGTTCCGGTCGGGCCCGCGCGAACGCGCGATCAGCGACAGGTCGGGCGGTTCCTTGCCAAACCAGGCCAGCGCATCCTCCGGCGCCATACTGGCCCGGACGTAATCGGCCGGAGCGGCGCCCGCGGGCAGCAGGTTGGCCTTGAGCTGGTCGGTGGAAATCTTCAGGTCGGCGGCCATGCGCGAATAGCGCAGGTATTTGAGCGAGTGGCAACCGGCGCAGTAATTGAAGAAATTGCGCGCGCCGCGCTGGAGCGAAGCGGTGTTGCTGACCTCGTTGCCGGCCTGCCAGTGCTCCCAGTCGAGCGGCGCGCCGGCGCCCTCGCCTTCGGCTGCCAGAACCAGCGGGGAGAACAGGAGCGCGAGGGCGAGCAGGGCTGACTTACGCATGGAAGCTGACTCTCTCAGGCACGGGCTTGACGCGATCCCAGCGCGAATACAACGGCATCAACAGGAAGAAGGCGAAGTAGCCGATGGCCGACACGCGCGCCGCCGTCACATAGGCTCCGGTGGCCGGCTTCAGCCCCAGGTACATCAGCGTCAGGAATGACACCGTGAAGACGGCCAGGAAGCCACGGTACCACCAGCCGCGATAACGCACCGACTTGACCGGCGAGCGGTCGAGCCAGGGCAGGAAGAAAAACAGCAGCACCGCCATCAGCAGCAGCAGCGCGCCCAGGCGCTGGTTGGGCACCGCGCGCAGGATGGCGTAATAGGGCGTGAAGTACCACGACGGCGCGATCGGCTCCGGCGTCGAGAGCGGATTGGCCGGTTCGAAATTCGCCTCTTCCATGAAGAGGCCACCGAAGGTCGGCACGAAGAACACGACCACTGCGAACAACAGCAGGAACACGCCGACGCCGACCACATCCTTGACCGTGTAGTAAGGATGGAACGGGATACCATCAAGCGGCTTGCCGTCGCTCCCGCGACGCTCCTTGATCTCGATGCCGTCGGGGTTGTTCGAGCCGCTCTGGCGCAGCGCCACCAGGTGGAGCGCCACCAGCAGCAGCAGGATCAGCGGGATCGCCACCACGTGCAGCGAGAAGAAGCGGTTGAGCGTGGCATCGGCGACGCCGTAGTCGCCGCGGATCCACTCGACCAGGCCCGGGCCGATCACCGGGATGGTGCTGAAGAGGTTGATGATCACCTGCGCCGCCCAGTACGACATGTTGCCCCAGGGCAGCACGTAGCCCATGAAGGCTTCGGCCATGAGCGCCAGGTAGATGAACATGCCAAACAGCCACAGCAGCTCGCGCGGCGCCTTGTACGACCCATACATCAGCGCCCGGTACATGTGCAGGTAAACCACGATAAAGAAGGCCGACGCGCCGATTGAATGCATGTAGCGGATCAGCCAGCCGTAATCGACCTCGCGCATGATGAACTCGACCGAGTCGAACGAGGTGGTGTCGCCCACCTTGTAGAACATGGTGAGGAAGATGCCGGTGAACAGCTGCATGACCAGCGCGAGCAGCGCCAGCGACCCGAAGAAATACCAGATGTTGAAATTCTTCGGCGCGTAGTACTCGAGCAGCTGCGAGCGCATGAACTGCGCGACCGGCAGGCGCTTGTTCAGCCAACCCCAGAAGCCGGGCTTGAACTCGGCGTCGTTGCTGGCCATCACGCCGCTCCTTGGGCCGCTGATTCATCCTGCCCGATGAGCAGCGTGTTGTCGGTGGGGAAGCTGTAGGGCGGGATGCGCAGGTTGACCGACGCCGGCGAACCGTTGAACACGCGGCCGGCCATGTCGAAACGCGAGCCGTGGCAGGGACAGAGGAACCCGCCGGGCCAGTCGGCGCCGAGCACCACATCGCCCGGTTCGAAATGCTGCTTCGGCAGGCACCCGAGGTGCGTGCAGGTGGCGATCAGCACGGCAATGTCATCGCGCCGCGAGCGCCGCTCGTTTACCGCATAGGCGGGCTGATCGGACTCGGCGGACTTCGGGTCCTTGAGGCGGGCGTCGTTCGCCGCCAGGCCCGCCACGACCGCGCTTGAGCGCTTGAAGATGTAGATCGGCTGCTTGCGCCACACGTAGGTGACCATCTGGCCAGGCTCGAGCTTGCTCAAATCGACCGTCACCGGAGCGCCCAGCGCCTTGGCGCGCTCGGAGGGCCGCCAGCTCGCCACGAACGGGCTGGCGGCAAATACCACACCCACCGCCGCGGTGGCGCTGGTGGCCACCGTCAGGAACTTGCGTCGATCCTGGTCTACGCCCGCATCGTCGCCCTTTGCTCCGGCATCCGTCATCTGTCGCTACTCCGCTGGCCTGGCCCTGCCCTGCGGTTCCGCGCATCCGGCGGGACGTAAGGGCGAGGCTCACGATTGTCTCGGGAAGTGTCGCATTATACACATCCCGTTGCGGCGCTCGGCGAAGGTGCGCGGACGTTTTTCGGTGGCCACAGGGCGTAGTGCACAGGAGCTGGTCGATGAGTCTGCGAAAACTGGGTCAGGGCGTGGTGTTTCTGGCTGGAGCGGTGGTCGGCGGACTGGCGCTGGCCTTCCTGGTGGTGTACTTCCGGCCAGAACTCCTGGTCCGCACCCGCAACGTCACCGCATCCGCGCCCGCGGTGGCAACGGCAGCCGCCGCCGGTACCGCACCCGCCGCGGCCATGCCGGAACCGGTATTGCCGGCCACGTCGCTTCACTCCTTCGCCGCCACCGTGCGCCGGGCCGGGCCCGCCGTAGTCAATATCTACACCGCGCGCGTCGTTACCGAGCGGGTGCAGCCCAACAGTTTCGAGCAGCTCTTCGGCGGCTTCGGACCGCGCTACCAGCAGCACGTGCAGCGCGTGCTGGGGTCCGGGGTCATTGTCGATGGGGCCGGACACATCGTCACCAACAATCACGTCATCGCCAACGCCGCCACCATCAGCGTGCGGCTGGCCGATGGCCGCAGCACCGAGGCCACGGTAGTGGGGCGCGATCCCGACACCGATCTGGCCGTGCTGTCGATCAAGCTCGGCAAGCTCCCGGTGATGGCGCTCGGACTGTCCGAGCGCGTCCAGGTGGGCGACGAAGTACTGGCCATCGGCAATCCGCTGGGGCTCCAGCAGACCGTGACCCACGGCATCATCAGCGCCACCGACCGCAAGAGGATTGGCGTGGCCACCTTCGAGAACCTGATCCAGACCGACGCCGCCATCAACGAGGGCAATTCCGGCGGCGCGCTCGTCAACGCCGCCGGCGAACTGGTGGGCATCAACACCGCGGCGCTCGGCAGGAACAGCGAAACCACCGGCGTCGAAGGCATCGGTTTTGCGATTCCGGTCAGCCTGGTCCGGGGCGTGCTGAGCGAGATCCTCGAGCGCGGCCACGTGGTGCGCGGCTGGAGCGGCATCGTGGTCGACGATCTTTCCGACGAACAGGCCGCGCAGTATGGCCTGGCGCGCGGCGGCGTCGTGATCACCAACCTCTACCTCAACAGCCCCGCGGTGCGCGCGGGGCTCCGTGGGGGCGATATCCTGCTGACGATCGACGGGCGCGAGCTCCGCGATGCCAATGACACCATGAAGCAGCTGGCGAGCCAGAAACCCGGCAGCAGCGTGAAGCTGCGCGTGCAGCGCGGGCAGGAGGTGCGGGAAGTGGTGTGCGAAGTGGTGCAGAGACCGAGTCAGGTGTAAGCGCCGTCGCGCGCGCGAACTCAGTTCGGGACGCGCCTGATCTGCGCGCCGAGCTGCGCGAGCTTTTCCTCGATCGCCTCGTAGCCGCGGTCGATGTGGTAGATGCGTTCGATGTCGGTGCGGCCCTTGGCCACGAGTCCCGCCAGCACCAGGCTCGCCGAGGCGCGCAGGTCGGTGGCCATCACCGGCGCGGCGGTGAGTTCGTTGACGCCGTGGATGATCGCGGTGTTGCCTTCGAGGCGGATCTCGGCACCCATGCGGCGCATTTCCAGCATGTGCATGAAACGGTTCTCGAAGATGGTCTCCACCACGGTGCCGACGCCGTTGGCGACCGTGTCGAGCGCGGCGAACTGTGCCTGCATGTCGGTGGGGAAGGCCGGGTAGGGCGCGGTGCGCACGTCGACTGCGCGCGGGCGGCGCCCGCCCATGTCGAGTTCAACCCAGTCTGAACCCGTGCTGACCCTGGCGCCTGCTTCAGTAAGCTTGGCGAGTACCGCATCGAGATGCTCGGGTCGCGTGTGCTTGAGCCGGATGCGGCCGCCGGTGATCGCGGCTGCCACCAGGTAGGTGCCCGCTTCGATGCGGTCGGGCAGCACTTCGTAGTCGGTGCCGTGCAATGACTTGACGCCATGGATGACGATCTTGTCGGTGCCGGCGCCCTGGATGCGCGCGCCCATCGCGATGAGGAAATTCGCCACGTCGACCACTTCCGGTTCGCGCGCGGCATTCTCGATCACCGTCTCGCCGTCGGCGAGCGTCGCGGCCATCATCAGGTTCTCGGTGCCGGTCACGGTCACGGTGTCGAGCACCAGGCGCGCGCCGTGGAGCCGTCCGGCGCGCGCGCGGATGTAGCCGCCCTCGATGTGGATGTCGGCGCCCATGGCCTGGAGCCCGGCGACGTGGATATTCACGGGCCGCGCGCCGATGGCGCAACCGCCCGGGAGCGAGACGTCGGCGCGTCCGTAGCGCGCCACCAACGGCCCCAACACCAGGATCGAGGCGCGCATGGTCTTCACCAGCTCGTAGGGCGCGAAGCATTCCTTGATCGAGGACGGATCGACCTCGATGCGCATCTTCTCGTCCACGGTGACGGTCACACCCATGCGCGCCAGCAGCTCGATCATGGTCGTGACATCGTGCAGGTGCGGCACGTTGCCGATGGTCACCGGACCGTCGGCGAGGAGCGCCGCGGCCAGCACCGGGAGCGTGGCGTTCTTGGCGCCGGAAATGCGGATTTCGCCCTCAAGCGCCACTCCGCCCGTGATCTGCAATTTATCCAATGCGCGGCTCCGGCGACTTGCCGCGCCCGGCTGCTTCCACGGGCGTCAGCGCCTCGATCGACAACGCGTGGATCTCGCGGCCCACACGGGTGCCGAGCGCGCGGTAGACCAGCTGGTGGCGCGCGACGCCACGGAGTCCGGCGAATGACTCGCTGACGATGCGGGCGCTGTAGTGCGTCTGGTCGTCGGAGGCGACGGCCACCTCGGCGCCAGGCAGGGCCGCGCGGATGAGCTCTGCGACTTGGGAGGGGTGCATGGCCGCATCTTACAATACCCGGCTGGCGCGCTATCATGCCGTGCTGATGCGCAATGCCACTGTTACAGAGCCCGACGACACCGCCATGCTGGCCGCGGCGCGGCGTACGCTGGCCTCCGAACAGGCCGGAATCGAGGCCCTGGCCGCCCGGCTCGACGGGCAGTTTGCCGCAGCCTGCCGCGCACTGCTCGCGTGCGAGGGCCGCGTGATCGTCACCGGGATGGGCAAGTCCGGGCACATTGCCGGCAAGATCGCCGCCACGCTGGCCAGTACCGGCACGCCCGCCTTCTTCCTGCACCCGGCCGAAGCAGGGCACGGCGACCTGGGCATGATCACGCGCCCTGACCTGTTGCTGGCGCTTTCGAACTCGGGCGAGACCGCCGAAATCCTGGTGCTGCTCCCGCACCTCAAGCGCTTGGGCGTGCCGTTGATCGCGATGACGGGCCGCGCCGAGTCCACGCTCGCGCAGGCCGCCGATATCTCGCTCGACGCCAGCGTCAGCCAGGAAGCCTGTCCCCACAATCTCGCGCCCACCACCAGCACCACGGCCGCGCTGGCCCTGGGGGACGCGCTGGCCGTCGCGGTGCTCGAGGCGCGCGGCTTCTCGGCGGAGGATTTCGCGCGCCGCCATCCCGGCGGGGCGCTCGGGCGGCGGCTCCTGCTGCACGTCGAGGACATCATGCGCACCGGCAGCGCGGTCCCGCGCGTGGCGCCCGACACGCTGCTGGCCGCCGGGCTGGTGGAAATGTCCGCCAAGGGGCTGGGCCTGACCGCGGTGGTCGATGCCAGTGACCACGTGCTCGGCGTGTTCACCGACGGCGACCTGCGCCGCGCGCTCGACCAGCGCACCGACGTGCACGCGACCGCCATGCGCCAGGCGATGACCGCCGGGGCGCGCACCATCGGCCCGCGCGAGCTCGCGGCCGCTGCCGCCCACATCATGGAAACGCATCGGGTGACGGCGCTGCTGGTGGTCGATGCCGACCGGCGGCTGATCGGCGCCCTCAATGTGCACGACCTGATGCGCGCGGGCGTGGTGTAGGGCCGTGGCCCGCCGCCCTGCCCCGCTCGCCGCGATCCGCCTGCTGGTGCTGGACGTGGATGGCGTGCTTACTGACGGCAGCCTGCGCTACGGCCCCGCAGGCGAACAGGAAAAGGTCTTTCATGTCCGCGACGGTTACGGCATCCGGGCGCTGGCGGCGGCGGGCGTCACGGTCGCGGTGATCTCCGGCCGTGAATCAGCGGCGGTGGCGCGGCGCTGCGCGGAACTGGGCATCGGCGAAGTGCAGCAGGGAGTGGCCGACAAGGCCCGGGCGCTGGACGCGTTGCTGGCGCGGCTCAAAGTGCCGGCACGCGAGTGCGCCTGCGTCGGCGACGACACGCCCGACGTGCCGCTGCTGGCACGCGCCGGCCTGGCCATCGCAGTGGCCGATGCGCACGCGGACGCACGGCGGGCGGCGCACCGCCACACCCGGCTGCGTGGCGGCGCCGGTGCCGTGCGCGAGGTGTGCGACTGGCTGCTGGCGGCGCGCGCGCGCCGCGGACGTTGAGGCCATGCGGATCGCCCGGGCAGACTCCTAGTGCGCCGCGTCTGGTTGCTGGTGGCCTTCGCCGTGGCGCTGATGTTGTGGCTGTGGCGCTCACCGCGCGGCGAATCGCCAGAGAGTCCGGCCAGGAACGGCGGCACCACCGCGGGATCGGGTTACGTCGCCATCAGTGCCGAACTGATCGACACCGGCCCTGACGGACAGCCGCTGTATTCGCTGCGCGCCACGCAGATCGCACAGCCCACCCCGCTGGCCGACATCGAGCTCACGGCGCCGCAGTTCGTCTATCACGGCGAAACCGCGTGGACGCTGACCGCCGAGCGGGCCGTGCTGCCGCCCTCGGCCACGCAGATCAGCCTGCTGGGGAGCGTGGTGGCGCGCACCGAGCGGACGGGCTCGGTGCCTCTGGAACTGCGCACCACGAGTCTTGGCATCGACATGGAGGCCCATACCGCCGATTCGGCCGACGCCGTGGCCATGGACTTCGGGCGCAACCGCCTGTGGGCGGCAGGGCTCCATGCCGATTTGAAGACCGACGCCCTGCGGCTAAAATCGCCGGTACATGGCGAATTTGCGCGGCTAGCCCAGTGAAAACATTCCAATCGTATGGCCGTTTGCTGGTGGCGCTGGTGCTGGCATCGCTCCCGGGCGCGGTGGCGGCTGCGGAAACCAGCACCGAGTGCAACCCGGAAAACGAGGCCACCTGGCCCGCCTGCACGATGGGCACCCTGTGCTGGTGCGCCGACGCGGACGTCGAGTACCGGCGCGACAAGGTGATCCTGAACGACCTGGTGATCTACCAGGGCGGGAGCCCGCTGCTGGTCCGGGCCCGGCATGCTGAGACTCCCTCCACCGACACCAGCGACAGCACCTGGAACCTCTCCGGTGGCGTGCGCTCGCGCCTGGCGCAGGGCCAGCTGGCCGCCGAGAACGCGACCGTGCACTTCCAGTCCAGCAGCCTGACTACCGCCACGTTCGACGGGCAGCCGGCGACCTTCGAGGAAACCACGGCGGCGGCCGGCGCCGCCGGCAGCACGGCCGGCGCGCAGGGGAATGTCCGCGGCAGCGCCAACAGCATCGTGTACGACACCGTCGGCGGCGGTGAAGTGCGGCTCCGCGGCGATGTACGGCTGTACGACGGCTGCAAGGACATCCACGGCGCAGGCTTCGTCTACAACCTCACGCAGAAGAGCCTCAAGAGCCTCGACCCACTGCCCGGCGCCAGCCGCGAGCGCATCCGCGGCACGTTCCAGCAAAAATGCAAGCCGGCCGGTGCGGCGACGCTGGCGGCACCAGCGCCGCCTCCGACGGCGGCGCCAGCGCCAGCGAAATCGCCGTGAGCACGCTCAGCGCCGCGGGGCTCAGCAAGAGCTATGGCGCTCGCCAGGTGGTGCGCTCGCTGTCGATGGAGATCAACACCGGCGAGGTGGTCGGGCTGCTCGGTCCGAACGGGGCCGGCAAGACCACCGCTTTCTACATGATCGTCGGCCTGGTGCGGGCCGATGGCGGCAGCATCCAGCTCGACGGGCGCGATATCACCCAGCTCAGCATAGACCAGCGCGCGCGCCTGGGGCTTGGCTACCTGCCACAGGAGCCTTCGGTGTTCCGGCGCCTGTCCACGGCCGACAACATCACCGCGATCCTGGAACTGGTGCCGAAGCTTGACCGCGCCGAGCGCGAGCGGCGGCTCGAGCAGCTGCTGGAGCAGCTGCACATCGCGCATGTGCGGGACACGCCGGGCATGTCGTTGTCGGGGGGTGAGAGGCGGCGCGTGGAGATCGCGCGCGCCCTGGCGGCCGAGCCGCGGTTCATACTTCTGGACGAGCCCTTCGCAGGCGTCGACCCGCTGTCGGTGGCCGACATCCAGCAGATCATCCGCGACCTGGCGGCACGCGGCATCGGCGTGCTCATTACCGATCATAACGTGCGCGAAACGCTCGGCGTCTGTGCGCGCGCCTACATTGTCAACCGGGGCACTGTAATCGCTTCCGGATCTGCGGAACAAGTGCTTGCCAACCCGCTGGTGAAAGAGGTGTACTTGGGCGACGCTTTCCGCCTCTAGACCGCTAGGCTCATTTCATTGCTCAAAGCTTCCCTGCAGCTCCGCCTGGGCCAATCGCTGACGATGACACCGCAGCTGCAGCAGGCCATACGCCTGCTCCAGCTGCCGACGATCGAACTGCAGGCGCACATCCGCGAAGCCCTCGAATCCAACGTCATGCTCGAGCAGGACGAGGAGGCCGAGGCCGCCGCGTTCCAGCCGCTGGCCACCACCGAGATGGGCAATGAAGCAGCGGGCCCCGACTCACCAGTGGAAGTGGAAGTCATCGACGACGCCTGGAACGACCAGAGCGTGGGGCCGGCGGAAAACCCCTGGAGTCCGGGCGATGACGAACGGCAACAGGACATCGCTGACGCCACCGGCCAGACGCTGCGCGAACACCTGCTCTGGCAGCTCGAGCTGCCGCAACTCACCTCGCGCCAGCAGGCTATCGGCCGCGCCATCATCGACGCCATCAACGACGACGGATACCTGGCCGACCCGCTCGAGGAAATCGCCGCCACGCTGCGCCCGGAAATCGACGCCAGCAGCGAGGAAGTGGCCGCCGTGCTGGCCATCGTGCAGGGCTTCGATCCGTCCGGGGTTGGCGCCCGCACCGTGAGCGAATGCCTCACGCTCCAGCTCAACCTCCTCGACCCGGCGACCGCGGGCCTGGACACCGCGCGACTCCTGGCGCTCAACCACCTGGAGCTGGTGGCGAGCCGCGAACTCAGCGCCCTGCGGCGCGTGCTGCACGCCAGCGACGAGGAACTCGAGGCGGCGCTGGCGCTGGTGCGCGCCTGCCATCCGCGCCCCGGTTCGGTGTTCAACACCGCCGCCCCCGAATACGTCGTGCCCGACGTGTTCGTGCGGCGCACGGCGCGCGGCTGGTCGGTCGAAATCAATCCGGCCACGCTGCCACGCGTGCGCGTCAACCAGGGTTACGCCGACCTCATTGGCCGTGGCGCCGACCACGCCACCATGCGCACGCAGCTGCAGGAGGCCCGCTGGCTGCTCAAGAGCCTCGAGATCCGCAATGACACGCTGATCCGCGTGGCGCGCTCGATCGTCGCGCGCCAGAGCGCGTTCCTCGAACAGGGCGAGGAACATATGCAGCCGATGATCCTGCGCGACATCGCCGCGGCCATCGAGATGCACGAGTCGACGGTGTCGCGCATCACCTCCGGGAAATACATGCACACGCCGCGCGGCGTGTTCGAGCTGCGCTATTTCTTCTCGAGCAAGGTCGATGACGCCAGCGGTGGCGCCGGCAACTCCTCGACCGCCATCCGCGCCAGGATCAGGAAGATGATCCGCGAAGAGGACCCGGCCAACCCGCTGAGCGACAGCCGCATCGCCGAGCTGCTGAGCGGCGCCGGCATTCCGGTGGCGCGCCGCACGGTCGCCAAGTACCGCGAGTCGATGCGCCTCGCACCCTCGAACGAGCGGCGCCGCGACGCGGCCAGGACCGCGAGCAACGCTTCCTGACCTCCGATCACAGACCCGAGATCCATGACAAGGAGTAGCCCATGCAATTGAGCGTCACCGGCCATCATGTCGAGATCACGACCGCCCTGCGCAGCTACGTGGACAAGAAACTCGAGCGCCTCGTGCGCCACTCCGATCACGTCATCGACGCCCACTGCATACTGACGGTGGAGAAGCTCACGCAGCGCGCTGAGGCGACGCTGCATCTGCGCGGCGAGACGGTGCATGCGCTGGCCGAGGACGCGAACATGTACGCCGCCATCGACGCGCTCACTGACAAGCTCGAACGGCTGGTGCGCAAGCACAAGGAGAAGATCACCGATCACCACGCCGCCGAGGCGCAGAAAGGCGCGCGCCTCTAGCGCCGGCGCACCGCAACTCCACGCAGGCGAGCGGCAGCATGCAACTTATCATCCTCAGCGGGCTGTCCGGAGCCGGCAAGAGCGTGGCCCTGCACATGCTCGAGGACCTGGGTTATTACTGCATCGACAACATGCCGGCCGCGCTCCTCAAGCCGTTCATCGCCCACAGCGTGCGTAGCAGCGACAAGATCTACGCGCGCACCGCCATCAGCCTCGATGCCCGCAACAGCGACGCGGAAATCGCCTCGGTGCCGATGCTCGTCGATGAACTCAAGCGCAGCGGCATCGACTGCGAGGTGCTGTTCCTGATCGCCGGCGAGGCCGAATTGCTGCGGCGCTTCGCCGAAACCCGCCGCGTACATCCGCTCAGCCGCCAGGGTGAGACGCTGCGCGAGGCGATCGCCAGCGAACAGCGCTTGCTCGAGCCGATTGCCGCCTGCGCCGACCAGGTGATCGATACCTCGCAGCTGGGCGTCCACCAGCTGCGCGAGCTGGTCCAGCGCCGCGTCGATCCGAGCTCGAGCGACCGGCTTTCGGTGCAGTTCGAATCGTTCGGCTTCAAACACAGCATACCGGGCGACGCGGATTTCGTCTTTGACGCGCGCTCGCTGCCGAACCCCTACTGGGAGAGCGCGCTGCGCCCGCTAACCGGGCGCGACGCCGCCGTGGTACGGTTTCTCGACGAGCAGCCCGCGGTGCGGGAGTTCATCGACGACGTGGCGAAGTTCATGACGGCGCGCATCCCGGCCTACCGAGCCAGCGCGCGGCGCTACCTGACGGTGGCGGTAGGCTGCACCGGCGGCCAGCACCGCTCGGTCTATATCGTCGAGCGGCTCGCCGAAATCTTCGCGCGCATGTTGCCGGAAGTGCGTGTACGCCATTCCGGCCTCACGCAGGCCGGCACGGCGACCGAAGTGCGGACGCGCAGCTAGCCGCCCGAGCGCCGCGCCGCAAATCCGCGCTTCACCAGTTCCGCGACCAGCGTGTCGCGATGCTCGCCCTGGATCTCGATCAGGCCAGCGCGCACAGTGCCGCCCGAGCCACAGCGCTTCTTGAGGTCGGCCGCGAGCGTGGCGAGTTCAGCCTCGCCCAATGGCAGCCCCGTGATCACCGACACCACCTTGCCGCCGCGCCCCTGCGTGGCGCGTGCGACCCGCACGGCGCCGGCGCCTGGCCGCGCGGGTTTCCCGCGCTGGTCCTTGCAGGCGCACTCCGCGAGCGGACGCCGACAGCCCGGACAGATCCGTCCGACGCCGCTCCGGTAGACGATAGTCACTGCGGCAGGGGCGCCGCCAGGCGCGCCGCGGCGGCATCGGCGGCCGCGCCGGCGTCGGCCACGGCGAACGCGCTCATATCGACGATGCGGCGCACAGTCGATGAGGGCGTCATGATGTGCACCGGTTTCGCGATGCCGAGCAGGATGCCCCCGACGATCACGCCGCCCTCGCCCCCGGCGGCGATGCGCAGCGTGTTGTAGCTGATGTTGGCGGCATCGACGTTTGGCATGATCAGCAGGTTGGCTGGGTGCCGCAGGCGTGAATTGGGAAACTCGTTGTCGCGGATGGCATTCGAGAGTGCGCAGTCGGCGCGCATCTCGCCGTCCACTTCGAGATCCGGGGCGCGCTCGTTGATGAGCCCGAGGGCACGGCGCATCTTCTGCGCCGAGGGCGCGTCCGAGCTGCCGAAGCTGGAATGCGAGACCAGCGCCACGTGCGGCGTCACGCCAAAACGCGTGACCTGATCGGCGGCGAGCAGCGTCATCTCGGCGATCTGGCCGGCGTCCGGATCGCGATTGATGTGCGTGTCGCAGAAGAACAGCTGCCGGTCGTTGAGGATCAGCATCTGCATGGTGGCGAGCGTATTGACGCCGCTGCGCAGGCCGATCGCGCGGCGCACGTACTTGAGATGGCTGAGATAGTTCCCCACCGTGCCGCACAGCATGGCATCCGCATCGCCGCGGCGTACCAGCATGGCGCCGATCAGCGTGGTGCGGCTGCGCATCTGCTCCATGGCGAGCGCCCGGGTCACGCCGCTCCGGCAGGCCAGCTCGTAATACTCGCTCCAGACGTCGCGAAACCGCGGGTCGTTGTGCACGTTGACGCACTCGCAGTTCTCGCCGAGGCGCAACCTGAGCCCGAGCTTCTCGATACGCGCGGCCATCAACTCGGTGCGGCCGATGAGGATCGGCCTGGCCAGCCCCTCGTCCACGACCACCTGCGCCGCCTGCAGCACGCGCGGGTCCTCGCCTTCCGCGTAGATGAGACGTTGCGGTCGGCGCTGCGCGGCAGCGAACACCGCGCGCATCGCCGAGGCGGACTGGTACACGAAGCGCGACAGGCTGGCGCGGTAGGCCGCCAGATCGGCGATCGGGCGCGTAGCGACACCGCTGTCCATGGCCGCCTTCGCCACCGCCGGCGCGATCGTCATGATCAGCCGCGGATCGAAGGCGCGCGGGATCAGGAACTGCGGGCCGAAGCTGGCGCCGCTCTCGCCGTAGGCTGCGGTCGCGACGTCCGACTGCTCGGCCTGCGCCAGCTCGGCCAGCGCGTGCACGGTCGCGAGCTTCATGGCCTCGTTGATCACCGTGGCGCCGACATCGAGCGCACCGCGGAAGATGAACGGGAAGCACAGCGAGTTGTTTACCTGGTTCGGGTAATCGGAGCGCCCCGTACAGACGATGCAATCGGGCCGTACGCCCTGCGCCAGCTCCGGCCGGATCTCCGGCTCGGGGTTGGCGAGCGCCAGGATCAGCGGGTGCGGCGCCATGCGCGCCACCATCGCCGGCAGCAGCACACCCGGGCCCGACAGGCCGAGGAAGATGTCGGCGTCGACCACGATCTCGGCCAGCGTGCGCGCCTTGGTGGCGCGCGCGTAACGGAGCTTATCGGCGTCGGTCTTCGGCCTGCCCTGGTAAACGACGCCCGTGCTGTCGGCGATGGTAACGTTTTCCTTCTTCAGGCCCACCGCGACCAGCAGGTCGAGGCAGGCCAACGCCGCAGCGCCGGCGCCGGATCCGGCGACCTTGACGTCACCGATATTCTTGCCGACCACCTTCAGCCCGTTAAGCACCGCCGCGGTGACGATGATCGCCGTGCCGTGCTGGTCGTCGTGGAACACCGGGATCTTCATGCGCTCGCGGAGCTTGCGTTCGATGTAGAAGCACTCCGGCGCCTTGATGTCCTCGAGGTTGATGCCGCCGAAAGTGGGTTCCAGGGCGGCGACGATGTCGACCAGCCGGTCGGGGTCGGACTCCGCAATCTCGATGTCGAACACGTCGATGCCGGCGAATTTCTTGAACAGGCACCCCTTGCCTTCCATCACCGGCTTGGCGGCCAGCGGCCCGATGTTGCCGAGCCCCAGCACCGCCGTGCCGTTGGTGACCACCGCGACCAGGTTGGCGCGCGCGGTCATGCTTGCGGCCTCGAGCGGATCATCCTTGATCAGCAGGCTGGCGTAGGCCACACCGGGCGAATAGGCCAGCGACAGGTCGCGCTGGTTGGCGAGCGCCTTGGTCGGCGTGAGCGCGATCTTGCCGGGCGTGGGCCAGCGGTGATAATCCAGCGCGGCCTTTTTCAGCTCTTCTTCCACCGGGCTCCCCTCCCAGATCTCACAAATCCTGCGGCTCAGTTGCCGAACGTCAACGCCGGCAGCTTGATGGTACGCGACAACTGGCCGCCGCCCAGAAATTCGATGATTTCCTCGTGCTGGGCCCGGGCGTCCCGGACCCCGAGCGCGATCAGTTCCTGGGTAAACTCCGATTCGAACATCAGGTAGCTGGCCAGCTGGGCACCGCTGGCGCCGCGCGCACCCATCACCCGCAGGAGTGCGCGCAGGCTCCGCGGCAGGCTCTTGATATGGCGGGTGGCGATAAGGCGCAGATCCTCGCTCGGCGCGATCATCAGCGTGGCCACCTTGTGCACGCCCGGCACCGCTGCCGGCGCGATTTCCGCCACCTGATTCAGGCGCGCCACGTGCTCCACATTGGCGTAAATCTGGTCCATGAACAGCGTGTCGAGCATGTAGCCAAACAGCTGGCCCATGGTCGGCGACTCGGCCGCGCTGCGTCCCCGCGCGTTAACGCCGGCGCCCTGCTCGGAACGCACGCCGATGATCAGCAGGCGGTCGGCGCCGAGGTGTATCGCCGGACTCAGCGGCCACAGCTGCCGCTGCGCGCCGTCACCGTAGAACTCCTCATCGAGCCTGACCGGCGGAAACAGGAACGGCACGGCCATGCTCGCCATCAGGTGATTGAGCGTCAGGGTCTCGCGCCGGCCGACGCGCTGGTGGCGCTCCCAGTCCGCCAGGCCTGGCGCGCCATCGAAGAAAGCCACCGACGTCGCAGTGCTGTAGCTGGTGGCGCAAAGCGCCAGCGCCTTGAGCGCCCCCCGCCGCACGCTGGTGCGCAGGTGCTCCCAGCGGATATTGTGTGCCAGGAGTGCGCGCAGCGGCGAGTTGTCGAAGATCGCGGGCGGCGGCGGCAGCAGCAACCCACCCGAAACCAGCGATGTGCCCCAATGGAGCCCCGAACGCAGCATGCTGAGCGCGTCGGCCTTGAGCACCTGGTCGACGTGGAAATGCTTCCACACGCGCTCGAGCGAGTCGACCGCCCGGTGCCAGTGACAGGCCTCGGTAGCCAGCACTGTCGCCGCGACCGCACCGGCCGAGGTGCCAACAATGATGGGAAACGGGTTGGGCACGCCGGGTAACATGTCGGCGATGGCCCGCAGCACGCCGACCTGGTACGCGGCGCGCGCGCCGCCCCCCGGCAGCACCAGACCGACGGTGCTGCCGACACCCAGCCTCGAACCCAGTGACGGTTGCGCGCCCACAGGCATAAGATACCCGCAAACAGCGGAGGACCGTGATGAATGCAAGTCTCGTTTCGCGCCTCGGGGCGCTGATAATTGCGCTGCTGCTGCCTGTCCTGGCCAGTGCCGAGCCCGCCACGGGCTCCATGGCCCCCGGTTTCCGGCTGCAGGATCAGCACGACGCCTGGGTAAGTCTCGCCGACCAGAAGGGCAAGTGGCTCGTGGTTTATTTCTACCCCATGGACGAAACGCCCGGCTGCACCACCGAGGCCTGCGAATTCCGCGACAACATTTTCGCTTTCCGCAGGCTCGGCGTGAACGTGCTGGGCATCAGCGTCCAGGACGTCGCCTCGAAGAAGGAGTTCGCCGCCAAGCACAGCCTGCCCTTCTCGGTGCTTGCCGACTCCAACAAGGCCGTCGCGAAAGCCTACGGTGTGTTGGGCATCCTGGGTTTCGCGCATCGCGAGACCTTCGTGATCGATCCGCAGGGACGTATTGCCAAGCACTATGCGGACGTCGACCCGAAGGCGCATTCGAAACAGCTGCTCGTGGACCTGCAGGCGCTGATCAAGCCCGCAGGCTGACCAGCGCACCCACGGCAGCGCCACGGTTCCGGCACAGGAGCCTTGATGAAGCGCCTGTTGCGCTGGGTCGGGATTGGCCTGGGCGCGCTGCTGGGGCTGTTAGTCATTGCCTTGGCCGTGATCTACGCGCTCTCGCAGCGGACGCTGAATCAGCGCTACCCGGTGCCGCAAACCACGATCGATGTGCCAGGCGATGCGGCTGCCATCGCCGCAGGGCAGCGGCTCGCCACGATTAGCGGCTGCTACGCCAGCTGCCACGGGCGGCGGGCGGAGGGCGCGGTGTTGTTCGACGAACCGATCATCGGCCGGCTCGTCGCCCCAAATCTGACCGCCAGCGTGCGCAAATACAGCGACGTAGAACTTGCCAACATCATCAGGCATGGGCTGCGGCCTGACGGCCGCAGCGTGATCGTGATGCCCTCCGAGGCGTTCGTCTTCCTGCGTGACGCCGACCTCGGCCGCATCATGGCCTTCCTGCGGAGTCTCCCGCCCAGCGAGGGGCCCGGACCCAGCGTCGCGCTCGGCCCGCTTGCACGGCTGGGACTGGCCACCGGCCAGTACAAGACAGCCGCCCAGCTCATTGCCGAAACCGTTCCACTACCGGTAGCCGCGAACCCGGATGCGCTCAGCGGTCGCTACCTGGCGCAGACCGTCTGCGCCCATTGCCACGGCACGGACCTCCGTGGCAGGACCACCCCGGCATACAGCAGCCCGAACCTGCAGATCGTTGCGGCATATTCCCCAGAAACTTTTGCGCGCCTGATGCGCACCGGCGTGCCGCTCGGCGGCCAGAAACTCGGCCTGATGCGCGAGGAAGCGCAGCTGAATCTCGCGCTGCTCACGGATGCCGAGATCGCCTCGCTCTACAGCTACCTGCACACCCTGCCCGACGCCCCGCCGCGCCAGCCCACGTGAGGGGACGGCGAATATCCGGGCGCTCCGCCGCACGGATGTTCGACCCGCGCGCAGCCATGAGCACGCACAACGTTGGGCGTGCGGCGGCAGCGCCGCGGTGCGCCTTCAGCGCTGCGTCACCCGCACGATCTGCATCGAATTCGTCCCGCCCGACACGCCCGATTGCTCGCCCTTGGTCAGGATCACCAGGTCATCCACGTCGACCAGGCCCTGGCCCAGGAGTCGCTCGAAGATATCCTGGTAGATCTCCTGCGGGCGGCTCCCGGTGATGTCGAAGGGCACGGCGTAGACGCCGCGATAGAGCGTGACCCGCCGGCGCGTGACCTCGTGGCGCGTGAAGGCGTAGATCGGAATATCGGCGCGAATCCGGCTCATCCACAGCGGGGTGTGGCCCGACTCGGTCAGCGCGACGATGGCGCGCACCCGCATGTGATTGGCGGTGTACATCACCGCGCGCGAGATCGCCTCCTCGGTATTGGCAAACTCGTCCTCGACGCCGATCGTGCCGCGCGGCGCGCCAAGCTGGTATTTCTCGGCGCCGCGGATCACATCCGCCATGGCCTGCACGGCCTTGACCGGGTGCTTGCCGGCCGCGGTCTCGGCCGAGAGCATCACCGCATCGGTGCCGTCGAGCACCGCGTTGGCCACGTCGCTCACTTCGGCGCGCGTCGGCATCGGGTTCTGGATCATCGATTCCATCATCTGCGTGGCGGTGATGACCACGCGGTTGCGCGCCAGCGACTGGCGGATAATTGTCTTCTGCAGACCGGTAAGCTCGGCGTAGCCCATCTCGACGCCCAGGTCGCCGCGCGCCACCATCACCGCGTCGGTGACCGCGAGGATGCCGGCGAGGTTGTCGAGCGCCTCGTGGCGTTCGATCTTCGCCACCACGCGCGCTTCGCCGCGCCACTTGCGCAGTTCGCTCTGCGCACGGCGGATGTCGTCGCCATCGCGCGCGAAGGACACGGCGAGGTAATCGATGCCGAGCTCGGCGGCGAGCTGCACGTCGGCGATGTCTTTCTCGGTCAATGCAGGCGCCGAGATGCCGCCGCCCTGGCGATTGACACCCTTGCGGTTCGACAACTCGCCGCCGACGCGCACCACGCAGTGGATGCGGCTCCCGGCTACGCGCTCGACGCCCAGAACGATCTGGCCGTCGGCAAGCAGGAGCGAGTCGCCGGCTCGTACGTCGTTCGGCAGGTTCTGGTAGGCGCAACCCACCTCGGTTTCGTTGCCGGCCGTGGCATCGAGCGCCGTATCGAGCGCGAAGGGCGCGCCCTCGGTGAGCTGGATGCTGCCCCTGGCGAAGCTTTCGATGCGGATCTTGGGTCCCGCCAGGTCGGCGAGAATACCGATGTTGCGGTCCGCTGCCCGCGCGGCGGCGCGCACCGTATCGACGCGCGTGCGCTGCGAGTCGCGCGTGCCGTGCGAGAAGTTGATGCGCGCGACGTCGAGCCCGGCCGCGACCATGCCGGCGATAACCGCCGGATCATCGGTGGCGGGGCCCAGTGTGGCGACGATCTTGGTGCGGCGTCCGGTATCCATGCCAGAGCTCAGCCCGCTGCCCGCGCCTGCAGCATCGCTACAGCCGGCAACGTCTTGCCTTCGACGAATTCCAGGAAGGCGCCGCCGCCCGTGGAAATATAGGAAATGCCGTCCTCGACGCCGTATTTCTCGATAGCCGCGAGCGTGTCGCCGCCGCCGGCCAGCGAATAGGCCGCGCTGCTGGCGATGGCGTCGGCGATCGCCTTGGTGCCCTCGCCAAACTGGTCAAATTCGAATACTCCGACGGGACCGTTCCATAAAATCGTGCCGGCATCCTTGAGCACCGCGCAAAAGCGCTCGGCGGTATCAGGGCCGATGTCGAGAATCATTTCCCCTGCGGTCACCTCGCCGACCGGACGCACGTCGGCGTGCGCCGTGGCGGCGAACTCACGCGCCACCACCACGTCGGTAGGCAGCGGAATTTCGGCACCGCGTTCGCGGGCGCGCGCCAGCAGGCGCCGCGCCATGTCGAGCATGTCGGTCTCGCACAGCGACTTGCCGACCTGCACGCCGGTGGCCGCCAGGAAGGTGTTGGCGATACCGCCGCCGACAATCAGCTTGTCGACCTTTTCGAGCAGCGCTTCGAGCACCGTCAGTTTGGTCGACACCTTCGAGCCGGCCACGACCGCCACCAGCGGCCGCGCCGGCTTGAGCAACGCGCGCTCGAGCGCGTCGAGCTCGGCAACCAGCAGCGGGCCGGCGCAGGCGATGGGCGCAAAGCGGCCGACGCCGTGGGTGCTGGACTCGGCGCGGTGCGCGGTGCCGAAGGCGTCCATCACGTAGACGTCGGCGAGCGCGGCCATGCGGCGCGCGAGCGCCTCGTCGTCGGCTTTCTCGCCCTTGTTATAGCGCACGTTCTCACACAGCACCGCGGTGCCGGGCGCGCAGTCGACGCCGTCGAGCCAGTCCTTGACCAGCGGCACGGGCGAGCCGAGCAACTCGGACAGCCGCACCGCCACCGGAGCGAGCGACAGCTCGGGCTCGAACTGTCCTTCCTTGGGGCGTCCGAGGTGCGAGAGGATCAGCACGTGCGCCTGCTTATCGAGTGCCATGCGGATGGTCGGGAGCGCCGCGCGGATGCGCGCGTCGCTGGTGACCTTGCCGTCCTTGATCGGCACGTTCAGGTCCTCGCGGATCAATACCCGCTTGCCGGCGAGGTCCAGGTCCGCCATCCGCAGGAGCGTGGGCATGCTCAAGACCGCGCGTTCAAGCCGCGCGCGACCAGGCGAGCGTGGTATCGAGCATGCGGTTGGAGAACCCCCACTCGTTGTCGTACCAGGAACAGACCTTGATGAGGTTGCCCTCGATGACCTTGGTCATGGTCGCGTCATAGGTCGAGGAGGCCGGATCGTGGTTGTAGTCGACCGACACCAGCGGTGCCTCGGTATAGGCGAGGATGCCCTTGAGCGGGCCGCTCGCCGCGGCCGCCTTCACCAGCCTGTTGATCTCATCGATGGTGGTCGCACGCTTGGGCGTGAAGGTCAGGTCCACGAGCGAGACATTGATGGTCGGCACGCGGATCGCGAAACCGTCGAACTTGCCCTTGAGCTCGGGCAGCACGAGGCCTACGGCCGCGGCGGCACCGGTCTTGGTCGGGATCATCGACATGGTGGCCGAACGCGCGCGGCGGATGTCCTCGTGGTACACGTCCGTGAGGCGCTGGTCGTTGGTGTAGGCGTGAATCGTGGTCATCAGGCCGCTCTCGATGCCGATGCCGTCGTTCAGCACCTTGGCGAGCGGCGCCAGGCAGTTGGTGGTGCAGGAGGCGTTCGAGATCACGGTGTGCGTGGACTTCAGCACGTTGTGGTTCACGCCGTAGACGACCGTGGCATCGACGTCCTTGCCGCCCGGCGCCGAGATCACCACCTTCTTCGCTCCTCCCGCCAGGTGCTTGCCGCAATCGGCCTTGCTGGTAAAGAACCCGGTGCACTCGAGCACGAACTCGGCGCCGAGCGCGCCCCAGGGAATCTGCGCCGGATCGCGGTGCGCGCTGACCTTGATGCGATCGCCGTTGACGATCATGGAGTCGCCCTCGACACTCACCTGGCCCGGGAACTTGCCGTGCGCGGTGTCGTAGCGGGTGAGGTGCGCATTGGCCTGCGCGTCACACAGATCGTTGATGCCCACGATCTGGATTTCCTGCTGGCGGCCGCTCTCATAGAGCGCGCGCAGGATGTTGCGGCCGATGCGGCCGTACCCGTTGATGCCCACCTTCACTGCCATTGACGACTCCTTGGAAAAACCACTGTGCGTGCCGCGCCAGCGCGGCGGCAATTTACAATTCTAGTACGACCCGCAGCACATTGTCGGCGCCCAGGCCAAATTTCCGGTACAGCTCGGGCGCCTTGCCCGAGGCGCCGAACTCGTCGATGCCCAGAACGCGCCCCGCCGTGCCGACATAGCGCCACCACAGGCCCGTGGCACCCGCCTCGATCGCCAGCCGACGAGTCACCGCGGCGGGCAGGACCGATTCCTTCCAGGCCGCGTCCTGCGCGTCGAAAACCGCCGTGCAGGGCATCGAAACGAGCCGCACGCGCCGTCCCTGGGCCTGCGCCGCCTTGATTGCATCGAAGGCCAGCGACACTTCCGAGCCGGTGGCGATGACGATGGCTTCCGGCGCGTCCTGGCAGTCGAGCAGCACGTAGCCGCCGCGAGCCATGTGCTCCGGCGCAGCCGTGGCGGCCACCTGCGGCAGGCCCTGGCGCGTCAGCACCAGGCACCCCGGCCCGTCGGTGCGCTCGATGACGGCCGCCCAGGCGACGGCGGTTTCG
This sequence comes from Gammaproteobacteria bacterium, assembly GCA_025357915.1. Classification (GTDB taxonomy): domain Bacteria; phylum Pseudomonadota; class Gammaproteobacteria; order Steroidobacterales; family Steroidobacteraceae; genus FEN-1191. Next base: position 26,177 of record JANYLH010000016.1, read on the forward strand.
AGCGCATCGGCCGGGCGCCACACGTGCAGGTGCGGCATCAGCCGCAGGCTCGAGACGTGTTCGATGGGCTGGTGCGTCGGACCGTCTTCCCCGAGCCCGATCGAATCGTGCGTGTAGACCAGGATCACGCGCTGCCGCATGAGCGCGGCCATGCGCACCGCGTTGCGCGCGTAGTCCGAGAATGTGAGAAAGGTGCCGCCGAAGGGAATGAAGCCGCCATGGAGCGCGAGGCCGTTCATGATCGCGGTCATGCCGAATTCGCGCACGCCGTAATAGAGGTAGCTGCCCGAAGCGTCGGCATGCGTGATCGCGCGCGCGCCCTTGCGCAGCGTATTGTTTGAACCGGTGAGATCGGCGGAGCCGCCGAGCAGTTCCGGGAGCCCATCGCCGATCGCGTTGAGCGCGTTCTGCGAAGACACGCGCGTCGCCTGCGCGCCACTCGTTGCCGCCGCCGCAGCGTACAACTGCGCGCGCGCGCCCGGCCATTGCGCCGGCAACTCGCCCTGCATGCGCCGCACGAATTCGCTGGCCAGCTGCGGGTGAGCCGCCTGGTAGCGCGCGAACAGCTCCTGCCAGGCTTGCTCCGCCGCGCGGCCGCGCGCCTGGCCGTCCCACGCGGCCCGCAGCTGCGGCGGCACCACGAACGGCGGTTCGCTCCAGTTGAGCAGTTTTCGCACCGCCGCGATTTCCTCGGCACCCAGTGGCTCGCCGTGCGCCTTGGCGGTGCCGCCGCGCGTCGGCGCCGGGTAGCCGATCACCGTCCGGCAGCAGATCAACGCGGGACGTGCAGCATCGGCCTGTGCCGCCTGGATGGCCGCGGCCACGGCGTCGCCGTCCTGGCCATCCACCTCGCGGATTACCTGCCAGCCGTAGGCCTCGAAGCGCTTCGCGGTGTCATCCGCGAACCAGCCCGCGACCTTGCCGTCGATGGAAATGCCATTTTCGTCGTACAGGCAGATGAGCTTGCCCAGGCCCAGCGTGCCGGCGAGCGAGGCCACTTCGTGAGAGATGCCCTCCATCAGGCAACCGTCGCCCACAAACACCCAGGTGTGGTGATCGACGATGTCGAAGCCGGGCTGGTTGAACTGCGCCGCGAGCACTTTTTCGGCCAGCGCAAAGCCCACGGCGTTCGCCAGTCCCTGCCCCAGCGGTCCCGTGGTGGTCTCGATGCCCAGGGCGAGATCGTGCTCGGGGTGGCCGGCGGTGCGGCTCCCGAGCTGGCGAAAGTTGCGCAGTTCGTCCATCGACACCGGGTAGCCCGTGAGGTGCAGGAGCGAGTACAGCAGCATCGAGGCGTGCCCGTTCGAGAGCACGAATCGATCGCGGTTCCACCAGCGCGGATTCGCCGGGTTGTGCTTGAGAGAGCCGCGCCACAGGGCCTCGGCCATGTCCGCCATGCCCATCGGCGCGCCCGGGTGGCCGGAGTTGGCCTGTTGGACGGCGTCCATGGACAGTACGCGAATGACGTTGGCTAGCTCGCGGCGTGTGGGCATGGGTGTCTCGTGAACTCAAGGCGGCGCGGCCAGAGGGGCGCGCATTGTCTACCAGGGGATTTCCCCCGGCAACCACACGTTATACTGCGCGCTCGCTTACCCCCCTGTTTCAGGATCCCGCATGTCCAACAGCTTCCTGTTCACCTCGGAATCGGTTTCCGAGGGACATCCCGACAAAGTCGCCGACCAGATCTCCGACGCCGTGCTCGACGCGATTCTCGCGGTGGATCCGGGCGGACGCGTGGCCTGCGAGACGCTGGTCAAGACCGGGGTGGTCGTGGTGGCGGGCGAAGTCACCACTTCGGCCTGGATCGACCTGGAAAAACTGGTGCGCGACACGGTACTCGACATCGGCTATGACAGCTCGGAGATGGGGTTCGATGGCGCCAGCTGCGGCGTCATCAACATCATCGGCAAGCAGTCGCCCGACATCGCCATGGGGGTCGACCGCAAGTCCAGGCGCAAGCAGGGCGCAGGCGACCAGGGCCTCATGTTCGGCTACGCCACCAACGAGACTGACGTGCTGATGCCCGCGCCCATCACCCTCGCCCACCGCCTGGTCAAGCGCCAGGCCGAGGTGCGCAAGCGCGGCAAGCTCGACTGGCTGCGCCCGGACGCCAAGAGCCAGATCACGCTGCGCTACGAGCACGATCGCCCGGTCGGCATCGAGGCGGTGGTGCTCTCCACCCAGCACAGCCCGGATATCTCCACGAAGAAACTGCGCGAAGCGGTGATGGAAGAGATCATCAAGCCGGTGCTGCCGAAGCGCTGGCTCGGGAAACGCACGCAGTACCACATCAACCCGACCGGCCGCTTCGTGGTCGGCGGCCCGGTGGGCGACTGCGGCCTCACCGGCCGCAAGATCATTGTCGATACATATGGCGGCTTTGCCCGCCACGGCGGCGGCGCCTTCTCCGGCAAGGATCCGTCGAAAGTGGACCGCTCGGCGGCCTACGCCGCGCGCTACGTCGCCAAGAACCTGGTCGCCGCCGGCCTCGCCGAGCGCTGCGAAGTGCAGGTGTCCTATGCGATCGGAGTCGCCGAACCGACTTCCATCATGGTGGACGCCTTCGGCACCAGCGCCCTGAACCGCGAGCAGCTCACCGAGCTGGTGCGCCGCCACTTCGATCTCACGCCCTACGGCCTGCGCGTCATGCTGGACCTGACACGGCCGATCTACCGCCAGACGGCGGCCTATGGCCACTTTGGCCGCAAAGAGGCGGATTTCAGCTGGGAACGCACGGATCGGGCCGAGGCCCTGGCGGCTTCGGGCCGCAGATTGGCGCGCCGGGCTGGCAGCGCACGGCGCCAGTAAGCGCCCGGTTCGCGTCTCTCTAATCGTTTTTTGCCCCGTCCCTGGTGCTAGCGCCGGCGCAACGGCGATGGCGCCGTCATTGAACATTGTTCGAAGCTTGATTGAGGCTTTACCCCTGCTTCATATAGGGTTGTACCAATTGCCTGCCGGAATCCCCTGCAGGCCCTGGCCGAGCGACGGCAACTGGGCAGCGCGGGTTTCGCCAGCGGCGCACACGCCCAGCGCCACCAGGACGCCCGGCGCCAGGACATCGATAGCGCGGACTCGTACCACCGCGCGACGCTACCTGAAACCAGCGGCAGGTGTCGAATTCAGACCTGGTTCAGGCTATAATCGCCGCTCGACGTACGGGCCTGCCCGCACGCCGGTGCATCGAGGAGCGTTGCGACAGGGTAAGCCCCTGCCAGGCTTGGTGCATCGTGGCTAAGGAGCCAACGGCGCTCACTACCTGTTTATACAGAAACAATAGTAGGAGACGCCATGACTGCTGCCATCAAGCCCATTGCCGAGAACCGCGACTTCCGCGTCGCCGACCTCAAGCTCGCTGACTGGGGCCGCAAGGAAATCGCCATCGCCGAGACCGAGATGCCCGGCCTGATGGCGATCCGCGAGGAATTCGCCCCACTCCAGCCGCTCCGTGGCGCACGCATCAGCGGTTCGCTCCACATGACCATCCAGACCGCGGTGCTGATCGAGACGCTGCAGGCGCTCGGCGCGGAAGTGCGCTGGGCCTCGTGCAACATCTTCTCGACGCAGGACCATGCGGCGGCGGCGATCGCCGCCAGCGGCACGCCGGTGTTCGCCTACAAGGGCGAGTCGCTCGAGCAATACTGGGAATTCACGCACCACATCTTTGCGTGGCCGAACGGCAATCACGCCAACCTGATCCTCGACGACGGCGGTGATGCCACGCTGCTCCTGCACCTCGGCAGCAAGGCCGAACAGAACCCCGGCGTGCTGAACCACCCGGGAAGTGACGAGGAGAAGGCGTTGTTCGCCTCGATCGCCGCCACGCTCAAGCGTGATCCGCGCTGGTATTCGGTGCGCCTGAAGGCGATCCGCGGCGTCTCGGAGGAGACCACCACGGGCGTGAAGCGCCTCTATCAGATGGCGCGCGATGGCGAGCTCGCCTTCCCGGCAATCAATGTCAATGACTCGGTCACCAAGAGCAAGTTCGACAACCTCTACGGCTGCCGCGAATCGCTGGTGGATGGCATCAAGCGCGCCACCGATGTGATGGTGGCGGGCAAGGTCGCGGTGGTGGCGGGTTACGGCGACGTGGGCAAGGGCTCGGCGCAGGCGCTGCGGGCGCTGTCGGCGCAGGTCTGGGTCACCGAGATCGACCCGATCTGCGCGCTGCAGGCGGCCATGGAAGGGTTCCGCGTGGTCACCATGGATTACGCCGCCGACAAGGCCGACATTTTCGTGACTGCGACCGGCAACCTGCACGTGCTCACGCACGAGCACATGAAGCGCATGAAGAACAACGCGATCGTGTGCAACATCGGCCACTTCGACAACGAGATCGATTGCGCTTCGCTCAAGCAGTACCAGTGGGAAAACATCAAGCCACAGGTCGATCACGTGATCTTCCCGCCAGAAAATGGCAAACCAGCCAAGCGCATCATCCTGCTGGCCGAGGGACGTCTCGTGAACCTGGGCTGCGGCACCGGCCATCCGAGTTATGTGATGAGCAGTTCCTTTGCCAACCAGGTGCTGGCGCAGATCGAGCTATGGAGCCGGCACGAGAAGTACGCGGTGGGCGTGCACGTGCTGCCAAAACACCTGGATGAAAAGGTGGCGCGGCTCCAGCTGGTGAAACTCAACGCCGAACTCACGGTGTTGAGCGACGCCCAGGCCCGCTATATCGGCGTCGACCGGCAGGGTCCGTTCAAGGCCGACCAGTACCGTTATTGACGCATTGCTGCCGCACTGCCGCGGAACGGCGACAGTCGTTGCGGGGACTGTTTAACATCTGCGGAAAGGAGCCTCCGGAACTGTGGAGCGCGTCGATAGTCCAGACACATATGGGCACGGCAGAAGTTGATGCAGGTCACCGGGCGTGCGGCGCGCGGGCGGTAATATGGCGCGCATGAAGACCGACATCCGCTTGCTGCAGATTTCCGACCCGCACCTGTTCGGGCGGTCCGAGGGCGCGTTGCGCGGCGTGGTGACGCGCGATTCGCTCCAGGCCGTGCTGCGCCATGCGCGCGCTCACCACTGGGATGCCGAAGCGCTGCTACTGACCGGCGACCTCGTGAATGATGACGCCAGCGGCTATGCCACCGTGCGCGAGCTGTTCGGAAACCTGGGCAAGCCGCTGTGGTGCCTGCCCGGCAACCACGACGACGGCGCAGCCATGCGGCGCGAACTCGGCGCGGCGCCCTTCGAGGTCGGCGGCTTCCACGACCTTGGCGCCTGGCGCGTGATCCTGCTCGACAGCTGCGTGAGCGGCCAGGCCCACGGGCGCCTGGGCGTCGGCGAGCTCTCGCGCCTGGAGGCGGCGCTGGCGGGCGCCGGCGAGCGCCATGTCCTCATTGGCCTGCATCACCACCCGGTGCGCATGTCGAGCCGCTGGATCGATTCGGTCGGACTGCAGAACCCCGAGGATTTCTTCGCGATCACCGATCGTTACCCCCAGGTGCGCGTCATGCTCTGGGGACACGTGCACCAGGCCTTCGATTCGCGGCGTAAGGGCGTGCGGCTGCTGGCGGTGCCTTCGACCTGCGCGCAGTTCCTGCCGCATTCAGACCAGTTCGCCATCGATCCGAGTCCGCCGGGTTACCGGCGCCTTACGCTCCACAGTGACGGCACGATCGACACGGAAGTGCTGCGCGTCGAGATGCATGCGGCCGCGCACACGGCGCAGCGCGTCGCCGGCGCTTAGGGCCTGCTCACGCCTGTTCCTCGCCTTCGGGCGGCACTTCGATCAAGGGCGCCAGGGCGCGCATCCGCTCCTGCGCATCGTCAAGTTCCAGCAGTTCCTGTTGCGCGCTGCGCTCGAGCGGCAGGAACTCCGCCAAGCGATTCGACACCCAGCCGGCGTCATCAAAATCGGTTTCCAGGTGCCGCGCCGTGTCGCCCAGCTCCTGCAACACGCGGCGCAGGACGCGCGCCAGCGGCCGATGCTCCGGCGCCAGCGCGCTCGGCGGCGACTCCGGAAGCCATTCCACGGCAGCGACGTGCAAGCCGTCGGCTTGCAGGCGGCGGCTTACGAGGCGGAAGCGCCGTGCGCCGCGGCACATGAGCCCCAGCAGCCCGTCGGGCAGCGCGTTGAAGTCGACGATGCGTGCGCTGGTGCCGACGCGCGCCAGTCCGGGGACCGGACCGGTCTGGGCGCTGCCCGGACCCGTGATCAGCAGCACGCCAAAGTCATTGCCCTCGCGCATGCAACGGCCAACCATGTCGACGTAGCGCGTTTCGAAGATGCGCAACGGCAGCAGGCCGCCGGGAAACAGCACCGTGCGCAGCGGAAACAGCGGCACTTCAGCCATCGGCACCGCGTGCGGCCAGCGCCTTGAGTAGTCGCTCGTGCAGGCCGCCGAAGCCGCCGTTGCTCATCAACAGGGCATGGTCGCCCGCATGCAGGTCGCCCACCAGTCCTGCCAGAAGCGAGTCGAACTCGTGGGCAACGTGTGCACGGCCGCCGAGCGGGCGCAGCGCGCCCGCGGCGTCCCAGCCCAGATCGGCGGGCGCGTGGAGCCAGACGCTGTCCGCGCCACCCAGCGACTCGGCCAGGGTGTCGCGATGCACGCCGGCACGCATCGTGTTTGAACGCGGCTCGAGTACCGCGACGATGCGCTCGCGCCCAACCCGGCGGCGGAGCCCTTCGAGCGTGGTGGCGATCGCGGTCGGGTGATGCGCGAAATCGTCATAGACGCTGACGCCGTCGGCCACGCCGCGCAGCTCCATGCGCCGGCGCACGCCCGCGAACGACGCCAAGGCCAGGCACGCTCGCTCCGGCGGCACGCCGGCGTGGCGCGCGGCGCCGATGGCGGCGAGCGCGTTGTCGACGTTGTGCAAGCCGATGAGCGGCCAGCGTACCGCGCCGCAGTCAACACCGCCGAAGCGCACGGAAAACTCCGAGCCGTCGCTCCCCGGCGCCAATGCGGCCGACCAACCCGTGGCGGCACCCGGCGTCGTAGCGCTGTCGCGCCCGAAGCGTTCCACGCCGCTCCAGCAGCCCATGGCGAGCACCCGCGCCAGATTGGCGTCGCCGCCGTTGACGAGGATGAGTCCACCCGCCGGAACCGTGCGCACCAGGTGATGGAACTGGCGCTCGATGGCGGCGAGGTCCGGGTAGATGTCGGCGTGGTCGAATTCCAGGTTGTTCAGCACCAGCGTGCGCGGCCGGTAATGCACGAACTTGGCGCGCTTGTCGAAGAAGGCCGTGTCGTATTCATCGGCTTCGATGACGAAGAACGGCAGTTCGCCGAGCCGCGCACTGAGCTCGAAATTGCCAGGAATGCCGCCGATCAGGAACCCGGGCGAGAGCCCGGCGTCCTCGAGGATCCAGGCCAGCATTGCCGCGGTCGTGGTCTTGCCATGCGTGCCCGCGACCGCGAGCACCCAGCGGTCGGCCAGCACCTCGCGCGCCAGCCACTCGGGCCCGGAGACATAGGCAATGTTCTGCTCCAGCACGGCTTCAACCGCCGGCATGCCGCGTGAGCAGACGTTGCCCACCACGACAACGTCCGGGCGCGGCTCGAGCTGCTGCGCGCCATACCCTTCGGTGAGGCCGATGCCCAGCGCAGCCAGCTGCGTGCTCATCGGTGGATAGACGTTGCGGTCAGAGCCCGTTACCTCGTGGCCCGCGGCGCGCGCGATCGCCGCCACGCCACCCATGAAAGTTCCGCAGATGCCGAGTATGTGTACGTGCATAATCACGCCGATTGTACACGCGGGCGCCCGGGCGCCCGCCATCCCGGTCCCGATGGAGCGTCAGTCCAACTTGTCCACACCGATCACCGATGCCGCGGCGCTGTCCGCGGCCGCCGCCACGCTGGAAACCGGCAAGACGCTCGGTCTCGACACCGAATTCATGCGCGAGCGCACCTACTACGCGCAGCTGTGCCTGCTGCAGCTCGGCGCGGAAAGCGTGTTCGTGTGCGTCGATCCGCTGGCGCTGAAATCGCTCGAACCGCTCCGTCCGCTCATGGCTGCGCCGGGCCTGTGCAAGATCCTGCACGCGGCCCGCCAGGACCTGGAGGTGCTCGAACCCTCGGTTGGCCTGCTGCACAACGTATTCGACACGCAGGTGGCCGCGGCGCTGGCCGGTTTCCCGGCGCAGATCGGCTACGGCGACCTGGTGCGCGAGATCCTCGGTGTCGACCTGCACAAGAGCCAGACCCGCACTGACTGGTCGCGCCGGCCACTGTCGGCCGCGCAGATCGACTATGCACTGGACGACGTGCGCCACCTGCCCCCGCTCCGCGAGCAGCTCGGCGAGCGGCTCGAGCGCCTCGGCCGCAGCGCCTGGTTCGACGAGGAAATGGCCCAGCTCGGCGGCGAGAACTTCGCGATCGACCCGGAGCAGGCCTGGTTACGCATCAAGGCCTTTGCCGACCTCGACCCGGACCGGCAGCGGCTCGCGCAGATGCTGGGCGCCTGGCGCGAACGCCGGGCGATGAGCTCCGACCGCCCGCGCGGCTGGATACTGCCCGACGGCGCGCTGCGCGACCTGGTATTCCAGGTGCCGCGCGACCGTGCCGCGCTGGCGCGCTTGCGCGAGCTGCCGGACGGCATCCGCGAGAACAGCGGCGCGCAGCTGCTGGAGCTGATCAGCGCCGCAGCGGTCCCGGAGCCACCGGCAGCGCTGCCGGAACGGCGGCGCCCCGACCCGGAACAGCTCGACAAGGTAACGCGCCTCGTGGACATCGCGCGGCGCATGGCCGCCTCGCTCAGCCTCGCGACGGAGATCCTCGCGACCCGCCGCGAGCTGGAACAGCTGGCACGCGGGCAGCGCGACGGGCCGCTCCTGCGCGGCTGGCGCCGCGAAGCGGTCGGCGCGGAACTGCTGAAAGCGCTCTAGCGACGGCGCGCGCGCTTGCGCACCGGTTTGCGCGCCGGCTTGCGTGCCGGCTTGCGCACAACCTTGCGAACCGGCTTCTTGCGCACAACCTTGCGCTTGCCCTTACTCCTGGCTTTGTGCGTGGTCCTGGGCGCGCTCTTGCGCGCGGGCGCCGCCTTCCGCTCGACCCTGGCCTTCTTGCGGGCGCTCTTGCGCCTGGCCTTCGACTCTACCGGCGCCTTCGCCGGCGCCTTGCGCGGGCGCTTCGGCCTGGCTTGCCGTGCCGGTTTCCGGGCCGCGGCCGGCTTCCTGGTCAACACGCTGATCAATCGCGCCGTAACTTCATCCACCGACCCCTGCGCATCGACCGTGCGCAACAGGCCCTGAGCGCGATAGTGCTCGATCAGCGGCCGGGTCTGCTCGTCGTAGACGGCCAGGCGGCGGGTCACGGTCTGCTCGTTGTCGTCGGGGCGCTGGGTCAGCGCCGGCGCCGCCGCGCACTTGGTGCAATGCGTGATCCCGGGCGTGGCGTGATCGTGCACGTTGAAGATCGTGCCGCAGTTGGGGCAGGTGCGCCGGCCGGAGATGCGGCGGGCGATTTCCGCGTAATCGACGTTGAACAGCACCACCGCATCGAGCGGCTGGCCGATTGCGGCGAGCATGGCCGCGAGTGCTTCGGCCTGTGCGAGGTTGCGGGGAAACCCGTCGAGCACATAGCCCGTGGCAGCATCAGCTCCACCGAGCCGCTCGCGGATGATGCCAACGACGATCTGGTCCGCCACCAGCGCGCCGGCGTCCATGGCTGCCTTGGCCCGGAGGCCCAGGGGCGTGCCGCGGCCAACGGCCGAACGCAGCAGGTCGCCGGTGGATATCTGTGGAACGCCGAAGCGCGCGAGCAGCCGCTGCGCCTGGGTGCCCTTGCCCGAACCGGGCGCGCCAAGTAGGACGATTCGCATGTGTGAAAGGTACCGAGCGCCCCGCGCGCGGTCAAACACCCTCTGCCCCGCCCCACTGCCTTGGGCTATCCTGACAGCTCCAAAGCCCATGCCCCCCCGGAGCCACCCAGTCATGCCGAAACCCGCGCCACGCAATGCCGTCTACGCCCAGTCCGGCGGCGTCACCGCCGTCATCAACGCCTCGGCCTGCGGGGTCATCGAAACCGCCATGAAGCACCGGCGGCACATCGGTCGCGTCTATGCCGGACGCGACGGCATCGTCGGCATCCTCACCGAAAACCTCATCGACGTGGGCGCCGAGGACCGCGCGACCATTCGCGCCCTGCGCCATACGCCGTCCGGTGCCTTCGGCTCGGCGCGCTTCAAGCTCAAGGGCCTCGAGCAGAACCGCGCCGAGTACGAGCGGCTGATCGAAGTGTTCCGCGCCCACGACATCGGCTACTTCTTCTACAACGGCGGCAACGATTCGATGGACACGGCGCACAAGGTGTCGCAGATCGGCACGCAGCTGGGTTACCCGATCGCCTGCATCGGCGTGCCCAAGACCGTCGACAACGACCTGCCGCACACCGATTGCTGCCCGGGCTTCGGCTCGGTGGCCAAGTACATCGCCGTCTCGACGCTCGAGGGCGCAATGGACGTCGCCTCGATGGCGCGCACCTCGACCAAGGTGTTCGTGCTCGAAGTGATGGGCCGCCATGCCGGCTGGATCGCCGCCGCCGGCGGACTCGCCGGCAGGAAGCCCGGCGAGGCACCGCACATCATCCTGTTTCCGGAAATCGCCTTCGACAAGGAGAAATTCCTGGCGCGCGTGAAGCAGTGCGTCACCGATTACGGCTACTGCGTGATCGTGGTTTCCGAAGGCGCGCACTACGCCGACGGCAAGTTCCTCGCCGAGGCCGGCACCAAGGACGCCTTCGGCCACACGCAGCTCGGCGGCGTGGGGCCCGTAGTCGCCAACATGGTGCGCGAGGCGCACGGCTACAAGTTTCACTGGGCGGTGGCCGACTACCTGCAGCGCGCCGCGCGCCACATCGCTTCCAGGGTCGACGTCGAACAGGCCTACGCGGTCGGCAAGGCGGCGGTCGAGTACGCCGTGCAGGGCAAGCACGGCGTGATGCCGGCGATCAAGCGGCTGTCCTCGAAACCCTACCGGTGGAAGATCGTGCCGGTGCCGCTCGAGGCCGTAGCCAACGTCGAGAAGATCGTACCGCGCCATTTCATCACCGCGGATGGCTTCGGCATCACCGCGGCCTGCCGCCGCTACCTCGAGCCGCTCATTGGCGGCGAGGACTATCCGCCGTACCGCAACGGATTGCCGGACTACGCCCACCTGCGCGGCAAGGCGGTGCGCCGCAAACTCAAGGGCGAATACACGCTCAAATGAACGACCAGGCACGCTTTGAAAGCCTCGAGATCAAGCTCATGCACCTGGAGGACGCACTCGCCGGGCTCAGCGACGCCCACACGCGGGCGCAGCGGGAACTGGGTGAGCTGCGCGAGCAGGTGCGCATCATCATTGAGCGGCTCGCGGGCCACGAGGAATCGCAGGGCGCCAGCGCGACCGCTCACGAGCCGCCGCCTCACTACTAGAGCGGGGGCGCGCCCGTCAGTGTCCGGTGGGTGGCTCGTGCTCGCGGTGGTAGCGGTGGATCGTCCATAGATAGCTTTCCATGAGCGAGTCCTTGCCGAGGCTCACCAGCACGTCGTTGCGACGGCCCGACGTCGCCAGGCGCCCGAGTTCGAGGCGGGCGTGGGCGAAGTGCCGCAGCTGGTTGCGGTATTGCCACAGCAGTTCGCGCGTCGCCATTTTGTCCTGGTGCAGTTCCCATACGCCGAGCAGCACGGCCAGGAACCCCATGCAAAAGGTCAGCAGGTTTTTCAGTGAGACGCCAAAGCCGATGGTGGCATGCTGCAGCGAATCTCCGAACAGGAACAGCGTCACGATCACCAGCACTATGACGGCGAACAGCGTGTTGCGGAGCAACTTGACGCGGCCGCTGCTCTTTTCGAGCGCCGCCACCTTGGCGGTGAAATAGCGGTGCTGGCTTTCGATCCAGTATTTCTCGACGCAGCGTGAGCGACGGCTGTCGGGATCGACGTGCGTCGCGGCGTGCACGTCCGGCACCTCCACGTCCGCCAGCACGTAGCTGATCCAGCTGAAACCGCGGAAGCGATCAATGCCTGACAGCGACAGCACTTCCGCGGCATCCACGCGGTGATCGACTCCGGCCAACCGCAGGTAGAATTTCACGCGCATGGTTTCGGCGAGCGCGCGATACGTCAGGTGCTTGGCGAACCAGTGACGGTTGCGCAGCACGTAGTACAGGCCCAGGCTCGTCAGCAGCACCACCAGGTACGCGATCAGCACCAGTTTTGACTCGGTGAGCTTCTCGTAGATCAGGTAGGCGAGGCCCATGGTAAAGGCCATCACGCCGAACAGCTTGAACAGCAGGTCCGAGCGCTGCTGATAGTAGACCGCGAGGGCATCGGCCTTGCCGTACTGCGCGTCGATGTCCTCGAGCATCAGCCGCGGGTCGCGCGGCGCATCAGCCGGGAGCGCCGCGAGCAGCGACTCCGGGGTACCAAGGCTCCCCTCGTCCAGCATTTCACGATATTCGCGGTTGTAGCGGTTCAGTTCGGCCAGCTGGTGCGCCAGCGGCGCTGGCATGGTCTGCTGCATCTGCAGCACGTTATCGCCCACGCCCCGCAGGTAACCCGGCTGCCGGAGCGCCGCCGCCGGACCTTCGGCGCCGCGCACAGCGGGCGTCCAGTAGACCAGGGGTTCGGCGCTGTCGAGGTCCTCGACCGAGTCGACCAGCGAGATGTTGTCGGTCACCTGGTTGAGATCCGAACGGACACCCAGATAGCGCAACACCGTGTCGGCCGTGCCGCCAGGGAGCCGTGAGGGACTCCCGTCCCACAGGGCCAGCAACAGGCTGCTGCGCCGGATCAGCGTCTCGGTCAGGTTGGCGTACAACGCATCGCGTCGCGCCTCCGCGCCGGTCAGTGTGTCCACATGCCGGGGCGGGCGCAGCTCCGTGCAGCGCACTTCGGCGCGAGCCAGCAGATCGCGCAGCAGCGGGAGCGTGGTCGCATCGAAATCCGCGGCGTACTGTTCCAGGGGCATGGGCAGCACGGCCTCGACGCTCACGCCCAGATCGAGCACGGTCTGCGCCACCAGCAGGTCCGCGCCCTCGGCCATGCCCACCATGACGCGCAACTCGGTATCCGGCAGGCGTTGGCGGATTTCACGCACGAAGGCCCCGACTGCCTCGCGCAAGCGCCCGAGATCCGCCGGATTCAGATCGCGGTGGCCCGAGACGCCGACGATGAACGGGGAATTGCCGCTGGCGGCTTTGGTGACTATGCCCACCTTGTCGATTGTAATACAGTCGAGCGCCGCTGAACGGCTCGAGAAACCATGGGCGCCAACAAGAATCTTCCCGGCATCATCGCCATGGTAGCGGCCGCGGCGCTGTTCACGGTGATGGACGCCGGTATGAAACTGCTGGCGGAACACTATTCGCCGATGCAGGTGACGGCGCTGCGGAGCCTGGCCTCGCTCCCGCTGGTCTACGTCTACGTTGCCTGGCGCAGCTCATTCGCCGCCATGCTGCGCGTGCGCTGGCCGTTGCACATGCTGCGCGGCGCGCTGGCGGTCGTCATGCTCTACACATTCGTGTACGGGTTGCGACAGCTGCCGATGACCGAGACCTACACGATCTTTTATGTGGCACCGCTCCTCATCACCGCGCTGTCGGTGCCCTTGCTCGGCGAACGCGTCGGCGCGGCGCGCTGGCTGGCCATCGTCATCGGTCTCGCAGGCGTGTTGATCGTGCTGCGGCCCACGGGTGCGGGCGTATTCACGCTCGCCGGACTCGCCGTCGTGGCCTCGGCGGTCTGCTACACGATCTCGGCGATTGCGGTGCGCATACTCGGGCGCACCGATTCGATGGAGAGCCTGATGTTCTGGCTGATTTCGATGCTGGCGTTCGGCTCGGCCGCCCTGGCATGGCCGCATTGGCAAACGGTACGCCCGCAGGACGCGTGGCTCATCACCGGGGTCGGTATCACGGGATTCTGCGGCCAGTGGGGCATAACCTACGCCTTCAGGCATGGCGAAGTCTCGGCGATCGCGCCGTTCGAATACACCTCGATCGTGTGGACCCTCGGGCTAGACCGGCTGCTGTGGCAAACCGTTCCTGACCACTACACGCTGCTCGGCGCGGCGATCATCATCGGGGCGGGCGTATTCCTGGTGCGACGCGAACGGCTCCACATCGAGGCCGAGCACCCTTAGGGCCTGTCAGCACCCAAGGCGCGGCCGCGTTTCGACGCCAGTATCCCATCGCCAGAGAATTCCGCCGCAAACCCGGCACGGCGCAGGCGGGCCGCCACTTCGCTCGCCAGCTTGCGAGCGCGGCTCACGCTGTTGGGCGCGCCGGTGTAGTGAAACAGGCTCCCGCCCTGCCTGAGCACCCGCGCCAGCTGGTCGTAGAATTGCTGCGAGTAAAGTTCACCGGCAATGCCAAAGCGCGGCGGGTCGTGCAGGATGGCATCGATCGAACCGTCGGGGATGCGCACAATCTCCGCGGTGATATCACCCACGGTCAGCTGCAGCGCGGTGCCCGTGGCAGGCGCCCAGGGACTGTCGGGCGACCAGGGGTTGAGGCTGCGCAGCCAGAGCACGGCCACGTTCTTTTCATAGGAGAGGACGCGCGCGGCTCCGCCCTGCAGGCACCAGGCAGCGAAATAGCCCAGCCCGCCGCAAGTGTCGAGAATCACCTTGCCGCGCGGCCGGATCAGGGCAACCTTGCGTTCGGCATCTGCGTACGGCGAAACTCTTGCGGTCGGCAGCATCTTGATGCCGTCGATCTCGAAAGTGGGCGGGCCCCACGCCGTCGGCACGAGTTTGAAGAGCGCGCTCGTGTAGCGCGCTGCCGGATCGAAACCGGCGCCGGTCCAGTAATAGACCGTGCGCGGCTTGCACACTTCAGGATAGGGGAAGGCGCGCGCTTCCCAGGTCCACTCGCGCTCGCCAATGGCGACAACGCTGCGCGAGCGACCGAGGTCGAGCGTGCATTCCGCGCGGGCGACACCGGCTCGACGGGCAGCGAGCAGGGTGTCGAGCTCGCTGCTGGTCAGGAGCGGCGTCGGGCTCATGCGCACAACGCCGCGATTTCACGCTCGCTCAGCAGGCGCCACCCGCCCTGTGGCAGCTCACCCAGCGGCAAGGCGCCAATGCGCACACGCACCAGACGCAGAACGGAGACGTCAAATGCGCCCAACAAGCGGCGGATCTGCCGGTTGCGGCCCTCGTCGAGCACGATCTCCAGCCACGCATGCCGCGCACCACTGCGCAGGCAACGCGCGGATCTGGCGCCGAGGCGCTCACCCTCGAGCACCACGCCCCGCGCCAGTTTCTGCAGCAGCGCGGCCGAGGGCAGCTGGTCGATCTGCACGTGGTAGGTCTTGTCCGGCCCGCTACCGGGATTGGCGAGGCGCGCTGCCCAGGCCGGATCGTTGCTGAACAGCAGCAGCCCCTCGCTGGCCTTGTCGAGCCGCCCCACCGGCGCCAGCCACGGCAGATCGGCACCGGCGAAACACTGATAAACCGTCGCCCGCCCCTGCTCATCGCTCGTAGTCGTCACCAGTCCGCGCGGTTTGTTCAGCATCAGCACGACGCGGGTGGCCGCGGCCGTGCTCTGCCCGTCGATCGTGACGCGATCCACTCCCTGCCGCACCGGAAATTCGGCGTCGCGCACCACGCGGCCGTTCACCTGCACGCGCCCGGCGCGTACCCAGGCGGCAGCCGTGGTGCGCGAGGCCATGCCCATTTTTGATATCACGCGCGCCACGCCGTGGCGCGCGACGCCGGCCACACGCCGTACGCCGGATCCAGACAAGCGAGTGCCGCACAACGCTGCCGGCCTCAGGCCTGGAGCCGCTGCAACTGCGCTTCGAGCTCGGCAATGCGGCTATCACGCTCTGCGAGCGCCGCCGTAACATCCGCCGCCTCGAAGCGCTGCGGAATATGCTGCGGGCAGTTGCTGTCCCAGGCGCTGATGGCAAACACGATCGCCTGCTCGCCGCGCGCCTTGTAGCCTGGCGGCATCAAACTGGCGAGCAATTGCCCATCGCCCTCCACCACCCGCGCGTTGCCCCAGATCTTGATGCGCCGGCGGTGCGCATAATCCATCAGGAACAGGTGCGCCTTGGGGTTCTCACTGAGATTGCCGGTGGTGATGAACTGCCGGTTGCCCACGAAATCGGCGAAGCCGAGCGTGCGCTCGTCGATGACTTTGAGGAAACCGGGCGGCCCGCCGCGATGCTGGATGTAGGGCTGGCCCGCCGCGTTTGCGCTCGCCAGGTACACGCTGGTCTGCGCGCCAATGAACTCCGCCAGTTCGGGCGTGACCGTGGTTTCCCAGGAACCGCCCTGCTCCATGCGCTCGTAGGAGCGGCGCGAACCCTTGCGCGCCTGCACCGCCTTGACGGTCGGCGTGAACGCCACGTCGCTCGCATAGCCGGCGGCCTGCTCCATGGCGACGTTCCCCTAGAAGCCCAGGTCGCTGAGCGCGGGATGATCGGCCGGGCGCGGGCCCGCCGCCCAGTGATACCTGCGCTCGGCGGCCGTAATCGGCGCGTCATTGATGCTCGCGATGCGCAGGCGCATCAGCCCCTGCTCATCGAACTCCCAGTTCTCGTTGCCGTAGCTGCGGAACCACTGGCCGCTGTCGTCATGCCATTCGTAGGCGAACCGCACCGCGATGCGATTCTCGCCAAACGCCCACAATTCCTTGATCAGCCGGTAGTCGACCTCGCGCGCCCACTTGCGCCGCAGGAAAGCCTCGATCGCCTCGCGCCCCTGGAGGAACTCCGAGCGATTCCGCCAGCGCGAATCGCTCGTGTAGGCCAGCGCCACCCGGGCCGGATCCCGGGTGTTCCAGCCGTCCTCGGCCATGCGCACCTTCTGCGCGGCGGTCTCGGGTGTAAACGGCGGTAGCGGTGGTCTGCTCATGAGTCACTCCGGTTCTGCTGGCAACGAGTCTTCGCCTCAGGCGGCCTTGCGTGCGTGGACGACCGGGAAATCGATGACGGTCTGCGCGACGCTGTTAATGTAATTGGTCCAGGTGTTGAGCGCGACATGCTGCACGATCTCGACGATCTGCGCCTCGTCGTAGTCGGCTGCACGCACCTTGCCCACCTCTTCATCGCTCACGTGGCCACGCTGGCTGATCACCTGCACAGCAAAGCGGACGGCGGCATCCGCCCTGGCGTCGTGCGAGCCGCCCGCGCGGTTCGCGGCAATCTCGAGCTCGTCGAGCTTCGCCAGGTTCTTGCCCAGATAGCTGTGGGCCGACAGACAATAGTCGCAACCGTTGAACTCGGCTACCGCCAGCGCGATGCGCTCACGCGTGGCCGCCGGCAGCGCGCCCTTGGCCAACGCACCGGACAGGCCGAGGTAACCCTCGAGGGCCGCCGGGCTGTTGGCAACCATGCGGAACAGGTTGGGCACGAGGCCGAGCTGCTTGTTGACGGCCTCGAGCAGGGGGCGCGAAGCCGCCGGGGCGGCGGCGATATTGGCGGGAGTCGAAATGCGGGACATGGTCGTTCTCCTTGGGAGCCGGTTCGGAATGGGCCGGTATTGGCGCCATGGGTGCCAAGATAAAGCCTTCCGTTTTGTGAAACTAGACTCCATAATTGAGATATATCTTTCCATTTTTCGGAATAATTATGGATCGGCTGGCGGCCATGTCGGTATTTGTGGCAGTGGTGGAGGCAGGCAGCTTTTCCGGCGCCGCGCGGCAACTGCGCATGCCGGTGCCGACCGTCAGCCGCAAGGTATCGGAACTCGAAGCGCAGCTCACCGCGCGGCTCCTGACGCGCTCGACCCGCAAGCTCGCCCTGACCGAGGCCGGCACGGCCTACCTCGCTGCCTGCAAACGCATCCTCGAGGATGTGACGGCGGCGGAACGCGGTGCTGCGGGCGAGTACCAGGCGCCCCGCGGCGAACTTGCGATCACCGCACCGATCGTCTTCGGCCGGCTGCACGTCGTGCCCGTCGTTGCGGAGTTCCTCGAGCTCTACCCGGAGGTGAACGTGCAGCTCACGCTGGTGGACCGCCCGCTCCACCTGCTCGATGAACACCTCGATCTCGCCGTCCGCGTGGGCGAGCTGCCCGACAGCACGCTGGTGGCGACGCGCATCGGCCTGCTGCGCAAGGTCGTATGCGCGAGCCCTGGTTACCTGGCGAAGTACGGCACACCCCGGACACCGCAGGAACTCACGAACCATCAGTGCGTCAATTTTGCCGGGCTGACCGGCCCGGAGGGCTGGAGCTTCGGCGTGGGCCGCGACCAGGAGCCCATCCGCATCCGCGCACGGCTCGTGGTCAATACCGCGGAGGCGGCGCTCGACGCGGCCATCGCGGGCGTCGGGCTCACGCGCGTACTGTCCTATCAGGCCGCCCCGGCGGCCAAAGCAGGCGCGCTGGTCGTGGTGCTGAAGAAATACCAGCCGGCGCCGCTCCCGGTCAGCCTGGTCTACACACGCCAGCCGCTGCTGCCGCAGAAGCTGCGCGCCTTCCTCGACTACGCTGCACCGCGCCTGAAAGCCCGCTTGGCCTAGCCTGGGCTCGCCGCTTCATACACAATCGGCCGTCCACCGGAGCCAGTGAACATGAAAATCCTTTACGCCATGAACCGTCTGCACGCGGAGCTCAGCCGCGCCCTCGATATCCTTCAGCCGCTGGTACTGCTGGCCACGCGTTGCTACGTGGGCTGGCAGTTCACGAAGTCCGGCTGGCTCAAGTTCGCGTCCTGGCAGACGACACTCGGCCTGTTCCGCGATGAGTACCACGTGCCGCTATTGCCACCCGACGTGGCGGCGGTCATGGGCACCTGCGGCGAGCTGGGTTTCCCTATCCTGCTCTACCTCGGGCTGTTCGGCCGGCTTGGTGCGCTGGGCACCTTCCTTGTCAACGCGATGGCGGTGATTTCCTACCGGCAGGTGCTGCTCACGGAAGGTTTCGAAGCTGCCCTTGGCCAACACATTCTGTGGGGCTTCATGCTGCTGGTTCTGATCGTATTTGGGCCGGGAAGGATTTCACTCGACGCCTGGCTGGAGCGACGCGCGGCGGCGAGCTAGAGCCCGCGCCAGCGACGAGATCCCCTGTGGTATATTGCGCGCCGCTGCGCTCCGGCCCCTATAAAAGGGCTTAGCGGCGGGCCCAAATAATTCAGAACTTGATGATTTCCGGAGGTTTTCCCATGGATGCCGCTAATTGGCTGTGGTTGGCTGTGATCGCCGGTCTCCTCGCCGTTGTTTACGGCGTGGTGTCGATGTTCTCGATCCTGCGTCTCGATGCGGGCAATGCCCGTATGCAGGAAATCGCGGCGGCCATCCAGGCCGGGGCCAAGGCCTACCTCAACCGCCAATACACCACCATCGCCATTGTCGGCGTGGTGCTGTTCTTCGTGCTGGGGCTCGCTTTGAACTGGGTGACGGCGGGCGGCTTCGCCGTCGGCGCGCTCTTCTCCGGGCTCGCCGGATACATCGGCATGAACATCTCGGTACGCGCGAACGTGCGCACCGCGCAGGCGGCGCACTCAGGCCTCAATGCGGCACTACAGGTCGCCTTTCGCGGCGGCGCCATCACCGGCATGCTGGTCGTGGGCCTGGGGCTGCTGGGCGTAGCCGGCTATTTCATCTTCGCGCGCAGCTTCCTCGCCGGCGCCGTCGACGGTGAAGACATCGCGCTGCACTCGCTGGTGGGTCTCGCGTTCGGCGGTTCGCTGATCTCGATCTTTGCGCGTCTCGGCGGCGGCATCTTCACCAAGGGCGCCGATGTCGGCGCCGACCTGGTCGGCAAGGTCGAAGCGGGCATTCCCGAGGACGACCCGCGCAACCCCGCGGTGATCGCCGACAACGTCGGTGACAACGTCGGCGACTGCGCGGGCATGGCGGCGGATCTGTTCGAGACCTACGCCGTGACCATCGTCGCGACGATGCTGCTGGGCGGCCTGCTGCTCAAGGAAGCCGGCATGTCGGCGATCGTGTTCCCGCTGGCGCTCGGCGCCGCCTCGATCGTCTCCTCGATCATCGGCACTTTCTTCGTGAAGACTACGGACGGCGGCAAGATCATGAACGCGCTCTACAAGGGCGTGATTGTCGCTGCCGTGATTTCGGCGGTGCTGTTCTGGTTCATCACCAAGCAGATCATGCCAGCGAATTTCACCGCCATTTTTGGCTGTGAACTGGTCGGCCTGGCGCTCACCGCGGCGCTGATCGTGATCACCGAGTACTACACCGCCACCGAATACAAGCCGGTGCAGCTGGTGGCCGCGGCTTCGCAGACCGGACACGCCACCAACATCATCGCCGGGCTCGGCGTGTCGATGAAATCTACCGCACTACCGGTGATCGCCGTGTGCGGCGCGATCTTCGGCGCCAACGCGCTGTTTGGTTTGTATGGCATCGCCATCGCCGCCACCGCGATGCTCTCGCTTACCGGCATGATTGTTGCGCTCGACGCCTACGGCCCGATCACCGACAACGCCGGCGGTATCGCCGAAATGGCCGGGCTCGACAAGAAGGTCCGCGATATCACCGATCCGCTCGATGCGGTGGGCAACACCACCAAGGCCGTGACCAAGGGCTACGCGATCGGTTCGGCGGGACTGGCGGCTCTCGTCCTGTTTGCCGATTACACGCACAACCTCGAATCCCACCTGGCGGAGTCGGGTCGCACGATGGTCGGGTTCTCGCTGTCTGACCCGGCGGTGATCATTGGCCTGTTTATCGGCGGCCTGGTGCCCTACCTGTTTGGCGCCATGGCGATGGAAGCCGTGGGGCGCGCCGCGAGTTCGGTGGTGACGGAAGTGCGCCGCCAGTTCCGCGAGATCAAGGGGATCATGGAAGGCACCGCGAAGCCCGACTATTCGCGCGCGGTCGACCTGCTGACCAAGGCGGCCATCAAGGAAATGGTCGTGCCCTCGCTGCTGCCGATCCTCGTGCCGATCATCGTCGCCTTCGGCATCAACGCGCTGATGGGCCCGGGAGAGGGCATCAAGGCTTTGGGCGGATTGCTCATTGGCACAATCGTCACTGGCCTGTTCGTCGCGATCTCGATGTGCACCGGCGGCGGCGCCTGGGACAACGCCAAGAAGTACATCGAAGAAGGTCACTTCGGCGGCAAGGGGTCCGATGCGCACAAGGCCGCGGTGACCGGCGACACGGTCGGCGATCCGTACAAGGATACCGCGGGCCCGGCGATCAACCCGCTGATCAAGATCATCAACATCGTCGCGCTGCTGCTGGTGCCGCTGCTCTAGATCAGCCGGTGATATGCGCCAGCGCCTCGGCAAAGGCGAGCCACGGCGCCGTGCCGGCCACCACGACGCGCAGCAGGATCACTGCGGTCATGATCGCGCCGCCGATCAGCCAGGCCGGATGGGGTTTGCCGCGCGTGCGCCAATCGTAGACCATGCCCGCGACGATCAGCAGCTCGAGGATCAGGCCCGGTGCCACGGTGAAGGCAAGCGGTGGCGGCGCACCGAGGCCAGGCCGCAGGCCCGGGCCCCCGCCCGTGATCAATACGAAGAACACCCGGGCCACGGCCGCCTGCAGCACCGAAATCGTGGCCAGCAGCATGAGCCGCTTGTGCCACTCCGGGCGGCGGATGTTGGCGATGGCGGCGATCACGAAGCCCGCGAACAGGCAGATGGCGCTGACCGGCACGATTGCGAAGGCGCGCGAGCGATCGCCGTAGCCGGCTGCGAGCCCGTGGTCGAGCGAATGAATCGCGGCCGCCAGGCCGAACAGCACCATCGCGGTGGCGAGCGATATGCCCGCCAGGCCAAAGGCGCGATGCGAGGCCTTGCGCCCCTTGGCGACGAATAACGCCTGTGTGAGCAGTAGCAGCGTCCAGGCGGAGAACAGCGCGCCGTGAATGTGCAGCAGCGGCGGCCCGACGAAGGTGCCCGGGCCCAGCTGCAACCAGTAAGTGGGTGCGAAGCCGCCGAAGGCGATCAGGACGCAGATCGCGGCCATCCAGACATAGAAGTGGCTCGCCGCCGGCGGCACGGAGGGCGTGGTCACTGGCGTGGCTCCTGCAGCAATTCGCGCAGCATGACGAGCTCCGCCGCCACCATGGAGCGAAGCGTGGGCTCGAGCTCGGGTGCCCAGAGCGGAGAGTGCAGGTAGGGGAGCTTCCTGCCACTGGCCAGGGCTTCCGGGCTGACGGCACCGATGTGCAAGAGTACCGACGTCACGCCCGCGCGACCGTACTGCGAAAAGTCCTCGGCGCCCATCTGCTGGGGCATTTCGCGCGCGCTGTCGGGACCGAGCTGGCGCTGCAACGCCGCGACCAGCCGGGCGGTGGTGGCCGGATCGTTAAAGACAGTGTCGGCACTGTCGACGATCGTGAAGCGAGGCATCTGCGGTGCGTCCGCGGCCATCGCCTCCGCCTTCAGCTGCCGCTGGATCGAGGCGAGCACGTGTTCACGCACTGCTGCATCAAAGGTGCGCACCGTCATCAGCATCCGGACTTCGTCCGGGATGATGTTCGAGGCGGTGCCGCCATGAATGGCGCCTATTGTCACGACCGCGGGAGAAAGCGTGTTGGTCTCGCGCGAGACCACGGTCTGGATTCCCAGGATCGCACGCGCGGCGATCACGATCGGGTCGACCGCCAGATGGGGATAGGCACCGTGCCCACCGCGACCAAAGATGATGATCTCGATGGAATCAACGGCGGCGCGAAAGTAGCCGGCATGGAAACCGACCACCCCGGAGGGGAGCGACGGCTCGTCGTGCATCCCGAGCGCGAAATCCGGCTTGGGAAATCGCGTGAACAGCCCGTCGGCCAGCATCGCCGCCGCACCGTTACCGAGCTCTTCTGCCGGCTGCCCGACCAGCATCAGCGTGCCGTGCCAACGCTCGCGCTGCTGGGCCATGATCTTCGCCGTGCCGTACCAGGCCGTCATGTGCAGGTCGTGGCCGCAGGCGTGCGCCAGGTGCACGGTCGCGCCCGCCGCATCCAGCGTGGTCACCGTGCTGGCAAAAGGCAGCCCGGTCTTCTCCTCGACGGGCAGCGCGTCAAGCTCCGTGCGCAACATCACGGTCGGGCCGGGCCCGTTGTGCAGCAACGCCACCAGGCCGGTTTTCCCGACGCCGGTGGTCACTTCGTAACCCAGTGCCCGCAGCCGCCCGGCCAGTGCCGCGGCCGTCCGGACCTCGTGAAACCCGAGCTCCGGGTGCTGGTGCAGGTCCTTGTAGAGCGCTTCGAGCTCGGGCTCGAGCGCGGCCACTTCGGGAACTCCGGCACGCGCGGGCAACGCAGCCACCGCGGCGAGGGCCAACCAGGCAAGCAGCCGAATTCTCATCGCACACCCACCTGTCCACGCACTGACTCGATCAGGAGCCGGGAATCATAACCGGTACCGTCCTTGAACACGGTCTCAACGTTTTCGATATCGCTGATCTGTTTTGCCGGATCACCCTTGACGAGCACGAGGTTCGCGCGCTTGCCGACCGCCAGCGTACCGATGTCCGCCTCGCGCCCCAGGTAGCGCGCGCCGTTTTCGGTTGCGACCTGGATCGCCTCGACCGGAGTGAAGCCGGCTTCGACCAGCAGCTCGATTTCCCGTTGATTGCCGAACCCGGGCACTACACCCCCGCTCCCGGTTGGGTCGGGGCCGGCCAGCAACAGGCCGCCGGCAGCCGCGAATGCGCGCTCGAAATCCATCTCCTTGCGAAACAGTGCAACGCTGGTCGCATCCGCCGGATCGAGCGAAGCGCGTTCGGTCAGGTAACTCTCGCGGGCGCCGGTCGACATGGCATCCAGCGAGCGACGCTGCGGCGGCGGCCGGCCTGGCACGTACAACTCGAACACCGGCAGCGTTGAGGTCACCGCGACGTGGTGTTCGACCAGCAGCCTGATCAGCGCGGTGACGTCCGCTCCGTCAATGGTGTGCGCCTGCCAGGACGCGTCGAGGTCGCGACCGCGCGGACACACGTCAGCTTTCTTGCCCGTCACGAACTCGGTGTCGGTGTAGACCGGGCCGTGCTCGAAATCGTCGATTCCCGCGGCCACCGCTTCGGGCCAGGTGACGGAACACAGGTGTCCGGTGATCTTCATGCCGCGCGCGTGGGCCGCGCCGGCGGCGGCAGCGAGTTCGTCGCGCGTGATGTTCATGTAGGCCTTGAACGAGGTCATGCCCGATTCCGCCCAGAACGCGACGAAGCGGCGCGCATCCTCGGCGCCCTTGAGTTCACGCATCTGCGCGAACGGCGTCGGCCCACCCTCCAGGTACGGTGCGGTCAGATCGACATCGGGGCCGGGCATCAGCCCGGCCCCGATGCGATCGTGCACCTTGATGTCGGTGTAAGGCTCGACGCTGCCGGTGGTCCGAAGCGTGGTGACGCCACCGGCGAGATACAGGCGCGGCGCCGTGTAGGCAATCTCATTGGCCTGGAATCCGGGTTCGAAGCTCTTGCCGTCGCCGCGCTGCACCGCATTCGAGGCGGAGTAGTAGAAGTGATCGTGCATGCTGACGAGCCCCGGCAGCACGGTGTAGCCGGCGTAATCGTGCACCTCGGCGCCTGCAGGCACGGCCGTGCCCGACGCGGGTCCGATCGCCGTGATGCGTCCGTTTGCGAACACCACGGTCTGGTCGGCGCGTGGCGCGGCGCCCGTGCCGTCGATGACGCTCACATGCCGCAGCGCTAAAGTCGGCGCCGAGAGGGTCACGTACGGCATGACTTCAGGCCCCGGAGCCGCCAGGGCGCAGCCGTCTGTGGCCCAGGCCGCGGCTGCAGTTGTGACCGCGATCAGCGCGGTGTTCTTCCACTGTCTGTGCATCAGCCGCTTCCCCGGCTCGGGTCGTCTTGGCCCGGAGCGAACATCCTCGGGGCGCGAATCGGTACATGTACTCCGTTACAGGTAACGCGCGAATTCACTGCAGTCCCGCCCCCGTCGTCAGATAGACCGCGAAGGTGCCGAGCCAATGGCCGCCCTCATAGTACTCGCCGGTCACGGCCGGGAGCGCCGCGTCGCGATGGCGCGCGGCCGCTGCCAGCAGTGCACCAGCGCGGTAGTCGCCCGGCGCAAGCCCGTGCGCGATGCCCTCCAGCATCCACGCCCGGCTCAGGTTCAGGCCGTCCAGATGCGCGAGCTTCGGATCGGACCGGTCGGTGACCACGGCGGGCATGAGCCAGGGTGCGCTGGCACGCCGTGGAATGCCGGGCAGGAACGCCGACAACCAGCGGCCAAAAGCTTCATGGTCCAGCACACGGCGCATGAAATCCGCTTCGGCGAGGCAGGGTGAGAGAAAATCCTCCCCGGAAGGCTCGTAGTTCAGTGGGCAATCGCGATCGCCGTAATAAAACCGCGCGGCAGCATCGGTGAGCGCGAGGCGCATCTGCGCGTCGCCGGCGACGCCCGCCCAATCCCAGATCAACCCGAAGGCGAACGCGGTCTGATCGTGTTCGCCGAAGCGGATCGGATAGTGGAGTCTGGGCAGCCAGCTTTGCACTCGTGCGGCCGCCTCCAACTCCAGTGGGCGCAGCGCCTCCAGCCCCTGTTGCGCCTGCGGGTCGTGCCACTGGCGCAGTTCCGCGCACAGCTGCAGGAGCCAGGCAAGTCCATAGGGACGCTCGAACGAAGCGCGGTCAGCGCGCCGCAGGTAGGCCACTTCGCCGGCGATGTTCCCCACGGTGAGACTGCGCGCCACTGCCGCGCGCGCCGCCGGAGCGAACGGCGCATCTGGAAACAGGCGCAGCAAGCGCACCAGCAGCCAGTGACCATGGACGTCCGAGTGCCAGTCGAGGCAACCGTAGAACGCCGGCGTGAGTTCATGCGGCGGCCGCGCGTCGGCGTCGCTGTCCAGCGTGTGGCTGACGTGGTTGGGATATTCCTCGTGCAGGCACTTGAGCGCGAGGTTGGCAAAACGCACCGCAGCGGCAGCGTCGAGCGGCTGGCCGGCGGGCGCGCTTGCCGCAAAAGCGGTAACCGGACACACCGCAAGCGTGAGCAGCATCACAGTGCGGACGACTCGACGCATCAGCAGCCCCCGTTGGTTCGTGCCAGGAGGCATTGTGCAGCATATGACCCGAGCGTCGATAGTTTCCAGCGCCCAGTCACTGGCCGCCAGCGGCACACTGTGCGAGGCTTCACCCTTGCGGCCAACGCCTTGGGTACAGGTTTCCGATTCATGAAGATGGACTCCCGGCAGAACGGCGACGCGGGGCTGCGCCGCGCACTCGGCACCTTCGACCTGGTGCTGCTCAACATCGCGGCCATCGTCGGCCTGCGCTGGCTGTCGACCGCCGCACAACTCGGGCCAGCCAGCCTGACCCTTTGGGTGATCGCCTTCCTGGTGTTCTTCATCCCGTCCGCGCTGACTGTCCAGGAACTCAGTTCGCGCATTCCGCATGTGGGTGGCCTGTATCGCTGGACGCAGGCGGCCTTCGGCGACACGCATGGGTTCCTCGCCGGCTGGGCCTACTGGATCTCGAACCTGGTGTATTTTCCCGCCATATTGTTGTTCGTGTCCGGGATCGTGCTGCATGTCGCCGGGCGCTCCTGGTGGTCGCTGGCCGAGAGCCCGCTCTACAACGGTCTGTTCTGCCTGGGGCTCCTGTGGTCGGTCACGCTGCTGAACATACTCGGCCTCCGGCGCGCCAAGTGGCTGCAGAATATCGGCGGCCTGGCCTCGATCGCCGTGGCCGCGCAGGTGCTGATCGGCGGGGCTATCGCCTGGTGGCGCTTTGGCTCCGCGACACCGATCCACACCGCGAACCTGGTGCCGCGGCTGGATTCACTGGCGACGCTCAACACCTTCGCGATCCTCGTGCTTGCCTTCGTGGGCCTTGAGCTCGGCCCGATCCTCGGTGATGAAATCAGGAATTCGGCGCGCTCCATCCGGCGCGCGATCCTCATCTCCGGGGTGATGATCACGCTGACCTACGTCGCCGGCACGTTCGCGCTGCTGGTGGCGCTGCCGCCCGGCCAGATTGGGCTGATCAGCGGTATTCCCGAAGCGATGGAGGCCATCGGAGTGCGCATCGGCATGCCATCCTTCGGCATGGTGGCCGCCGCCCTGCTCACGCTTACCAGCGCCGGGGGCCTGGGCGCCTGGATCACCGGCACCGCGCGCCTGCCGTTCGTCATGGGACTTGGCCACTACCTGCCAGGACGCCTGGGGTCGATCCATCCGCGCTACGGCACGCCGCACGTGGCCCTGCTGGTGCAGGCCGCGGCGACCTCCGTGGTGCTGCTCGGGGCCATTTCCGGCTCCACGGTCCACGAAGCCTACGTGCTGCTGATCGACATGACTGCGGCGCTCAGCTGCGCCGTCTGGGTCTATATTTTCGCTGCACTGCCCGTCCTGCGTCGCCGCGCCGCCGGTGCCGACGCGGGCGTGGCGTTGGTTCCCGGCGGACCCGGCGTCGGCTGGCTCATTGCCGGTGTGGGCATGGTGGCTACGACTTTCGCCACGATCGTGTCGCTGATCCCGCCCGCGGGCAGTGCACACCCGACCCTGTTCATCATCAAGGGAGCGGGCGGCTGCGTGCTGGTATTTGCGGTCGGGCTCCTGCTGTGCGTGCGCGGCCAGGCGCGGATGCAGCAGGCCAGGGTGGTTGCGGGGGGCGCGGCCGGGGGGTGATTGGGCAGCAAGACCCGGGGTGTCAGCCCGCGGGCGTTGGGCTAAAGTCCGCAGCCATGAACGGACAGCAGATCACTCCCATGAAATCCAGGGTCAGAGGCGTGGCTGGCGGCGGCGCGGCGCGCGAGCACGATCCGCGTTGGGCGGCGATCGTGGCGCGCGATGCCAGCCAGGATGGCCAGTTCTTCTATTCGGTCAGGACGACCGGGGTCTATTGCCGGCCCTCCTGCGCCGCGCGCCGCGCCCGGCCCGAGAACGTCGCGTTCCATGGCAGCGCTGACGCGGCCGAAGCGGCGGGGTTCCGCGCCTGCAAGCGCTGCAAGCCGCGCCAGGCTTCCCTTGCCGACACGCGCGCCGCCACCATGGCGCGCATCTGCCGGTTCATCGAAGCCGCGGGGGAGCCGCCGAGTCTGGCCGCGCTGGCACGTCAGGCCGGCATGAGTCCCTATCATTTCCACCGGGTGTTCAAGGCCACTGTGGGACTGAGCCCCCGGGCCTACGCGCTGGCCCAGAGGACGCGGCGGGTGCGCGGCGAACTGCGGCGCGCCGGCACCGTTACCCAGGCGATGCTCGATGCCGGCTTCAATTCCGGCGCACGTTTCTATGCCGCCTCCGACCAGATGCTGGGCATGACGCCGCGGGCATTCCGCGCCGGCGGCGCGGATACCGAGATCCGTTTTGCAGTGGGCGATTGCTCGTTGGGTTCGGTGTTGGTCGCGCAGAGCGCGAGGGGCATCTGCGCCATCCTGCTGGGTAATGAGCCCGAGGCGCTCGTGCGGGATCTGCGCGCGCGCTTTCCACGCGCCAACCTGCTGGAAGGCGATGCCCGGTTCGAGCGCCGCGTGGCCGAAGTCGTACGCTTCGTCGACTCGCCGGCGATCGGGCTGAAGCTCCCGCTCGACGTGCGCGGCACGGCCTTCCAGCAGCGGGTCTGGCAGGCGCTGCGGAAAATACCTGCCGGCGCCACCAGCAGCTACGCCGAGATCGCCAAACGCATCGGCGCACCGAAGGCGGCTCGCGCCGTCGCACAGGCCTGCGCCGCGAACGCGCTCGCCGTGGCGATTCCCTGTCACCGCGTGGTACGGCGCGATGGTGCGCTGTCCGGATATCGTTGGGGCGTCGAGCGCAAACGCGCTCTGCTCGAGCGCGAGCGCGAGCGAGAGAGCGCCTGAGGCCGGTCAGGCGACTCATGGTGCTGGGCTCGAGCCTGCTGCTGGCGCTGGCGAGCCACGCGGCCGAGCGCCGCACCGCCGCGCCGCTCCCAACGATGGCGCCGCCGCGCCCCGCTGACCGCATCCTGGTCATCGCGCCGCACCCGGACGACGAGACGCTGTGCTGCGGCGGCTACCTGCTGCGTGCCGTGGCGGCCGGCGCGACCGTCGGCGTGGTGTGGGTTACCGCGGGCGACAGCTTCGAGATCGACGCCATCGTCACCGAACGGACGCTGCGCCCGAAGGGTGCCGGGCTGGAGAAACTCGGCGTGCGACGCATGGCCGAAGCGCATGCCGCGGCGGACAGCCTGGGCGTGGCGCGGCGACACCAGTACCTGCTCGGGTTCCCGGACCGTGATATACGCGCGCTCCTGCAAGACGCCTCACGCACACCGCTCCGTTCCCGCTATACGGGCGTCAGCGCCGTCCCCTATGCGGACGCCCTGCATCCAGGCAGCGCCTACACTGGCGCGAGCCTGCGCCGGAACCTCCAGGACGTCATCGAGCAATTCGCCCCGACGATCGTGCTGGCGGCGGCGCCGCAGGACCGGCATCCCGATCACAGTGCGAGCGGTGCGCTGGCGCTGGCACTGGTGCGCGAGCGCGCGCCCAGGGCCCGCGTGTATTACTGGATCGTGCACGCTGGGCACAAGTGGCCCGCGCCGCGCGGTCTGCACCGGGAGCTGCCGATGCGACCGCCGGCGAACGCCGGTGAGCTGGCGTGGGAAGAGCAGGCGCTGAGCGACGTGCAGGTAGCCGGAAAACTGACTGCGCTCGGCAAGCACCGTACACAGTTGCGCGTAATGAGCCGCTTCCTCAACGCCTTTGTACGCAGCAGCGAGCTTTACGCGCCCGCACCCTGAGGCACCAGCGCCCTCAGGCGGCGATCGCCAGTGGGGCCGGCCGGCCCAGCGCGTAGCCCTGCAGGTAATCGACCCCGATCGCGCGTGCCGCGTCGGCCGAGGCTTGGTCCTCGACCTGCTCGGCGATCACCTTGAAATTGAGCGTGCGCGCCAGCTTGATCATCGCCGTGACCATCGCCTGGTTGACGGTATCGCGCGCCAGGTTGCGCATGAACGAGCCGTCGATCTTGAGGAAATCGACGGCCAGGAGCTTCAGTTTCGAGAACGAACCGAGGCCACTGCCAAAATCATCGAGCGCGAAGCGGCAGCCCATGCCGTGCAGCACGCCGATGAAGCGGCGCGCGTGCTCGAGGTTGGCGATCACGGCGCTCTCGGCGATCTCGAAGCACACCTGGGCCGGATTGGCGCCCGTGGCGTCAAAGCACTCCACCACGAATTCGAGGAACTGCACATCGGCAAGGGTTTGCCCGGAAATGTTGATGCCAATGCTGCGGTTCGGCGGCAGCGCGATCGCGCCGCGGCCAAGCGCGTCGAAGGTCGTCTGCACGATCTGGCGGTCGATCAGCCCCATGAGCCGGTAGCGCTCGGCCGCCTGCAGGAAATCCGCCGTCGAAACCTGTTCGCCCGCGTCGTTGCGCAGGCGCACCAGCACTTCCATCGCCGGACCGGCATCGCCGTCGCCATAGGCGGCGACGATCGGCTGGCAGTACAGCTCAAAGCGGTGTTCCTTGAGCGCGGCCTGGAGCAGTTGCAGCCAGTGAATCTCGCCACTCTTGCGCGCGTACTCTTCATCGCGCGCTGAGTACACCGTGACATGGCCGCCCTGGCGCTTGGCCTGGTAGCAGGCGGAATCGGCGGCCGCGAGCACTTCCTCGATGCTGGCCGACTCCTTCGAGATTTCCACCAAGCCGATGCTGGCGCCAACATTGAAGATACGGTCGCGCCATATGAAGCGATGGTCGCCGACGCGGCGGCAGACTTCATCGGCGATCTGTCGCGCCTTGTCGAGCGGGCAACCCATCAGCAGCATGCCAAACTCGTCGCCGCCGAGGCGCCCGACGGTGTCCGAGTCGCGCACCCCGCCGCGCACCAGCTTGGCGATATCGCGCAGCAGGCTGTCGCCAGCCTGGTGGCCGCTGGTGTCGTTGATCGCCTTGAAGCGGTCCAGGTCGAGGTAACACAGCACGTGATTGCCATCGCCCCGGCGCGCGGCCTCGACCGCCTCCTGCAGCCGGCGCTCGAACTCACGGCGGTTCACCAGGCCGGTGAGCGCGTCATGCGCGGCCTGGTAGGAAATCTGGCGCGTCAGGCCGCGCGACTCGGTGACGTCGTGCAGCAGCAGCACGGCGCCGGTGATGTCACCGACTTCGTCCCGGAGCGGCGCTGCGGTCACTTCGACCAGGCGCTCGGCGTCGCCCTGACCCATCACCAGCGGCCGGCGGCCGAGGTTCACCGGTGTTCCCGCGGACAGGGCCTGATGAACGGGCTCGATGAGGAGCTTGCGGTCGGGCTCGTTGGCGTTGCGCGCCAGCTCCTCGAGCGCGAGGCCCTGCGCCGAGTCAGCCGGCACCGCAAGGAGCGCCGCGGCCGCGGGGTTGAGGTAATCCACGCGGCCGTGCAGATCGACGGTCACCACGGCGCCAGGCATCGACTCGAGCGCGGCGCGAGCACGCGAACGCATGGCGGGCGGTACGCCCAGCGCGGCCACGGTCTGGGTCGGCAACACTTCCACGCCCACGATCAGCAGTGCGCGCTGGCCTGCGTGATCCACCGGCCAGGCGCTGAGCTCGAGCCGCGCATGCTGGCCCTGGAGGCCCAGCAGGTCGACTTCATAGCGTGACGCGGCGGCCTCGCCCGCCAGGCGGTGGCGGATGTTTTCTCCGACCAGTTCGGTGTATTCAGGAGGCACCAGGTCCTCGAGCCGTCGCCCGATGAGCTCGGCCGGCTGTGCGCCGATCAGGGCGGCGAATTGCGGATTGGCGTAGAGGATGCCAGTCCGGCCGTGTATCAGCACGGCCTCGTGCAGGCGATCGCCGAGCTCAGTCAGCGGGGCCGGCGCCGCCGGCTGTGACTCAGGCGCCGCGGTGGCGGCACGCGTGAGCAGATGATTGGCAACCGTCACCAGCGCCGCAACCTCGCGCTGGTCGGTCGCCAGTTCGATGCGGCCGCGAAGCGAGCCGCCCACGGCGATGCCATGGAGCTGGCGCGTTACTTCCTCGAGCGCACCGCGCTGGCGGCGCTGCATCGCATACAGCACCAGCAGCGCCACCGCAAGCAGGGCGAACAACAGGCAAAATAGCGCCAGGATCGACATGAAGTTGCGGCGGTTCCCTCTTTGATATTGGCTGCGCCACCGCCTGGCGGTGCGCCGCATGATTAGTGCTTGCAGCATAGCCCAGCGGGTGGTCGCACCGGAGGGCGAATTCACCATATGATGAGGACTTTATTGCGCCCGGCAGGCGGATTTTCCTGCTGCAGCGCGCGCCGTCGGCAAGCGGGCGGCGACGCCCGTGCATTAAGTTAACCTTGGTATCATTGCAACCCACATGAACAGCACTCACGCGGCACTCGAGCAGATGATTTCCCAGCAGGTGCGCACCTGGGAGGTCTCCGACCCGCGCACGCTCGATGCGTTGCACACGGTGCCGCGCGAGCACTTCGTGCCTGCTGCGTGGCGTTCGCTCGCCTATGCCGACTGCGCGCTGCCGCTTGCCTGCGGCAAGCACATGCTGACGCCGATGCTGGCCGGACGCATGCTGCAATCGCTGAGCCTGCGCCAGGGCGAGCAGGTGCTGGAAATCGGCACCGGCTCGGGTTACCTGTCTGCCTGCCTGGCCGCCATGGGTGGACGCGTGCAGTCGCTCGAACTGCACGCCGAGATCGCCGCGGCGGCGCGCGCCAACCTGCGCGCGGCAGGCGCCGCAAGCGTCGAGGTCACGACCGCCGACGGCGCCGCGCTGGTCAGCGAAACCGCCTACGACGCCATCGTGCTCACCGCCTCGCTCCCGGTCTACCAGCCCCAGTTCCAGCGCGCCCTGAAGTACGGGGGGCGGCTATTCGTGGTCGTGGGCACGGGCCCCGTTATGGAAGCCCGGCTGGTGCGGCGGCTCGGACCGGCCGAATTCAGCTCGCAGGTGCTGTTCGAGACCAGCCTCGAGGCACTGGAACATGCACCCGCCCCGCCATTATTCAAATTTTGACGATGCCGCCTGTAACCCAGATCGACCCTGCCGGGTTGAAAGCCATGATGGACGCCCGCCATGAGTTCTGCCTGCTCGATGTGCGCGAGCCATGGGAGGTCGCGCAGGCGGGCATCCCCGGTAGCCTGTGCATTCCGATGCATGAAATTCCGGCCCGACTGGCGGAACTTGACGCGGCCACGGAGATCATTGTGATGTGCCAGATGGGCGGCCGCAGCCAGCGGGCGGCGGAATTCCTGGCTGCCCGCGGCTTCGGCAGGGTAAGGAATCTCCGCGGCGGCATCGAGGCCTGGGCGCGCGAGGTCGACCCCAGCCTGCAGGTCGGCTGACCGGCCCCACTGAATTGACAGCAACGAACAACATACGGATGTACTGCGCATGAATCGCCATTGGTTATCCGCCCTTGTCCTGACCTGTGCTGCCGGCACCGCCTGTGGGGAAGACCTGCAGACCGTCTACGATCACGCCCTCAGCGCCGATCCGACCATGCAGCAGGCCGAAGCCCTGCACATGGCGAACCGCGAAACGCGCACGCAGGCGATACTCGACATGCTGCCGCTCAATGCCAACGCCAGCAAGAACTGGACTGGGGTGGCGAGCCGGCGGCAGAGCACGCCGGCACTGGCCAATCTCAACCTGCAGGTGAACCTGTTCTCGTGGGACAACTGGGTGGCGCTCAAGCAGGCCAACAGCACGGTGGCGCAGGGCGAGGCCAACTACCAGGCGGCGCGGGAAGACCTGATCGCGCGCGTCGCGCAGGTGTATTTCGGCGTGCTGGGCGCACAGGACACACTGGCCGCGCAGGAGAGCGCGCTGCGCTCGGTGACGCGCCAGCTCGAACAGGCGGAGCGGCGCTATGAAGTCGGCCTGATCGCCATCACCGACGTGCAGATCGCGCGCGCCGCGCGCGACAGCGGTGCCGCGGCCGTGATCGCCGCGAAGCGCGCCCTCGCCAGTGCGCAGGAACAGCTGCGCGCCGTCACCGGCGAGAAATACCGGCAGCTGTCGGAGCCGGGCGATTCCATGCCGCTGCTGGCGCCCGATCCGGCCAGCGAAGACGCCTGGGTTACCACGGCGCTCAGCCAGAACGCCAGCCTGGTGGCGAGCCGCATGTCCGCGGACATCGCCCGCGACGGCTATCTCACCGCCATCGGCGGACACCTGCCGCAGGTCAACGCCTCGGCGTCCCGCTCCTGGGACCTGAGCAACTCCAATTCCACCGGGGTGCAAAATCCGCAGACCGGTTACATCACCAACACGCAGGACATCGTCTGGTCGGTCGGTGTCACGGTGCCGCTGTTCAGCGCCGGGGCAACGCAGTCGCGGGTGCGCCAGGCCAGGTACCTGTGGAACGCCAGCAAGTCCGGGTACGAGCGCAGCCTGCGCCAGACCGAGCAGCTGGCGCGCGATTCCTACCAGGGCGTGATCAGCCAGATCGCGCAGGTCGGCGCGCTCAGGCAGGCGGTCGAGTCGAACAAGATCTCGCTCCAGGCCACCGAGGCGGGCTACGAGGTCGGCACCAAGACCGCGATCGACGTGCTCACCGCGCGCCAGCAGCTGGTGCAGGCCCAGACCAACTACGCGCAGGCCAAGTACGGTTATCTCAACAACATCATCGCGCTGCGCCTGGCAGCCGGCAATCTCGATCGCGCGACCATTGCGCAGATCAACGGCTGGCTCGCCGAACCGCCGCCACCGCCCACCGAGCCCGTGCTTACCGCACCAGCGCCCGCCGAGCCGGCGCTGGCACCGGCGGCGGCGCCAAGCGCTCCCTGACCAGATCCAGCACGCGCTCCCGTGCGCCGCGATTCGCGGCCACCGCGGCCTGCGCTGCGTCCGCCATGCGGGCGCGTGCCGCTTGGTCCCCGAGCAACGCGATCAGCGCCGCGCCCAGCGCGTCGCCGTCGCACACGATCTGCAGCCCGCCGCTCTCCGTCAGCGCTCGCGCCACATCGGGAGCATTGCCCTGTGAAGGACCGGCGAGCGCCGCTACCCCGAGCACCGCCGGCTCGAGCAGATTGTGGCCGCCGATCGGCGCCAGGCTGCCGCCGACGAAGGCCACGTCGGCGGCCGCATAGAAGTTCTCGAGCTCGCCGATGGTGTCGAGCAGCAGCACCGCAGCCACGGCCGCGGAGTCCGGGTCTGCCGCCACGCTGGCGCCCGCTGCACTGTGGCGCAGCCATTTCACCCCGCTGCGCTCGAGCAGCGCAGCCACTTCATCGAATCGCGGCCGATGGCGCGGTGCCAGTACCAGCAGGGCATCCGCACGTACGCCGCGCACCGCCGCGTGCGCCGCCAGCACCGCCTGCTCTTCGCCCGCATGGGTACTGCCTGCCACCCACATCGGTCGCCCGGCGGCATAGCGGATTCGCAGCGCCCTGCCGCTCTCGCGCACGCCCGGCACGGGCTCGCGGTCGAACTTGATATTGCCGCAGATCCAGATGTGCTCCGCCGCCACGCCCAGCGCCTCGAAGCGCCGCGCATCAGCGGCGGACTGCGCCGCCACTGACACCGCCCGGCGCAGGGCCGGCTGCAGCAAAGAGCTGAACCGCGACCAGCGTGCCGTGCTGCGCGCCGAGAGGCGCGCACTGGCGATCACCACCGGCACACCTGCGCGCGCGCACTCGGCGAGGAGATTCGGCCAGAGCTCGGTTTCCATGATGACCAGCAATGCCGGGCGCAGGCGGCGCAGCGCGCCCCGCACACACCCGGGCAGGTCGTAGGGCGCGTAGCGCACCTGGACGCCCTCGTCGAGCGCGGCACGGGCCCGCGCACGGCCGGCGGGCGTGGCGCTCGTGACCGCCACCGGCATGCCAGGCCATTCGCGGCGCAGGGCGGCCACCAGGCTGGTGGCGGCCTGCACCTCCCCCACGGAGACCGCGTGCACCCACAGGCCCCGCTCGTCCCCGGGGAGCGCGGCGCCGAGGCCAAACCGTTCGCCCCAGCCGCGCCAGTAGTCGCGCTCGCGCAGGCCCCGCCAGAGCACGGCCAGGCTCACGAGCGGCAGCGCCAGCGCGACCAGCAGCGTGTACAGCCGCCGCATCAGTCCGCCTGCAGTGCCGGGAGCTGCTGCAGCTGGATGCCGGTGGCCAGATAGCTGTCGAGCAGCATCTGCCAGTCGGCAGCCGTGAAGCGCTCGGCCCCCAGGCCAGCGGTGAGTTTGCGCAACGAGCGCTCGAGCCGCACCAGGTTGGCATCGCTCCACCAGCCCGGCGCGCGCAGCGAGCCGCGGTCGAAGTCGATGACCCAGACATCGCCCTCGGCCGCACCGAGCAGGATATTGTGCGCGTTGAGATCGGCATGGCAGACACCGCGCCCATGGAAATGGCGCAGGCACCGGCCAATTGCCATCCAGGTTCCCAGCGGCACCGGCGCGGCGCGGATCGCCGCGGCCAGCGATCGCACCCCCGCAATCCGCTGCACCAGCAGATCGGCGCTGTAGGTATGGCCGGCGCGGCGGTACCCCGCGGCGATGGGCATCGGCACCGGGAGTCCGGCGCGATGCATGTGGTAGAGCAGATGCCACTCCCGAAACGAGCGCGTGCGCTCCGCACCGCGCCACCAGTAGCGGTCGGAGGACACGCGCGCGATGAGCCCGCCGCGACGGTAATGCCGCAGCACGAGGCTCCGGCCGTCGGCCTCGATCAGCGCAGCCGAACCGCGGCCTTCGGTGGCCTCGCTCACCACGCCGCGCCCGCTCCACCATGACCGCTCGAGCCAGCCGGGCGCCGCATTGCCGGCGCGGGAGCTGTCATATAGCATCGCGCCGCCAGTGAATTCCTGGATCCGGATCTCGGGGCCGACGGCCATGAAGTTCAAACGAGACAATGCCCACCCGCATCCTGCATGAGTGATACCGCCACGCCGCCGCAATCGCTGTGCATTCTGCGCCTCTCGGCCATTGGCGATGCGACCCACGTCGTGCCCATAGTCCGCACCCTGCAGCACGCCTGGCCCGGCACCGCGATCACCTGGGTGATCGGCCGCGCCGAGGCGCGGCTCCTGACCCTGCTGCCCGGGGTCGAGTTTATCACCATCGACAAGCGCTCCTTGCGGACCGGCGCCCTGGCGCTGCGGCACGCGCTGCGCGGCCGGAGCTTCGATGTGCTGCTGCATATGCAGTACGCGCTGCGCGCCAGCCTGTATTCGACGCTGATCCGCGCGCCGCTGCGGCTGGGGTTCGATCGCGCCCGCGCCCGTGAGCTGCAATGGCTGTTCACGAACCGGAAGATCGCCGCGCGCGCCAACGAGCACGTGCTCGACAGCTTCTTCGGCTTCACGGAGGCGCTCGGCATCTGGGAGCGCCGCCTCGAGTGGAACCTGCCGATCCCGGCGGCTGCGCAGGAATGGGCGCGAGCGCAGATTCCCGACGGCGAGCGCACGCTGATCGTCAGCGCCTGCTCGAGCCGCCACGCCCGCAACTGGCGCGTCGAGCGCTACGCGGCGGTGATTGACCACGCCGTGCACCGGCATGGCCTGCGGGTGCTGTTGTGC
This sequence comes from Gammaproteobacteria bacterium, assembly GCA_025357915.1. Taxonomy (GTDB): domain Bacteria; phylum Pseudomonadota; class Gammaproteobacteria; order Steroidobacterales; family Steroidobacteraceae; genus FEN-1191. Next base: position 63,394 of record JANYLH010000016.1, read on the forward strand.
GGCGGCCCCGGTGACTATGAACGCGCCGTGGGTAAGGCAATCGAACGCGCCGCCACCGTCCCGGTGCGCAATATCGTCGGCAGCGACACGCTGCCGCAGTTTCTCGCGCTCCTCGCCCGCGCCACCGTACTGCTGGCGCCCGATTCGGGCCCGGCGCACATGGCGACCATGGTTGGTACGCCGGTGATCGGCCTGTGCGCCACCACCCGTAGCGCCCGCAGCGGCCCGTATCTCTCGCGCCAATGGTGCGTCGATCGCTACGCCGAGGCGGCGCTGAAATTTCGCGGCCGCAGCGCCAGCGAGCTGCCCTGGAACGCGACCATCGAGGAGCCCGGCGCCATGGACCTGGTGGCAACCGCAGACGTGTGCGCGCGGCTCGATGAACTGCTGGCCGCGGGCGCCCGCTGACTCCCGGCCTGCTACCATACCGCCATGCAAGACATACTCGTGCCGATATCGCCGGGGGAACTGCTCGACAAGATCACCATCCTGCGCATCAAGTCGGCGCGGATGAGCGATGCGGCGAAACTCGCCAACGTGCGCCACGAGTTGCGGTTGCTCGAGCAGACCTGGGCCGCCGCCGTTCCCCAGGGCAGCGACCTCACCGGCGAGGAGCGCGCGCTGGAAGAAGTCAACGGGCGGCTGTGGGACGTTGAGGACCGGCTGCGCGACCAGGAAGCCCAGAAGCGCTTCGACGCGGGTTTCGTCGAACTGGCGCGCGCGGTCTATTTCAACAACGACGAGCGCGCCGCCATCAAGAAACGCATCAACACCCGGCTCGGTTCGGCGCTGGTCGAGGAAAAATCGTACCGGCCCTACACCTAGCGCCGGCTCGCACCGCTAGCGCTTGAGCGTGTACTCCGCCCCGCAGTAACCACACTTCGCCCAGCCCGTCTGCTCGATGGGCAGGTAGACCCGCGGGTGGGAATTCCACAGCGCCATGGCCGCGCTCGGGCATGACAGCGGCAGGTCCTTCGCGGTGACCTCATACTGGGTCTGGGTATTGGCCGGTTGCGGTGCGGTGCTGGCGTTCATGGCGCGATTATAACTCCATTGTCTGCCGCCAGATCGTGCTGACGGCCGCGCGCTCCGCCACGAATTCGCTCTCTGCGACCACCCCGCTCAGTCCGGCGATGGCGCGGTGGTGGCTGCACTCCCGGTACTTGCGATAAGCGCCGGTCAGCACGTCTACCGTGGCCTGCGGCACCAGGTCCGCTGAAGCCACCGATTCGAGTTCGCGGATGGCATCGGCATACCAGGCCACCGGCGGATACTCGGCCGCCCAGCGCAGTGCCCAGTATTGCGCCAGGAATTCGATGTCGGCAATGCCGCCCGGATCCTGCTTGAGGTCGACCTCGCCTGGCCTGGCAGCCGACAGCTCGGTGCGCATCCGCTGTCGCATGCGCTGCACTTCCTCGCGCAGCGAATCGCGGCGCACGCACTGCTCCAGCACCCGCGCACGCAGCGCCGTGAAGCGCTCCTGCAGGCCCGCGTCCCCGCACACCGCGCGCGCGTGGAGCAGCGCCTGGTGCTCCCAGGTCCAGGCCTCGCGCCGCTGGTACTCCTCGAAAGCCTCGATGCTGGTGATGAGCATGCCGCCCTTGCCGCTGGGGCGCAGCCGCATGTCGACTTCGTACAGCCGGCCTGCGGCAGAGTGCATCGTCAGCGTATGCACCATGCGCTGCACGAAGCGCACGAAGAACACCTGGTTGTCGACGCTGCGCACACCCTCGGTCTCCTGGCGCTCGCCCGTCGAGTCGTGCAGGAACACCAGGTCGAGGTCGGAGCTGTAGCCGAGCTCCATACCGCCCAGCTTCCCGTAGCCGATCGCGCACAGGCGCACCGCGCGCCGTTCGCCGCCGGCCCCGCACATGGGCGTACCGTATTGCGCGGTCACGAAATCCCAGCTGATCTTCAGCGTCTGCTCGACGATCAGCTCGGCGATTTCCGTCAGCCGATCGCTCACCACCATGAGCGGCAGCGCTCGCGACAGATCGGCCACGCCGACGCGGAACAGCGCAGCGCGCTGGAAATTGCGCAGCTGCGCCACCAGCTGCTCCTCGTCGCCCGCCTCGACATCCGCGAGGCGCGCGGCGAGTTCGGCGGCCAGTTCCGCACGCGCAGGGAGTCGTTCGAACAGCCGCTCGTCAATGAGTTCGTCGAGCAGCAGCGGCCAGGCGGCGATCTGCGTGATCAGGAAGTCGCCGTGACGCGCCAGCTCGACCAGGCGGCGGCGTGCAATGGCGTTTTCGAGCAGCAGCGCGTAATACGCCGAGCGCGTGCCGATGGCCTCGATGACCCGCAGCAAGCGGCGCAGCACGGCAAATGCGTCCGGGAGCGCTGCGACCTCGACCAGCAACTGTCCCAGCAGTGAATGCAGGCGCCTGCGTCCGGACTCGTCGAGACGCCGCAGCAGCGCCGATCCCTGCAGGTCCTGCAGCAGCTGCGCCACCGGCCCGGCGTCAGCAGCGGGAAAACCGAGCTGCGCCAGACGCGCCGGCAGCACTGCGCGGGTTTCCTCGCCTTCCAGCAAGCTGGTGAGCGGCGCGGAGCGCGGCCGCGCACCGCCGTCGGACTGCACGAGCGCGGCGAAGTGCGCCGCCACGCGCTGGCGGTGCGCTTCGAGCGCCCCTGACAGCTCGTCCCAGGACCCGCAGTTCATCGCGGCGGCGATCCGCGCCCGCGCCCGCGCCTCGGCGGGCAGCGAGTGGGTCTGCTGGTCGGCGTACATCTGCAGGCGGTTTTCCAGGCGCCGCAGAAACTCGTAGGCCGAGGCCAGCTCAGCGGTCACCGCGGCTGGCAACAGGCGCTCTCCGGCGAGGCGCGGGAGCGTCTGCAGGAGCGAGGCGCTCTGCAGCCGGCGATCGCTCCCGCCCCGGATCAGCTGGAGCGACTGCACGATGAATTCTATTTCGCGGATGCCGCCGGGCCCGAGCTTGATGTTGTCGCGCAGGTCGCGCCGCTCCACTTCGCGCTCGATCAGCGCCTTCATCTCACGGAGTGATTCGAACACTCCGAAATCAAGATAGCGGCGGTAGACAAAGGGCTGCACGCTGGCGCGGAACACGGCCTCATAGAGGCTGGCTCCGGTCACGGCGCGCGCCTTGACCCATGCATAGCGCTCCCAGTCGCGCCCCTGGCGCTCCAGGTAGTCTTCGAACGCCGCCGTGCTCGCGACCAGCGGACCGCTGGCGCCAAACGGCCGCAATCGCATGTCGACCCGGAACGCACGCCCCTCGGCGGTCGGCGCATCGAGATAGCGGATCAGCCGTTGACCGAGGCGCAGGAAGAATTCCTCGTGCGCGAGCGGCTGCGGCCCATCCGTCTCGCCGTGCGCGTCGAACAGAAATATCAGGTCGATATCGGAGGAAAAATTGAGCTCTCTCCCGCCGAGCTTGCCCATGGCAATCACGATCAGGCGCTGCGCCTGCGCATCGGCCAGCGCGGGCGCGCCGTGCCGCTCGCCCAGCTGCCGCCACGCGAACTCCTGCGCGGCGCCGATCGCCGTGTCCGCGGCATGGCTCAGATCAAGCAGTGTTTCGGGGAGCGTGGCCCAGCCGGCCAGATCGCGCCAGGCAATGCGCGCCAGCTCTGCCCGCCGCCAACGGCGAATCCCTGCCATGAAATCCGCTTCATCGCCCGCTGCCGGCAAGGCGAGCGGCCCGGCCAGCCGCTGCGACACCTGTGCGAGGAATGCAGGCAACAGCTGCTCATCGCGCGCCAGCGCCTCAACCACGAAATCACTGGACGCAAACACCCGCCCCGCCGCCTCCAGCATCTGCGCCGGCGCACACTTCAACAGCGCAGCCGCCGCCGGCGCCCGCTCCTCAAGTGCGGCGAACCCCTGCTCCGCGGCTTCTCTTGCCACTGACATGCGCCGATTCTAATGCGCCCGCACGCGCCAACGCGCCGTCTTGTGTTTGCGGCGACTTGCGCAGCGCGCGCAAGGCATCGCCTTGGCGCACGCGATTGCCTTGGGCCAGCACATCTCACAGGCAAAAAAAGAGCCCCGCAAGCGGGGCTCTAAGGTATTGCGCGGAAACGGGGGGGTCTTGTTCCGCGACTTAACGGGTGATACCGAACTTGCGTTCCGTACCACCCATAGACCACATGATACGTGAATGAATTGGTTTGTAAAGTGAACTATTCGGGAACTTTTTGTGTCGGTGTCAATACAGGCGCTGCGGCGCAGGTGGTGGAATAAAGATCAATTATTTCAATTAGTTATGATGGGCCAGAGCGATGGCTGCCAGGCCCTATTTCTCGTCCGCGTAAATGGCGCTACGCGCCGCTGTCGACGCGCCAACTGACCCCCGGTACATGCCCGGGCTGTTCATCGCGAAGGCCACGCGGCCGCGCGCATCCAGGGCGACCAACGCGCCCTCGCCGCCGAGGTCGCCGATGTCCTTGATCGTGTTGTTCGCCGCCACCTGCACGCTCTCGCGATGCCAAGCGATGCGATCGCGCAGCTGGCGCGCGGCCGAACTGCGGATGAAGAACTCCCCGGTGCCGGTCGCCGACACCGCGCAGATCTTGTCTTCGGCGTAGGTACCGGCGCCGATGATCGGCGAATCGCCCACGCGCCCCCAACGCTTGCCGGTAAGGCCGCCGGTCGAGGTGGCCGCAGCGAGATGCCCGGCCTGGTCGAGAGCCACGGCGCCCACTGTCCCGTAGGCGTGCGTCCGGTCGGGCACCACCGCGCGCTGGTCGCGCCACTGCAGAAAATGCCGCCAGCGCTCTTCAGTGCGGAAGTAGCCTGGGTCCACCTGTTCCAGGCCCTGCTGCAGCGAGAAAGCGTCGGCGCCGGCCCCGCCAAGCATCACGTGCGCTGATTTTTCCATGACCGCGCGCGCCAGGCTGACGGGGTTCTTCGTGCGCGTCACACCCGCAACGGCTCCCGCCTTGCGCGTGCTGCCGTCCATGATCGAAGCGTCGAGTTCGTTGCGTCCCTCGGCCGTGAAACCCGCACCCCGGCCGGCATTGAAAAGCGGGTCGTCTTCCAGTACCCGCACCGCCGCCACTACAGCATCGAGACTGGTGCCGCCGCCGCGCAGCACACGCGCGCCGGCTTCCAGCGCCTGGTTGAGGCTGGCGCGGTACGCCGCGTCCATCTCCAGCGTAAGCGAACCGCGCTCGACCACACCGGCGCCGCCGTGAACAGCGAGTTGCCAGGTGGCGGCGGCACGAGCGGATGTAGCCAATGGGGCGATACCGGGAATTGCGGTCATTGATGTGATTCTATACCTGCTGAAACGACGCACAGACGACAACGGGGTTAATGCCCGGCCCACGGACTATCCCGACTCCGCCTCCAGCTGGCTGTTGGCTTCCAGCCACGCGGCCTCGGTCTGCGTGCTGAGCCGCGCCAGCTCGGTTTGCCGTTCGAGGGCCGTGCGCAGCTGCGCACGGGCATCCGCTCGATACAGGTCCGGCGCGGCCAACCTCTGCTCCAGCGCCGCGCGCTCGCGGGCCAGTTTCTCCAGCTCCTGTTCATGCTTGCGGACCGCAGCCCGCAGGGGAGCGAGCCGGCCGCGGGCCGCCGCATCATCGCGCCGGCGCTGGCGCCGCTGTTCCGCACTTTCGCCCGCGGCTGCATTCGAGGCGGCGCTCCCCGCACTGCCCGGCAACGCCTGGCGGTTCGCCGCGGGCGCCGCGGCCGGTACGGCCCCGTCATTGATCGCCCGCAGCGGTCCGCCCGTCGCCAGCCACTGCGCATAGTCTTCCAGGTCACCGTCAAAGCGCTCCGCACGGCCGTCATGCACCACGATCAGCTCATCAGCCACGGTGTTGAGCAGATGCCGGTCGTGCGACACCAGCACCACGGCGCCGGAGAACTCCTGCAGCGCCACCGCCAGTGCCTGGCGCATCTCGAGATCGAGGTGGTTGGTCGGCTCGTCGAGCAGCAGCAGGTTCGGGCGCTGGTAGGCGACCAGCGCCAGCACCAGGCGCGCTTTTTCGCCGCCGGAAAAAGGCTCGACCGGCTCGAACACACGATCGCCGCGGAAACCGAAGGTGGCCAGGTAATCGCGCAGCTCGGCCTCGGTCGCGCGCTTGGCGCGTGCGCCGCCGGTGCGCCGCAGGTTCTCGAGCGGCGACTCATCGGCGGCCAGCTGCTCGAGATGATGCTGTGCGAAGTAGCCGATGTGCAGGTCGCGCGCCTCGGTGCGCGTGCCGCCGAGCGCCTTGAGCTCGCCGGCCAGCAGCTTCATGCAGGTCGACTTGCCGGCGCCATTGCGCCCCAGCAGCGCCAGACGGTCGCCGGGCATGAGCGTGAACTTGACGTTGCGCAGCAGCGCGACCTCACCGTATCCGGCGCTCTGGCCGTCGATGGCCAGCAGCGGGCGCGGCAATTTCGGCGGCGCGGCGAATGCGAATTCAAACGCCGCGGAATCGACGTGCGCCGGGGCGATGCGCTGCATGCGCTCGAGTGCCCTGAGCCGGCTCTGCGCCTGGCGCGCCTTGGTGGCCTGGGCGCGAAAGCGCTCGACGAAGGACTCCATGTGCTTGATCTCGCGCTGCTGGCGCGCATAGAGCGAGGCCTGCACGGCGAGTTCGGCAGCGCGCTGCGTCTCGAAGGCCGAATAGTTGCCCCGATAGGCGTGTACCTGTTCATGTTCGATATTGACGATACGGTTGCAGACGCGATCGAGGAATTCGCGATCGTGCGCGATCAGCAACAGCGTCCCGGAATAGGCCCGTAGCCAGGTCTCGAGCCAGAGGATCGCGTCGATGTCGAGGTGGTTGGTGGGCTCGTCGAGCAGCAGCAGGTCGGAGCGGCACATGAGCGCCCGCGCGACGTTGATGCGCACCCGCCAGCCGCCCGAGAAAGTGCGGATCGGCCGCTCGTCCTCGGTGTGCTCGAACCCCAGGCCGTGCATGAGCTGTGCAGCGCGGGCCCGCGCGTCATAGCCGCCCACTTCCGCATAACGCGCGTACAGCGTGCCCAGCTTCGCGCCGTCGTCGTGTTCGGTCGCCAGCGCAATCTGCGCCTCGATCATGCGCAACTCCGCGTCGCCGTCGAGCACGAACTCGATCGCCGGCTGGTCGGTGGCCTCGATGTCCTGCGAGACGTGCGCCATCACCAGGTTGCCGGGCATCTCGAAGCTGCCGGCATCGGCGTGCAGCGTGCCGCGCACCAGCTCGAGGAGCGTGGACTTGCCGCTGCCGTTCTCGCCGGTGATGCCGATCTTCTCGCCGCGAAACAGGCTGAAAGTGGCCCCGGAGAACAGCAGGCGGGGGCCGCGGCGTACCGCTATGTCGGTGAAGTTGAGCATGGCCCGCCAGTTTGCCATGGACCGGGGC
>JANYLH010000027.1 GCA_025357915.1 Gammaproteobacteria bacterium
AAGGGATCGACTGGCGACGGCCGCGACGTACCCAGGCACCACAGTTGTCTGCGTAGCAAAGGCCTATATTCATAGCACTTGAGCGTGCATGTGATGAGAGCGTGCGGTATAATCGCGCATGCGCAGTGCGGTGGATCTGCCCGAGGATGTCGAGAGTCTCAAGCGACTCCTCATCGCTGCGCAGAGCGAAGCGCAGACAGCCCGCGCCGCACTGCTGCTCGAGCAACTGACCAACGAGAAGTTGCGCTTCCAGATCGCCGTGCTCAAGCGCGCACGCTTCGGGCGCTCCTCCGAGCAGCTCGATGCCCAAATCGCCCAGATCGAGCTGACGCTCGAGGATCTGGAAGCGAGTGCGGCCTCGCTCCCACCCGTTATCATGGCGACGCTGCCACCGAAGCCGCCCTCGGTGCGTCGGCCGTTGCCGGCGCAGCTCGCGCGCGAGCCGATCACGCACGCGGCGCCGTGCACGTGCCCCGGGTGTGGCGGGGAGCTGCGCGCCGCCGGCGAAGATGTGGCCGAGATGCTCGAGTGGGTGCCGGGGCGCTACAAGGTACTGCGCCATATCCGCCCCAAGTTCAGCTGCGCGCGGTGCGCGTCGATCGTGCAAGCGCCGGCACCGAGCCGGCCGATCGCTCGCGGGTTGGCCGGCCCGGCCCTGCTGGCTCATGTGCTGGTCTCCAAGTACGCCGATCACCTGCCCCTGTACCGGCAGAGCCAGATCTTCGAGCGCGACGGGATTGATCTGGATCGCTCGACACTCGCCGACTGGGTGGGTGGCGCGAGCGCTCTGGTGCAGCCCTTGGTCGATGCACTCGGCCGCTACGTGTTCCAAGCCTACAAGCTCCATGCCGACGACACGCCGGTTCCGGTGTTGTGCCCGGGACGGGGCACGACGCGGCAAGGGCGGTTGTGGACCTATGTGCGCGATGATCGGCCGGCCGGGAGCGAGGAGCCACCAGCCGTACTGTTCCAGTACTCGCCCGATCGCAAGGGTGCCTGGCCGTTAATGCACCTGGCCCCGTTCAGCGGTGTGCTGCAGGCCGATGGCTACGCCGGGTTCGATCGACTGTACGGCGAGCGGATCCAGGAAGCGGCCTGCTGGGCGCATGTGCGCCGTAAGTTCTATGACATCCACGTGCAAAATGCCTCGCCGATCGCGGCCGAAGCGCTTGCGCGGATCGGCAGACTCTATGCCGTCGAGGCCGATATCCGCGGCCGACCTCCCGAGGAGCGATGCGCCGTGCGTCAGGCGCGCGTCGGCCCCGAACTCCACTCACTCTACACCTGGCTGCACGCTTCGCTGACCACCGTGTCGAAGAAAAGCGAGCTCGCCATTGCGATGCGCTATGCGCTCTCGCGCTGGGCGGCGTTGACGCGCTATCGCGATGATGGCCGATTGGAGATCGACAACAACGCCGCCGAGCGATCGATCCGCCCGGTCGCTCTCGGCCGCAAGAACTGGTTGTTCGCCGGGTCCGATGACGGCGGCGAGCGCGCCGCCGCGATCTACAGCCTGCTGGGCACTGCACAGCTCAACGGCCTGAACATCGAGGCCTACTTGCGCTACCTGTTCGAACGCCTTCCCGATCATCCCATCAACCGCGTCCACGAACTCCTGCCATGGAACCTGGCCACCGAAATCCCGGCCATGCGTCTCGCTGCTTAAACCCTGTCAACGTGCCCAGACCGGACGCTTACCACCGTTCTGCGCATCGGACCGTTCCGGTTTTACTTTTTCTCCCGCGAAGAGCCCCGAATGCACGTCCACGTGGAGTGCGCCGACGGCGAGGCCAAGTTCTGGCTTGAGCCGGCGGTCGCGTTGGCGCAGAATTATGGCCTTACCGAACAGCAGGTTAAGACTGCTCTGGGTTACGTAGAGGCGAATGCAGATGCAATCCGCGCCGCTTGGAAAACACACTTCGGCGGTTGAAGTGTCTAACGTTTCCCGCAACGGCTTTTGGCTATTGCTGGGTAACGAAGAGCTGTTCGTACCTTTCGCGCAGTTCCCCTGGTTTCGTGACGCGACCATCGAGCAAATCTGCGATGTAAAGTGGCCGTCGCCACCGCACCTGTATTGGCCAAAGCTCGATGTTGACTTAGCCGTCGAGTCCGTCCGTGAGCCACAGAAGTTTCCGCTCGTTTCTCGATCGGGCGTCTAACAACGCGTTCGAGCGGACGGTGAGACCGCCACGCAATCATTGGCGTCACCGCGCCGCCGCTCAACGCGAGCGTTAGCGGGCATATTCTGGCGCTTGCGCGGGGCCTGCAATGTATATACACTCTGTAGATGCACTATGAGTGGGACGACGAGAAGCGCAAGGCCAATCTGAATTCTCACGGCCTGGACTTCGTTGACGCATCTAAGGTTTTTGCGGGACCGACGTTCACGTTTGAGGACGATCGGTTTGCTTACCAGGAGCAGCGGTTTGTCTCACTCGGGGTGCTCAAAGGTGTACCCGTTGCCATGGTGCATACGGAATCCCCTGTTGCCATCCGCCTCATATCATTTAGACGAGCTACCACACATGAAACGGCAATCCTCCTTCAAAAGATCATTGACCAACTTCCGACGCCTCCGGTCGATGAAGGACAAGGACATACTTCTGACCGCCGAGCACCCGGAAGCAGACGTAAAGCACATCGTTCGCGGCATCGTGCGAAGCGGCCTAAAGGCCGTCCCACCTAAGCGGTCGGTGTCACTACGAATCGACGCCGATGTACTAGAGTGGTTTAAATCGAAAGGAGCGGGTTATCAGACGCGCATCAACTCTGTTCTTCGGGCATTCACTGAGGCTGCCCGCTAACTACCGCATCGAGCGCACGCGTGAACGATAAAGTGCCAAGGTTAAGCGTGAACGTGCGCGGCGCTCATGCGGAGCGTTAGCCAGCATTTGGGGCGGTTTCCTGCTAGGTTGACGGCTCTTATAAACGTAGCTACAATTAATAGATGCGCATCACCTGCGACCCGGCCAAGCGAGCGCAAACGCTGGCGGAGCGGGGCTTGGACCTGCGCAGGGCCAAGGAAATCTTCGCGAGCCTGCACCTCACGCGGCCCGATGACCGATTTGACTATGGTGAGCCGCGGTTCATCACAGTGGGCTCGCTCGATGATCGGTTGGTCATATTCGTATAGACGCCCCGGGGTACTGCCCGGCGCATTATCAGCATGAGACATTGCCATGAACGTGAAGCGCAAAAGATCCGCCCGCACCTCACCGAACTCTGATGAAGCGCCGGAGATTACGGAGCAGTGGGTAGCCGAGGCAGATTTGCGCGAAGGCGGTAAGCTGGTACGCCGGGGTCGACCTAGGTTGGCCAATCCTCGGCGTCTGCTCTCGCTTCGGCTACCACCGGAGGTCATCGCTCGGTGGAAAGCCAGTGGCTCGGGTTGGCAGACCCGCATGGCCGAGGTGCTGCAGAAGTCAGTGCCCAAGGCTCGCCGAAATGCTGGCTAACTAGGCGTTCGAGCGGGCGGTGAGATCGCCACGCAGCCATCGGCGGCCTCGCGCCGCCGCTCAACGCGAGCGTTAGAGCCGCGCAGGGTGGTTTGAATGGAGGTCAGCTATAATGGTTGCTATGGACTTCGAACTGATCGAGAAACAAGCACTTAGCCTGAGCGCTGAAGAGCGTGCCCGGCTGGCGCGCGAGCTCCTCGACAGCATTGATAACTTAACGCCCCGCGAGATCGAGACACTCTGGCTCGAAGAGGCTGAACGCCGCGCCCAGCAGATCGAGCGCGGTGAAGTCGCACTGGTCGATGGTGATGAGGTTGCAAGGAAGGCTCGGGCGCTGGTGCGGTGAAGCACCGGTTTCATGCGCAGGCGGAGCGCGAGCACCTCGCGCGTGTCCAATACTGCGAGTCGGAACGTCCGGGGTTGAGTGGCAAGTACCTCGACGATTTCGATGTCACAATCGGCAAGGTGTGTGAAGGGCCGAGTCGTCTCAAGCTGGTGCGACCACCCGATATTCGACGCGCCTTCTTTCGAGCGTTCCCGTGTTCGATCCTTTACCGGGAAATCCGGGGCGAGGTGCAGGTACTTGTGGTCATGCACCACCGTCAACGACCAGGTTATTGGCTTGCGCGGCTCCAACTACGCGTTCGAGCGGACGGTGAAACCGCCACGCAATCGTCGGCGTTTGCGCGCCGCCGCTCAACGCGAGCGTTAGAGGCCGATTTGCGTGACTTCAAGCTCAGGCGTAGTGTTGCCATATGGCTCAGCGCGTGGTCAGCTCATCTCCAGACATAATGGGTGGTACGCCCGTATTCCCAGGCACGCGTGTGCCCGTCCAAACGTTGCTTGATTACATTGAGGCTGGCGATTCTATTGACGATTTCTTGGCTGGCTTCCCCACTGTGAGCCGGGAGCATGTGATGGCTTTTTTGGAGCGCGCTGCCGCGTTGGCCGCTAACGAAGCGGCTTGAAAGTTCTCCTGGATGAGTGTGTCGACAGCCGCCTTGTAGACCACTTGGTAGGAATTGACGTGGCAACCGTTGCGACTAACGGTTGGGGCGGCATTTCCAATGGTAAGTTGCTGGCCTTGGCGGCCACCTCGTTTGATGTCTTTGTGACTGTCGACCGCAATCTTTCCTTTCAGCAGCCATTGCCGAAGTACGACATTGCAGTTATTTTGCTGGTATCGAAGTCCAACCGCGTAGACGACCTGGTGCTTCTGGTGCCGAAACTGCTGCAGGCACTTGCGACGGCGAGGAAGGGTGGTGTCACCGAGATCGGCCTCTAACTACGCGTTCGAGCGGACGGTGAAACAGCCTTGCAACCATCGGCGGCATCGCGCCGCCGCTCAGCGCGAGCGTTAGGCGTCAGGCTTGACTCACACTACGTTGTAATTACAATGTACGCATGTCAGACATTCGCTTCGAATGGGACTCGCGGAAGAATCGTGCCAATAAGTCAAAGCACGGTGTGTCTTTTGAAGAGGCCCGTACTGCGTTCTTCGACGAGCACGCCCGCGTTATTGCTGATCCGGAACACTCCGAGTCCGAGGATCGGTTCGTTCTTCTGGGTCTCAGCATTGAGTTGCGAGTCCTCGTGGTCTGCCACTGCTATCGCGAATCTGACCACGTCGTTCGCATCATTTCCGCTCGTAAGGCCGACGCCTCTGAGCGCCAACAGTACGCTGAGAATCTGCCATGAAAAAACACTACGATTTTTCGAAGTCCGTTCAAAACCCGTACCTGCGCAAGCCGAAGCGACAGATCACGATCAGGCTCGACGCCTCGACGATTCAATATTTCAAGGGGCTTGCCGAAGGCACCGGCATACCGTATCAAAATCTCATCAATCTCTACTTGCGCGATTGCGCCGCCGAGAAGAAGCGGCTGCGGTTGGATTGGGCGGCCTGACGCCTAACTACGCGTTCGAGCGGACCGGGGAGCCGTCCGCGTGGGCGCGCGTCCGGCGCGCCTGTTATCTTGCGCCGTCCGCGCGCTTGAGGCGCTTGCGGCCGGCCGCTCAACGCGAGCGTTAGGGCTCAGAGCAAGGCCAGACCAGTGTTCGCGGGAGTTTCCATGTACGTTCCGCCCGGCTTCAATACAGTTACCCCCTACTTCTTCGTCAGTGACGCAGAAGCATTCATTGCCTTCTTGGTCAACGGCCTCGAGGGCAACGAAACGTGCCGAACGATGCGCCCTGAAGGTTTGATCCAGAACGTCCAGGTCAAGATTGGAACCTCGACTGTCATGGTCAGCGAGGCAACCGCTCGCTACCCGCAGATGGGCTGTGCGTTCTATCTTTATGTCGAGGATGCACACGCCTCGATGCAGCGAGCTATTGAACACGGAGCAACCCTGGAAATGGCTGTTGGCGATATGCCCTACGGTGACAGGCAGGGCGGAATACGCGACAACCACGGAAACATCTGGTGGATCTCGCAGCGCACGGTGGAAGAACCGTACTCTCCGTAGTGCACGCCCGGCTGAGGCCTAACCCTTCGCTCGAGCATCACTTCCGGCCGCGACATGGCTTCAGGTGCAAAGACTCTATTTGCCGTCATTGGTAGTTGAGATTGACCTCACCGCGAAATATTCGGCGAGGTAACAGCGTCGTTTTAGCCACCGCATCGAGTGCTACGCGAGTCATAAAGTACCAAGTTCAGGCATGGGTGCCCACGGTGCTCGGGCGGGGCGTCAGGCGTCTTCAGCTATACTTGCGAACTGCAACGCACCATGAACGCCATACCAACGATCCAAATCGACAATGATCGCATCACCGTTACGAAATGGTGGTTCTCCCCGGGAGCTGAGACCGGGCATCACGTGCATGCCCATGACTATGTCGTCGTTCCGCTCATAGACGGGACACTGCGGCTGCAAGACTCGACTGGTTCGCGCGAGGCTAAGCTGATCGCCGGTGCTTCCTATACCCGTCCGGCCGGGGTCGCTCACAACGTAATAAACGCCAACGCCTTCGAGTTTGCATTTGTCGAAATCGAGTTAAAGTGACCCAAATTGCCTTCAGCATCAATTCTATGGGACCGACGCCTGGCTATCACATCGAGCGCCGCGCGAACGCTAAAGTGCCGGGTTTGAGCGAGAGAGGCAGTGGCGCGCATGCGGGGCGTTAGGCGTGCATAGCCCTGAGAGGTCAACCACATGAACACATCTGCGGGAGGCAAGCTCCAGGGCCGGTCAGGTTCCGAATCTCCATCGTTCCGGGACCTGCTTTCGGACGCCATCAGGTATTGGGAGCCGCGACGCCTCGGCTACAACGCCTTTCTCACTGTCATTGTCGTGGGTTGGGTGGCTTTTACATGGCCACACTTGCGGGCGGCATTCACATGGCAATCGCTTCTGTTTCTGGTTGTCCTCGCGGTTCTAGCGAATGTCTGCTACTGCGCCGCGTATGTGGTGGATATTCCGATTCAATACTCTGTGTACCGCGATCAGTGGCGCCGCTGGCGCTGGGGTCTCTGGGTTGTCGGAGCGTTGTTTGCCGGAGCGATCACGTATTACTGGATCGCCGACGAAATCTATTCGGCGGTAAGTTAGGGGATGAGGGCACGCCTGACTACTGCATCGGGTACCGCGTGACGCATAGAGCAGCAAGCTCAAGCATGGGTACTCGCGGCGCTCATGCGGAGCGCTAGGCCTCAGATCGAGGCGTTACCACCAAGCGGGTCGCCAAAGGATTACCAATGCCTCGTAACATTGTGCACAGCGCGAAGGCAGCCAGAGCGCCCGCAACTTATAGCCAGGCCGTTAAGGCTGCTGGGCTCGTTTTCGTGTCAGGTACCGGTCCCCATGACCCAACGACTGGTGCCATCAGCGGAGCCACAATTCAGGAGCAAACTCGGCAATGTCTTAGCAACATTGAAGCCATTCTTGGAGAGGCTGGCAGCGCGATGGATAAAATTGTCAGTGCCACCGTGATATTGGCTGATGAGAGCGATTTCCCGGGAATGAACGAAGAGTGGTTAAAGTGGTTCCCTGCGGATCCTCCCGCAAGACAGGGAGCCAAGCTGCCCGTCCGCATTCCGGGGTTGAAGATATCCATTGCGGTGATTGCTGAGGCCTGGCTATCGCACGGAGCGCGCGTCAGTCATTATAAAGTCAATTCCGAGCATCAAGCAGAACTTACAACGACCCGTCCACTGACCCGGTTCAACTGCAGCGACGCTTTCTGTCGCCATCAAGAGGCAGTGTCATAGCATGTCAAATGAAGTCCTGGTTTTGCTCGCATTATCCGTGTTCGTTATCGCAGGGCTTTATTCTTCGGTCGGGCATGCCGGGGCATCAGGCTATATTGCGATCCTGACATTGTTCAGCGTCGCACCTGCCGACATCAAGCCCATCGCGTTGGCATTGAACATTCTTGTGGCGTCAATCGGAACCTGGCAGTTCTGGCGCGCCGGCTATTTTTCATGGCCGGTATTCTGGCCGTTTGCAGTTTTGTCAGTGCCGCTGGCGTTCCTGGGAGGTTACGTCAATCTTCCTACTCACGCATTCAAGATACTGGTCGGTTGCATCCTGCTGTTGTCCGCCGCGCAGTTGTTGATCCGCCCTCCTGCCGAACGCGAGCCAGTGCCACCATCCAAACCCGTGGCTATCGGCGTTGGCGCGGGGTTGGGATTGCTTGCGGGCCTGACCGGTACCGGCGGCGGCATCTTTCTGACGCCTCTGCTCATTTTCAAGCGATGGGCGCGGACGACTACCGCGTCAGCCGTGTCGGCTCCCTTCATCCTGCTGAATTCGGCGTCAGGCCTGCTCGGCAACGTGAGCGCAACGAACGTGTTTCCAAGATTCGCGGGGGCTCTGGTTGCGGCCGCGGCGATCGGGGGAACAATTGGGTCACAGATTGGTAGTCGCCATCTCGCGCCGTCGGCGATCAAGCGCCTTCTTGCCGTGGTCCTGATAATCGCGGGGCTCAAGCTGATATTCGCGTGAGCAAAGTGCAGCCCGAAGCCTGCATCTGGCGCCGTCGAAAGTACAGGGCCGGAACGAGAGCATGAGCGCTGACCAGGTCCATGCGGGACCCTGGGAGAATTCGAGATTCACGATGCATACTGCAAGCTGTCACTGCGGTGCTGTAAATGTGGAGGTCCGGCGTAAACCTCGCCAGCTGACCAGTTGTAACTGCTCTGTCTGCCGGCGGTATGGCAGCCTGTGGGCCTATTACAAGACCGCTGCGGTGCGCGTGCGCGCGTTGCCAGGGGCCTTGGACAAATACACCTGGGGAGACAGGAGCATTCGTTTCGTGCGGTGCAGGGGTTGCGGTTGCGTGACCCACTGGGAACCGGCACGCGGCAGCGCTCTCGACAGGTTGGCGGTGAACGCGCGGAATTTTGAGCCAGCGCTGCTGGAATCCCTGAGAATCCGTCACTTTGATGGAGCGGCGACATGGAAATACCTGGACTAAGTCACTGGAGCTTGCCGACAGCCAAGGGCCGCACGGGCAGTCGGGCCACGCGAAAGGAACCAGATCGGTGTGTGAGCGCTGACAGCGCCGGCGCACGGAGCTAGGCGACATGCCCACCATCGACCGAACACAAGCGCTTCGCGCTCTGCGGACGGTCAAGATCGTTCACACTCTCGCCTGGGCCGTATTTGCCGGATGCATAGTTGTCATTCCATGGCTCGCCTCGATGAGGCAGTTCGAAAGGGCATTTGTTCTCATCGGCTTCGTCATGCTGGAAGTTCTCGTCCTTGTTGTGAACCGGTTCCGGTGCCCCCTGACTAACGTGGCCGCCCGCTATACCGAAGACCGGCACGACAATTTCGACATTTACCTGCCTCTTTGGGTCGCCCGTTACAACAAGCAGATTTTTGGATCTGTCTACGTTGCGGGGATCATCTACACGGTTGTCCTGTGGCAACACCCATGAAGGCTCCCTCATAGCCGGCCGCGGGGGCTGGCGATGCTCAAGCGGTGTGCCGGGAACGCCGTACCGGATGTAAGCACCCACCAGCTCCCGGGATGCCGTAGAATTTGCCGGACACAGGGCGAGCCATCCGCGCCCAAGCGAATCGGCCTCTATATTAATGCGAGGATAAAATGACGACAGCATTGGACAAAACACTTAAGCGCGCCCTGACCATCAACGATCAGGCCTATGTGGTGGCGTTGTCGCCCGCAGGGATCAAGTTGACGCTCAAGGGCAGGCGCAATGGCGTAGAGATCAACTGGGTGGATCTGCTCAACAGTGCGCCAGCGCACACCGGCAAGGAAGCCGAATCCGGCGGCGTGTAGCGATCGACGAGCGGTTGCCGACAGGAAGCGACGGGTCGCACGGCAGTGACTGTTGACGGGCGAATAGGCCGACGGTTTATATCTGGCTGGGCAGGGAAGTAAACTACTGTGCCCGATTCAAAAGATACCCTGACACTCACCGCGCAGTACGAGCGCTTTGGCGTCGGACGGGTTCGAGAAAGCGACTCTCTTTCTCTGGTGCTGCCTCCCGATACGGTGACCCGGCTTGCCAGCGCATGTGCGGCGGCACGCGCCTCGACGCTTAGCATGCCGCCCGTTGCCGGCGCCGAGGCGGTTGAGGATTTCGTCGAGCTCATGCATGCGCTGCTTGGTGGCTACGCCAAAGTCATCGCGGCCGACGCACTGGCACTGCGCAGCACCGAGACTCTCGAGCAGGCTCTGTCGGAGATGGAAAGGCTGCGCCTGGAACTGGGCAAATAGTGACTACGATTTTTCGCAGGGCGGCCTGATGGAGCAACACCTCAAGCGATTACGGCTTGCTTGGAATATTCCACATGGAAGAACCCGTTGCCCTTGAGCTGATTCAGGCGGAGACCGCCGGG
The DNA here is from genome assembly GCA_025357915.1 of Gammaproteobacteria bacterium. GTDB lineage: Bacteria > Pseudomonadota > Gammaproteobacteria > Steroidobacterales > Steroidobacteraceae > FEN-1191. The sequence continues at coordinate 10,268 of JANYLH010000027.1, forward strand.
CAACTTGAGCTCATACGGTCCCTGTTCAAAGAGTATGAACGCGCGATCGGCGTTGACCTTTGCTTCCAGAATTTCGCGGAGGAACTCGCCACACTCCCGGGGCGGTACGCGCCACCCGACGGGCGCTTGTATATCTGTGTGGTGGGCGGCGATCCGGTCGGCTGTGTGGCCCTGCGCAGGGCCGATCACGAATCAGGGGAAATAAAACGGCTCTACCTGCGGGAACGCTATTGGGGCAGTGGCTACGGCAAGCGTATTGCCAGGAAAATTCTCGATCAGGCGCGCGACATTGGCTATCGTCGCGTCGTACTCGATACGCTCCCCGGTATGCTCGAAGCGCAAGGAATCTACGCGTCGCTTGGGTTCAAGGCTATAGCGCCCTATGCCTTCAACCCGATTCCGGGGGTGTGCTACCTGGAAATGGTGTTCGGGTAGTTTCACTGTACGCACGACGGTAATCGGGTTGAGATCACTACGTGAGCGCAGAGGCAGCGCATGATCATCAGGCTTGACGACCTGCGCGGGCCGGAGATCCGCCAGTTATTGCAGGAACATCTGCACAGCATGACGCTGCATTCACCACCCGAGAGCATCCACGCGCTGGACCTCGAGGCGTTGCGCCGGCCAGAGATCAGCTTCTGGACCGCGTGGGAGGGTGCCGAGCTGCTCGGTTGCGGCGCGCTGAAGGAACTGGACAGCAGGCACGGCGAACTCAAGTCGATGCGCACGGCGTGCCAGCATCTGCGCAAGGGCGTGGCCCGGGCCGTCCTCGACCACATGATCGCCGAGGCGCGCCGCCGCGGATACGCACGCCTGAGCCTGGAAACGGGGTCGGCGCAGGCGTTCGCACCGGCCCACGCACTGTATATGAGTCGCGGCTTTTCGTACTGCGGGCCGTTCGCACAGTACGCGCCGGACCCGTACAGCTCATTCATGACGAAAGTTCTTTGATTCCCAGGCCGGCTGGCCTGCGGACCGCCGGGGGTTGCTGGTAGCAACAGAGACAGGCATTATCAGGGCCTTCCAAGTTTCTCCCGGGGGATTCATGAGCGAATATCACGGCAAGTGTTTCTGTGGCGCGGTGGAGTTCACGGTGAGCGGCGCCCCTGCCGCGATGGGCTACTGCCATTGTGATTCGTGCCGGCACTGGTCGGCGGGGCCCGTCAATGCCTTCACGCTCTGGAAGCCCGAAGCGCTCAAGGTTACCAAAGGTGCGAACAACATCGCGACCTACAACAAGTCCGCGAACAGCTTCCGCAAGTGGTGCAAGACCTGTGGCGGCCACCTGTTCACCGATCATCCGCCCATGAAACTGGTCGACATCTACGCAGCTGTTTTGCCGACGCTGACCTTCAAGCCGGGGATCCACGTTTCCTATGGCGAGAAGGTCGTGAGCATCAAGGACGGACTGCCGAAGATGAAGGACTTCCCGAAGGAAATGGGCGGCTCTGGCATCACGCTGCCTGAATAATAACCACCTGTCACACCGGCAGCCCGCGCCGACTAGCGGGCGCCAGGCTGTTCGACCATCAGGGGCGAGCGTGCATGAATGACCTGGTTTATCCGCGCGAGCGCACGCTCGGGGCTATTACCCTGGTACTGGGCCTGCTGGCCTGGGCGGCACTGCTCATCGGCACTCGCGGGGTTGCGCTGGCGGTGGTGGCGCTCGGGTTCGTGGCCTATCTGTTCGTTCACTCGGCGCTCATCGCGCACATCCGGGGGAGTGGCGTAGAGCTGTCGCCCACGCAGTTTCCCGATCTGTATTCCCAGTTCACCGACTGCTGCGCGCGGCTGCAGATCAAAGAGCCACCACAGGCGTTCATCCTGAACGGCAACGGCGTGCTGAATGCATTTGCCACCAAGTTCCTGCGCACGAAATTTGTCGTTCTCAATTCGGATACGGTCGACGCGATGGCCAAGCATCCCGACGGAGCGCGCTTCTACATCGGTCATGAGCTTGGCCACCTGCGCATGAAGCATCTGAGCGGAAGGCTCCCGCGCTGGCCGGTGTTGTGGCTGCCGCTGCTCGGGGCCGCCTATTCCCGCGCACGGGAGAGTACCTGCGACCGCCATGGCCTGGCCTGCAGCAGCTCTCCCGAAAATGCTGCGCGGGCACTGGCCGCGCTTGCCACGGGCTCGGAGCGGTGGCAGCAGCTTGATGTTGCGGCTTACCTGGCACAAAACCGGCACACCAGCGGATTCTGGATGTCGCTGCACGAGTTGACCGCGGGTTACCCCTGGCTCATCAAGCGCGCGGCGCGCGTGATGGACAGCAACGCGGCGCTCCCGCGGCGCAATGGCTTTGCCTACCTGCTGGCGATATTCATTCCGTATACGGGACAATACGGCGCGGGCTTTGGCCTGCTGGTGATGGTGTACGTCATCGGGGTACTCGCCGCGATCGCCATCCCCGCATACAAGAATTACACCGTCAGAGCGAAAGTCAGCATGGCCGTGGCCGGCTCGCAATCCGCCCGTGAAACGCTGGGGACCTACTACCTGGCCAACCACAAGCCGCCGGAGTCGCTCGAAGCCGCGGGCCTGCCGTCCGGCCTGTCCGATGGTTCTCCGCTATCGCTCGATGCGGTGCACATGGTACTCACCGTTACGACCAAGGAAGGCGAGTTGATCTTCGTGCCCGCGCTGGATTCCCAGGGCCGCGTCACCTGGACCTGCCGGAATGGCGAGGGACTTCGGCCGGCACAGCTCCCGGCCTCCTGCCGCGGCAACACCGCGCCATAGCGGGCGCGGCGCCCTGGGCCTGCGCTCAGGCGCGATCCCGCTTCGCGCTCCCTGTTTTCGTACCGCGATGGGGTTTTTTCGGGCGTTCCTGTAGCAGGGAGATCGCCAGCGGGCGTCCGCGCACCTGCACGCGCGCGAGGCGCTGGAGTATTTCCGGAGGCATCCCGGTGGGGAGCCGCACCAGCGTGTGATCCTCGCGGACCTTTATACCGTTGATCTCGGAGCCGTCGAGACCGGCCTCGTTGGCAATGGCGCCGACGATATTGCCCGCCTGCACGCCGTGCAGGCGGCCGACCTCCAGCCGATAGGTGTCCTGCGGCGCAAAGCGCCCGGAACGGGGCCGACGCTCCTCGCGGGCATCGCGCTCGCCGCCGCCGCCGCGCGGGCCACCCGCGCCACGCGCCCCGGACTCGCGCGGTTCCGTGCGCTCCGGCTTGTCGCCGATCAGGAGCGGGGTCTTGCCTTGCGCCAGTGAGGCGAGCGCGGCGGCGACGTCGCCGATCTCCGCACCGGTATCGTGGACGAGTTCATCGACCACCCCGCGATAGACGTCGGCAACACCCTGCTCCATGAGCGCCGTGATGCGCTGCTTGAACTTGGCCACGCGAGTGGCGTTGACGTCAGCAATGGTCGGCAGGTCCATCTGCTCGATGGGCTGGCGCGTTGCGCGCTCGATCAACTGCAACATGTTGCGTTCGCGTGGGGCGATGAACAGGATGGCCTCGCCACTCCGGCCGGCGCGGCCGGTGCGGCCGATGCGATGGATGTAGGATTCGGTATCGTAGGGCACGTCGAAGTTGACGACGTGGCTGATGCGCTCGACGTCCAGGCCGCGCGCCGCCACGTCGGTGGCGACCAGGATGTCGATCTGCCCGGCCTTCAGCTGCGCAATCGTGCGTTCGCGCTCAGCCTGCTGCATGTCGCCGTTGAGCGCAGCCGCGGCAAAGCCGCGCGCCTCGAGCCGCTCGGCCAGTTCCACCGTGGCAAGCTTGGTGCGCGCGAACACCAGCATGCCATCGAAGGTGAGCACTTCGAGAATGCGCGTCAGCGCGTCGAGCTTGTGCAGGCCGCTGACCAGCCAATAACGTTGCCGGGTGTTGGCGGCTGTGGTGGTCCGGCCGCGGATGATGATTTCGCGCGGCGTGCGCAGGTGCGTCTGTGCGATGCGCTTGATCGCCGGCGCCATGGTCGCGGAGAACAGTGCCACCTGCCGCTCGGGCGGCACCTTGGCGAGGATGGCGTCCATCGCCTCGATGAACCCCATCGCCAGCATCTCGTCGGCTTCGTCGAGCACCACGAAGCGCACGCCCTGGAGCGTGAGCGTGCCGCGGTCCAGGTGATCCATCACACGGCCCGGCGTACCGACGATGACGTGCGTGCCACGCTTCAGGGCCTGGAGCTGCGGCGTGTAGCTCTGGCCACCATAGATCGGCAGCACATGGAAACCGGGCAGTGCGGCGGCATATTTCTGGAAAGCCTCGGCGACCTGGATCGCCAGTTCGCGCGTAGGCACCAGCACCAGCGCCTGCGGTTCGCGCTGCCGGAGATCGAGACGCGAGAGGATAGGCAGCGCAAAGGCTGCGGTCTTGCCGGTGCCGGTCTGCGCCTGGCCGAGCACGTCGCCGCCCGCCAGCAGCGCGGGGATGGTTGCGGCCTGGATCGGCGAGGGCGCTTCGTAGCCCACGGCGCTCAGCGCCTGCAGCACCGGGGCGCTCAGACCCAGCTCGGCAAAGGTGACGGTGGCGTCCGCTTCCGGAGTCTTCATGCGATTGCTTCAGGGCAGGCTGCGTGGGCCGGCGAGTCTACGCCTTTGCCGGCCCCAGCAGGCCGGTATTTGCCCGATTCGCCGCGCATAGCGCGTAAGGCGGTAGTTTCAGTCGCCCGGTGCGAGCAGATGGAAGCGAACGCGCACTTTGTCGTCGAGCACCTTTTCCCAGGCTGGATCGCCGATGCCGAAATCCCGGCGAGACAGTTCGAAGCTGCCATCGAAGACGTTGGTGCGACCAGAACGCTGGACAGTGACCGCTACCGTAATGGTCCGGGCCTGGCCCTTGATGGTGAGAACGCCGGTGGCATCGAAATGGCCCGCGGCCCGCGGCGTGATCAGCGTCGATTGAAAGCTGCTCTGTGGAAAATGCGCGCTGTCGAACCATGCGGGCTTGCGCACTTCGGCGCTGGTATCTTCATCGCCGATATCGAGGCTGTACATGCCCACGACCAGCGACGCGCGCGTGGCCTCGGGCCTGGCGGCGTCGTAAGCAATGGTGCCGCTGAAAGTCCGGAATGAAGCATCGACCGGGATGTCCTGCTGCCGGAAGGTTGCGATCACAGTGCTCTGCGCCAGGGTGATGCTGCTGTCGGCGGCGAGCGCCGTGGCAACCAGCAGCGAGCACAGCGGCAGCAACACCCAGGTTGTGCAACTGCGCCTGAACAGACTGCCGGCGGGCACCGTACCCTCAGTTCGCGCGCCAGCGCAGCATGCGGCGCAGGGTGTCATCGTGATCGACGAAATGATGCTTGAAAGCCGCCAGCACATGCACACCAATTACAATGGCCAGCACGGTGGCGCCGGTATCGTGGAATTCCTTGAAGACAGAGGCCAGCGACGGGTTCTTGCTGACCAGATCCGGCAGCGGGATGAGATTGAGGTACCTGATCGAACGGCCGGCGGCGTTGCTGAACAGCCATCCCGTGAGCGGCTGCAGCAACAACAGTGCGTAGAGCAGGCCGTGCAGGACATTCGCGACCAGGTGCTGCCACGCAGGCATCGGCAACGGCGCCGGAACCGGATGCATCAGCCGCCACAGGCCCCGTACGAAGAACAACGCCAGTATCGTGACCCCCACCCACTTGTGCCAGTTGAACACCTGGAGTTTCAGTGGGCTGGTGACCATGTCGGTCATGACCCAGCCCACGGCGAGGGCAATGATCACGAGGCCGGACATTATCCAGTGCAGTGCGATGGCGGTGCGGGTGTAGTGGCTGGTCATATTCGGTTTGGCTTGTATAGATGAGGGAGTGCGGCTATTCGTCGCCCAGGTTCAATGGCGGCGCCGGCTAGTATGCGCGCCTCGAGCCCGCGCCGGAATGCCGTGGCGCCGCCCATCGAAGGGTGGCGCAGTGTGAAGGCCTCGCGACCCGCCTCGTGCAGCGCGGCTTCGGCGTGCCGGCCTACGGCGAACACGGTGGCGGCAGGGAATGCCGCGAGCAGGGCATCGAGTACCACCAGGCCCAGCGCGCGCTCGGCGCGTGCCGGCGTGCGGTTGGACTGCAGTACGCCGTGCCGGTGAGGGTGCCAGGGAAAGGCGTTCCACAACACGGTGTCGCGCTCGATGCCGAGCAAGCGCAGGGTGCCCCAGACCGTGGTCGCCGAAGGTTCGCTCCAGGGCCGGTGGCGGCTGGAGAGCCGCTGGCCGCCGCTCGCGACGCGAGGAATGACGCCAGCCATCACCAGCCGCTCGCTGGTGAAGGGAATGCCGGTGACGTGACAGCCCTGATAGCCGGGGGCCTCGCCGATGAGGATGCGGCGCGGTTTCGTGTTCAGGTGTGCTGCCAGCCGCTCGCGCCGGGCCGCCGGGCCATTGTGGCGGGCGTCCGTTCCCGGGTCGCGCCGTTTCCAGGGGTTGAACACGTCGCCTCCCGGGGCGAGGTCGAGCAACTGGAAGAACCGGGCGAGAAGATGTGACGGCATCAGCGCCCGATTCTAGTGCAACTGCTACACTGGGCACGCCGTAATTGCAGGATGCCCATGCGCTCAACACGGTCCGGATCCGCCACTTGCCTGTGCCTGCTGTTGGTACTGCTGTGCATGAGCGCGCCTGGCGAGGCGCGGCGGGCGCGTGCGGGCGGTGATGACCCGCAGATCCGTTCAAACGCAGTGCTGGTGCTGGATGAAGGCAGTTCGACCGTGCTGCTTGCGCGGCAGGCCGAGACCGCGACGGCGATCGCCTCGATCACCAAGCTCATGACCGCGTTGGTGGTACTCGACGCACGGCAGCCGCTGGATGAAATCCTGGAGATCAACAACGAGGACCGCGAGCGCGGCCGGGGTGCGTACTCGCGGTTGGCCATCGGTACGCGGCTGAGCCGGGGGGACCTGCTGCACGTCGCGCTGATGTCGTCGGAAAACCGCGCGGCGCACGCGCTGGGGCGCAACTATCCTGGCGGCCTGCCGGCCTTCGTGACGGCGATGAACGCGAAGGCCCGCGCGCTCGGCATGAAGAATGCCCGTTTTGTCGATCCGACCGGCCTGTCGAGCAGCAACGTGGCGAGTCCGGCGGACCTTTCCAAGCTGGTCATCGCAGCCTCGCACGAGCCGATGATCCAGGAGTATTCCACCGACGAGTGGCATGCGGTGCGCGTGGGCCGGCGGATGCTCGAGTTCCGCAACACCGACCTGCTGGTGCGCAACCCCGCCTGGAACATCATCGTGCAGAAGACCGGCTACATCACCGAAGCCGGAAAGTGCCTGGTGATGAAGACGCTGATCCGCGGCCGCGCCATCGTCATCGTGCTGCTCGACTCCTTCGGCAAGTACACCCGTGTCGCCGACGCGCAGCGGATCCGCAAGTGGCTCGAGGCACGGCCGGCGGAAGCCGCGACGCCCGGCGCGGTCTAGGGGACGCGGACTGCGTCGACTAAGCCTGGGGCGGCGGCTTGCGGCCCTCGAGGTAATAGAACAGCAACTGCGCGACGCCGACGGCGGCGGGGACCAGTCCCCACAGGTAGGCCTGGCGTTGTGTGTTGAACAGGGCGACCGAGATCGCTATGCCAACGAACAACAGGACCAGTCCGCGCCGCAGGTAGTCGGAGGGTGAGCGCACGCGACTGCGGCGGCCGTCCTGGAAGAATTCCGGCGGCAGTGGCGGCACTTCCATGCCCTTTTCGATGGCGGCCAGGCGCTCCTTGTGGTGCAGGGCGAACATGTTCTGTTTCTTGCGATAGTCGAGAAACAGGCTCAACATTCCGATGCCGATGCCCATGACGATGGCGATGATCGGAATCATCACCCCGAGTACTGCGGTAATTGGCTCGTTCATCTTTGCTCATCCTTTGTGTAATTGATCCCGACGCCCTTGATACCCGGAAGAGTACCGGTTGGTTTCAGGGGATTTCGGCTGGTTCCCCGGGGGGGGCTGAAACCAGCAGGGCAGGCCTCGGGTAGAAAGGCGGTCAGGAGACGTTCGTGCAGCAAGATTCCCCGCCCGAGGCGGGACCCCGGGATCAGGATATTGTCGGATTGCTGCAGGGCGGGGCCTACGAGGCCGCCTTCGGGCGGCTTGCCGACCGTTACGAACGCAAGGTGTACCGGCTATGTTGTTCGCTGTTGCGCGATCCGGACCAGGCGGCCGATGCCGCCCAGGAAAGCCTGGTGCGGGTGTGGAAGGCCCTGCCCAGGTACGATCAGCGGGCGTCGCTGTCGACCTGGATCTACACGATCACGCGCAACCGGTGCCTGACGGCCATCGGGCGCCGTCGCGAGACGGATTCAATGAGCGATCCGGCGGTGGAACAGGCCGTCGAAGCGGCCCAGGTCAGCGCCCCGGAGCCTGGGCAGGATCACCTCGAGGTGCTGCGCGAGCTGGTCGAAGCGCTCCCCGAGCGTTACCGGAGCGCCCTGACGCTGTTTTATTATGAAGAGAAGTCCGTCGCAGAAGTCGCTGCCATGCTGGGCTTGCCCGAGGGCACGGTCAAGACCAACCTGCATCGCGCTCGCGCGATGCTGCTCGAGCGGGTGCGCTCGCTGGGCCTTGGTGATGCGGAATTCTGGCTGGAGGAAGCGGCATGAACACGCCACATGACCCGTCGGACGATGCGCGGCTCGAGCGCGCGCTCGATCAGGCGCTGGCCCGAAGCCTGGTCGCACCTGAGCTGCCGGCCGGCTTCCGCAGCCAGCTGCAAACGGCGCTTGCACGCAGCACGAGCATTGATCACGCGCAGCTGCGTGCCGCCATCGAGCGCGAGCATGCCGAGCAGCTCGCCGAGCTACGTGATGGCTATGTGAGTTTGCGCCAGCGCACGCTGGGTACGCTGATCGGTGGAGCGTTTGCGGTTGGATTGTTGTTGAATTTCGCGTTGCCGTGGATCACGGCGAACTTCGGCCAGAAAGGCGTGGTCGCGTTGCCGGTCATCGGCGTGGCCATCGGCCTGGGACTGAGTCTGCGTGCGTGGTGGCCGCGCAGCAGCCTGTCGCGCCTGTTGCCCTGAGCCGGCGCGCCCTCAGGCGCGGCCTTCCAGATCGTAGGTGTCGGCGCCCGTGATCTCGACGTCGATGAACTCGCCCGGCCGGGTGGTTGCAGAGGCCTTGATGCGCACCACGCCATCGATCTCGGGCGCATCACCGCCCGTGCGCGCATAGGCGATTCCGTCGGCGACGCGATCGATGAGCACTCGCTTGCGCGTGCCGACGCGGCGCGCGAGGCGCGCGGCGCTGATCGCGGCGGCACGTTCCATGAAGCGCGCGTAGCGCTGCTCCTTGATTTCTTCGGGCACCGCGCCATCAAGCGCATTGGCGGTGGCGCCCTCGACGGGCGAGTACCTGAAGCATCCGACGCGATCGAGCTGCGCGGCGTCGAGCCACTGGAGGAGCAGCGCGAAATCGGCCTCGGTCTCGCCGGGGAAGCCGACGATAAAGGTACTGCGCAGCGTGAGCTCCGGACAATCGCGACGCCAGCCGTGGATGCGCGCGAGCGCGTCTTCGGCGTGCGCGGGGCGCCGCATGCGTTTGAGCACCGCGGGACTGGCGTGCTGGAAGGGGATGTCCAGATAGGGCAACACCTTGCCCGCGGCCATCAACGGTATCACCGCATCCACGTGTGGATACGGGTAGACGTAATGCAGGCGTACCCATACGCCCAGCTCGCCCAGCTCGCGCGCCAGATCGATGAAGCGGGTGGCGACGTTCCGGTCGCGCCATGCCACCTGACGGTAGCGCAGGTCGCTGCCGTAGGCGCTGGTGTCCTGCGAGATGACGAGCAACTCACGCACACCGCCGCGCACCAGCAGCTCGGCTTCACGCAGCACTTCATCGAGCGGGCGGCTCGCGAGCAGGCCGCGTAATGAAGGGATGATGCAGAAGCTGCACTTGTTGTTGCAGCCCTCCGAAATCTTGAGATAGGCGTAATGGCGAGGCGTGAGGCGGATGCCTTGCGGGGGCAGCAGGTCGATGTGCGGATCGTGCGGCTGCGGCAGGTGCGTGTTGACAGCCGCGAGCACGGCCTCGGTGGCGTGCGGGCCCGTGATCGCCAGCACCTTCGGGTGGCGTTCGCGGATCCGGTCGGGATGAGTGCCGAGGCACCCGGTGACGACGACGCGGCCGTTCTGGTCGAGCGCCTCGCCGATGGCCGACAGCGATTCATCGATTGCCGAATCGATAAACCCACAGGTGTTGACGACCACCAGGTCGGCATCGCGGTATTCGGGAGCGATGGCGTAACCGCGGAGCCGCAGTTCCGTGATGATGCGCTCGGAATCGACCAGCGCCTTGGGGCACCCCAGGCTCACGAAACCGACGGCCGGCGCCCGGGCGGGGCCCGGATCATGAGCGGCCTTGCGGCCGGCGGGCGCGGTTCGCGGAGCTGGTTTCATGGGGAGATCGGGCCGGCGGGCGGCGCGTCCGGTACAATACAGGCATCATCTTACACCAGGAGCCTGCCTGCGGCGCCCCGCCCGGGCCACGGGCGGATTGCATGCCTTTCGACGAAGCCTATTACCGGCGCTTCTATCATGACCCGCGCACCGCCGTGACTTCGCGTGCGCAGATGCGTGATCGGGCGACGCTGATTGCTGCCTGCGTGCGGTATATAGGATTGCCGGTGACGCGCATCCTCGATGCGGGGTGCGGGGTGGGACTGATGCGCGCACCGCTCCTGCGTCACCTGCCGCGCGCACGATACACAGGCCTCGAAGCCAGCGAATATCTGTGCCGGCGCTACGGCTGGCAGCAAGGCACGCTGCAGACGCTGGGTACCCGGATACGCTACGAGCTCGTGGTCTGTTACGACGTGCTGCAATACCTCAGGAAAGACCAGGCGCTGCTGGCCATGGCAAAACTGGGCGCCGTGTGCCGCGGCGCCCTGTATTTCGGGGCGCTGACCAGCGGCGACTGGCGCGATAATTGTGATCAATCACGCACCGATCGCGTTGCGGGGTTGCGCTCCGCCAGCTGGTACCGGCGCGAACTGGCGCGCAGCTTCCGGCCCCTGGGCTGCGGCATGTGGCTGCGGCACGGTGCGCCGGTCACGCTCTGGGACCTCGACGGAGCCGGCCGATGATCAAGGCGCTGCTGCTGCTGTTCAAGTTCGCGAAATTCGGACCGCTGCTGAAATCAGCCGGCTTCATGCTGCTGTCGGTCGGCGTGTACGCGTTGCTGTTCGGCTGGTGGTACGCGGTGGGCTTCGTGCTGCTGCTGCTGGTGCACGAGCTGGGTCATTACGTCGCGGCGCGCCGGCTCGGCATGAACGTGGGCCTGCCCACCTTCATACCCTTCGTCGGCGCCTGGATCGAACTCAAGGACCAGCCGCTGTCGGTAAAGCAGGAGGCGCACATCGCCTTCGCCGGGCCGTTTGCCGGAACCGTGGCAGCGGCGGCCGTCCTGGCGCTGTCGCTGTGGCAGAATAGCCTGTTGCTGCTGGCGCTGGCTTACTCCGGCTTCTTCCTCAATCTTTTCAACCTGATTCCGGTTTCGCCTTTCGACGGCGGGCGCATCGTCGCGATTCTCTCCCCCAAAGTCTGGTTCGTCGGCGTGCCTGTGCTGGCCGGCGCGTTCATCATGAACCCCAACCCGATGTTCCTGATGATCCTGTTGCTGCTCGCGCCCACCATCTACGTTTCGCTGCGCGCCGCCTGGCGCGGCGAAGTACCGGCGCACAACCCGCGTTACTACGAGGTACCCCTCGAAGCGCGCGTGCGCTACGGCGCCTACTACCTGCTGCTGCTCGCCTTCCTTTGCTACATGACTTTTCGTACCCACCTGCAGGTCGAGGCGCTGCGCAATCCATGAATACCCGGCTGGTAGCCGCGTTCCGCGGCAGCGCGCAGTGCCGGCGCGAGGCCGGCGCGGTGCAGTGGCGCCTCAGCGGTCTCGATCGCGACAGCGGCGATGCGCTCGAGGTGCTGTTGAGCGGCGCCGCCGCGTTGCAGCTGCCGGCCGAGCTCGCGGGCGCCGAGCTGCATGTGCGCGACGAGCTCAGCGCAGCGGCCTGGGAATTGCGCAGCAGCGGGCAATCGCTGCCACTGGCAGTGCGGGCTGTCCAGGTGCACCGTGGAGCCGCCGCGCTGTTCGAGCATGCGCTGCCGCGCATCGCCGTCCCCTGGAAGGTGCGCGTGGGCTGGGTCCTGCTCCTGAATGCGCTGCGCGTGCCTGGCATGGGACGATTGCTGAGGAAGCTGCGTGACCGGGGTAGCGCGTCATGAGCAAACGCATACCCGTAACCGTGCTTACCGGATTCCTTGGCTCCGGGAAGACGACGCTGCTGAATCGCATCCTCTCGGAGCGGCATGGCAAACGAATCGCTGTCATCGAAAACGAGTTCGGCGAAGTGGCGGTCGATCACGAGCTGGTGATCGGCGCCCAGGAGGAAATCTTCGAGACTGCCAACGGCTGCATTTGTTGCACGGTACGGGGCGATCTGATCCGAGTGCTGGGCCAGCTGCGCAAGCGCCGCGACCGTTTCGACTACGTGCTGATCGAGACCACGGGGCTAGCCGATCCGGGCCCGGTGGCCCAGACGTTCTTCGTCGACGAGGACCTGCGCGAGGATTTCCAGCTCGATGCGATCGTGGCGCTGGTCGACGCTGCGCATGTTGGTGCCCAGCTGGCCAGCGTGCCGACCGCAGCCGACCAGATCGGATTCGCCGATGTCCTGCTGCTCAACAAGACCGACCTGGTCAGCCCGGTCGAACTGGCCCGCACCGAACAGGTCTTGCGCGCCATCAATGGCACCGCGCGCATCGTGCACACGCGGCATGCGCAATTGCCGTTGGCGCAGGTGCTGGATCTTGGCGCTTTCGACCTGGAGCGCGCGCTGACCGTGGATAGCGGATTCCTGCAGCCCCAGCAGCCCTTCGAGTGGGCGGGCTGCTACACGCTGGCGGCGGGCGTTCACAACCTGCATACCGGCGCCGAAGCGCATGAGGCGCATGGCCACGATCATGCGCACGAACACGACCATGACCACGGCGGTGCGACAGGCGGGCTGCGGCAGGTAGGGGTCGTGGTATTGCAGGCCGCTCCCGGGGCGGCCGATGGCGTGGACTCGCTGCTCGCGGCCGCGGCCGCTGTATTCGCAACCCCTGGCGAGCCGGCACACGCCGGCGCCGTGCTCGAAGCCGGACGGCACTACCGCCTGGAGCTGGCGGCGCACGCCGATTTCCAGCTGCGCATTGCTGACACGGGTGACTGGGTCGTGTTCTGCGAGCACGCAGCAGCGGAGTTCGGCTGGTCATTGCCGGGCGCGCGGCTTTTCGGCGAGCGCGAGTTCGGTTCGCATCATCATGAAACGGAAATTACTTCCATCGGCATCGACGACGCGCGGCCGCTCAATCCGGACAAAGTAAACGACTGGCTTTCCTATCTGCTGCAGAGCCGCGGTCAGGACATCCTGCGCATGAAGGGTGTGCTCAACTTCAGTGGCGAAGCGCGGCGCTATGTGTTCCATGGCGTGCACATGATCTTCGACGGCCAGCTCGAACGACCCTGGGGGGACGCCGCGCGCCGCAACCGGCTGGTGTTCATCGGCCGCAATCTCGATCGCCAGGAACTCGAAGCGGGCTTCGAGTCCTGCGTCGCGTGAGCGCTCCGGGCGCCAGGCTCGAGCGGCGCCTACGCGTCGAACTCGGCGACTATCCGGTCGACGCGGTCTGGTCGGCGGACGGCCGGGTGCTGCTGGTGGCGTGCGGCGAAGGTGCGCTTCTGTGGCTGGATACCGGCGGCGCGTCACCCGCTGCGCTGTCGATCGGCGAGCATCCTGGCGGCGCGCTGGCGCTGGCCTGGCAGCATGGCGGTGCGCGCTTTGCCAGCTCCGGGCAGGATGGCGAGGTACGACTTTGGGATGCGCGCACGCGTGTTGCGCAGGTGCTTCACACGGATGCGGCCTGGAGCGAGCGGCTGGCCTTCGCAAGCCACGGGCGGCTGCTGGCGGTGGCCTCGGGGCGCACGCTTCGGGTCTTTGACAGTGACGGGAAACTTCGCGCCCAATTGCCGCCGCACTCCGGTGTCATCGCCGGCATTGCGTGGCGCGCCCGGACCAGCGAGCTGGCGAGCGTCGGCAACGGCGGCACCTGCGTTCACCGCCTCGAACCTGAGGTGAGCAGCCGTGAATATTCCTGGCAAGGCGCCTGCCTCACTGCGAGCTGGAGCCCGGATGGGCGCGTGCTGGCCTCGGGCATGCAGGATGGTTCGGTGCATTTCTGGAATATGGGTGCCGGCACGCAGTCACAGATGCGCGGCTACGGCACCAAGGTCGCGCTCACGAGCTGGAGCGCCAACAGCCGCCTGCTGGCCACGGCTGCGGACCAACAGATCATCATCTGGGATTTTTCCGGTCGCGGGCCGGAAGGGAGCGAACCGTTGCAGTTCACGGCGCACACCGCGCGGTTGACGCAACTGGCTTTCCAGCCCAAGGGGGCGTTGCTGGCCGCGGGTTCGCGCGATCACCGGCTGACGATCTGGCGTACGGCGCAGCCGCAGCAGCCCGTCGACGCCGACATGTTTGCCGATGAAGTGGCGCTGCTGCGCTGGTCGAACGATGGTACACAGCTCGCGGTGGCCGACCGGAGCGGCGCACTCACTCTCTACAGCCTGCGCATGTAGCTAACGCGGCAGCGTCAATTCCAGGGCCGCCTCTTCGGGCGTGCTGGTCAGAGTGCGGCCGGAGACCGCAGTGTAGTGACCCAACAGAAGCTGGAGCGCGCGCGACCAGGTGTAGCGCTGCAACGCGCGTGCGCGTGCGGCGCGGCCCAGCGCCGGCAGGTCGCGTTCATAGAGTGCCGCGATCGCCGCTGCCATGCCCGGCGTGTCGTTGGGAGGCGCGAGCATGCCGACCGTCTCATCGATGTGTTCGGGCACCGCGCCGGCGTTCGCGCCGACCACCGGAATCCCGCAAGCCAGCGCCTCGATGATCACCAGCCCGAAAGTTTCGCTGCAGCCGGCGTGCACCAGTGCGTCGCAGGATGCGATCGTCTCCGCTAGTTCGATGCTGTCGCGCCGGTAGGCCTGCACCGTGATGTTGGATGCCGGCCGCCCAGGCTGTTCACCGCCGATCATCAGCAGGTGATAGCGCTCGCCGAGGAGTGCCAGCGCGCCGTGCAGAACTTCAATATTCTTCTCGCCGGAAAAACGCCCGGCATAGACCAGCAGGCGCGTGTCGTCCGCCAGGCCTAGCTGGCGGCGCAGATTCGCGGTGCGGCGCTGCGGTGAGAATATTTCGGTGTCGACACCCAGGGGTTGCAGCGCCGTGCGGTGCACGCCAAGACCGGCGAGGTAATCGCACATCAGGCGGCTGGGGGCGAGCACCAGGTCGACGCGCTCATAGACGCGGCGCAGGTAGCGGCCGAGCCCGTGTTCGACCACGCGGCCGAGCCGGCGGCCGGCGAGTCGCGGGAAATTGGAATGAAAGAAAGCCAGCAGCGGAATGTCGCGCCGGCGCGCGCTGCGCATCGCGCACCAGGCCGGGTGAAACACGTCGCCGACTTCGATCAGGTCGGGTTCAAGCGCATCGAGCATCCGCAGCCAGCGGCGCGGCGACAGCGGCAGGCGGTAATTAAAGGTGCCCGGAACTATCCAGCCGGCGATCGTGCTGATGCCGCCAGGCAGCAACTCGGTCACGGCTCCGGGCACGAGCAGGGAGTGGCGATGGGGCGTGTTGGCCTGCAGCCATTGGTGTTTCGCGGTCAGATAGCGGCGCACGCCACCGCTGGTAGGCGAAAAGAACAGGGTAGTGTCTACGAGGTGCATGGCTGGCCTGGTTGCCCGGCGCCATTGCACCCGCCGCTCTGCGGCCTGTCAAGCCTGGGCTGCAGCGGGGCGCAGGGCGAGCGCACCGGCTTCCGGGAGCCTGATGCGTATGCGCGTGAACTGACCGCGCTTGGTCGCCACCTGAATCTGACCCTGGAGCCGCTTGACGTTGTCGCGCAGGATCCGCATGCCAATGCCGCGTCCGGCGGCGTCCGCGGCCGTGCTCAGTCCGGAGTGAAAGATCAGTGTCGACGCCCGCCGCGGATCCTGTTCCAGTACCGCGTCCTCGGCGATCAGGCCCGTGGCGACGGCCGCCGCGATAATGCGGTCCGTATTCAGGCCCTGGCCGTCATCCTGGACGACCAGCTCTGATTGCCCGCCGTGACGCGGCTGGAATTCCACCAGCAGCGTACCCTGGATGTTCTTGCCCGCCGCGCGGCGCTGCGCCGGGGTTTCGATACCGTGCTCGATGGCATTGCGCAGCATCTGGCTGAGCATGTCGTAGAAAGCTCCGGCGTGGATCTCCGGCACCTGCTCAAGGCCGAGCGTGGTGAGCTCGACGGCCTTGCCGTGCGCCGCCGCCTGTTGTGCGGCAAGCTGCTGCAGGGCCAGCGTCAGCTGTGGCGCCTGGCTTCCGGACGCCGCGCCCCGGGCGCTGGCCGAGGCGCCGCGCGGCAGATGGCCGTGCCGACGCGGTGCGCGGCGCGCGACCAGCGGCATGCCGGTGCGTTGCGCGATCGTGGTCAGTGCCAGGAACACTTCGTCGACGTAAACCAGTCCCGGCAACAGGGCGTCGCCGGTGCGTGCCGTGGCCGAGCGGGGCGCGTCAAGCGCGGCCAGCGTCTGCTCGAACAGCAGCGTCAGCGACGGCATTGCCAGCGGCACGGAGCGCTGCTGCAGTAGCGCGTACAGCGCATGCAGGCGCGCCAGCTTGAGCTGGAACTGATCGGGTTCGCGCGCACGTTGCTGCAGGAGCGTACGCGCGCGGGTGAGCGTGCGGGCAGCGTAGGCGAGAAAATTCCGCAGGGCGGTGCGATTGACCTGCAACAGCTCGCCGAGCAGCGCGTTTTCATCGCGCAGCCGCTGCAGCTCGGGCGGCACGGACCCTTCGATGTCCATTTCAGGCAGCATGGGCGCTGCGCGCGGCCACTGGCGATTCGGCCAGCTGGTCCAGTTCGGACAGTACCGACGCGATGTCGGCCAGACGATCCTCGCGCTCGCGCGCCATCAGCCGGGCCAGGAGCGGCTCGAAAGCGGACAGTTCCGCTGGCAACGGCGGGCGTTGGCCGGAAACGTGCTGCTGCATGAGATCCATGGCCGTGAGCCCGGTAAAAGGCTTGCGGCCGGTGAGCATCTCGTAGAACACCACGCCGAGCGCGTACTGGTCGCTGCGTGCATCGAGTTCCTGTCCCTGCACCTGCTCGGGGCTCATGTAATACGGCGAGCCGCGCAGCACGCCGATCGCGGTGCTGTGAGTGTCGGCATTCAGGTGCTTGGCGAGGCCGAAATCAATGAGCACCACCGAACCGTCGGGGCGCAGCATGACATTCGGTGGCTTGAGGTCGCGATGCAGGATGCCGGCTCCGTGCACCACGCTGAGCGCCGCGGCGATCCGGCGCGCATAGGCAACGGCCTCGTGCGTCGCAAGCGGGTGCAGGAGCCGCTGCTTCAGATCGCCGCAGGGAAAATATTCCATCGCCAGAAATTCACGGCCGTCATGGACGCCGTAGTCGTAGATATCGACGACTGCGGGATGCCGCAGCGCTGCGATGGCGGCGTATTCGCGCGCGAACTGCTGGCCGTCACCCGGATCGCCTTCGACAGGTTGACTGATCTTCAGCGCCACGGGGCGCTGCAGCGCGGCGCTGCGTGCGAGCCAGACGCTGGCCCGGGCGGAGCGGCCGAGCTGCCGCAACAGGGTGTACTGCGGAATTTCCAGCCCTGGCGCGTGGTGATCGTTGTGGCGGCGGCCCGCGGAGGCCAGCCGGCGCGCGCGCCGGCGGCTGGCATGCAGCACCTTGCGCACAGTGCGTTCCAGCAGCCGCGCGTCAAGCAGGTCGCGCGGCAGATAGGCTGCGGCACCGCGACGCACCGCCCGGACGGCCGCAAGTTCGTTGCCGTCGGCGGCCACCACGATCAGCGGCGGCAGGAGTCGTTCGCGCCGCAACTCACGCAGCCAGTCGAGGCCCTCGCTCTGTTCGGCAGAGGTCTTGCCGAATCCCGTGCACAGCAGCACAACGTCATAGTTGCGGCGCGTGATGGTGTCGAGATGGCGGGCGAACTGCTCGAGGTCGAGGCTGGGGGGGTCGGCGTCAGGCCACAGCGTCTGCAGGTGGTGGCGCAGCCACTGGCGCTGCTGCTCATCCCGGCCGGCGATGAGGATCCGCGGCGTCACACGCGCGCTCCGAGCCGATGGGTGCTGGACGCAAGATCTGGCAAGGGAATCACTCGACCGCGAATGGGGCGCGCGGCGCCCGGAAGCACTGGACTTTACGTTTTCCGGCCAGCGCGGGGTCCGTGTGGGGGTCAATCTGTGATCCAGGTGGCCAGCGCCTGTGCCGAAATGTGACGCACCTCACCCGCGTGCTAATCTGCCCGGGTGCCAGGACCCATAGTCATCGTCGGCGCCGGTCAGGCGGGCCTCGAGGTCGCCGAATCGCTCCGCCATGAAAAATACGACGGGCCGATCGCGCTGCTCGGCGCGGAGGCACACATTCCCTATAACCGCCCACCGCTCTCGAAGAAGTGGCTGCTCGAACGACCGAACCCTGCCTCGCTCTATATGCGGGGGCCGGAGGTCTATGAGCGGCGGAAGATTGAACTGCATACGGGTGCGGCGGTGGCGGCGATCGACCGCGCCGCGCAAGAAGTGCGCTGCGCCGACGGCCGGCGCTTCGCCTACGGTGGCCTAGCCCTGGCCACCGGCGCGCAACTGCGCACGCTGGCAGTGCCGGGCGCCGGACTGCGTGGGGTCTTCGGCCTGCGCACGCTCGATGACGCGCAACACATTGCGGCGGCGCTCGACGCCTGCAGCGCAGGCGGCTCGCCGCTGGTCGTGATCGGCGGCGGATTCATCGGCCTAGAGGTTGCCGCCACCGCGAGCAAGCGCGGCATCGCGGTCACGGTACTCGAGGGTCTCGCGCGGCTGATGTCGCGCGTCGTCGCGCCGATTGTCTCTGAGGCCGCGGCGCAACTGCATCGCGCTCATGGCGTGAAACTCGTATTTGAGGCGCGGGTCGCGGAACTGCTCGGGGCTGACGGCGCGGTGCGCGCGGTGCGCATGGCAGACGGTCATGAGTACCCGGCGGGCTGCGTCGTCGTCGGAGTCGGCGTTGATCCGGAGGATGCCCTGGCGCGCGCAGCCGGGCTCGAGTGCGATCGCGGCATCATCGTCGATGCCTGCGCCCGAACCTCTGACCCGCGGATCGTTGCTGCGGGGGATTGCTGCGCGCGGCGGCTCCCGGACGGCACGCTGCTGCGGCTCGAGTCGGTGCAGAACGCCGTCGAGCAGGGCAAGTCGGCGGCCGCCGCACTTCTCGGCCACGAGCGACCCGTTACGGCAGCGCCGTGGTTCTGGTCCGACCAGTACGATACCAGGCTCCAGATGGTGGGCCTGAGCCACGGCTACGACCAGGTGGTCACCCGTGGCGCCGTGGCGCAACTCGCGTTCTCGGCCTATTACTATCGCGCCGGGCGGTTGATCGCCGTGGATTCGCTCAGCCGCATCCAGGATCACATGACGGCGCGCCGGCTGCTCGATCGTGGCCTGTCACCAACGCCGGCGCAGGCGGCCGACGAGAATTTCAGCCTGCAGGGCCTGCTGGCGCCCTGAAGCCCACCGCGCGCCGCGCGTTTACTGCCGCCCGAGCAGGAATTCGCTGCCGCGAAATTCCAGCACCACGCCTTCGCGGGTGATCTGCCTGACCTGTGCGCCTTCCGGCGTGACATCACCCTCGTGCACCTTGTGCATGTTGATGAACGCGTAGCGCTCGGCCGGATTCGCGGCATAGACGTGCATGTCAAGACGGAGCTCGGGGGCCGCGCCGCCGAGTTCCGCGTAGTTGTGGAGGCCGGTGGCAGCGCTCTCGCTGCGTGCGGTGCGCGGGTCTGGCGCCACCGCCGGCTCGGTGTCGGCCGGGTTGGGCTCGGCCGTGCCGGGCTCGCCCGTGCCGGTCCCGGCTGCGTTACTTGCGACCTCAGCGGTGTTTTCCTGCGGCCTGGTCGTGATGATCGTCGCCGCCGCGGGCTGGGCCGGTGCGCTCGTTGCGGCAGGAACCAGGACCGACGGCGCGAGCGCCACCGGGGCGCTGGCGGGTCGCCACGCCAACCAGCCGAGCACGGCCACAATGGCGATCAGCAGCGCTCCGACCATCATGGCCCAGGCCGGCAAGCGCTGGGGTGGACGCACGATGCGCATTTCCAGCAGTGCGGGGCCCGCTTGCCGTGCGCGCTCAGTTTCAGATTTCTTTAGTGCATCGAGTATGAATGACATGGCTCAGCCCGGTGTTGGCTGTGACGAGGATGCTGGCGCGGCGTCGAGCGCTTGCAGGAGCGGGGAATCCGGCGCGGCCAGCACGGCGTCGAGCAGCAGCTGCGTCTCGACTCCGGCGATCCCGTCTATGGCGAGGTGATGCGCGCGCTGGAAATCCTCGACCAGCTGCGTCAGGCTGGGATCGAAGCGCGCGTTCCGCGCCTCGCCGGGCGCGGCGCCGCTCGCCTTGGACAACTGGCTGCGGAGCGCCTGCACCGCGGGGCCGCTCATGCCGGGCCGCAGTTCGGTCACCGGCCCCGCGGCGGGGCGCCACAGCACCACGCAGTCGCCATACCAGTAACGCGCCAGTTCGGCGATGCCGATGCGCGCACGGCGTGTTCCGATCTGGAGTTCCACGGCGTCGGCGCCGATGCCGGTCAGCACGACCTGATGTGTCGCGGCGCCGTCGTCGCTGAGCATGAGGACGGCGGGGCGTTTGAGCTCGCGCAGTTGCGCGAGCGAGCTGTGGAGCGTAACGCAATAGAGTCCCTGCGCTACCGCCTGCGTACAGGGGTCGGTAGCGCCCGGTACGTAACGGGCATTCCATAACTGCAGCAACCCGGTGAACGCCGCGTCGGCCGTGGTCGCCTCGCCCGCGTTCACCAGCAGCTGCGACAAGGTGGGCAAAGGCCGTGGCGCAGAGGCGCGGACCACCGCCACCTTGGCGCTGCCGGCGACGCTGGCCGTGGATCTGACGTCCGGCCGCGGGGCATAGCGCCACAGCGCACCCGCGCCGGCCAGCAGCAACAGCAGGCAGCAGGCTATCGCAACCGGCTTCATCCACGCAGGGGCCAGGACGCGGCCGAATACCTCGCCTGCAGCGCGCCGCACCAGGCCGGCGTCGATGTTGTGCCGGTCCTCGGTATAGGCGCCAAGGAGCGCCCGGTCGCAGATGACGTTGATGACACGCGGCACGCCACCGCTGAGGCGATGGACTTCGCGCAGCGCGGCCGATCCGAAGATGTCGTTGGTGGCGCCCGCGACGCGCAGCCGGTGGCGCACGTACGCTGCGGTGTCCTCCGGTGCCAGCGGCTGCAGGTGGCAACGCGCGGTAACGCGTTGTGCCAGCTGGCGCAGGTCGTTGCGCGCGAGCAGCTCGCGGAGCTCGGGCTGGCCAATAAGGATGATCTGCAGGAGCTTCTGCGAATCGGTCTCCAGGTTGGTGAGGAGGCGCACCTGCTCCAGCACCTCGACCGAGAGGTTCTGGGCCTCATCGACGATCAGTACTGCGCGGCGGCCTGCCGCATGCACTTCCAGCAGATGGCGGTTGAGGCGGTCGACCAGTTCCTTGCCATTGCCAGCCAGGCCAGCGCGCACGTCTATTCCCAGCTCCTCACAGATGGTCCGCAGGAATTCCAGTGGCGACAGGCGCGGATTGATGACCAACGCGATCTCGGCGTTATGCGGTGCGCGCGCCAGGAGCGAACGAATCGTCGTGGTCTTGCCGGTGCCAACCTCTCCCGTGAGCTGGATGAAGCCGCCGGCATCGTTGATGCCGTACACCAGGTGCGCCAGCGCATCGGCGTGCTGCGTGCCCAGGTACAAGTAGCGCGGGTCGGGCGTGATGGCAAAGGGTTTTTCGGCGAGGCCGAAACTGGCGAGATACATGTGCCGGTGCGCCGTGTCAGTGAACCGCGTCAGCCCACGGCAGGCGGCTGGCCGGAGCGCATGCCGAGCTCAGCCGGTGCGAACTCGTCGACGTTGACGATGTCCATGACCAGCGCGTCGTAGGCGCGGAGCGTGGCGGCTTCATCGGCGCTGAGGATGCCAAGCCCCAGGCCCTGTTCGATCTGCCCCGGCAGTTCGAGCGCGCTGATGCGCCCGGTGCGGATGCCCTCGACGCGCAGTTTCTTTTCGATGAGCTCGGCCGCCGGAGCCAGCTCGAGCGCCTGCTGGAGCTGGCCGAGCGGGTTGCCGGTGCACTGCTCGCGGTAGACGCCCGCCGTGATGCGGTCGCGCGCTTCGCACGGCGTCTGCACCAGGCTGGCGACGGCGCGCCCGAGACGGTCGCCGGGCGCGAAATAGGTGAGGCCGCGCGGAAAGATGCACAGGCGCATCAGCCAGGCCATGGGCCGTACCGGGAAATTGCGCAGCACGCCGTGGAGCTGTTCCTGCGCCTGGTACAGCAGTTCGCGGCAACACCATTCCACGACCGGCAGGTCGGCGGCCGGGCTCCCCTGGTCCTCATGGTGCTTGAGCACCATCGAAGCCAGATACATGGAGGAGAGCACGTCACCGAGGCGGGCGGAAATACTTTCCTTCTTCTTCAGGTAGCCGCCCAGCGCCAGCATCGCCACGTCGGTGGCGAAGGCGAAGGAGGCGCTGAAGCGCTCGACATGCTGGTAATAGCGCCGCGTCGGCCCGGCATCGGGCACCGATTCGAAGCGCGCCAGGGTGAGCGCCATGACCAGGGAGCGCGCGGCATTGGAAATCGTGAAACCGATGTGGCCGAACAGCGCCCGGTCGAACTCGTCGACGCCGCGTTCGCGGTCGGGATTGCGCGCCGCGCTCATCTCGCGCAACACGAAGGGATGGCAGCGGATCGCGCCCTGCCCGAAGATGATCAGGCTCCGCGTCAGGATGTTCGCGCCCTCGACCGTGATCGCGATCGGGACCGACTGGTAGCCGCGCCCGAGGTAATTGCGGGGCCCGAGCATGATGCCCTTGCCACCCTGCACGTCCATGGCGTCGTTGGCGACGCGCCGGCCCATCTCGGTCACGTGGTACTTGAGGATCGCGGCCGGCACTGCCGGGCGCGCGCCGGCGTCGATGGCCGCGATCGTCACGCTTCGTGCCGCATCGCAGATGTAGGTGAGACCGACCATGCGCGCGATCACCTGCTCGACACCCTCGAACTTGCCCACCGGCATGTTGAACTGGCGGCGGATGCGCGCATAGGCGCCGGTCGCGAACACCGCGGCCTTCGCGCCGCCGGTACAGTTCGAGGGCAGCGAGATGCAGCGGCCCACCGAGAGCTGTTCGACCAGCATGCGCCAGCCCTGGCCGGCCATCTTCACGCCGCCGATGATGCAATCGAGCGGCACGAACACATCGCGCCCGCGGACCGGCCCGTTCTGGAACGGGATGTTGAGCGGCAGGTGACGCTGGCCGATCTCGACGCCCGCCGTGTCGCGGCCTATCAGCGCGCAGGTGATACCCAGATCAGTGGCGCCGCCGAGCAGTCGCTCGGGGTCGAGCATGCGGAAGGCCAGGCCGATCACGGTCGCCACCGGCGCCAGCGTGATGTAGCGCTTCGAGAAGTTGAGCCGCAGCCCGAGGACTTCCCGCCCCTGCCACAGGCCGCGGCACACGACACCGGTGTCCGGCATGGCGGCGGCGTCCGAGCCGACGCGCGGGCCGGTGAGCGCGAAGCAGGGAAGGTCCTCGCCACGCGCCAGCCGCGGCAAGTAATGGTTCTTCTGTTCCTCGGTGCCGTAATGGCTGAGCAATTCGGCGGGGCCGAGTGAATTGGGCACCGCAACCGTGGAGGCGCAGGTGACGCTGCGGCCAGCGAGCTTCACCAGCACGCAGGAATGCGCATAGGCCGAGAAGCCCAGCCCCCCATACTGCTGGCCGATGATCATCGCGAAGAAGCCGCGCGACTTGAGGAAAGCCCACACTTCCGGCGACAGGTCGCCGCGCCGGTGCGTGATGTCGAAATCGTCGAGCATCCGGCACAGTTCTTCGCACGGGCCATCGAGGAATGCCTGCTCCTCGGCCGACAGGCGCGGCGGTGGGTTGGCGCGCAGTTTCGACCAGTCGGGATTGCCGCTGAAGAGCTCGCCATCCCACCAGACCGTGCCCGCTTCGAGCGCTTCGCGTTCCGTGCCAGACATCTTCGGCAGCAGGCGCAGGTAGGCACGCAGGAACGGACGGCTGATGAGCGCCTTGCGCAGCGGGCGCACGTTGCACAACCACAGCAGCGCCAGCATCAGCCACAGCGCGCCCTGCCAGATGCCGCCCGGGTTCCCGAAGCGCATGTAGGCGGCGAGCAGCAGCGTGAAGGCCAGCGTGTAGATCAGCAGGGGCAGCCGACGGTAGGCGAAGTACACCACCGCCAGCACGAAAACGAAGGTGATTGCGGCGCCAGCCATGGCGCAATACTAGTCCTCGCGCGTCCGGCGCGCGAGCCTAGCCGAGCAGTTCCCTGACCCCGTCGCGCTCCTCGCGCAGCTCCGTCTCGGTGGCGCGCAGCTTGCCGCGGCTGAATTCGTCGATGCTCAATCCCTGGACGATCTGGTACTGGCCGTCGCGGCAGGTCACGGGGTAGGAATAGATGATACCGGTGCCGATGCCGTAGCTGCCGTCGGCCGGGATGGCCATGCTGACCCAGTCGCCCTCGGCCGTGCCGCTGAACCAGGTACGCATGTGATCGAGTGCGGCCGATGCGGCCGAGGCGGCCGAAGAAGAGCCACGGGCCTTGATCACGGCCGCGCCGCGCTGCTGCACGGTCGGGATGAACGTCTGTTCGATCCAGGCGGCATCGACCAGGCTCTTTGCGCTCTTGCCGGCGACCAGCGCATGACTGACATCCGGATACTGGGTTGAGGAGTGGTTGCCCCAGATCGTCATGCGACGGATGTCGGTGACATGGGTACCGGTCTTCTCCGCCAGCTGCGAGAGCGCGCGATTGTGATCGAGGCGCGTCATTGCGGTGAACTGCCCGGCCGGCAGGCCCGGCGCGTTGGCCTGCGCTATCAGGGCGTTGGTGTTCGCGGGGTTGCCGACCACCAGCACCCGCACCTGCCGATCGGCAACCGCATCGAGCGCCTTGCCCTGCACCGAGAAGATCTGTGCGTTGGCGAGCAGCAGGTCCTTGCGCTCCATGCCCGGGCCGCGCGGGCGCGCGCCCACCAGCATCGCCGCGTGGCAATCGCGAAACGCCACGCGCGCGTCGTCGGTCGCGACCACCTTGTTGAGCGTCGGAAACGCGCAGTCGTTGAGTTCCATGACCACGCCGCCGAGGCCCGGGAGCGCCGCGGTGATTTCCAGCAGGTGCAGGTTCACCGGCTGGTCGGCCCCCAGCATCTGGCCGGAGGCCACGCGAAAGGCGAGGGCGTAGCCGATCTGGCCGGCGGCGCCGGTGATCGCGACGTTCATGGGTTTCTTCATGCGTGACTCCAGGCTGGGCGGGACAGCACCGATTCTAATGGGAATCGGCGCCGGAGTAATCAGCGCCGCCCACGCGGGCGTCGGCGTCGGGGTCGGCCGGGGCAGCGACCTGCGCGGATACCTCGATTGCTAGCGACATTTTGATAGAAACTGTCTATCGAACTGATCTAAACAGGCGATTGGCCGCCGGCTCGCCGGCCACGCAGACTCCTGTTCGCCAGCGTCCAGCTGGCCACATCAGGAGACCTTCATGCATCCGACCCGCAACAATCTGCCGGCCCGCAGCCGCGCTCGCCTTGAAACCCTCCTCAACCAGAGGCTGGCCGACGCGATCGACCTGGCGGCAGCGGCCAAGCAGGCACACTGGAACGTCAGGGGCCCCGATTTCATCGCCCTGCATGGCCTGTTCGACCAGGTGCACGGCACCATCGAGGGGCACGTCGACACGCTGGCGGAGCGCGTCAGCGCCATCGGCGGCACGGCGCGCGGCACCATCGCCGCCGTGGCACGCGGCAGTTCGCTGCCGCCCTATCCGGAAGCCCTCAGCGCGGGGCCCGCGCACCTGGCGGCGCTCGCCGACCGGATGGCGGGGTTTGGCGCCGGGGTGCGCGCCGCAATCGCGGCCGCGGACAAGCTCGGTGACGCCGGCACCGCGGACCTGTTCACGGCCATCTCGCGTGACGCCGACAAACAGCTGTGGCAGCTCGAAGCCCACCTGCACGCCGCCCACTAGGGCTTGTTGGCACCGTCCGGAGGTAAGATGCCCGGATCAGGGGCAGCACATGAATGAACGGTGTATTGCGTAGCACGCCAGCAGGCTGACGGCATCGAGCTCGCGTTGCACGGCGAGTGGCGTGCCGCAACGTTCGGCGCCATCCAGGCCGAGCTCGCCGTGCTCCTCCCAGCCGGCGCTCGCCGGCTGCGGATCGACGCGACCGGGGCGCGCTTCGATCTCTCCGGTGCCTGGTTGCTGCACGACTATCTGGCTGCCGCCGCGGCCGCCGGGGCGCAGGCCGAGTTCACAGGCGCACCGCCGCCCCCGCTGGCGCTGATCGGGCGCACCTTGAGCGACGGGCAGGTGGAGCGCAGCGCGGATGCCGCCGGCCAGACCGTGTGGCTGGATCCGGCGGTGGCGGTCGAGGGGCTGGGGCGGATCGCAGTCGGCGTGTGGCGCCTGATCGAATCGCTCCTCGAGTTCCTGGGCCGCGTCAGTTTCGCCTTCGGCCGTGCGAGCACGCATCTGCGGCGCTGGCGTCCGACGTCGATCGCACGCCACGTGTATGACACGGGCATCACGGCAATCCCGATCGTGGCGCTGATCGCTTTCCTGATCGCGGTGATCCTGGCCTACATGGGCGCGCAGCAGCTGCGCAAGTTCGGCGCCGACATCTACGTCGTCGACCTGGTCACCGTGGGCGTGCTGCGCGAGCTTGGCGTACTGCTCACCGCCATCATTGTTGCCGGCCGGTCCGGCAGCGCCTTTGCCGCGGAGATCGGCGCCATGCGCCTCAACGAGGAAGTGGACGCGCTGCGGGCGATCGGCGTCGATCCGATCGAGGTGCTGGTGCTGCCACGGGTGATCGGCCTGGTGATCGCGCTGCCGCTGCTGACGGTGATCGCCGACGCCATCGGCCTCGCGGGCGGTGGGCTCCTGTGCCACACCCTGCTCGGCATGCCGATGGCGCAGTTCCTGAACCGCGCCGACGAGGCCATCGCCTCGACGACCTTCTGGGTGGGCCTGATCAAGGCGCCCGTGTTCGCGCTGCTGATCGCGCTGTCGGGCACCTGGTGCGGGCTGCGGGTGCGCGGCTCCTCGCGCGATCTGGGCCGCCTGACCACACTGGCGGTCGTGCAGGCCATTTTCTTCGTGATCTTCGCCGATGCGCTGTTCGCCGTGCTGTTCATGGAGTTGGACATCTGATGGCTGCCATCGTCGAAGTGCGCGGCCTGGTCAACGGATTCGGGCGGCAGATCGTGCACCGCGATCTCGGCATGAGCGTCGAGGAGGGCGAGGTCTTCGGGATCGTCGGCGGTTCCGGCTCGGGCAAGTCGGTACTGCTGCGCACGATTCTGGGGCTGCAGCGGCCGCGCGCCGGCACGGTGCTGCTCGGCGGGCGCGACATCACCCGCATGAGCAACGCGGAGCTGCGCAGCGTCAAGGCCGGGTACGGGGTCACCTTCCAGCACGGCGCGCTGTTCACCTCGCTCACGGTGCTGCAAAACGTCCAGCTGCCGATGATCGAGCACCTGCAGCTGCCGCGGCGGGCGCTGGATGAACTGGCGCTGCTCAAGCTCCGGCTGGTCGGCCTGGGGCCCGACGCGGCCGGCAAATACCCGGCGCAGCTCTCGGGCGGCATGGTGAAGCGCGCGGCGCTGGCGCGGGCGCTGGCGCTCGATCCGCGCCTGCTGTTTCTGGACGAGCCCACCTCCGGGCTCGACCCGATCGGCGCGCAGGCCTTCGACGAACTGGTGGTGTACCTGCAGCGCGAGCTGCAGCTCACGGTGGTGATGATCACACACGACCTCGACACCCTGTTTGGCACCTGCACACGCGTTGGCGTGCTGGTGGAAGGGCGCATGGTCACCGATACGATGGCCGGCATCGTCCACAATCCGCAGCCGTGGATTCATGCATACTTCCAGGGCCAGCGGGCGCTGCGCCGGGGGGATCAACATGGAGCGTGAGGCCAATTACGTCGCCGTCGGCGCCTTCGTGCTGCTGGTGGCGACCATGGCGGCGCTGTTCGTTTACTGGTACAGCGACGGCCGCGACCAGCGCAACTACACGCGCTATGAAGTGTATTTCGACGGCAGCGTGAGCGGCCTGTCCACGGGCGGCCAGGTGCGCTACCTGGGTGTCGATGTCGGCCGCGTGGTGCGCATCCGCGTCGACCAGCGCGCCGCCGATCGTGTCCAGGTCATCGTCGACGTCGATGCCAGCGCGCCGATCTCCGCGCGCACGGTTGCGGAACTCTCGCTGCAGGGCGTGACCGGACTCCTCTATATCGACCTGCAGCAACAGCAGCCGGGCGCGCAGAGCGAGCGGCTCATGGAGCCGGTCCCAGGCGATCGGTATCCCGTGATCCGCTCGATCCGTTCGAATTTCGACGTGTTCCTGAGCAGCCTGCCGCAGATGGCGAGCCGCGTCGGCGAGCTGGCGACGCGGGCCAACCGCCTGCTCTCGGACGACAACATCGCATCGTTCAATCGCCTGGTCGCCAATCTCGACCGCACCGGCGCTACGCTCCCGCAGACCGCGCGCGAGGTCGGTCAGCTGGTCGCCGAGTTGCGCGCCGTGACGGCCGACGCCCATACCGTTGTCGCCGACGTCCGGGCCGCCACGGCGAGCGCGGCGCCGGATCTGGCGGGGACCATGGCGCGGCTGCGGGTCACGGCCGACCACCTGGCGGCCGCGAGCGAGCAACTCGACGGGCTGCTGGCGGAGAATCGCGGCCCGCTGCGCGGGTTCGCGCACCAGAGCCTGCCGCAGGTCGAGGCACTGGTGCATGACGCGCGCCAGGCGGCGCGCGAGTTCCAGGAGCTGTCGAAGAGCCTGCGCGAGAATCCTTCGCAGCTGCTGTACCAGCCCTCGAGCGCTGGCGTGGAGATACCGAGATGACGCCGAAAGCATTCCCGGCTGGCGCCTTCGCCGCCTGCGTCGCGATCTTGTGCGCGGGCTGCGCCGGACTCCACAGCAGTCAGGTCGCCTCGCAGATCTATACGCTCGAGCCGGCGCAGCCGCCGGCAGCGGCGCCAGCGGGCGCCGTGGCTGGCAGCGTGACCGTACGGGTGCTGCGTCCGCTGGCGGCGCCGGGCCTCGATACCGACCGGATCGCCGTGGTCCGTGAGGCGCAGCGCCTCGATTACTTCGCGGCGAGCCGCTGGCCAGGCCCGCTCCCCGACCTGCTGCAGAATCTGGCGATCGATGCCTTGCGCGCTGCGGGGCGATTCCGGGCCGTGCAGCCCGACGCCACGGCGTTTGCCGCGGACGACGTGCTGCAGATCGAGATCCGCCGCTGCCAGGCGGAGTACACGGCCGATGGGTCGCCCGTGGTGCGCGTGCAGCTGCTGGCCACGCTCGGCCGGCAGAGTGATCGCACGCTGCTCGCCAGCGTCACGGCCGAGAGCAGCCGGAGCGCGGGCGCGAACCGGATGCAGGCCGTGGTCGCGGCCTTCCAGGGCGCGGTAGGCGAGGCGCTGGCGCAACTCGCCGCGAATCTGGCGCCCTAGCGCATCGTCACCAGTTCTTCCGCCGCGGTGGGATGGATTGCCACTGTGTCGTCGAGGTCGCGCTTGGTGGCGCCCATGCGTATCGCCACGGCGAAGCCCTGCAGCAGTTCGTCGGCACCGGGGCCGATCACGTGGATGCCGACCACGCGTTCTTCCGCGCCGGCCGTGACCAATTTCATCATCGTCCTGGGCCGCTGCGTGGTGATCGCGTGGTAAAGCGGCACGAACCGGCTGGTATAGACCTTCACGGCAGCGCCGAACTGGTGACGTGCGGCCGCTTCGCTCAGGCCCACGGTACCGATGGGCGGGTGGCTGAAGATCACGGTGGGAATGTTGTCGTAGTCGAGCCGGCGTTCGTTCTGGCCGCCGAACACCCGATCGGCGAGCCGCCGTCCAGCGGCGATCGCCACCGGCGTCAGCTGCGCACGGCCGGCCACATCGCCGATCGCGTATACGCCGGATACATTGGTTTCCTGAAACGCATCGGTGCGCACGAAACCCATGGAGTCGCGCACGATCCGCAGGTTCTTCAGGCCGAGGTCGCCGACCGCCGCGAGACGTCCGATTGCCCACAGTACACAGTCGAAGGGCCCAAGGTGCCGCCCGTCCGCGAGCTCGAGCCGCAACTGCCCGGCGGCGTCGCGACGGAGGGCGGTGGGCGTGGCCTGGGTGACGAGCTCCACGCCCTCGTCGCGCATGATTTCGGCCAGCTGTTCGCCCAGGAAAGGCTCGAAGGTCCTGAGCAAACGCTCACCGCGCGCCACCAGCGTGGTGTGCGAGCCGAGCGCGGAGAACACGCCCGCCAGCTCCACCGCGACGTAGCCGCTGCCGACGATGGCGACCCCCGCCGGGCGCGCCGGCAGTTCGAAGAAGCCGTCTGAGGTGATGCCGAGTTCGGCGCCGGGAATGGCCGGGACCAGCGGATGTCCACCCGTGGCGATTACGATGTGCGGCGCGCGGTATTCACGCCCGCCCGCGGCCACGCTCTGGGACGCCGTGAGCTGGGCCCGCTCGCGCAACAGCGTCACGCCGCGCTTTTCGAGGTTGGCGAGGTAGATGCCGTTGAGCCGCGCCACGTAGGCGTCACGCCGCGCCTTGAGCTGCGCCCAGTCGTGCCCCTGGAGCGCCAGATCGAAGCCGTAGTCGCGCGCGTCGTGGGCCGCGTGGGCGAGCTGCGCGGCATGCCACATGACTTTCTTGGGAACGCAGCCCACATTGACGCAGGTGCCGCCCAGCCGGTGCGATTCGATCACCATGGCGCGCGCGCCGTGCTCGGCCGCCCGCTGCGCGCAGGCGAGGCCCCCGCTGCCCCCGCCGATGACGATCAGGTCGTAGTCCATTGCCATGTTCTGCCGTGTTCCCTGTGTGCCAGAATTTTGGGTGGATATTCCCATGCCGCCCCGGCTCTGGCAGTCTAGCCGTATGTCACCCGCCAACCCGCTGCTCACCGACAGCACCCTGCCGCGCTTTGCCGACATACGCCCGGAGCACGTCGAGCCGGCGATCCGCGAGCTGCTTGATCATTGCCGCGCGCGCCTGGCGGTCATCGCTGCCCTGCCGCACCCGACCTTTGCCACGGTGGTCGTGCCGCTCGAACAGCTCCGTCACCGCCTGGCCCGGGCCTGGTCGCCCGTCAGCCATCTTAACGCCGTGATGAACACCGAGGCGCTGCGCGCGGCGCACAACGCCTGCCTGCCGCTGCTTTCGGAGTATTACACCGATCTGTCGCAGAGCGAACCGCTGTACCACGCCTACCAGTATATCCGCCAGCACGAGGCGGCGAAGCTCGACGCGGTGCAGCTCGCGGTGCTGGACCGGGCGTTGCGTGATTTCCGCCTCGCGGGGGTGGCGCTCGACGCGGCGCGCAAGGGGCGCTTCAAGGCGGTCATGAGCGAGCTGGCGCAGTTGCAGGCGAAATTCGAGGAACAGGTGCTCGATGCCACCAATGCCTGGTCGCACACCGTGACCGATGGCGCGCAGCTCGCCGGCGTGAACGCCGGTATCGTCGCGCAGGCGTCGCGGCGCGCGCAGCAGCAGGGCGTCGCGGGCTGGGTGCTGGGGCTCGACCAGCCCACCTACGTCGCGGTGGTCACCGACGCCGAGTCGGCCGAACTGCGCCGCGTGTTCTACGAGGCCTGGTGTACGCGCGCTTCCGACCGCGGGCCGACGGCAGGGCGGTTCGACAACACGCCAGTGGTCGAGGATATTCTCCGGCTGCGCCACGAGGCGGCGCGGCTGCTCGATTTCCCGTCCTACGCCGAATATGCGCTGGCCGATCGCATGGCGCACACCGTATCCGAAGTCACCGCGTTCCTGCGGCAGCTCGCGGCGGCCGCGCGGGAGCGCGCGGTCGCCGAACTGGCCGAGCTCGAGGCCCACGCCGGCCGGCCGCTCGAGGCCTGGGACATCACTTATTATTCCGAACGCCTGCAGGAAAGCCGTTTCCAGGTTTCGCAGGAAGAGTTGCGCGAATACCTGCCGCTGCCGCGCGTACTGGCGAGCCTGTTCGAGGTGGCTGAGCGCCTGTACGGCGTGCGGCTGGCCGAGCGGGCGGGCGTGGCCGTATGGCATCCGGACGTGCGATTCTTCGAAGTGCAGTCGGCGGCTGGCGTGCCGCTCGCCAGCTTCTATCTCGACGCCTATGCGCGCGCCGACAAGCGCAGCGGTGCGTGGATGGACGACTGCGTCGGCCGCATGCAGCTCGGGGGCGAAGTCACGCTGCCGGTCGCCTACCTGGTGTGTAATTCGCTGCCGCCGCAGGATGGCCGGCCAGCGCTCCTGACGCACGACGACGTCGTGACGCTGTTTCACGAGTTTGGTCATGGCCTGCATCACATGCTGACGCGCGTGGGTTATCCCAGTATCGCCGGCATCAACGGCGTGGCCTGGGATGCGGTCGAGCTGCCCAGCCAGTTCATGGAGAACTACGCCTGGCTGCCCGAGGTGCTCGCGCGCAGCGGCGCCCACGCCCGCAGTGGCGAGCCGATACCGGAAGCCAAGCTTCGCCAGCTCATCGCCACCCGCAGTTTCCAGGCGGGGCTCCATACGCTCCGCCAGGTGGAATTCGCGCTGTTCGACATGCGCGTCCACGCCGAGTACGACCCGGCCCGCGGCTCGCGGCTCTATACGCTGCTGGCCGAAGTGCGCGGCGAAGTGGCGGTGACGCGCATCCCGGAGTGGAACCGCTATCCGCACAGCTTCACGCACATCTTCGCGGGCGGTTACGCCGCCGGTTACTACAGCTACAAGTGGGCCGAAGTTCTGGCTGCCGACGCCTTCGCGGCCTTTCTTGGCCACGGCGCCTTCGACCGCGCGATCGCCGGCCGTTTCCTCGAGTGCATTCTCGCGCGCGGCGGGAGCCGCGACGCGCTCGAGGCCTTCATCGAATTCCGCGGGCGCAAGCCCGAGATCGGCCCGCTGCTCGAACTGCACGGCATCGCCCGGCCCAGGGCCGCCTAGGCAATCCCGTGAGGGCAGCCGGACTCTAGTGCGTATCGCGACCTGGAACGTCAATTCGCTCCGCGTGCGCTTGCCGCAGCTGCTCGAGTGGCTGGCTACCGCCGAAGTCGACGTGGTCGCCCTGCAGGAGACCAAACTCACCGACGACGCGTTCCCGGCCGCGGAACTCCTGGCCGCCGGTTACCACAGCGTTTACAGCGGACAGAAGACCTACAACGGCGTCGCCATGCTCGCACGCACCGGGCTCGCCGACGTGGTGCGCGACATACCCGGGTACGACGACCCGCAGCGGCGGGTGCTGGCGGCGAGCGTGGGTGGCGTGCGCGTGATCGACCTGTACGTACCCAACGGCCAGAGCGTCGGTTCGGACAAATTCCTCTACAAGCTCGGCTGGCTGCGCAGCTTGCGCGCCTGGCTGCGCCAGGAGCTGGCCGCCCACCCGCGGTTGCTGGTGCTCGGCGATTTCAACATCGCGCCCGAGGATCGCGACGTGCACGACCCGGCGGCCTGGGCGGGCTCGGTGCACGTCAGCGCAGAGGAGCGCGAGGCGCTGCGCGCCACGCTGGCACTCGGCCTGGTCGACGTGTTCCGGAAATTCGAGCAGCCGCCGCAGACCTTCAGCTGGTGGGATTACCGCGCCGGCGCATTCCGCCGCAATAACGGCCTGCGCATCGACCTGCTGCTGGCTTCGCCGGCGCTGGCCGCGTGCTGCAGCGCCTGCAGCATCGACGCCGCGCCGCGCCGCGCCGAGCGCGCTTCCGACCATGCGCCGGTCATCGGCACGTTTGACATATAGGCCGGCCGGCGCCGGAGAACTGTGCGGCAGATCGCTGGAACGCCTCCGCACACTGACCTACACTGTCCGTCCAATGGCATTTGCGGCAAGCGAGCGGCCTGCCAAGCCGCGGATGAATCCTGGCATGGTCAATATCCGGCGCAGTGACTTCGACATCACCAATACGGTGCGCGTCAGTTCGCCCGCGGCCGTGCTGCAGGCCATCGAGCAGTTGTTCGCCAGCACCTGGCCCGGGGCCCCGACCGAACCCCTGCGTCGCGCCATCGGCCAGTTCGACGACATGTTTTCCGGCCGCGTGCCTGGTTACGCGGGCGTCGACACGCTCTATCACGATCGCCAGCACACGCTCGATGTGACGCTCACCATGGCGCGCATCTGCGCCGGTTACGAACGCCAGGTCGAGCCGCTGTGGAAACTCGGCGCCGAACGCGCCATCGCCGGCGTGATCATGGCGCTGTTCCATGACGTCGGGTACCTGCGCCGCAGCAGCGACACGGCGCAACGGAACGGTGCCGAGTTCACACGTACGCACGTGTCGCGCGGCATCGAATTCCTGCGCGGCTACCTGCCGCACCTGGGCCTGGAGCAATGGGTTGGGCCCGCGAGCCAGATCCTGCATTTCACCGGTTACGAAAAGCCCTTCGGCGAACTGGTGCTCGAAGACGCGCGCGACGTGCGGCTCGGCCACCTGCTGGGCACCTCCGACATGATCACGCAGATGGCGGATCGCTGTTATCTCGAGAAGTGCCGCGACCGCCTGTACCCCGAGTTCGTGCTGGCCGGCATGGCGTTGCCGTTCGCCAATGCCAGCGCCGAGCAGGTGCGCTACGCCTCGGGCCTCGATCTGCTGCGGCAGACCCCGCAATTCGCCAGCGAAACGCGCCGCCAGCGGCTGGACGGTGAATTCAACCGCGCCTACCGCTATCTCGAGATCCTGTTCGACGGCCGCAACCCGTACATGGAATCGATCGAGCGGAACCTGAAATTCCTCGAGCAGGTACTGCGCAGCGAGAGCTGGCGCATGCTGCGCCGCAACCCGCCGCTGTACGCCGCCAGCCCGAACACGCTGGCCGAGGTACGCGGGCAGATGCTCGGCTACTTCAAGCGGGCGTGGCTGCGCGACTGAGCGCGGTGGCCGCCAGCGCCGCGCCGGGCGGCGCGGCCACCGCGGCCACATAGCGCTCGTGCAGTTGCGACAGGTGTGCGGCCACGGCCGCGCCACCAGCCAGATCCGCGCCTGCCAGCGCTGCGCGCAACAGCTCCACGGTCAGCGCCGCCAGCGCCGGTTCCGCTACTGGTGCGAAGCTCAGGTGCCAGGGTTCCGGCTGCACGCCGCCGCGGTCGCGGTCGTACGGGAAAAAGAAGCCGTAGTCGTGGGCGTGAGCCGCCAGCCAGGCTGACAGCCGCGCAAAACGTCCGCTCGCGGCGTAGTCGCCGCCCAGCAGTTCGACGCGGGCGCCGGGTGGGAGCTGGCGCAGATCGATCACGTCGCAATCACTCCCCCAGTGATGGCGACTCGCGCCCGGCAGCGCTGACCACACCAGGATCGCCGCGACGCGCTGCGCTTCGTCCAGGTCGGCAGCGCGGAGCGGGCGGTGGTCCGCGTCCAGGAGCGTTCGCTCCCCGCGGAACTTGCCGTTCCAGATGAGCAGCTGCCGGTCGAAGTCGCGAAACCCGGAAACCGGCTGCAGGTCAATGCCGTCGCGGGCGGCAGCGGCGCGCATCGCCAGGAACGCGGCGGCCGCTTCGGGGTGCAGTTCACAGCCCATTCCGGGTACCTCCCGCACGTGAGTACGGGCCCTGCCTGTCAGCTCAAGCGGTGAAAGTGCGGTGGCGTGCGGCGCGGAATTGGCGGTTTGGGCGTTCATCGGGCATGATTCTAAGCTGCCTGACAGGGGGTACGTGTGCGGAGTCCGCGGTATTTCAGCCGACATGTTGCGGCCCCGGCGCTGGGCCTGGCCCTGTGCGGCTGGGTCGCCATTGCCCTGATCCGGCACCAGGTGCCGACCGGGCTGATCTGGCTGGCGGGACTGCTGACGCTGATCGGAGCCGCCGCCGCCGCCGTCTGGTCCTGGACCGAGCGGCAGCGCCTGCAGGTTGGTGTGCAGCGGCTCATCGGCGTGGCCGAGCGCCTGGGGCGCGGCGAATTTACGCAGCCCGTCGAGGTCGGCCTGGACGGGCACCTCGGGCGCCTGCAACAGGCCTTCGAGAGCACCCGCGCGGCGCTCAACGACACCACCTACAGCCGTGACTACCTGCACAGCGTGCTCAACAGCATGAGCGACAGCGTGTTCGTGGCTGCGCCCGACGGCACGATCCGCATCGTCAATGATGCGGCGCTGCGCATGACCGGGTACCCGTCCGGGGAGCTGATCGGCATGCGGGTCGCGGCGCTCCTCGCTGCGGCGGTCGAGGGTGGTGGTGATCCGCTGGCGGCGGCACGCGAGGCGGGCGAGACCGTGCTGCGGACCCGCGCCGGCCAGACCATTCCGGTCTCATTCGTGGCCTCGACCGTCGACAGCGTCAACGCGCAGTTTGCCGGCGACATCTACGTGGCGCGCGACATCACCGAACGCAAGCGGGCGGAGCGGCGCATCCGCTACCTGGCCCGTTACGACGCGCTCACCAAGATTCCGAACCGGATGCAGTTCCAGCATCTGCTGCAGCAGGCGATTGCGCGCGCGCGGCGTGTCGGGCAGGGCGTGGCGCTGCTGTACATCGACATGGACCGTTTCAAGGAAGTGAACGATACCTTCGGACACGCTTCGGGTGACCGCGTGCTCGAGGTGCTGACCGAACGCCTGACGCGGGTGCTGAGCAGCGAGGCCGTGCTCGGGCGCCTGGCCGGGGATGAATTCGCGTTGTTCGTCGACGGCATGAGCAGCAATGCCGACGAGGCGGGTGAGCAGGTGTCGCAGCTGGCGCGCACCGTGCTGGACGCCGCGGGCGCGGCCTTTCACATCAACCAGCAGGAAGTGTTCCTGACGGTGAGCATCGGCGTTGCCTTCTGCCCGCGCGATGCCGACAACGTGATCGACCTGATCCGCAATGCCGACGCCGCCATGTATTACTCCAAGCAGAATGGCGGCAACACCTTCGCCTTCTACTCGCAGGAGATGAACGCGGCCGCGGTCGAACGGCTGATGCTCAGGAGCAAGCTGCGGCGCGCGGTGGAGCGCGACGAGTTCGTGGTCCACTACCAGCCGAAGGTCGACCTGCGCGATGGCCGCATCGTTGGCGCCGAAGCGCTGCTGCGCTGGCGGCTGCCCGGGCACGGCGATATTCCGCCGTCGCAGTTCATTCCCATGGCCGAGGAGAACAACCTCATCAGCCTGATCGGCGAATGGGTGCTCGAGCGCGTCTGCCTCGACCTGAACCTGCTGCGCAGCAAAGTCGGCGATCCGGGCCGGATAGCGCTCAACCTGTCGCTCAAGCAGCTGCGGCACGCCGGATTCATCCTCAATTGCCGCTCGCTGTTCGAGCGGCACAACGTGCCGCCGCAGAGCCTGGAGCTCGAGATTACCGAATCGACCCTGATGGCCGATCCGCGCCGCACGGTAGAACTGCTGACACAGCTCGCGGCGATGGGGCTGCACCTGTCGATCGACGACTTTGGCACCGGCTATTCTTCGCTCTCGGCGCTCCAGCAGTTTCCGATCGGCACCCTCAAGATAGACCAGTCCTTCGTGCGCGATCTGGCCGATGACCCGGCCGATGCTACACTGGTGCGAACGATCATCGACATGGGGCATGGATTGGGGCTGCAGGTGGTTGCCGAGGGGGTCGAGCGCGCCAACCAGGTCTTGCCGCTGCGCATGTGGGGCTGCGACATTGCCCAGGGCAGGCTGTTCGGTGAAGCGGTCGCCATCGAAGAGCTGCTGGAACAGCTCCAGGCACAGCAGGCTGGCCTGCCGGCCTTTGCCGCGTTGATCGCCGCCCAGTCCGGCCATGCCCTGAGCGCCTGACGGAACAGCGATGCGTTACCGCGAAAACCGCGACCAGACCGCCGAACTGCTGCGCATGGTGCTGCCGCTGATGTCGCGCCATGCCGCCGGCTTTCATCCGCTGAGTTTCGCGGTCTGGTATGAGTACGCCGCCGGCACCAACCAGCCACTGAAGGCGGCGGTCGACGCGCGCGTTGCGGCCGCCGTGCGGCTCACCGATGCGGATATTGAGGAATTATTCGATCGTCACGTGGCGATGCGTGACATCGAGTCCTCGATGCGCGTGCGGGCGCGCATCCAGGAAGTGGTCGAGCAGGTTACCGAGAGCACGGCCAGGGCGAGCGAAGCAGTGGGCCGCTATAACGACGGACTGAGCGATTACCAGCAGCAACTGAAGCGGGACGTCGACAAGGCTGCGATTACCCAGGTGGTGATGGCTCTGCTCGTAGACACCGATCGGGTGCGCTCGCGCACCAGCGACCTGCAGCAGAATCTGGCGACCAATTCGCAGGCGGCGCGCCGCCTGCAGGGCGAGCTGGAAATCGCCCAGGGGCAGGCGCAGGTTGATCCGCTCACGGGCCTGCTCAATCTGCGCGGCCTGACATGCCAGGTGCGCGACAGCTATCCGTCCGGCCTGCCCGCAGGCGCCCTGCTGCACCTCGGGGTCGATGCCTTCGCGATCGTGGGCGATACGCTGGGCCATCTGCTGGCCGATCGGGTGCTCGCGGCGATCGGCCAGGTCATCAGCAACGGCGCCGGGCAGGGGTCGCTCCTGGCCCGCAGCGGGAGCGAAGATTTCCTGCTGTTGCTGCCAGATCGTACAGCCGCCGAGGCACTGGCGCAGGCCGAACGCATCCGCGTCAGCGTGGAGCGTTGCCGCGTGCGTCGCCAGGACAGCGAGACCGCGGTCGCGACGGTGACCGTGTCGATTGGCGCGGTCATGCTGAGCGGCGGCGAGACACTGGCGGCCTCGATCGAGCGCGCCGATCAGGCGTTGCGACGTTGCAGGCAGGAAGGCGGCAATCGCATCACGGTGGGCGGGGACTGACGGCGTTGCGGCGGCCGCTAGCCGGGCCGTCGCCACTCGCGGTTCAGCAGCCCGTACACGTTGACGTCGGCCGGTTCGCCCTTGGTGAGCCAGCGTTCACGCAGCCGGCCTTCCCGGGCAAAGCCCAGACGCTCCAGCAACAGTGACGAGCGCGGGTTGCGCGGATCCACTTCGGCTTCCAGACGGCGCAGGTTCAGCTCGCCGAACGCGCAAGCGGCCAGGGCGCGCAGCGCTTCCTGCATGTAGCCCTGGCCCCAGTGCGCACGGCCCAGCACGTAGCCGAGTTCCGCGCGAGCACTGGCTTCGTCATGGCGGAACAGCAGGCAGCTGCCGATCGCCGCCCCGGACTGCTTCTCCAGTACGGCGAACTGCAGCGCCGCGCCCGTGGCCTGCAGCGCGCTCATGCGTGCATACCAGTTGCGGGCGTCCTCGAGGCTGCGCCAGCTCGGGTACGGCAGGTAGCGCGTCACCGCGTCGTCGCCGTTGACGACCAGGAGCGAGGGCAGATCGGCCTCGGTCACGAGGCGCGTCACGAGGCGCGCAGACTCCAGCGCATGAGCGAGCCGCAGTGGCACTACAGCAGCCGCTTGAGCTTCGGGCCCGCGCAGGTGAAGCCGTTCTGCTCGTAGAAATGCCGTACCCCGCGCCAGCGCTCCGCCTCCGGCGCAGTCACGTCGATACGGCGCCAGCCGCGCTGCTGGCCGTGGCTCACCGCCGCGCTGATCAGGCTGACGCCGATGTGCCGGTCGCCCAGTTGCCGCTGCAGGTCGGAGAGTGCGCCGACGTCGAGCGCGCCCGCCTCCTCGCCTTCTTCTCCCAGCTCTTTCAGCAACGCGCCGACCAGGCGGAACACCACGGGCAGGTCGTCGGCGCCGGCCCTCCTGATCTCAAAGGCGCTCATTTATGCTCCCGGCGCGAGTCTGCTCGACGCTGGCGATCCAGTGGTCCTTGCGCCGGGCGAGACGCGCGCTGCGATCCTCGCCGTCGAAACCTGCCGGCTCGCGACGCAGGAGCGCAGGATCGACGGCTTCAAACGTGTTGACGTTGACGACCGCATAGAGGCGATCGTCGATGCGGCTGGTGACGACGGGGACGACGCCGCAACGCGCGCAGACAAGGAAATCCGCAGTTGCGGTGCCGAACCGGTAATTGGAAACGAGTGACGGGTCCTGGGTCGCGATGAGCAGCTTGCCGTCGGGATTCGAGGTCCACACGCCCGCGTGTTTGCTGCAGAAAGAGCAGGAGCAGGCGCGGGCTGGAATTTTCTGCGGGTCCGGTTCCCAGTAAAGGCAGAAGGAGATGTTCCCGCAGTGGCAGCGGCCGCTTATCTGCATAGGCGCAGTCCCGTGTTGTCCGCTCGCCGTGCGGTACAGTACTAAAGTATAGACCGCCTTGGTAACCAGGCGCCCAGCTGCGATCTGCGCACCTGGGCCGGGGTACGCGGCGCGAACCGCGTACCCCCCGATGGCCTCAGGTGGCCGGCGGGCTCGGCGCCTGATCATTCCCCGTGGCGTCGGTCCCGGTCAGGCTGACCCCCGGCAAGTCCAGGTGGCCGCTGATCTTGCGCAGATCTTCGGGGCTGATCGAACCGACGATGTTGACGATGGTCAGTTCGCGCGGCTCGCTGGCAATGACCGCGAGCCCCGTGGTCTTCTCGTGCTCCATCGATACGTAGACGTCGACGTTCTTCCGGTCCTTGCCGCGCACCTGGGCCAGGCGGTTCCAGTTGGGCGCGCCCAGCTGCGCGCGCACCGCATCGACGTCGGCTTGCGAGTAGACGAAATCACGGTCGAACTCGTAGCTGTGAACGGTGATGCTCCTGATGTTGGCGAGCACACGCCTGGCGGCCGCGCTGTCCGGATCCTTGTCGTCCGCGAAGTGGCTGGCGAAGCGCAACAGCCAGGGGCCCATGGTCACCACGACGCTCTCGCTCGCCTGGCTCTCGAGGCTGCGGAAATCGGGGAGCGTGAGCTGACCGCTCTCCACGGGGGCCGGGGCGGCCTCGGCGACCGCCAGGGCGCACAGCAGCGCCGCACCGATCAACACCAACGTACGCGTCTTCATGGAAAATCTCCCTTGATCGGCAAACGCTGCCGTCATACCTGCCAGACTCGGCAGGGGAGAAAAGGATGCAGCTGCCCCGGGCGCACCGTGCAAGGATTCCGGGCGATGAAGCCGATTCAGCGCAGATTCAATCGGTTGCGGCTGGAGCCCGGCGCTCCAGCCCCGAAGCCTTGCGGCCCGCCCGTTCAAACGCGGGCGCGGCACTCGCCTGCAGGCGCGAGGCAAGGTCCAGGCAACGATCGAGCAGCGAGCGGGCTCCATCGTGGAGCTGCCCGCTGTGCCGGACCACCTCGACGTTGCGCTCCATGTCCTCGGCAGTCCAGCCGCGGCTGTGGGCAATGTACGGGAACTGCGGAAACTGCATGCCCAGCTCGGCGAAGAACTGCATCATCTGCCCGGCGACGGCCTGGATGTTGTCCTGTCCGCCGGTGATGATGAGCCCGACCACTTTGTCCCTGAGCATCACGCGATTGCGCAGCGTGATCTGGTTCTGGACCGTGTTGAGCCGCTCGGCCATCTTGTAGAACAGCGAACTGGCGGCGCCCCAGCGGATCGGCGTCGCCACCAGGATGACGTCCGCCCAGAACACCAGGTTCTCGTACACGGCGTGCATGCCGTCCTTCGGATCCATCTGCGAAATGCTGCACGGCCAGGTGCAGGCGTGGGCGCTCTTCGAGTAGTAGCCCTTGCAGGCGCGGAAGGGTACGTCCCGGAGCTTCAGCATCCGGTATTCGAGCGCGTGCTTCGCGCCCGCGTGCTCGAGCGCCGACTGCAGCAGCGCTTCCGAGGTCGAATAGCGCGGGTACGCGTTGTCCATGACCGTCGTGGAGATGCCCACTACGCGCAGTGGCCCGCTCAGGCGCCGGATATCGCGGTCGAGCGGGTGCTTGTCGTGCGGGAGCCGGTTGCGCGTGGTGGCCGGGGTATCGCGCACCAGCAGCCGCCCCGCCTCGACTTTGAAATCGAAGCGTGGCACCCGATCAGCCTCGAAGCCCGGCTCGCCTTCGCCGCTGATACGGTGAAACTTCCAGTTGTGCCAGGGACAGACCACGAAGGCGCCCTCGAGCGTCCCCTGGCCGAGCGGCCCGCCCACATGGTTGCAGGCGCCGTTGATGACGCCGAACTGCCCGTCGACGCAGGACAGCGCGACTTTCGTGCGCCCCACGAGCAGCTGCTGGAGCGGTTGCTGCGCCAGCTCGGCCGCATCACCCACGTCGTGCCAGAGCTCGTTGCTCATGCGCGTTTTTCGGCCCCGGACCTGAGCACCATGTACAGCATCAGCAACGCGCCCAACAGGACGATGATCGATCCGGACGCCGACACGGGCCGGAACAGCCAACCCCATGGGCGGAACCAGATTCGCTGCATCCCTACCCTCTATCAGGCTGAGCCGAGGTTGTCGGCTGCAAAGCCCCAGTTGAGCAGTTTGGCGAGCACTGCGTTCACGTAGTCCGCGCGCCGGTTCTGGTAGTCGAGGTAGTAGGCATGCTCCCAGACATCGATGGTCAGGAGCGGCTTTGATCCCTTGCTGAGCGGTGAGTCGGCGTTGCCGGTGTGTGAAACAGCGAGCTTGTCGCCTTCCTGCACGAGCCACGCCCAACCACTGCCGAATTGGCCCGTCGCGGCCGTGAGCAGTTCCTTTTGGCAGGCGGCGACGCTTCCGAATGATGCTTCGATCTTGTGCCGCAGCGCCGCCGGCGGCTCGCCGCCGCCCTGCGGGCTGAGGCTGCGCCAGTAGAAACTGTGGTTCCAGTGCTGCGCGGCGTTGTTGTACACGGCGGTCTTGTCAGCGACGCCGTAGGTGGCGGCGATGATCTTCTCGAGCGGCATTGCCGCAAACACCGTGCCGGCGATGGCCTTGTTGAGATTGTCGACGTAGGCGCGGTGATGTTTGCCGTGGTGAAAGCCGAGTGTGTTGGCCGAAATGACCGGGTCGAGCGCGCCGTCCGCATACGGCAGAGCGGGCAGCGTGAAGGGGCCGGCCGGCGCCGCGGTCGCGGCTGTGGGAGCGGACGCGGCTGCGGGCTCGGCGGCGCGCGTGCTGGCCGCAGCGCCCAGGGTGGCCACGCCGGCGGTTGCGAGCAGCAGATCGCGGCGGCTGAATCGGGCAGCGAGTCGGTCACGATGCAGGTTGTCCATGTGCTGATCCTCAGGCGGGCAGACGGGGAATGCTACGCCGCCACGTGGGACGGCGCAAAAACTCAGCCGCGCATCTGCTGCCAGGCAGCCAGTGCCGCGGTGCGCGATTGCTGCAGGTCGACGATCGGTGCCGAGTAGTCACGGCCGAGGCGTATGCCGGCGGCTGCCAGTTCCTGCGCCGTCGCGAGCCACGGAGCATGTATACCGCGATCGTCCAGGCGTGCGAGTTCGGGCAGCCAGCGGCGCAGATACCGGCCCTGCGGATCGAAACGGCGACTTTGGGTGACCGGATTGAACACGCGGTAGTACGGCGCCGCGTCCGCACCACACCCTGCGACCCACTGCCAGCCCTGCGTGTTGGCGGCGAGATCGGCGTCGACCAGCGTGTCCCAGAACCAGCGCGCGCCTGCCAACCAGGGCAGCCGCAGGTTCTTCACCAGGAACGACGCGGCGACCATGCGCACCCGGTTGTGCATCCAGCCCGTCGCCCACAGTTCGCGCATGCCGGCATCGATCAGTGGTACGCCGGTGCGGCCGCGCTGCCAGGCATGCAGCGCTCCGGGGTCGTCACGCCAGGGAAAGTGCGCGAAGGATTCGTAAAGTGGCGCGGTCGGCGTGTGCGGAAAATGGTAGAGCAGGTGGTAGGAGAATTCGCGCCACAGCAGTTCGGCGAGGAACTTGCCGCCGCGTGCTTCGGCGGATGGAACGCCGGCGCTGGCGGCGCCGCGCAGCACGGCGTGCCAGACCTGGCGGGGCGAAAGCTCGCCATGATGCAGGTGGGGCGAAAGCCGCGAGGTGCCCTCAACCGCGGGACGGTCGCGATTGTCCGCGTATCCGGCCAGGCTGTCGGCCGCGAATTGCGCGAGCCGGTGTTGCGCCGCGGCTTCGCCAGGCTGC
Source organism: Gammaproteobacteria bacterium (assembly GCA_025357915.1). Taxonomy (GTDB): domain Bacteria; phylum Pseudomonadota; class Gammaproteobacteria; order Steroidobacterales; family Steroidobacteraceae; genus FEN-1191. Next base: position 54,185 of record JANYLH010000027.1, read on the forward strand.
CAGCTGGCGGCGATCGACGCGCACCAGTCATGGCCAGGTTGCAGGCCGAGCGCGGCGAGCGGCAGGGATTCAGGCCAGGCCGGTGGTGCGGGCAGCGCGGCTGGGGCCGCCAGCGGTTCGGGTGGCGCAAGCTCGGCCAGGAGCCGCCGCCGGAACGGCGTGTACACCCGATACGGGCCGCCATTCTGGGTCGCGATCTGCCAGGGCTCGGCGAGCAGGGCGCCGTTGCGGCTCTCGGCCACCAGACCCTGGGCCCGCAACGCCTCCTTGACGAGCGCGTCACGCGCCATCGCCAGGGGTTCGTAGCGGCGGTTCCAGTAGACCGCGTCCGCGCGCGTCTCGCGGCACAGTGCCTGCAGCACCGGAAGTGCCGGACCGCGGCGGATTATCAGTCGTGAGCCGCGCTGTTCAAGATCGGCGGCGAGCGCAGTCAGTGACTGGTGCAGCCACCCGCGCGACGCGGCGCCGGCCGCCCAGTCGCCGTCCTCGGCGCTGCTGTCGATATAGAGCGGCAGCAGCGGCGCGCCGCTCTCGAGCGCGGCGCGCAGGGCCGGGTTGTCGGCGAGGCGCAGGTCCTGGCGCAGCCAGACGATGGCGGTAGCGTTGCTGTTCATGTCACGGCGACATACTGCCGCGGCGGCTGGTTCAGCTGATTGAGGTAGGCCCGGCGCGCCGCCGGCGCGAGCGCGGCCCAGTCCACCTTTGTGTTCCAGGTCGTGCGCAGCTGTGCATCGCTCACGGTAACGGCATGGGCGGAACCTGGGCCCGGTGTCGTCGCGAGCCGCGTGGTTCGCCCGCGACGCAGAAGTTCGAGTACGGCACGCGCCACGGTGGCGCTGCGCGGCAGCGCGCTGTGTTCGCAGCGGACGAAATAGTTGTCGCTCCCGGCCAGCTGCGAGCGCGCCAGCGGCACCGTGCCGTCGCCGGCGTCGCTGACCTCGTAGCGGAAATCATCGTCGACGAGCTGCAGGCCGGTGACGGTGCGCTGGCGCGTGCCGCTGATGGCGATGCAGCGCGGCTCGGTGGGCGACAATGTTTCAAAGAAGGAGCGCGCCGCCGCCAGCATCTGCACGTCGGGGCGCGGCCCGGTTCGCGGCCAGTTGCCCGCATCGAACAGATCGGCCGCCAGCCCGGATCCGGGCGGCGGCACCATCTGGTTGATGCTGGGAAAGCTGCTGAATACCCGTGCCGCCAGGAACTCGGCGTCATGCAGCCGGTCAAGCGCGGCGAGTCGCCGCACCACGGGATAGGTGCCGCGGATGGCCTGCACGGCGCCGAACGAGCCGCGATGCGGCGTCCCGAGCGTGATCAGCTGCTGCACGCGCGCCAGCTCCCGCTCCTGCATGGCGCGGCGGGCGATCAGGCCGCCCATGCTGTGCGCCACGATCCGTAGCTGCGGCGCGGGGTCGGCGCGCAGCCGCGCGGCGAACGCGGCCGCGAGCCCTTCGAGGCTCTGCCGCCAGTCGTAGTCGTGCACCACCACGTTGAAGCCGCCGGCGCGGAGCCGCAGCTGCAGGGCGAGGTAGCTGAAGGGGATGGCTCCCAGTGAAACCAGTTCCTCCGTCGCGGGAAGCCGCAGGCGCGTGAGTGCTCCGCCGACCACGTCCTGTGGGTCGAGCCACAGCAGGTCAGCCGGGATGTCCGTCGTGCGCAGCGCGCCCAGCTGCGTGCCCATGATGCCGGGCAGGATGTAGACCGCCGCGGCGTGACGGCGCCGCGCGCGCTGTGCCTGGCGCGCGAGCGCGGCAAGCTGCGCGTATTCCGCGGCGCCAAAGACCGCGGTGAGTTCGCGACGCGCGTTCCCCCTGGCCAGCATCGCGCACAGCTCGGCATCGCTCCGGCACATGCGGTCGTAGACCGAGATGGCGCCGGCCGGACCGTCACTCATGTGCCGCGCCCGAGGCCGCTGTGGCGGATCAGCAGCTCGCAGAACGCGGCGATGGCCGGCGAGCGCGCCGTGCTTTGGCGCCAGACCGCGCCGATGCGGCGCGTCGGCGTCGGCTTGACGAGGTTCAGCAGGCGCAGCCCCACGGCAGCGGCGTAGGCGCCCCGGCAGGCGAGCGCCGGCAGCAGCGTGATGCCGGCGCCGGCGGCCACCATCTGGCGCAGCGTTTCCAGGCTGGTAGCGCGGAAATCCTGCTTCTCATGCGCGCGGCTGCGCGCGCACACCGCCAGCGCCTGGTCACGCAGGCAGTGGCCGTCTTCGAGCAGCAACAGCGCGTCCTCGCCCAGGTCGCCGATCTGCACCTGGCGGCGCGCGGCGAGCCGGTGGCTTTCGGGCACCGCCAGCAGGAAAGGCTCGTCGTACAACGGCTCGGTCTCGAGACCGGCCTCATGCACCGGCAAGGCGAGGATGCCAAGATCGAGCTCGCCGGCACGGAGCCGCTCGAGCATGGTGCCGGTCTGGTATTCGAACAGCAGGACTTCGAGCCGCGGCAGCGCTTTGCGCAGCCGCACCATGACTTGCGGCAGCAGATAGGGCCCCACCGTGGGTAGCGTCGCGACGCGCAGCCGCCCGGACAGAGGATCGCGCCAGTCGTGCGCCAGCCGGACGATTTCGTCGCTGCTGGCGACGATCTGCCGCGCGCGCACCGCGATCGCCGTGCCGGCCTCGGTCAGGCTCACGCGGCGCGGCTGGCGCTCGATGAGCTGCACGCCGAGGTAATCCTCGAGCTTGCGCAGCTGCGCCGAGAGCGTCGGCTGGCTGACGAAGCAGGCCGCCGCGGCCTGGCCGAAATGCCGGGTCTCGGCGAGCGCCGCCAGGTAGCGCAGGTCCTTCAGTTTCAGGTCAGCCATTCTTTTCGCCATACACGTTATCTATTGACATTATAGGATCAATCGATTGGAACAATGCAAGCGCCAGGCCCACACTGCTGACTGTCGAGCGCGTTGTAACTCAATCGAGGAGCCAAGGATATGTTGGGCATAGGACAGAATTTCCCCCGATACTCACTGACCGCAGTGGTTTCGGCCGATCCGGCCACGGCCTTCCAGACCATTGACACGGCGAGCCTTGCCGGCAAGTGGCAGGTGATGTTTTTCTGGCCGAAGGATTTTACCTTCGTCTGCCCCACCGAGATTGCCGCCTTCGGAAAACTGGCCGGCGCCTTTGCCGATCGCGATGCGCAGCTGCTCGGCGCCAGCACCGACAGCGAGTTCGTGCACCTGGCCTGGCGCCAGGCCAGGCAAGAGTTGCGCGACCTGCGCCTGCCCATGCTTGCCGACATCAAGCGCGAACTTGCGGGCGCACTCGGGATCCTCGATCCACAGGCCGGGGTCGCACAGCGCGCCACCTACATCGTCGATCCGCAAGGCGTGATCCGCTTCGTCTACGTCACGGACCTGAATGTAGGGCGTAACCCTGACGAGGTGCTGCGGGTCCTCGATGCGCTCCAGACCGATGAGCTGTGTCCCTGCAACTGGCAGCCGGGCCAGTCGACGCTCAAGGCCGCCTGAGCCGCGGCAGCGGCGCGCACGCATCACCCGACCAGATTGGAGAATGACCATGGAACTGGAACTCATCAGTGCAGCGATTCCCGACTATGCGCGTGACCTGCGCCTGAACCTCGCCAGCGTGCTCAGCGCCAGCGGCGCGCCGGGCCTCAGCGAGGAGCAGATCTGGTCGATCGCTCTGGCCGCTGCGCTGGCCGCGCGCAACGCCGCCTTTGCACGGCAGATCGAGGCCCTGGCGGCAACGCGCCTGAGCGCACAGCAGCTGCAGGCGGCACATTCGGCCGCGGCTATTATGGGCATGAACAATGTGTACTACCGGTTCGTGCACCTGGTCGCGGACCCGGAATACCAGCAGTTGCCGGCGCGCCTGCGCATGAACGTGATCGGCAATCCTGGCGTCGGCAAGGTGGACTTCGAGCTGATGTCGCTGGCGGTCTCCGCGATCAACGCCTGCGGCATGTGCATCAGTGCGCACGAGCAGGCGTTGCGCCAGCAGGGCGTGGAGCGCGAGCCGATCCAGAGCGCGGTCCGCATCGCCGCGATCGTCCACGCCGTCGCCGGAGTGCTGGAGTACCGCCAGGCCGCCTGAGCGGGCGGCGTGCGCCCCCCCGGGGGGAACATTCGCCTGCCGCGCGGGTCAGGGTTACGATGGCCGGAATCCGGGGAGCGTGCGTGCAGATACTGCTGGTGGAGGACGACGTCGAGGCCGCCGGTCACGTGAGCAAGGGGCTGCGCGAGGCGGGCTACAGCGTGCACCATTGCGCCGACGGCGCGGCCGGGCTGGCCGAGGCGCACGCCACGCGCTACGACCTGCTGATCGTCGATCGCATGCTGCCGCACCTCGATGGCCTGTCGCTGGTCGCGGCGCTGCGCAAGGAGGGCGTGCCGACCCCGGTGCTGGTGTTGAGCGCGCTCGGCACGATCGACGATCGCGTCGAAGGGCTGCGCGCGGGCGGCGACGATTACCTGGTCAAGCCCTTTGCATTCGCCGAACTGCTGGCACGGGTCGAGGCGCTCCTACGGCGCGCCTCCGGCGACAACCGCCACGTTGGGACGTTGCGCGTCGCCGACCTGGAAATGAACATGCTGGCGCGCCGGGTGACGCGCGCCGGGCGCAACATCGACCTGACCGCCAAGGAATTCCAGCTGCTCGAGTTCCTGGTGCGACGGGTCAACCAGATTGTCACGCGCACCATGCTGCTTGAGTCGGTGTGGAACCTGCACTTCGATCCGCAGACCAACCTCATCGACGTACACATGAGCCGGCTGCGCCAGGCGATCGACCGTGACTTCAGCCCGCCGCTGCTGCACACGGTCCGTGGCTCCGGCTATTGCCTGAGGGATCCGGGGGCTGCCGCTTGAGGATGCCAGGGCTGTTCGCGTCGACGGCGCGGGTGGCGCTGTGGTACATGGGCGGCGTGGTGATCGGCGCCAGCGTACTGCTCGGCAGCGCCTACCTGTTCACACAGCGCGCCATGGAACGGCAGGTCGACCTGGTGGTCGAGACCGAACTCGAATCGCTCCGCGAAGACTATCGGGGCGGTGGCCTCAAGCGGCTGATCAACGTCCTTGATCATCGTGACGACGACTGGGGCCGGCTCGGCGCCGCCTACCTGCTGGTGGACCGGCAGGGTACGCCGCTCGGGGGGAACCTGTCGGCCTGGCCGCAGGCCGTCACGACCAGCGGCCGCTGGCTCGAATTCGAGATCACCCTCAATGAGCAGGGCCGTGAGGTCAGCCATCCGGTGCGCGCCGCGGTGGTGGTGCTCGACGGCAACCGCTTGCTGGTCGGCACCGATGTTTCCGAGCGGCGCCGCTTCGCGCAACATCTGCGCGCGGCAGGCTACTGGGGCGTGGGTCTCACGGGCGCCTTCATGGCGCTCACCGCCTGGTGGTTCAGCCGCCGCGTCGCCGCGCGCGTACGCGCCGTGGCCCAGGCCTGCGAGAGCATCATCTCCGGCGACCTGGCGCGCCGCTTGCCGATCGCGAACACCGCCGATGAATTCGACCAGCTCGCGGGCACCGTGAACGGCATGCTCGACCGCATCGAACAGCAGACCGCGGCCGTGCGTGTGACCTTCAACAGCGCCGCGCACGACCTGCGGGCACCCTTGCAGCGCATGCGCGGTCGGCTGGAGGCGGCGCTGCACGATGCGCAGGCGGGCGACGCCGCCGACACCGCCATCCGCGCCACGCTCGAGGATCTCGAGCGCGTGCAGCGCACACTGGCAACGCTCCTGCAGATCGCCCAGGCGGAGGCGGGAGGCGGCGGCGCGCCGCCCGAACGGGTCGACCTCGCGCAGCTGACGCGGGAACTGGGCGAACTGTATGCGCCGGAAGCGCAGCAGCGGAACCTGTCGCTGCGAGTGCGGGCCGACGCGCCCGCCGTTGTGAACGGGCACCAGCAGCTGCTGGCGCAGCTGCTCACAAACCTGCTGGAGAACAGCATCAAATACGTGCCGTCCGGCGGAGCGGTCGAACTGCAGGTCGGCACGTCCGGCGATCGGGTGGAACTGCGCGTCACCGACAGCGGCCCGGGCATACCGGAATTGTCCCAGGAAGCGATGCTGCTGCCTTTTCGCCGCCTGGAGCGCGACGTCGCGGCGCCCGGCAGCGGGCTGGGCCTGAGCCTGGTGGCCGCGGTGGTGCGCCTGCACCACGGACGGCTGGCATTGCGCGAGCTCGCGCCAGGCCTCGGCGTGACCTGCAGCTTCCCGGCCGCGCTATAGTTCGCGCGATATCCCCGCCCGGCACCTGCCCATTGCCCGTGAAATCGCGTATCGCCATCCTGACCGTATGCCTCGCTGCCCTGGCGGGGGCGACCCGCGCAGCTGCGCCCGCGTGGCAGGTGCATGACGACGAGGGCCGGCTCATCTCGCTCCCGGCGCCCCCGCAGCGCATCGTCAGCCTGTCGCCAGGGGCCACGGCGATGCTGTTTGCCGCAGGGGGCGGCGCGCGTGTCGTGGGCACGCCGGAATTCTCGGTGGAACCCGCAGCGGCGCGCGGCATCGTGCGCATCGGCGACAGTCACGGCTTTGACCTCGAGCGGATCCTGGCGCTCCGTCCTGACCTCATCGTCGCGTGGACCGGCGCGTTTTCCGCCGCGCAGCTGCTGCCCTTCGAACGAGCCGGGCTCCCGGTATACCGGCACCGCGTGGTGCGTCTCGATGACCTGCCCACCGCGCTCAGCCGGTTTGGCGCGCTGCTGCACACGGAGGCAACCGCCAGTCAGTCCGCCGCCGCGCTGCGCGCGCGCATCACGGCGCTCCGTGCGCGCTACCGCCGCGCCGCCGCGCCGCGCCTGCTGCTGCAGGTCTGGGACCGGCCGGTCTACACGCTCGGCGGCGAGCAACTCCTGTCCGACGCCGTTGAGGCCTGCGGTTACCGCAATGTCTACGCCGAGCTCCATGATGCCGCGCCGGCGGTGTCGCTGGAATCGATCGCCGCGCGCGATCCGGACGTGATCCTGGCGCTGGCTGCCGATGCGCACACGGCGCAGGAATGGCTCGGGCGCTGGCGCGCCCTGCCGCGACTGCGCGCGGTGCGCCACGGGCGCCTGCACAGTTTCGTCGACGCCCGCCTCAGCCGCCTCGGGCCGGAAGCCGTCGATGCCACCGAAGCACTGTGCGCGCAGCTCGCCGCCGCCGGGCAGGGCACAGCGCAACGCTGAACGGCCTGCCTGCCTGCCGGTGAACTGCGGCCTTCAACAGGCGGGCGCCGGGAAGCCGTCGCTACCGGTGCGCCACGGCACCCAAGCCGCGGCCAGCTCGGCCACGGCGATGTCAGCCTTGCGCGCCGCGACCCGGAGCGGCTGCAGCGTGACGCCTGAGGGATCGAGCCGGGCCTTGAGCGCCTCGAGCGCCGCGGCACATTCTGTCTGCAGCTGCTGCTGCGCCTGCTGCACGGTCGCGACGCTCTCGTCCGCCTGCGCCGCGTCCTGCCGTTCCTCGCCGATGCGGGTGGCGCTGCGCAGCGCCGTGGCGGCGCGACCGACGGTGGTGGCGGTGACGGCGCGCCGGCCGAGGAAGGCGCCCAGCAGGGTCGAGCCCACCGACACGATCGTCTGGAGCGTCTGCTGCGTGGCCTGCGAATGCTGCCGCGCGGCGCGCGCCTGCGCGTTCTGCAACCGCAGCTGCAGCGCGGCGAGCTTCGGCGCATAACTGGCCTGGAGCGACTCGAGCTGCGCATCGCGCGTCTCCCGCAGGCGCAGCGCCAGGCGCGCACGGAAATCGCCTTCGCTCTCGCCTGGGGCGGAGGCCAATTTCAACGATTCGCAATAGAACAGGTCGGTGCGTCCGGTCTCGTACAGGTGTGCCGCCAGCGCCTTGGCCCAGCTGGCGTAGGAATCGGCGCGCAGTGCCGCAGTCGGCGGCGGCGCGAAACTCGCTGCGGCCTGCGGCACGCTGCTGGCCTGGGCACGGAGCGCGGTGGCCTCGCGCGCCTCGGCCCACAGCGGTTCAGCGCCGTCATCGCCCGGCGGGACCAGCCACTGGAGCGTTTGCCACGCGTCGACGCCAGCGCGCGCATCCACGAAATGGAGCTTGGCGGCGGCCAGCAGGCCGAAGCGATACTGCAGCGCGCCGCTGCCCGCCGTGGCGGGCAGGAACAGCTCGCGCACCGATGAAGGCAACGCCGGGCGGGCCGCGCCCGCTGCGCCGGCAGGCGCCATGGCCGTGGCGCCAGACGCCGCGGACGCATTCACGCTTGCGTTCGCAACCGCCGCCGCAGCGCGCTGCGGCGCCATCAGGCGGCTGATCTCCGCGCTGGTCAGCGGCCCGCGCAGGTAGGAGAGCGTCCAGCGGCTGCGCAGGAGCCGCGGCGCGTCGTCCTTCGCGCGGCGCATCAGGAACGTACGCGGCGTCAGCGAGGCCATCAGCTTGTCGAGCGTGGCGCGATCGGGAGCGTTGCCGTCCACCGCGCTGGTCAGGCCTTCGATCACGCGTGCCTTGTCGCGCTCGGTCTGCAGGCGGCCGATCAGCCAGGTGCCGGCGTTGCCGAGTCCCCGGTAATCGAGATCGACCGGGTTCTGCGTCGCCAGCACGCAACCGAGGCCAAAGGCGCGCGCCTGCTTGAGGAGCGTCAGCATCGGCAGCTTCGCGGGCGGATTCGCGCTCGGCGGGAAGTAACCGAAGATCTCGTCCATGTAGAGCAGCGCGCGCAGGCTCGAAGTGCCGCTCTGCCGACGCATCCACGCGACCAGTTCATTGAGCACCAGCGTGACGATGAACATGCGTTCGGCGTCGTTCAGGTGGGCGATTGAAATAATGCTGATGCGCGGCTTGCCCGCGCTCGTGAACAGCAGGCGCTGCGCGTCCAGGGGTTCGCCCTGCGTCCAGGCCGCGAAGCCCGGCGAGGCCAGCAGGCTGTTGACGGCCATGGCGAGTTCGAGGCGTTCTTTGGCCGGATAAAAAGTCTCGAGGTCGAAGGCGCCGATCTGGCCGATACCCGGCTTCTGGATCGCCTGGATCAGCCCCGCCAGATCAAGACTCGTGCCCGCGCTCCAGCTCTGCTCGATCAGCCGCGCGAGCAGGATGTAGTCGCGGCTCTTCACCGGATCGGCATCGCGCCCGAGGAGCGCGAGCAGCGCCCCGACGATCGAGCCAATTTGTTCGCGCAGCGCCGTCGTGTCGGCCAGGGCGGCGGCGCCGGGATGGGCGAGCGAGCGCAGCACCGAAAGGCCGAGCCCGGCCGAGCCGCCGGGCGTGTAGACGCTCACTTCCGCTGCCGCACGGAGCCGTGCGATGCGATCGGGCGTCTGGTCCCAGTCCGCCAGACCCTGCTTCCAGGCCGCGGCGGTCTGCGTCGCGAGTTGCTCGACTGTGAGGTTTTTGCGGGCGGCCTCCTGCGGATCGATCCACGGGTTGAAGTCGGCGGCCGAGAGTTCGGGAAAAGTCAGCAGCAGATTGCTGATGTCGCCCTTGGGGTCGATGCAGATCGCAGGAATACCGTCGATCGCGGCCTCCTCGAGCAACCCCAGGCACAGGCCGGTCTTGCCGCTCCCGGTCATGCCGACGCACACCGCGTGCGTCGTCAGGTCGCGCGAATCGAGCAGCAAGGGTTCCGGCCGTGTCTGGCCCGTGGCGGGATCCACTTCACGGCCCACATAAAACGCGCCCAGCTTTTCGTAGTCGGTGTTCATCGGCAGTTCCCCAGGGTCTCTTGACGCCCGCGGCGGGCTGTCGCCATACTGCCTTGGTATGCACAGGCCTGCCCAGTCCGCCTCGATCTGCTGGTGGTGGCCCTGCTCCTAGAACGGAGTGGGCCCTGGGCTGTTTTCGACCAAAACCCGATTTTCTCACCGAGCACCAGACCCATCTCCGGAATCAAGCCGGGATGGGTCTTTTTTTGGACGTAACTTATTGAATGAAAGCGCCTTTTGACATCGCAGGGGATCTCGATACGCCGGTCTCGGCGTACGCAAAGCTGGCGGCTTTCCGCCCGCGTTTCCTGCTCGAGAGCGTCGAGGGCGGCGAGCGGCTGGGGCGTTACTCTTTCATTGGTTTTGGCGACGCGCTCGAGGTGCGGCTCGACGAGGGCAGTTTCACCATCGGCAGCGAAAAGCTGCCCGTGCCGCGCACTGCGCCCGAACTGCTGGCGGGGCTGCGTCGTGCGCTGGCGGCCGCGCCGCGCCCGCTCCCCGAGCTCGGCACCGTGCCGCTGGCCGGCGGGCTGGTCGGCTATACCTCGTACGATGTCGTGCGCTATTTCGAGCGGCTCCCGGACCGTGCGGCACGGCTCCCCAATGCGCCGCCGCTCCTGCACTACGTCGCGCCCTGCTCGCTGCTGGTGTTCGATCACCTGACGCGCGCGATCGCGCTGCTCCATGCCGGTAGCGAAACCGAGCGCGCCGCGCTGCGCCGCGAAGTGATCCAGGCGCTGCGCGGGCCCATGCCCCGGGGCCGGAAGCAGGGTGCAGGATGCGAGCTTCCCGTAGCTGCGCTGAGCCGCGACGCCTACCTTGCCGGCGTCCGGCGCGCGCAGGAATACATCGCCGCGGGCGATGTCTATCAGCTGGTGCTGTCCTCGCGCTTTTCGGGCCGGCACGACCTCGAGCCCTTCCAGGCCTATCGCGCCCTGCGGCTCGTGAACCCTTCGCCGTACATGTTCTACTGCGAACTCGGCGAACTGACGGTGGTCGGCTCGTCGCCCGAGGCGCTGGTCAAGCTCAGCGGGGAACGGGCCGAACTGCGGCCGATCGCCGGCACCCGGCCGCGCTCCGGCGATTCCGAGCTCGACGCCGCGCGTGCGGTGGAACTGCTCGCCGATCCGAAGGAGAACGCCGAGCACGTGATGCTGGTGGACCTGGCGCGCAACGATCTCGGGCGGGTCGCGAAAGCAGGCAGCGTGTACGTCGAGCCGTTTCGCGCGATCGAACGCTACAGCCACGTAATGCACATCGTCAGTGGCGTGCACGGCCAGCTGGCCCCCGGGTGCGATGCCTTCGACCTGTTCGCCGCGGCCTTTCCGGCCGGCACGCTGGTTGGCGCGCCCAAGGTGCGCGCCATGGAGATCATCGAGGAACTCGAGCCCGTGCGTCGCGGCCTGTACGGCGGTACCGTGGGCTACTTCGGCGCCCGCGGCGACATGGACCAGGCGATCACCATCCGCACGCTGGTGTTCCACGGCGACGAATACAGCTACCAGGCGGGCGCCGGCATCGTTGCCGACAGCCGGCCCGAAGCCGAGCATGGAGAAATCCTGGACAAGAGCGCGGCGGCCGTGCAGGCGCTGCGGCTCGCGGAGGAAGGGCTGTGAGTACGCGCCTGCTGCTGATCGACAACTACGATTCCTTTACCTACAACCTGGTGCAGGCCTTCATGGTGCTGGGCGCGGAAGTGATCGTGCATCGCAACGACGCGCTGACGGTGGAGGCGGCGGCGGCACTCGCGCCGACGCACCTGTGCATCTCGCCGGGCCCGGGCACGCCGCAGCAGGCGGGCGTGTCGGTCGCGATGATTCGCGCCTTTGCCGGGCGCATCCCCGTCTTCGGCGTGTGCCTCGGGCACCAGTCGATCGCCGCCGCCATCGGCGGCTGCGTGGTGCGCGCACCGCGCCTGATGCACGGCAAGACCTCGCCCATCGAACACGACGGGCGCGGCGTATTCGCCGGCATTCCCAGCCCCTGCGAAGTCGGCCGCTACCACTCGCTGATCGCCGAGCGCGATTCGCTCCCGGCCGAACTCGCGGTCACGGCGCGCACCGCGGAAGGGGAAATCATGGGCCTGCGGCACACCCGGTTGAACATCGAAGGGGTGCAATTCCATCCGGAGAGCGTGCTGACGCCGCAGGGACCGGCGATGATGAAGAACTTCCTCGCAGCCAGCGGCGGCCGCGCGGCCGCGGCGCACGGGAGCTAGTGGCGATGCCGGTAGTCAACGCCCTGAACGAAACGCTCGACCGCCTGCTCGACGGCCAGAATCTGGCCGAACGCGAGGCCGGAACCCTGCTGGTCGCGCTCACCGCGCCCGAACTGGCGCCCGCACTGGCCGGCGCGTTGCTGGCCGCGCTCCGGGCCAAGGGCGTGACGGCCGCAGAGCTGCGCGGATTCGCCGTGGCGATGCGCGCGCTGGCGCGCAAGCCGCAGCTGCCGGCCGCACTACGCGCCGTCGACATCGTGGGGACCGGCGGAGATAAATCGGGCAGCCTGAACCTGTCCACCGGCGCAGCGCTGCTCGCGGCGGCCTGCGGCGTCCCGGTCGTCAAGCACGGCAACCGTTCCATCTCCAGCCGTGCCGGGAGTGCGGATGTGCTGGCGGCGCTGGGGATGGCCATGCCGCTGGACGAACGGCGCGCCGGCGAATGCTTTGCTGCCACCGGGTTCACTTTCCTGTTTGCGCCGCATTACCACCCGGCGATGAAGGCGCTCGCGCCGGTACGCGCGGCGCTCGGCGTGCGCACCGTGTTCAATATCCTGGGGCCGCTCACCAACCCGGCCGAGCCGCCGTTCCACGTGATCGGCGCCTACGACCTGCCGACCGCCGAGCTGATGGCGCAGGCGCTGTCGGGCATGAGTATCGAGCGCGCGCTGGTCGTGCACGGCGCCGGTGGCTGGGACGAGCCCACGCCGATCGGCCCGTTCGAGCTGTTCGACGTGCGCGCGGGCGACGTGCGACGCGAGCAGCGCGACCCAGCCGACTACGGGCTGGCGCCGTGCGTGGCCGACGATCTTGCCGGGGGCGATGCGGCGGACAATGCGCGCGCGCTGCAGCGGATCCTCTCGGGCGAACAGCAGGGCCCGCAGCGCGACGCACTGCTGCTCGGCGCGGCGCTCGCGCTCGAAGTCACCGGCCTGGAGGCGGCGCCGCGCCTGGGCGTGGCGCGCGCCGCGCAGGCGATCGATTCCGGTGCGGCCAGGGCGCTGCTCGCGCAGCTGGTGCGCGTGGCGGCGGGCACGGATCCTCTGGAGGCGCCGCATGTCTGAGGCGGGCAGGGCGGGTGATTTCCTGGCCGGCATGGCCGCGAGCAGCCGCAAGCGCGTGAGCGCGGCGCGTGCGCAACTGGCCGACGGGGAACTGGCGGCACGCGCGCTCGACTCACCGCTGCCGCCGCGGCTGCAGCTGTCGTCGCGGCGCTTCGACCTGATCGCCGAGGTGAAATTCCGCTCGCCCGCGGGCGGGAAGCTGCGCGAAGGGAGCGACGAGAGCGTCATGGCGCGCGTGGCCGGCTACGCAGAGGCGGGTGCCGCGGCGGTATCGGTGCTGACCGAGCCCAGCCGTTTCGACGGTTCGATGGCGCACCTCGAGACCGCCGTGCGCGCGCTCGGCGGGCGGATTCCCGCCATGCGCAAGGATTTTCTGGTCGACCCCTACCAGGTCTGCGAGGCGCGGCTGGCTGGTGCCGGCGGCGTGCTGGTGATCCTGCGCATGCTCGATGAGGAGGCGATCCGGGCCCTGCTCGAGTGTGCCGTGCGCCTGAAGCTGTTCGTGCTGCTCGAGGCCTTCGACGAGGCCGACATCGCCCGTGCCGCGGAACTGGTCAGGCAGTACACCTCGGGCACCGAGTTGCTGGTCGGGCTCAACTGCCGCGACCTGGTGACGCTCGAAGTCGTGCCCGGCCGGCTCGAAGCGCTGGCGCGTACGCTCCCCGACAGCGTGCCACGCGTCGCCGAGAGCGGCGTGACCACGGCCGCCGACGCCGCACGCGTCGCCATCGCCGGCTACGATGTCGCGCTGGTGGGCAGTGCCTTGATGGCGGCGCTCGAACCGCTCCAGCTGGTGCGCACCATGCTCTCGGCCGGGCGTACTGAGCGCGCGCGCCGTTCATGAGCGGCTGGGTCAAGATCTGCGGCCTGACGACCGCGGAGGGCGTGAGCGCCGCGATGGACGCGGGCGTGGACGCCATCGGCTTCGTATTCGCGCACTCCGTGCGGCGCGTGACGGCCGAGCGCGCCGGCGAGCTGGCGCGCCCGGCGCGGCAGCGGCTGACCTGCATCGCGGTCACACAGCATCCCGGACAGTCCGAGGTCGATGAGATCGTGCGCGGTTTCCACCCGGACCTGCTGCAGACCGACCTGGAGGACTTTGCGCATCTCCATCTGCCGCAGCGCCTGGCGCGGCTGCCGGTGGTGCGGGCCACGGACGCGCCGCTCGCGGAGTATCCGCCGCGGTTGCTGTTCGAAGGAGAGCGCAGCGGCAGCGGCGAGGTTGGCAACTGGGAACAGGCGGCGGCGCTGGCGAAGCGCACGCGGCTGATACTGGCCGGCGGCCTGCACGCGGGCAACGTGGCCGCGGCCATCCGCGCGGTGCGCCCCTTCGGCGTCGACGCCTCGAGCGGCGTCGAGGCGCGGGCGGGCGTCAAGAGCACGACCAAGATCATGGAATTTGTCCAGGCCGCGCGCGCGGCATTCAGCGAGATCGAAACATGAACGACAACACGATCGACACCAAAGGGCGCGAGCGGCTGCTGGCGCGACTCCTGGCCGGGGAATTCCCCGACCAGCAGGGGCGCTACGGCCCATTCGGCGGGCGTTACGTGCCCGAGACGCTGGTGAGTGCGCACGAGCGGCTCGAGGCGGGCGTCGCGCGCTGGCTCGCGGACGCGGATTTCCAGCGCGAACTGCAACAGGAGCTGTCGACGTGGGTGGGGCGACCGACGGCGCTCAGCCACGCGCCGCGGCTCTCGCAGCGCTGGGGCGCGGACGTCTGGCTCAAGCGCGAGGACCTGGCGCACACCGGCGCGCACAAGATCAACAACGCGCTCGGCCAGGCGTTGCTGGCGCGGCGCCTCGGCGCCAGGCGCATCGTCGCCGAGACCGGCGCCGGGCAGCACGGTGTGGCCAGCGCCGCGGCCTGTGCGCGACTGGGGTTGCCGTGCACGGTGTACATGGGTGCGGTGGACATGGAGCGGCAGGCGCCCAACGTCGGGCGCATGCGCCTGCTCGGTGCCACCGTGGTGAGCGTCACCGGCGGCGATCAGACACTGCGCGCCGCGATCGACGAGGCCATGCGCGATTGGGTCGCGGACCCGGAGGGCACCTATTACCTGCTGGGCTCGGCGGTCGGCGCGCATCCCTATCCTTACCTGGTGCGTGAACTGCAGAGCGTCATCGGCCGCGAGGCGCGCACGCAGATCCGGGCGCAGTCCGGCGCTCTCCCCGACCTGGTCATCGCCTGCGTCGGCGGCGGTTCGAACGCGATCGGCCTGTTCCATCCCTTCGTGAACGATCAGTCGGTCGCCATCCTCGGCATCGAGGCGGGCGGACGCGGCGCGGGCCTCGGCGACAATGCGGCGCCGCTGAGCTTTGGCCGGCCGGGCGTGCTGCACGGCAGTTATTCCATGCTGCTGCAGGATGGCGACGGACAGATCCAGGAAACCCACTCGGTCTCCGCAGGGCTTGATTATCCGGGCGTGGGGCCGGAACACGCCCTGCTGCAAGCTTGCGGGCGCGTCAGCTACGAAGCGGCCAGCGATGCCGATGCGCTCGCCGCGGTGCGCGAATGCTGCGAGTGCGAGGGCATCCTGCCGGCGATCGAGAGCGCGCACGCGCTCGCCGGCGCGCGCCGCTGGGCGCGCTCGCATCCGGGCAAGCGCATCCTGATCGGGCTCTCCGGGCGCGGCGACAAGGACATGCTGACGCTCACGCAGATGCTGCTGGCGAAGGCGCCCACGGGAGCGGCGTGATGCTGCCGCGCGAGCGTATCGTCGCGGCCATCCGTGCTGGCGCGCGCGGCGGCGAGCCGGCGCTGGTGGCGTTCCTCACAGCCGGATACCCGCAGCGCGCACAGTTTCGCGAGCATCTGGCCGCGGTCGCGGCCGGGGCCGACGTGGTCGAAATTGGCGTGCCCTTCACCGATCCGATGGCCGACGGCATGACCATCCAGCGCTCCAGCCAGGAGGCGCTGCGCCAGGGCGTAACGCTGCAGTGGATACTCGATGAACTCACGGCGATGCCGCGCTTGCGCGCGCCACTGCTGCTGATGAGCTATCTCAATCCGCTGCTCAGCTATGGCTATGAACGGCTCGCGGCGGCCAGCATCGCCGCCGGCGTGTGCGGTTTCATCATTCCGGATCTGCCGCTCGATGAGAGCGTGGCGCTGGGCGCGGCGCTCGACCCGCACGGTCTGGCGCTGGTGCAGATGGTCACGCCGGTGACGCCCGCGGCCCGGCTCGCGCGGCTGTGCGAGGCGAGCCAGGGGTTTGTGTACGCCGTGACCATGACCGGCACCACCGGGCACAACGTCGCCACGCCGGCGGGCATGCTCGAGTACCTGGCACGCGTGCGCGCGGTCGCCAAAGTACCGGTGTGCGCCGGGTTCGGCATCAGGTCGCGGGAACAGGTCGAACGCCTGCGCGGCGCCGTCGACGGCTGTGTCGTGGGCTCGGCGCTGGTCGAGGTGCTCGAGCGGGGCGAGTCACCGCAGGCCTGGCTGGCGGCGCTGCGCTCATCCGCGGTGTGAGCGCGGGTCCGGGCGCTCAGCCCTCGGGCGGGCAACCGCCGCGCGTGGCGCTGGTGCTCGCGCTGCTGGCGACGCTTGGCCCCTACACCATCGACGCCTTCTTCCCGTCAATGCGGGCGATGGCCACGGAATTCGGCATCAGTTACTGGCAGGTGCAGCAGACGCTGACGGTCTATCTCGTGCCCTACGCCTGCATGTCGCTGGTGCACGGGTCGCTGTCCGACGCCATCGGCCGGCGGCGCGTGGTGCTGGCGGGGCTCCTCTTCTTCGCGCTGGCCTCGGCCGGCTGTGCGCTGGCGCCGGGATTCGGCGCGCTGCTGTTCTTTCGCGCCATGCAGGGCGTGGTGGGCGGCATCGGCGTGATCATCGGCCGCGCCGTGGTGCGCGACTGCTACAGCGGTGCGCAGGCGCAGCGCGTGCTGAGCGCCATCACCATCATGTTCAGCGTGGGGCCGGCGCTGGCGCCGGTCATTGGCGGCTGGGTGCACGTGTTGCTCGGCTGGCGCGCGGTGTTCGCCAGCATGGCGGCATACGCGCTGGTGCTGGCGCTGATGGTGCTGCGCAAGCTCCCCGAAACACTGCCAGTCGCCGAGCGCACGCCGCTCCAGTTCGGCGCCCTGCTGCGCAACATGCTGGGCGTGCTGCGTCACCGGGAATTCCTGCTGCTGACGGCCGCCAGCGGCCTGTGCTTCGTGGCGATGCAGATCTACATCGGCTCGGCGCCGGCAATCATCCTCGATCACTGGGGCGGGACCGAGACCGGCTTTGCGATGCTCACGGTGCCGATCGTGGCCGGCTACGCGCTGGGCGCACTGCTTTCGGGGCGGCTGGCCGGGCGGTTCCCGCCTTCGCGCCAGGCGAACTACGGCTACTCGCTGGTGCTGGCCACGACCGGCGCGATGCTGGCGCTCCAGACCCTGGTGGCGCACCCGCCCGTGATCGCACAGCAGCTGCTGCTCAGCTGTACTGCATTCGGGCTGCAGCTGCTGTTTCCGATCATCACGCTGCGTATCCTCGACCTGTTCGCCCAGTCGCGCGGCGCGGCCACTGCCGCCAATACCTTCGTGCTGCTGCTGCTGGCCGCGCTCATGATGGGCGCACTGGCGCCGTGGCTGTCGGTATCGATGCAGCGGCTGGCGGTCACCGCCTTCGTGTGCAACAGCGCCGGCTGGTGCGTATGGCGTTACGCCCGGCACTATCAGCGCCAACTGGTCGCGGCCGCCAGTTGAGTCGCGCGCTGTGCGGGCGTAGGGTGATCGCATGCAGCTCCTTACCGTCGCACCCCGCTTCTGCGGCCCTCCGGGCAGCGCCAACGGCGGCTACCTCGCCGGCCTGTTCGCGCAGCATGCGCAGCAGACCGTGCGGGTACGGCTCCATCTGCCCCCGCCCCTGGGCGCGCCGCTGCAGGTCGCGCCGCGTGCGGGCGGCAGGTTCGAGCTGCTGCACGACACCGCGGTGGTCGCCAGCGCCGAACCGGCCACACTCGAGCTCGAAGTGCCCCCGCCGCCCGAATATTTCGCCGCCTTCGAGGCCTCGCGCCACTACCAGGGCTTCACTGGACACGCGTTTCCCGGCTGCTTCGTCTGCGGCCCGGAGCGCGCGCGCGGCGACGGACTGCGCATTTTTGCGGGACCGCTGACCCCCGGCACCGGCACCGGCACCGGCACCGGTGCCGGTGCCGGGGACGCCGTGGCCATGGTCGCGGCGCCCTGGGTGCCCGATGTGGCGCTGGGGCTCGCCGATCACAAGGTGCGACCCGAGTTCATGTGGGCGGCGCTTGATTGTCCCGGCTACTTCGCCGCTCGCGCCGATCGCGTGGCGATGCTGCTCGGGGAATTCACGGCGCACGTTGACCGCCGCGTGCACGTCGATGAACCCTGCGTGATCATCGGCTGGCGCATCAGTGTCGAGGGCCGCAAATACGCGGTGGGCACCGCGTTGTTCGACGAGGACGGAGAGCTGTGCGCGAAGGCGCGAGCGGTGTGGATCGAACCGAAGGCGCCGCGCGCCACGCCTTAGGGCCTGTTCACACTTGGAACGTCGATGCGGCCGTGCCCGGTTTTGTACAGGGCAAGGCGCGACGACCGAAATGTACTTGCTGTCCATGAGGAAGGAGCAACGCAGCCCTGTGCAAAACCGGGCCGGCCCCGGAGGGGTGTGCTCAAAATGCTTTCATACGGCGTTGCTCGGCGCTTACGTGGAATAACCACGTCGCGCGCCTCGCGCCTTGTCTGAAAGCATCTTGAGCAGCAACGCATCGATGTTCCAAGTGTGAACAGGCCCTAGCCGCGGGCCAGCAGGGCAGCCAGGCCGCCGAGGCCGGTGACTGCCAGCAGGCCGCCGAGCCACTGCGGTTCGACGCGCAGCCCGAGCCAGAGTATCCCGCCGAGCAGGAACGTCGCCGCGACCGTGTACAGCTCGCGCCGGCGCTGCGCACGCGCCATGGCCGCATGCTGTTGCGCCGGCGGTTCCGCGGCCGCAGTGGCGGACCGCGCACCATCCTGCGCGCGTTCAACAGCGCCCTTGGCCAGTGCCGGGATCGCCTTCAGCACTTCCAGCATGTCGGGCAGGCCGCGGCGCAGCTCTCGCAGGATCGCACGCGGGCCAATGCGCTCGCGTTGCCAGGCGCGCAGCACGGGTGCGGCGGTCTTCCAGATGTCGAGCTCGGGGTAGAGCTGGCGGCCGAGGCCCTCGACGTTCAACAGTGTCTTCTGCAGCAGGATCAGCTGCGGCTGGATGTTGCCATCGAAACGCTGCAGCGCTGCGAACAGCCGCAGCAGCACCGTGCCGAAGGAAATCTCGCGCAGCGGCCGATCGAAGATCGGTTCGCAGATCGTGCGGATCGCCGATTCCATCTCGTCGACGCGGGTGCCCGCGGGCACCCAGCCGGACTGAATGTGCAGCTCGGCCACCCGGCGGTAATCGCGATCGAACACCGCGAGAAAGTTTTCTGCGAGGTAGCGCTGGTCGCGCAGCGAGAGCGTGCCGATGATGCCGAAGTCGACCGCGGCGTAGCGCGGCGCCTGCGGGTCGTCGACGATGACGAAGATATTTCCCGGGTGCATGTCGGCGTGAAAGAAATTGTGGCGAAACACCTGCGTGAAAAAGATTTCCACGCCGTTCTCGGCGAGCCGCCGGAAATCGGTGCCGCGCTCGCGCAGCGCGGCCAGGTCGCCGATGGGCACGCCGTGGATGCGCTCCATCACCATGACTTCCGTGCGGCACAGGTCCCAGTGCACTTCGGGCACGTACAGGAGCGGTGAGCCCGCGAAGTTGCGCCTGAGCTGCGAGGCGTTGGCCGCCTCGCGCATCAGGTCGAGTTCATCGAGTATGGTCTGGCGGTACTCGCGCACCACCTCGAGGGGGCGCAAGCGCCGCGCCTCCGGCCACCAGCGCTGCGCCAGCTGTGCCATCGCCTGCATCACTTCGAGATCGAGCCCGATCTGCGCGCGCATGCCGGGGCGCAGCAGCTTGATCACCACCTCGCGCCCGTCGAGGCGGCGCGCGAGGTGCACCTGTGCAATGGAGGCTGCTGCCAGGGGTTCGATGCTGAAATCGGCGTACAGCGCGGCCAGCGGCTGGCCATAGCTGCGCTCGAGGCTGGCACGGGCGACGCTGCCCGGGAACGACGGCACCTGGTCCTGCAGTTTCGCCAGTTCGTCGGCGATATCAGCGGGCAGCAGGTCGCGTCGCGTCGAGAGCGCCTGGCCAAACTTCACGAAGATAGGCCCGAGCTCTTCGAGTGCGAGCCGCAAGCGCTCGGCGCGCGTGGCGCCGCGCCGCCGCTGGAACCAGGTCCACGGCGACAGATAGAACAGGAAGCGCAGCGGGCGGTAAAGATGCGTGGCGCGCACGAAATCGTCGAGTCCGTGGCGCACCAGCACGCGCTGGATCTCGAGCAGCCGGCCAACTACACGTAGCCTCATGACTTGCGCTGCGGTGTCGATTGGACCCGCGGCGCTTCAACGGCTGGCGCCAGCCGTTCGAGCCGCGCGGCGAGCCGCGCGGCGCGCGCCTCGGCCTGCGTGAGCTGCGCACGGAGCGCTTCGACACCGCCCAGGAAACCCTCGGCCTCGGCGCGCGGCACCAGGTCGCGGCTCTCGTGGGCCAGGTAGTCAGCAGTATTGCGGACCAGGGAATCGCGCGCCGCACGACCCCAGGTGCCGATCGAAGCCACGGCGCGCGCGGCGAGGTGCGCCGGAATCCGGCCCATGATCCGGCCCGCCGCGGCTTCCGGGTCCGGGCGCAGCAGGCGCGCAAGTTCCTGGAACCGCCGGACGAGCTGCTGGTCGCCGCTGATGCTGAGGCCGCTCCAGCTGAGCGCGGCCTCGGCGTCGCCGCCCGCCAGCGCGAGCAGGGCGAGCGGACTGCCGCTCAACCTGACATCTGCAGGCGTGGCATCCGGGGCCGGGGCGGCCCGGGCGGCACGCAGCGCGCCACCCGCGGCGCAGAGCGACAAGGGCTCGGGGAAACCCTCGATCGTCAGCTCAAGCCGCCGGCCCTCCAGTTCCACGCACAGTTCACGCGCTCGCGGTGAGCGCTCGAGCGCGCGCGCCAGGTAGCCGTTGATCTGCCCGACGAGCATCTAGAAACGGTAGCCGCGATGCACGGCGACGATGCCGCCCATCAGGTTGTGATAGCGGCAGTCTTCAAAGCCCGCCTCGCGCAGCATCCCCAGCAGCGTCTCCTGATCGGGGTGGCGGCGGATCGATTCAGCCAGATACCGGTAGCTGTCGGCATCGCCGGCCACGACGCGTCCGAGAAAGGGCAGCAGCCGGAACGAATAAGCGTCATAGACGCTCTGTAGCGCGGCCGAAGCCGGCTTCGAGAACTCCAGCACCAGCAGCTGGCCGCCGCTCTTGAGCACCCGCCGCATGGACTGGAGCGCGCGCGGTTTATCGGTGACGTTGCGGAGCCCGAAGCCGATGGTCACGCAGTCAAAACTGGCATCGGCAAACGGGAGAACTTCCGCGTCAGCCTGCACGCATAGCACGTTGCCCACGACGCCCGCATCGATGAGCCGGTCGCGGCCGGCGGACAGCATCGCGGCGTTGATGTCCGTGAGCAGCACCAGGCCAGACTTGCCAACTTGTTGCGCGAGCCCAACAGAGAGGTCGCCAGTGCCCCCGGCGACGTCGAGGACCCGATCGCCCGGCCGGAGCCCGGTCAGGGAAAGGGTAAAACGCTTCCAAAGCCGGTGGGCGCCCCCGGACATCAGGTCGTTCATGATGTCGTAGCGCTGCGCGACGGAATCAAAAACCGCGCGCACGCGGCCGGTTTTATCCTCTTTGCGTACCTGCTCGAAGCCGAAATCCGTCGTCTGTGGGTCGCCTGGGCTCAATCGTGGACTCCAATGTACGCGATCATTCTAGTAACCCCGGCGGCGCACTGCGCGGCAGAAAAGTATGCGCTGCAATAATAAAAACTATTTTTCGCCGCATGTATCATTTTGGCGTCAGATGATTAGAATCCCTGTCCAGTTGGCAACCCAAGTGGGCCAATCAGTGGGGGTCTTGTCAGGAATTGGCCGGGTGCATAACCCGGCCTTTCTTTTTTCAGGCTACCTCTAGGCGCTGTGTCGTGCGACACCTGCAGATGTCAGCTTCTGCAGATAGACGCGCCAGCGCGCCTCCTGCTCCGAACCCAGCTCACGCAGGTATTTCCAGGTGAACAGCCCGGTGTCGTGGCCATCGTCGAACAGCAGGCGAACCGCGTAGTGCCCGACCGGTTCAATCGCGCGGATGCCGACATTCTCCTTGCCGGTCACCAGCACGCCCGTCTCGACGCCGTGTCCCTGTACCTCCGCGGAGGGCGAGTGGACGCGCAGGTACTCGGCGGGCAACTCGAAGCGGGCGCCATCGTCAAAGGAGACTTCGAGCATGCGGGATTTCGTGCGCAGGCGAATCTCGACGGGGGCAGGTACACTCATCGCCCACTGTCGCCCAAAAGCGGGCGTATTGCTACACACGGCGGCCAATGACTCCTACCGATACCACAAATCCTGAACATTATCATCGTGTTGTGGACTGCCAATGGGCCTGTCCGGCGCACACCGACGTACCCGAGTACATCCGCCTGATCGCCCAGGGGCGCCACACCGACGCCTACCTGCTCAACCGCGAATCGAACGTCTTCCCGGGCATCCTCGGGCGCGTGTGCGACCGTCCCTGCGAACCGGCCTGCCGCCGTGGCCGGGTCGAGGAAAAACCGGTGGCCATCTGCCGCCTCAAGCGCGTGGCCGCCGATCTCAAGGGCGATCTCACCGGGCGCGTGCCGCGCGCACCCTTCGAGCGTAACGGCAAGCGCCTGGCTTGCATCGGTGCTGGCCCAGCCTCATTGACCGTGGCCAACGATCTGGCGCCGCTGGGCTACGAGGTGGTGATCTTTGAGAGGCTGTCGACACCAGGTGGGCTGATGCGCAGCAATATTCCTTCCTTCCGGCTGCCCGCGAGCGTCATCGACGACGAGATCGGGCTGATCCTCGACATGGGCGTCGAGCTGCGGCTCAACAGCCCGGTCGGCAGCATGCGCGAGCTGCTGGAAAAACAGGGGTTTGACGCCGTGTTCGTCGGCTCGGGCGCGCCCAAGGGCAAGGAGCTCGACCTGCCGGGACGAGCCGATACCGACCGCATCCACATCGGCATCGACTGGCTCGAGTCGGTGGCCTTCGAACACATCGACAAGATCGGCGAGCGCGTGCTGATCATCGGCGTCGGCAATACTGCGATGGATTGCTGCCGCACCTCGCTGCGCCTGGGCGCAAAAAACGTGAAAGTGATGGCGCGCAAGCCGCGTGGCTTCTTCAAGGCCTCCGACTGGGAACTCGAGGACGCCGAGGCCGAGAACGTCGAGATCGTCATCAACCGTGCGCCCAGGCGCTTCGTGGTCGAGGGCGGCAAGCTCACCGGCATGATCTTCGAAAAGATGGAATACGAACTCAAGGACGGCCGCATCACCGCCGAGCGCGTCGTGGGCGAAGAGCTGGTGCCTTGCGATGATGTGATCCTCGCCATCGGCCAGGAAAACGCCTTCCCGTGGATCGAGCGCGACCTGGGGCTGGAATTCGACAAGTGGAGTGTCCCGAAGGTGGACGCCGGCACCTTTCAATCGACGCGCGCAGAAGTATTTTTTGGCGGCGATGCCGCCTTCGGCCCGAAGAACATCATCTGGGCGGTCGAGCAAGGACATCAGGCGGCCATCTCGATGCACAGCTACCTGCAAGGCAGGGCGGTGACGGAGCGTCCCGCCACCGGCGTGAAGCTCAACAGCGTCAAGATGGGCATGCACGAGTGGGCCTACAAGAACGACTACGCGACGCTCGAGCGGCGTCTGGTGCCGCACGTCTCGCTCAAGGAACGCTTCAAGAAGATCGACATCGAGGTGGAACTGGGCTTCAGCCCGGCGCAGGCGTCGCAGGAGGCGCAGCGGTGCCTGAACTGCGACGTGCAGACCGTGTTTGAGGCGAAGCTGTGCATCGAGTGCGACGCCTGCATCGACGTCTGTCCGGTCGACTGCCTGACGATCACAGCCGGCGGCGAGGAAGCCGAGTTGCGTACCCGCCTGCGCGCACCGGCCCGGGTGCTCACGCAGCCGCTGTACGTGTCCGGGGCGCTGAAACAAACCGGCCGCGTCATGGTCAAAGACGAGAACCTGTGCGTGCACTGTGGATTGTGCGCGGAGCGCTGCCCGACGGCGGCCTGGGACATGCAGAAATCCACGATTCATTGGCCCCACGCCGGAGATGGTGAACCCGCATGCCGTACGCAGCGCCAGATCGCGTAAACGACTTCGTCATCAAGATCGGCACCGTCAACGGCACCGGCTCGGCCAGCGCCAACGGACTGCTCATGAAAGCCGTGTTCCGCAGCGGCGTGCCCGTGGTGGGCAAGAACTATTTTCCTTCGAATATCCAGGGGCTGCCGACCTGGTACGAGATCCGCGTGACCCGCGATGGCCACCGCGCGCGCAGCGGCCAGGTCGACATCATGGTGGCGCTCAACGCCGAGACCTACGCGCGCGACCTGCAGGAAGTCACCTCAGGCGGCTATTTTCTCTACGATTCCACCTGGCCCCGCCCCGCATTGCTGCAGATGCGCGACGACGTCACGGTGCTGGGCGCGCCGCTGGCGCGGCTGTGCAACGAGAACTTCAACGGTGCGCGCACCCGCATTCTCATGAAGAACATCTGCTACGCGGGCGTGCTGGCCGCCCTGCACGACATCGATCCCGAGGTGATCCGCGCGCTGCTGACCGAGACCTACGCGAAGAAACCGCAGCTGGTCGACAGCAACATGAAGGCGATCCAGCTCGGCTACGACTACGCGAAACAGCATTTTGACTGTCCGCTGCCATTGCGGGTCGAGAAGATGGACGCCACGCGCGGCCAGATCATCATCGACGGCAACACCGCCGCGGGTCTGGGTTGCGTTTATGCCGGGGCTACGGTGGCTGCCTGGTATCCGATTACGCCCTCGACCTCGCTGATGGACGCCTTCAAGGGGTTTGCCGAAAAACTCCGCGCCGATCCGGCCACCGGCCGCAAGAACTACATCTCGATCCAGGCCGAGGACGAACTCGCCTCGGTCGGCATGGTGATCGGCGCTTCCTGGAACGGGGCGCGCGCCTTTACGGCCACTTCCGGCCCCGGCCTGTCGTTGATGCAGGAATTCATCGGACTCGCCTATTACACTGAAACGCCCACGGTCATCTTCGACGTCCAGCGTGTCGGGCCCTCCACCGGCATGCCCACGCGCACGCAGCAGTGCGACATCCGCTCGGCCGCCTACGCCTCGCACGGCGACACGCGCCAGGTGTGCCTGTACCCGGCCAACCCCGAGGAGTGCTTCCACTTCGCGCCGTTGGCGTTTGATCTCGCGGAACGTCTCCAGACACCCGTGCTGGTGCTCTCGGATATCGATATCGGCATGAACGACTGGATGTGCCCGGAGTTCAAGTGGGACGACAGCTACGTGCCTGATCGCGGCAAGGTACTCGACGAGGCGGAGCTCGCCAGGATCGACAAGTTCTGGCGCTATTACGATCACGACGACGACGGCATTCCGCAGCGGACCATTCCCGGCGTCAGCTCCAAGGGCGCCTACTTCGCGCGCGGCTCCGGCCACAACCAGTACGGCGCCTATACCGAGGATTCGCGCGAGTACCAGGTCGTGGTCGACCGGCTGCGCAAGAAGTGGCTCACCGCCGCGCGCATGGTGCCGAAGGCGCTCATCGAGTCCGGGAGCAGCGCCGAGCTGGCGGTGGTCACGGTGGGGAGCGGTGATGCGCCCGCGCGCGAAGCCATCGCCCGGCTGCGCGCGCAGGGCGTGAAGATCGACTACATGCGCGTGCGCGGCTTCCCCTTCGGCGAGGAGGTCGAGCAGTTCCTCGAGGCGCACCAGCTCAATTTCATCGTCGAACAGAACCGCGACGCGCAATTGCGCTCGCTGCTGACGCTGGAGACCGGCGTGGCCAAGAGCCGCATGCGCTCGATACTGCATTACAACGGCCTGCCGCTGGCGGCCAGCTACGTCATCGACGGCGTCATGGCCGCGGTGCAGGATCACGCGCGCCCGGCGGCGCAGCTGGTGCGGCCATGAGCTTCATGGCGAAGCCCAAGGTCGCGCATCCGGACCTGCCGAAAAACTCACGCGGCCTGACGCGGCGCGACTACGAAGGCGCTAATTCCACGCTGTGCGCGGGCTGCGGCCATGATTCGATCACCGCGGCCATCGTCGAGGCCTGCTGGGCCAACGCGGTCGAGCCACGCACCCTGGTGAAGCTCTCCGGCATCGGCTGCTCTTCGAAGACCACCGCGTATTTCGTCAGTGGCTCGCACGGCTTCAATTCGGTGCACGGCCGCATGCCCTCGGTTGCTACCGGCGCGAACGCTGCCAACCGCAAGCTCAGCTACATCGGCATCTCGGGCGACGGCGACACGCTGTCGATCGGACTCGGGCAGTTCATCCATGCGATCCGCCGCAATCTCAACATGGTGTACATCATCGAGAACAATGGCGTGTACGGGCTCACCAAGGGGCAGTTCTCGGCCTCCGCCGACATCGGCACCACGGCCAAGAAGGGCGAGGTCAACAACCAGGCGCCGATCGATCCGGTGCAGCTGGCGCTCACGCTCGGCGCCTCGTTCGTGGCCCGCAGTTTCTCGGGCGACAAGGCGCAGCTGGTGCCGCTGATCCAGGCGGCGATGCACCACGATGGTTTCGCGCTCATCGACGTGCTCTCGCCCTGCGTCACCTTCAACGACCACGAGGGCTCGACGCGCAGCTACGAGTACTCGCGCGAGCACTACGAGGAAGCCGTGCACGCCGATTTTGTGGCGCCGGCCGCCAACATCACCGTGCAGTACGGCGAGGGCGAGTCGGTGCCGGTAACGATGCACGACGGCAGCCGGATCATCCTGCGCAAGGTCGACAGCGGCTACGATCCCACCGACCGGGGCGCGGCGCTGGCGCGGATCCGCGAGCGCCTGCGCGCGCAGGAATACCTTACCGGCCTCCTGCACATCAGCACCAACCAGCCGGAGTTTCACCAGCTCAACGCCACCCCCGACATGCCGCTGAACCAGATTCCCTACGCCACGCTCAACCCCGGGTCGGCGGTGCTGGCGAAGATCCTGGCGCGTTACCGCTAGGGCCTGGGCCGGGCCCGCCGGTTTGCGCCGGCGGGTGCGAATCACTAGACTCTCGGCCCTTCGACTACATTCTGGAGAAGCTGAGTGGGCAAGGGTGATCGCAAGACTCGTCGCGGCAAGATTTATGCGGGCTCGTTCGGGAAATCACGCCCGAAGGACCCTTCCAAGAACAAGCCGAAGAACGCCCCGGTAAAGGCGAAGACTACCGCCAGGAAGTAGGCGCCCGCTGCCCGGCCGCCATGATTCGTGCGGCCTGCACAGCCTCCCCGTGACCGTGTCACCCAAGCGATTACCTCCCGGTCTGTTCGCTGCGCGCCAGAGCCGGGCGGCGGCCATGCCGTTCATCATGCTGGCCGCGCTGATCGACATGATTTCGATCGGCCTGATCATCCCGGTGCTGCCGGCGCTGGTGGGGAGCTTTACCGGTTCGCAGGCCGACCAGGCCTACTGGTACGGCGTGGTGACCTTTACCTTCGGCTTCGCCAATTTCTTCGGCTCGCCGATCCTCGGCGCGCTCTCCGACAGCTTCGGGCGGCGGCCGGTGCTGCTGATCGGCTTCTGCGGCCTGATGTTCAGCTTCTTTGCCACGGCGATGGTGACTTCGCTCCACCTGCTGGTGGGCATCCGCCTGGTGGCCGGGGCGATGCAGTCGAATCTGTCCGTGGCCAATGCCTACGTGGCGGATATCACGCCCCCCGAGGAGCGCGCGAAGCGCTTCGGGATGCTGGGGGCGATGTTCGGCGTCGGCTTCGTGCTCGGCCCGGTCATCGGCGGGCTGCTCGGCGCGGTCAATCTGCGGCTGCCGTTTCTGGTCGCCGGGAGCCTGGCGGTACTCAACCTGCTCTACGGGTACTTCGTGCTGCCCGAGTCGCTCCCGCGTGAACGCCGGCACGCCTTCGAGTGGCGGAACACGAACCCGTTCCGCTCCCTCCGCGGGCTGACACAACTCAAGGGCGCCGGACCGCTGGTCGCCGTCGTAGCCTGCGCCGGACTGGCGCAATTCCTGCTCTACACCTGCTGGGTGCTGTACACCACCTTCAAGTTCGGCTGGAGCACGTTCGAAAACGGCTTGTCGCTGGCGGCGGTGGGCGTGGTCGCGGCCATCATGCAGGGGCTCCTGCTCGGGCGGATCCTCAGGGTCATGAGTCCGCGGCGCCTCGCGGTACTGGGCCTGATTTCATCCACGCTCGCCTATGCGCTGTGGGGCGCGGCGACGCAGAGCTGGATGATGTTCGCGATCATCTTCGTGAACCTGCTGGGTGCGACCGTCGGCGCGACCATCCAGAGCATCATTTCCAGCGCCGCGGACGCGCACAACCAGGGCAGGACGCTCGGCGCCGTCGGCGGCCTCAACAGCCTCATGGCCGTGCTCGCGCCGCCTATCGGCGCAACGCTCCTGCAGATGGTGGCGCACCTGCCGCGCGGCGACTGGCGCATCGGCGCACCGTTCTACCTGTGCGCGCTACTGCAGGCGGCGGCGCTGGCGCTTACCATCACGCACTTTCGCAGGCAGCGCAGCGCGCGGCGGGTTGCCGCCGCCCCGGCCTGACAGCACCGGCAGCGGGTTCCCGGGGGACGGTCGGCGGCACTAGCCGCCGCGGGGCATACTGAACATCAGCTTGCTTTGGGTCTGGTCGATGTCGTGCGTGGCGCCCGCTTCGTGGGTCTGCTCGCCGCGGCGGATCAGCCCGGCGAATTCGGACGCCGGCACGGCCGGGCTGAAATGGTACCCCTGGTACTGATCGCACCCCAGGTTCTGCAGGAATTCCAGCTGCTCGGGGGTCTCGACCCCTTCCGCGACCACCTTGAGTTTCAGGCTGTGGGCGAGCGAGACGATGGCACGCACGATCGAGGCATCGTCCGCGCGTGATTCGAGTTCCTTGATGAAGGTGCGGTCGATCTTCAGTTTGTCGATCGGAAAGCGCCGCAGGTAGCTCATGCTCGAGTAACCGGTGCCGAAGTCGTCCACGGACACCAGCACGCCCATCCGGCTCAGTTTCTCGAGTATGTTCACCGATTCCTCCGGATCGCTCATCAGCGCGGTCTCGGTGATTTCCACTTCCAGGAAGCTCGGATCGAGGCTGAAATCCTGCAGTGCCGCCTCGATCACCTGCAGCAGCGTGCCGTGGCGGAACTGGAAGGCCGAGAGATTGACCGCCACGCGCGTGCGCGCCAGTCCCTCGAGCTGCCAGGCGCGCGCCTGCCGGCAGGCCTCGCGAATGACCCACTTGCCGATCGCCTCGATCAGGCCGCACTCTTCCGCCACCGGGATGAAGTCCGCGGGCGGCACCAGGCCGCGCTCGGGATGCTGCCAGCGGATCAGGGCCTCGGCGCCATGCACCAGCCCGGTCCTGGCGTCGACTTTCGGCTGATAGTGCAGCACGAATTGCTGCAGGGTGAGCGCCTCGTACAGGTCGCGCTCCAGCTTGCCGCGTTCATGGCTGTTGGCGTCCATGCCGGGCGCGAAGAATTGCACGCCGTTGCGGCCGCTCTGCTTGACGCAATACATTGCCGCGTCCGCCCGGGCGATCAGGATGTCGACCGTGGCGCCATCCTGCGGAAACATCGCGACGCCCACGCTGGCCGAGACATGCAGGTCGACGCCCTCGACGTGCACGGTCCGCTGCAGCGCCTCGACCGCCCGCTTGGCCACGGCCGCGGCGTCGGCCGCTGCGGTCAGCCGGTCGATGATCATGACGAACTCGTCGCCGCCGAGGCGCACCACCGTATCAATGTTGCGGGCGACACCCTGGATGCATTGCGCGGAGTGCCTGAGCAGTTCGTCGCCGGCGCGGTGCCCGAAGGAATCATTGACCACCTTGAAGCGATCAAGATCGAAGACCGCGACGGCGAAGATGTGTCCGTCGCGCGTCGCGTGCGCGATCGCCTGCGCCACGCGGTCCTCGAGCAGCACGCGGTTGGGGAGGCCGGTCAGCGAGTCGTGGGTGGCCAGATGGCGCAACTGCTTGTTGGCGGCCTCCAGGCCCTTGGTGCGGTCCTCGACCACCTGCTCCAGGTTCTCAACCTGGCGCCGGAGGGTGTGTTCGTTCTGCCATTTGCGGGTCAGCGCGTTCGCACACTGCAGCACTTCGATCGGTTCAAAGGGCTTCTTTACGACCAGCAGTTTGTCCGAATGGTCGAGGCGGGCCACCACGTCGGCCCAGTCGTAGTCCGAATGCGCCGAACAGATGACCACCTGCACATGCGGGTCGATGGCCCACAGGCGCTGGATGGTCTCCAGGCCATCCCAGCCCGGCGGCATGCGCATGTCGACGAAGGCCAGCGCATAGGGGCGCCCTGCCTGCTGCGCGCGCTGCACCAGCTCCACGCCGATCTGGCCCTGCAGGGCGGTGTCGACCTCGAAGCCCTGGCGGTCGGCGGGCCTGGCGTCGCCGCCGAGCAGGGCACGCTCGGCGTCGAGGAGCGCCGCTTCCGCGCCCGCCTCGGGGCTGAGGATCTTGATGAAGTCCTCGTGTATCGACCGGTTATCGTCGATGACGAGTACGCGCCGGTTATGCGGCGCTGGATTGTTCAGCATGGGCAGTCTCGCGGGGTTGGAGCGGGAGTTCGAGAATAAATGTTGCGCCCTGGGCATTGCCGCGGCTCTGGGCACGCAACGCGCCACCCAGTTCCGTGGCCGCCAGCGCGCCGCTGTGCAGCCCGAAGCCGTGGCCATTCTTCTTGGTGGTGAAGCCGTGACTGAAGATGCGCGTGAGGTTTTCGGGCGGGATGCCGATCCCGTTGTCGGTGATGGCGATCTGCACGCCCGCGGCGAGCGGTGCGACCCGCACGCTGATGCACTTGTCGGCGCGCTCGGTGGCCTGGCAGGCGTGCTTGGCGTTGCGCAGCAGGTTCACGAGGATCTGCAGCACGCGGTGCTTGTCGACGGTGATCGGCGGCACGTCGGCGAAGTCGCGCTTGAGCGTGATGCCGTGGCGCTCCAGGGAGCTGGCATTGAGGCGCAGGCCCTCCTCCACGAGCTTGTGAACGTCGACGGTTTCGTTCACGCCGGCCAGCTTGGCGTAGCTCTGCTGCATCGCCACTACTTCCTTGATGTGGCCGATATTGCTGCGCAGGGCATCGAGTTCCTGGAGCGTGGCCTGGCGCTCGGCCAGCAGCTGCCTGGACAGCTGCTCGAGATAGGTCGGCAGGTGCTTGCCGCGCTCGTCCTGCGTGATGAACTGGCCCAGGTCATGCTGGTGTTCCTGCAGGAGCGTGACGACCCGGCCCAGGCCCTCGGCCTTGGATTTGCGGACGTAGTCGCTCACCAGGCTCGCCGAGACGTTTACGCTGTTGAGTACGTTGCCGACGTTATGCAGGACGCTGGCGGCCACCTCGGCCATGCCTGCGTGGCGTGAGGCATCGCGCAGCTGTTGCTGCAGGGCTGATTCGCGATGCTCGGCCGCCACCCGCTCGGTGATGTCCAGATCGATGCCGACCAGGCGTGGGCCGGCGTCGGCGGAGTCGATCACGGTCTCGGCGAGCGATTCAATGTGGCGGGTTGTACCGTCGGGCAGCACCACCCGGTAGCGTGTGCGCAGCTGCTGGTGCTCGCGCAGCGCCGTAGTCATCGCCTGCGCCGCCGCGTCGCGGTCGGCGGGGTGGATCAGCGCCAGCCAGCCGCTCAGGGTGGGCTCGAAGTCGGGCGCCGTCTGGCCATAGAGCTCGCGCATGGTCTCGCTCCACCAGACCTGCTCGCCCTGTTGCTGCAATTCGTAGACCCCCGCGCGCGCCGCCTTGCTGGCCGCACCGAAGCGTATCGAGATCACTTCCAGCTCGGCGCGCCGCTTGCGTTCGACCGCGGCCTCGGCCTCGAGCTGCTGCTTCAGGCGCCGCCGCGTCGCCAGCACGAACACCAGGGTCAAGGTGCCGCTGGCGAGCAGCGCGGCGACGACCTGGCGCTTCTGCCTGACGGCCGAATCGACGGCATCGCGCACCACCGCCTGGTCGCGATCGACGTAAATCGCCTCTATCTGCCGGGTCTGCTGGTCGGCGAGCAGGAAGCTGGCGCGCAGCGGCCGCAGCGTCTCGAAATCCGTGCCGTTGCCGACGATGCGCGCCAGCCCGGCGACCAGGGCCGTCGTCTCGCCGAGCGTGGCGGCTTCACCCCGATTTGCCAGCTGCATGAGTTGCTTCGAGGCCAACTGCAGCGCCTCCGCCGGCTGCCTGCCCAGCGTGCCGGTGTCGACGGCGTCGGCAGCACCGTTGCTGAAGGTCCGGAAATTGGCCCGCGCCTCGCTGGCGAGGTTGCGCAGCGGCCGCGAAGACTCCAGCGCCTCCGCCCGGCGCGCGTCGGCCGTCAGCTGGCCGAGCAGCACCAGCGTCACCGGCAGGATGACAGCCAGGAACTGCAGGGCGATCAGGTTGTCGGTTGAACGTCGCATGGTTACGCACACTGGTAGCGCACGGACGATACGGTGCCCGCTGGAAGAACATCGGGATCTGCGACCGATAGTTGAGAACGGGCATGGTCGCAGCCGCACCCAGCCTGCAAGACTGTGACGGGCGTCATGTTTCCGGGGCGACGCCCCCGGGAGGCCTAGAGTATGTAGCGGCTCAGGTCCTCGTCCTTCGCGAGGTTCCCCAGGTGCGCGTCGACATAAGCGGCGTCGACCAGCAGTTCCGTGCCGCGCTGCTCGCTGGCGGCGAACGAGATCACTTCGAGGAGCCGTTCCATCACCGTGTGGAGCCGTCGCGCGCCGATGTTCTCGGTGCGTTCGTTGACGTGGTGCGCCAGCTCGGCAATGCGGCGCACGCCGTCGGCGGCGAATTCCAGTTTCACCTCCTCGGTGCCGAGCAGCGCGCGGTACTGCGCGGTCAGCGAGGCGTCGGGCTCGGTGAGGATGCGCACGAAATCCTCCACCTTGAGCGAATCGAGCTCGACGCGGATCGGAAAGCGCCCCTGCAGTTCCGGGATCAGGTCCGAGGGCTTGGACATGTGAAAAGCGCCGGAGGCGATGAACAGCACGTGGTCGGTCTTGATCTGGCCGTACCTGGTGCTAACGGTGCAACCCTCGACCAGCGGCAGCAGGTCGCGCTGCACGCCTTCGCGCGAAACATCGGCGCCGATAGTTTCCTGGCGGCGGCAGATCTTGTCGAGTTCGTCGATGAACACGATACCGTTCTGTTCGGCGTTGGCCAGTGCGCGCGTCTGGAGCTCCTCTTCGTTGACGAGTTTGCCGGCCTCTTCCTCGACCAGCAGCTTCAGCGCCTCGCGCACCTTCACGCGCTGCGGCTTGCTGCGCGCGCTGCCGAGACTCTGGAACATCGACTGCAGCTGCTGTTGCATCTCCTCCATGCCGGGCGGCGCCATGATGTCGACGCCCGCGGGGAGCGTGCGCAATTCGATCTCGATCTCGCGCTCGTCCAGCTCGCCGCGCAGCAGCAGCTCACGGAATTTCTGCCGCGTCTCGGCGTCGCGCGGCTGCGCGGGCTCGTCGGTGGAAAAACCGCTGAGCTTTGGCCTGGGCAGCAGCGCGTCGAGCACGCGTTCCTGTGCGGCGGCGCGCGCCGGTTCGCGCACGCGCGCGACTTCCTGCTCGCGCGTCATCTTGACGGCGACCTCGGCGAGCTCTTTGATGATCGAGTCGACTTCGCGGCCGACGTAGCCCACTTCGGTGAACTTGGTGGCCTCCACCTTCACGAACGGCGCGTTCGCCAGGCGCGCCAGGCGCCGCGCGATCTCGGTCTTGCCGCAACCGGTGGGACCGATCATCAGGATGTTCTTCGGCGTGATCTCCTGGCGGAGCGGTTCGCCGACCTGCATGCGCCGCCAGCGGTTGCGCAGTGCGATCGCCACCGAACGCTTGGCGGCGCCCTGGCCGATGATGTGCTTGTCGAGTTCCTCGACGATCTGGCGCGGCGTCACGTGCCCAGCTCCTCGATGATGAGGTTCCGGTTGGTGTAGATGCAGATGTCGGCGGCGATGTTGAGCGCCCGTTCGACGATGTCGTGCGCGCTTAGCTGCGTGTTCTGCAGCAGTGCCAGTGCCGCGGCCTGCGCGAACGGGCCTCCCGACCCTATGGCCGCCAGTTCATGCTCGGGCTCGATGACATCGCCGTTCCCCGAGATCACGAACAGGCTGTGCGGGTCGCCGACCAGCAGGAGCGCCTCGAGCCGGCGCAGGTAGCGGTCGGAGCGCCAGTCCTTGGCGAGCTCGATGGCCGCGCGCGTGAGATTCCCGAATTTCTCGAGCTTACCCTCGAAGCGCTCGAACAGCGTGAAGGCGTCGGCCGTGCCGCCGGCGAATCCGGCGACCACCTTGCCACCGGCGAGGCGACGCACCTTGCGCGCGTTGGATTTCATCACCGTGGCGCCGAGGGTGACCTGACCGTCCCCTCCCAGGGCAATAACGCCAGGCCGGCGCACGGCCAGGATGGTGGTGGAATGGGGATCGAAGGCCTGGCTCATCAACAGCCCCTTGATTTACAGAGAGTTACCCGCGGCGGCGGGCGCGCGGATGCGAACTCTCGTAGATGCGGGCGAGGTGCTGGAAATCAAGATGGGTGTAGATCTGCGTGGTGCTGATGCTGGCGTGACCCAGCAGCTCCTGGACCGCCCGCAGGTCGCGGCTCGACTCGAGCAGGTGGGTCGCGAAGGAATGGCGGAACAGGTGCGGGTGCACGCCAGTCGGCAGGCCCTGCGCGCGCGCATGGCGCGCCACCAACAGCTGCACCGCGCGGGCGCCGAGGCGCCGGCCGCGCATTCCCACAAAGATGGCCTTTTCGTCCGTGGCGGCCAGCGCCGGGCG
The DNA here is from genome assembly GCA_025357915.1 of Gammaproteobacteria bacterium. Lineage (GTDB taxonomy): Bacteria > Pseudomonadota > Gammaproteobacteria > Steroidobacterales > Steroidobacteraceae > FEN-1191. The sequence goes on from JANYLH010000027.1 coordinate 88,932, forward strand.
CGCGCGCAGCCAGCGCTGGAGCGCGGCCACCGCCTGTTTGCCCACCGGCATGATGCGCGCCTTGCTGCCCTTGCCCATGACGCGCACCGTACGGTCGGCCAGATCCAGGTCGCCCAGGCTCAGGCCTACCAGTTCGGCGAGCCGGAGCCCCGAGGAATACAGCAGTTCCATCATCGCCAGGTCGCGCACCTGCAGCGCGCCTTCGGGTTTCATCGCCAGCAGCCGCCCCATCTGGTCGACATCGAGCGTATGCGGCAGGCGCTTGCCGGCCTTGGGCGCGCGAACGCCGAGCGCGGGGTTGCTCTGTACCAGGCCCTCGCGGATCAGGAAGCCGAAGAACGTGCGCAGCGCCGAGAGGCGCCGCTGCACGCTGCGTGCCTGCAGCCCGCCGGCGTGGCTGCGGGCCGCGAAGCTGCGCACGTGGTGGCCCTCGATGCAGGCCCAGTCGCGCAAGTCGCTGCGTACGCACCATTGCGCGAAGGCGTCCAGTTCGCGCCGGTAGGCGCTGAGCGTGTGCGGCGAGAGGCGCCGCTCGCTGGCGAGGTGTTGCTGGAAGCGCTCGATCCAGCCGGCAACGGTCACCATGAGCGCCAGACAAGCCCTAGGGGCGCGAGATTGAATCGGCGATCAGCTCGGCCATGCGCGAGAGGAATTCCGTGCTCATGCCCGGATGGAAACGGTCACGCTCGACGCTGCCGATGGCCAGCAGGCCCGGCGGCACCGTGCCCGGGGGCACCAGGGCCGGAAGCGGAATGAGGGCCACCGAACCGATGGCGGCCGAATCATTGCCAAACAGGAAATCGCGCTGGCTGTCGCGCACCTGGCCACAGCGTGGGCGGCCGCTCCCGAACAGCGACTCGAAGCTCTTGAGAATGGGATCGTCGCCCGACACGGCGCGCACGAAGCGGCTCGCCCCATCGGTGGTGACCCGCGGGTCGCCAGCGACAACGGGCAGTACCAGCACGGCGTGCTCGGCGTCGAAATCCTCGCGCAGGCTGGCCTCGATCTGCACCAGCGCCTGTGCGCTGTCCGCAGTGCGCAGCAGCCGGCGCGTGAAGCGGTGAATCTTGTCGGCGAGCACGTCGTTGGCGCGCGCCACGCGCACGAAGTCCGCGAGTTTCTGCTCGCTGGCAGCCTGTTTTTCGCGCAGCACCTCCACCTGCCGCTCGATCAGCGAGACGGTAGTGCCGGTGCGCGGATGCACCAGGCGCAAGCGCGTGAGCAGCTGCGGATGCCGGTCGAACAGATCCGGGTGCTGCTGCAGGTACTGGCCGATCGCCTGCTCGTCGATGGTCTCGGTGCTCAGCCCCTGCGCGGATTTGCTGGTCATCCTGGAATATCCTCCTGCCCTGGAATGTCTAGATCTCGACCTGGCCGGTGAACGCCACCTCGGCCGGTCCGGTCAGCCACACGCGCTGGCCCGCTCCCTCCCAGTGTACGCCGAGCCGGCCGCCCGGAACATGCACCTCGACGTTCGCGCCGAGCAGCCCCAGGGAGCGAGCGACGGCGACCGCCGCGCAGGCGCCGGTGCCGCAGGCACGCGTCTCGCCCACGCCGCGCTCGAAAACCCGCAGCCGGATGTGCGCGGCGTCGACGATTTCCATGAAACCCACGTTCACCTGGCGCGGAAAAGCCGCGTGCGACTGCAGCGCGCGGCCGATGCGCTCCACCGGCGCGCTCTCGACGGCGGTCACGCGCAGCACGGCGTGCGGATTGCCGAGCGAAACCGCCCCGAACTCGATGGTCTCGCCGGCCACGGCCAGCGTGTAGGTCGCCGCCGCGGCCGCCGCCTGGAACGGCAGCGATGCGGGGGCGAAATCCGGGACACCAAGATCTACGGCCACGCGTCCATCGCCCAGCACGCGCGCCGCCACCGTGCCGCCCGTGCTGCCCATCTGCACGGTGCCGTCCGGCGCCACGCGGCCGTGCAACTGCAGGTAGCGCGCGACGCAGCGCGCGCCGTTGCCGCACTGCTCGACCTCGCTCCCATCCGCGTTGAACACGCGATAGTGAACCGCCGTGCCCGGCTGGCGTGGCGGCTCGAGCAGCAGTGCCTGGTCGAAGCCGACGCTGCCATGGCGGTCGGCCAGCGCGTGCCACTGGCCGGCGCTGGGCAGGGTGCCCCCCGCTGGCGCCTCCAGCACGATGAAGTCATTGCCGAGGCCGTGCATCTTGGTAAAGGCGATGTGCATGGGTGCGCTGATAACCGGATCTCAGGAGCCGCCGAGCGTTGCGAGCGCCTGCGCCCACAGCGGCTCGGTGGCGGCCGCCACTACCCGATCGCCCGAGTGCGCGGTGAGCGGCTTGCCCTCCCAGTCGCTGATCGTGCCGCCGGCGCCTGCAATGACGGGCACCAGCGCCTGGAAATCATGGGGTTTCAGCGCCGCCTCGATCACCAGGTCGCAATGGCCGGAAGCCAGCAGGCCGTACAGGTAGCAATCGCCCCCGTAGCGGCGCATGAGCGCGCGCCGCGTCAGGGCCTCGTAGCGCCGCAGGTGTTCGTCATGAAAGGTATCGGTCGAGGTGCAGTAGACGCGCGCCGCTTCGATGGTAGTGCAGTGGCTGGTTCGGACCGGCTCGCCATTGAAGGTGGTGGCCGCGCCTTCGGCGCCCACCCAGCGCTCGCCCTGCGCCGGCGCCTCGATGACGCCGAGTACGGCGCGCGCGTCATGCTCGAGCGCGATGAGCGAACCGAACAGCGGAAAGCCCGTCACGAAGCTCTTGGTGCCGTCGATCGGGTCGAGCACCCAGGTGAATTCCGTGCCCGCCTCGGCGGCGAATTCCTCGCCCTGGATGCCGTGGCTCGGAAATGCGGCGCGGATGAGCCGGCGCATCTCCGTCTCGATCGCGCGGTCGGCGATCGTCACGGGGCTCCGGTCGGCCTTCTGTTCCACTGCGATGGGCTGGCGGAAGTAGCTGCGGGCGATGCTGCGTGCCGCGTCGGCCAGCGCGTGGGCGAGGGCCAGCGCGCGCTGGAAATCATGGTGGCGGGCATAGTCCATCCTCTCCAGTATAATCATTTGGATGCTCGATCAGGCCACCACTGAGGCGATCACCCGGCTGCCGTGCTGGCTTGGCAGCATCGAGATCGCGCCGCTCAGCGGCGGCATCACCAACCGCAACTTCAAGGTGACCACGGGCGAGCGCGAGCGCTTCGTGGTGCGCATCGGGCGTGACATCCCCGAGCATGGCGTGATGCGCTTCAACGAGCTGGCGGCGGCACGGGCGGCGCACGCGGCCGGCCTGTCGCCGGAGGTGATCTACGCCGGCGACGGGTTGCTCGTCAGCCGCTTCATCGACGGCCGCACCTATACCCCCGCGGACGTGCGCACGCCCGAGAATCTCGAGCGCATCGTCGCCCTGGTGCGGCGCTGCCATACCGATGTGCCGCGGCATTTCCACGGACCGGCGCTGATCTTCTGGGTATTCCAGGTGATCCGCAATTACCTGCAGCTGCTGGATGTGCACCAGGCCAACCACTTTGGTTTTGCACTGGCCGAATTAGCCGCGCGGGCGCAATGGCTGGAGCGCGCGCTCGGGCCGGTGACCATCATCTTCGGGCACAACGACCTGCTGGCCGCCAACCTGCTGGACGACGGCGCGCGCCTGTGGCTCATCGACTGGGATTACGCAGGGTTCAACAGCCCGCTGTTCGACCTGGCCAACCTGGCGACCAACAACGAACTGCCTCCGGAACTCGAGGAACACATGCTCGAGGCCTATTTCGGTGCGACGCCCGCCGCCGAGGTGCGCCGCGGCTACGCCGCCATGCAATGCGCCTCGCTCCTGCGCGAGACGCTGTGGGGCGCCGTGTCGCGGCTCACCTCGAGCATCGACTTCGACTATGACGCCTACACCCGCGATTACCTCGGCCGCTTCGAGCGTCGCTGGCGCGCGTTCGAGGCCGCGCATGGCTGAATTTCCCACCCAGGCGCGCGCCGTGGTCATCGGCGGCGGCATCGTCGGCTGTTCGACCGCCTATCACCTGGCCAAGCTCGGCTGGCAGGATACGATCCTTATCGAGCGCCACAAGCTGACCTCCGGTTCCACGCATCACGCCGCGGGGCTGGTCGGACAGCTGCGCACCAGCGCCAACATCACCCAGCTGCTGGGGCATTCGGTCACGCTCTACGACACGCTCGAGGCCGAGACGGGCCTGGCCAGCGGCTGGAAGATGAACGGCGGCCTGCGCCTCGCGTGCAACCAGGCACGCTGGATCGAACTGAAGCGCCAGGCCACCGGCGCGCGCTCTTTTGGCCTGGAAATGCAGCTGCTCACGCCGCGCGAGGCGCAGGCGCTGTGGCCGCTGATGGACATCTGCGACCTGGTGGGCGCCGCGTTCCTGCCAACCGACGGCCAGGTGAATCCTTCCGACATGACCCAGTCGCTCGCCAAGGGGGCGCGCATGCGCGGGGTGGGGATCTTCGAGGACACGAACGTGCTCGGCATCGAGCTCGACCATGGGCGCGTGGCGGCAGTGCTCACCAGCCAGGGCCGCGTGGCCTGCGAAGTGGTCGTCAACTGCGCCGGCCAGTGGGCGCGGCAGGTGGGCGCGCTGGCGGGCGTGAACGTGCCGCTGGTCTCCGTGCAGCACCAATACCTGATCACGGACGCGATCCCCGGCATCACCCGCGGCCTGCCCACGCTCCGTGATCCGGACCGGCTGACCTATTACAAGGAAGACGTCGGCGGCCTGGTGATGGGTGGGTATGAGCCCAACCCGCGACCCTGGGCGAGCGACGGTTTCCCGGACAATTTCAATTTCCAGCTGCTGGAGCCCGACTGGGATCATTTCCAGCCGATCCTTGATCTCGCCCTGCCGCGCGTGCCCTCGCTCGCGACCGCCGGGGTCAAGGAACTCATCAATGGGCCGGAAAGCTTTACGCCCGACGGTAATTTCATCATCGGACCGGCGCCAGGCGTGACGGGCTTCTATGTGGGCGCGGGCTTCAATGCCTTCGGCATTGCCGCCGGCGGCGGCGCCGGCAAGGTGCTGGCGGAGTGGATCGTCGGCGGCGAGGCGCCCTTCGACGTCTGGCCGGTCGACATCCGGCGCTTCGGCGCGCCGCACGCCGACATCGACTGGGTGCGCGCGCGCACGCTGGAACTCTACGGCAAGCACTACACGATCGCCTGGCCTGGCGAGGAGCACGCGAGCGGCCGGCCACTGCGGCGCTCGCCGCTGTATGAACAGCTTCGGGCGCAGGGTGCCGTGTTCGGCGAAAAGCTCGGCTGGGAGCGGCCCAACTGGTTTGCGGCGCCCGATGAGAAGCCGCACGATGAATACAGCTTCGGGCGCCCGAACTGGTTCGCGGCCGTGGCGCGCGAGCACCAGGCGGCGCGCGAACGTGTGGCGCTATTCGACCAGACTTCGTTTGCTAAATTCATGATGACCGGGCGCGACGCCGAGCGCGCCTTGAGCTGGGTGTGCGCCAACGATGTGGCGCGGCCGGTGGGAAGCCTCGTGTACACGCAGATGCTGAATGCGCAAGGTGGCATCGAGTGTGACCTCACCGTGGCGCGGCTCGCCGCGGAGCAGTACTACCTCGTCACCGGCACCGGCTTCGCCACCCACGACTTCGACTGGATCGCGCGCCATATCCCACCCGGGCTCGATGCACAGTTGACCGACGTGACCTCGGCACACGCGGTGCTGGCCGTGATGGGCCCGCGCTCGCGCGAGCTGCTCGCGGCGCTCACGCGCGATGACGTCAGCAACGCGGCGTTTCCCTTCGGACAGGCGCGTCGCCTGCAGCTGGCCGGTGCGCCGCTGCTGGCGCTGCGCGTCACCTACGTGGGCGAACTGGGCTGGGAGCTGCACGTGCCGGTCGAGTTTGCGGCAACCGTGTACGGCGAGCTCATGCGCGCGGGCGCCGCGCACGGCATCGCCAACGCTGGCTATCGCGCGATCGAAACGCTGCGGCTCGAGAAGGGGTATCGCGCCTGGGGCGCGGACATCGGCCCCGATCACACGCCGCCCGAAGCCGGACTCGGCTGGGCGGTGAAGCTGAAGACCGACCAGCCGTTCATGGGTCGCAGTGCGCTGGAACAGCAGGCACGGGCCCCACTGAAGAAATGGCTGTGCGCGTTCACGGTGGACGACCCGCAAGTGCTGCTGCTTGGGCGCGAGACCATCTATCGCGATGGCGAGCGCGTCGGCTGGCTCGGAAGCGGTGGCTACGCTCACACGCTCAAAGCCAACATCGGCTATGGCTACGTGCGCCGGCCCGCAGGCGTCACGCGCGAATACCTGCAGTCCGGCAGCTACGAACTCGAAGTGGCCACGGAGCGCGTGGCCTGCAGCCTGCACCTCGGTCCGCTCTACGATCCGACGATGGCGCGCATCAAGGCCTAGCGCCCAAAAAAAGCGGGGCACTTCCGTGCCCCGCCGTACAGTCGCCGTAGCAGCAGCAGGCGGCTAGTGCGATGCCTTCTCCAGCGCCGCCTCGGCCGCGGCAATCTGCGCCTGGCGCTTGGCGATCATGTCGCCGATCGGCGGCCCCTTGAAGCGCCGGTTCTCGAACGCGAACCAGACGACCGCGGTCAGCACCAGGAACCCGACCGTGACGTTGAGTGCCAGCGCGTTCGGCGGCTGCACGCCGATGAAGAAGATCAGCACCATGGAGACGATCGACAGCACCGCGAACAGCGAGAAGCCGCCGCGGCCGATGTTCCACGGGCCCATCTTCGGCCACTTCGGTCCGCCGTAGGCCATCAGGCCGAGCGTGATCGGAATGATGAACGAGAAGAACAGGAAGATCACCGTGCAGGACACGACCACCGTGTACACCGGCGTGCCGCCGGCCTCAAGCAGCTTGGCGCCCCACACGAACAGCAGCGCGAGGATGGCGCTGGTCCAGATGGCGGCGTTCGGCGTGCGGTGGGCGGGCGAGACCTTGGCCAGCGCTTTGGAGGCCGGCAGGCCGCCGTCACGCGAGAAGGCGTAGATCATGCGCGAGGCGGAAGTCACGGTCGCCAGTCCGCACAACACCTGCGACACGAAGATCAGCGCATAGAGGATTTCCTTCATGGTGCCGGGCACGCGCTGGTCCATGGCCCAGAAGAACACGTTCCAGCCCTGCTTGGCGGCCTCGTCCATGTTCGGGATCATGAGCAGGAATGCCACGAGGAACAGGTAGCCGAACACGCCGGACCAGATGATCGAGGAGACGATGCCGCGCGGCGACGACAACGCGGCGTTCTTGGTTTCTTCCGAGGTGTGTGCCGACGCGTCATAGCCGGTGATGGTGTAGATCGGCATCAGCAGGCCGAGGATGAACACCCAGCCGTTCGAGACGCTGGGCCAGACGTTGGCGCCGGCTTCGCCGGAGTAATTGGTGAAGGTCCACAGCCGCGAGATGTCGTAGCTCTGTGCGTAGGCCAGGCAGACCACGGCCAGCAGCACCGAGGTGCCGAAGATCAGGTAGCCGGAAAAGTCGGTGAGCTTCGCCGTGAGCGAAATGCCGTAGTGATTGATCAGCGCCTGGCCGCCCGTGAGCAGCGTGAGGAAAACCATGAGCGTGGTGATCGAATCGGTCAGGTGCAGCATCGGGCCGAACGTGCCCATGAAGAAATAATAGGTACCGACGTTGATCGCGCCGAGCACGGTGATGAGCCCCAGCAGGTTGAACCAGGCTGTCAGCCATCCCGTGAAGCGGTTGCCGAGGATGGAACCCCAGTGGTAGAGGCCCCCTGCGGTCGGAAATGCAGAAGCGATCTGTGCCATGGCGAGGCCAAACACGCCCGAGATGAACACGCCCAGCGGCCAGCCCAGGCCGATGGCGGCGCCGCCGGCGCCGGAGGTGGCCTGCGCCAGCGAATTGATGCCGCCCGAGAGAATGCAGATGATCGAGAAGGAGATCGCGAAGTTTGAGAAGCGGCCGAGACGGCGCGAAAGTTCCTGCGCATAGCCCATGCTGTGCAGGATCTTGACGTCCTCATCCGTGCCGGAATTATTCGCCGTACTCATTGCACTGTACCCCTTTGGCTTTTCTTGGAAATCGTTATGGATGCGAAACAGAAGACGGGCCGGCTCGTTCTTCTTGGCTTTGCCGCCGCTCCGGAAAGGATAGGACCTTTCCGGGCCACTTGGCAACGGGGCCAGCCTCGGCCCGTCATACGCGGCCGCCAGACTGCCATCCCATTGAATCTAAAGTCGAAATCGCTCTTTTAGCTCCCCGGCCAGGCGGCGACTCACCTCCAGCCGCTCGCCCAGGTCCCGCACCACCACGCGGTACTGGCCCTCCGCGTCGCGCTCGATCGCCGCGAGGCTCTGGATGCTCACCAGGGCATTGCGGTGGACGCGCACGAACTGCGCCGGGAACTCCTCTTCGAGAGCCCGCAACGGGTCCTCGATCAGGTCGGTCCCGCCGCGGTGCCTCACGGTCGTGTATTTCTGGTCGGCGGCGAAATAATAGATCTCCGGCACCGGGATCAGGCGCACCTGGTCCCCGAGCCGTGCCGCCACATGCGTGCGCGCCGCGCGCGCCGGGTCGCCCGCGGCGAGGCGCGCGAGCTGGGCACCGGCGAGGCGCGCCGCGCGCGCGAGCGCGGCGGTGAGCTTCTCGACGCGCACCGGCTTGAGCAGGTAGCCAATAGCCTGCGCCTCGAAGGCCTCGATCGCGTAGGCGTCGTAGGCGGTCGTGAACACCACGGCGGGCGGCGCCTCGAACAGCGCCAGGTGGCGTGCCGCTTCGAGGCCGTTCATGCCGGGCATGCGCACGTCGAGCAGCACGACGTCGGGCTTGAGCTCGCCCGCCAGACGCACGGCCTGCTCGCCGTTGGCGGCTTCGCCAGCGACCTCGACCGCGCTGATCTCGCCGAGCAGCCGGCGCAGCCGCTCGCGCGCGGGCGGCTCGTCGTCGACGATCAGCACGCGCTGGCTCACAGCGACGAGCTCCGCGTGGCGTCCTCGATGTAGGGGAAACGGAGCCGCACGATGTATTCGTCGCCGATGCGGCTTGCCTCGACCGAAGAGCGGCCGGGGTAGAGCAGTTCCATGCGCTCGCGGATGTTGTCAAGCGCGATGCGGTTGCCCGAATGCGCCTCCTCACCCGCCTCCGGCAGCGGGTTGCGGACCGTCAGGCCGATGACGTCGCCGTCGAGTGCGCCGCTGACGGTGACGATGCCGCCGGCGGGACGCGGCTCGATGCCGTGATAGATCGCATTCTCGAGGAGCGGCTGCATCAGGAGACCGGGCACCTGGGCGCGCATCGGCAGGTCGGTCACGTCCCAGATCACGTGGAGCCGCTCGCCCAGACGGAGCTGTTCGATGCGCTGGTAGATGCGCGCGACCTCGAGCTCTTCCTTGAGGGTGATGCTGCTGCGCTTTTCGTTGAGGTTGGCGCGGAACAGATCGGCCAGGTCTTCCACGGCTTCCTCGGCGCGCTGCGGATCCGAGCGCGTGAGCGAGGCGATGGTGTTCATGCTGTTGAAGAGAAAATGCGGGCGGATGCGCGCCTGTAACGCCCGCACGCGGGCGCGCGCCTGCAGTTCGACGTTGCGGCGCCATTCGCCGGTGACGTAGAAGTAGCGCAACGCGAGCGCGGCGACGATCGCACCGATGCCGAGATTGGCGGCGAAGAATCGCCATGGGGTCTCGGGCAGCAGCAGGTTGGTGGCGCGCGGCCCGAGCAGCGCGCTGCCGCCAAGCCAGAGCACGCCCCACGAGACCAGCGCGATCACGGCCAGCATGCTCCCCAGTGCAATGGCGCTCGCGGCCGCGAGCGGCAGCTGTGCCAGGCGCGCGCGCAGCAGGCACAGCACCGCCGCGCTCCCCATGCCGGTCCACAACAGGAACAGCGAGGTGCGCGCCAGGTCGAGCCAGAAATTGAGCGCGCCGTCCTGGCGTGCGACCGCCAGCACCACGGCCGTGAGCGTGACGATCAGCACCACGGCGAGCACCGCCTGCGCGGCGCAGAAATCCGGCAGGTTCAGCGCGCGCGGTTCCTTGCGGGTCTCGCCAGGCACCGGACTAGCCCGCCTTGGGCTGCATGAACAGCGCCGCCTTGAGGCGGAAGATCGCCGAGATATCCTCGTCGGCGTGGCCGCTCGCGATGAGCTGCGCGTAGTCGGCCAGCGCGGCCTCGACCACGGGCAGTTCGGCCCCAGCCGCGAGCGCCATGGCGCGGCAGATCAGCAGATCCTTCTGGTGCAGGCGCACGCGGAACCCGGCCGGATAGGCGCCGCGCTCCATGAACGGGCCGCGGTTGGCGAGGTACCAGTTGGCCGCGGCGCCGCGCCCGAGCGTGGCGATGACCTTGCCCAGATCGAGCCCCTGGGCCTGCGCGAAAGCCAGCGCCTCCGCGTTGGCGCGGATGATGCCGGCGACCATGATCTGGTTGGTCGCCTTGGCAGCCTGGCCGGCGCCATGCGGTCCAAAATGCGTGATGGTCGCGCCCATGGCCTGCAGCACCGGTTGCGCGCGTTCGAGTGTGGCCGCTGTGCCGCCCACCATGATGGCGAGCGTGGCCTTGGCCGCGCCCTCGACCCCGCCGCTGACCGGCGCGTCGAGAAAATCGACGCCGCGGGCGGCGAGCTGCTTCGCGGCGGCACGCGCCGTGTCGGCGCCTACGGTCGAGCAATCGATGACCAGCGACCCTGGGCGCAGCGCCGGGGCCAGCGCGGCAATCACCGCCAGTACGTCCTGGTCGGCGGAAACGCAGATCACCAGGGCATCACAGTCCCGCGCCAGTTCGGCGAGGCCCGCTGGCGCGGCGCATTGCAGTTCGGCGGCGAGGGCCGCGGCTTTCGCGGCCGTGCGGTTCCAGACTCCCGCAAGCAGCCCGGCGCGCTGGAGGTTGCGCGCCATGCCGCTGCCCATCGCGCCCAGACCGATGAAACCCGTATGCATAGTCAAAGCATCCTCGTCGCCGCCTGCGCAATCTAACAGGGGCTGGAGGCCGGGCGCGAACTGAACGTCAGGAGGCGCTGCTGCCGCAGGCGCGTTCCATCTCGAGGCGGGCATTGAAGCGCGCCTGGTCGGCCTCTGTGTCGGAGAGGTATTCGCGCTCGCCGTCCTTGTTCATGCGGTAGACGCGCCGCGCTTCCACGGATTGCTGGTACTTTTCCCGGGCTGCCTTGCACTGGGCGGCGCGTGTGGTGGCGACGTCCTTCTGCATGGCCTGGCGCGAAGCGTCCTGCTGCAGGCGCGCATCGGCGCCGGCATCTACCGGGGGAGCGCTGGCGCTGGCGGAATTGCTGGCAGGCGGCGCGGCCGGCCCACTGTTTCCGGGGATCGAGCTGTTGGTGCTGCCCTTGAAGGTCGCGCCGGGGCTCGGCCGGTCGCTGCAGTCACGGCCCTGGTTGTTGCAGTAGATGTCGCCCGCGCCGGCAGCGCCGATGGCGCCCAGCCCGGCGATGATCAGGGACAGAACCGTCAGCTGTCGCATCTTAGCCTCCTGCACACACACCAAGAGTATCAGTGTTGTGCAGGGGCACAAAGATGAGCTGGATCACACAATAGTGAGGCCCGTCACGAAATGCCGGCCCCGGGAGCGATCGCTGCCGGGGCCGGGAACGGGGCAGAGCGCCTTCTGAGACTCAGTCGTTGTAGGCGTGTTCGCCGTGGTAGGTGGTGTCGAGGCCCTCGCGTTCCTGGTCCTCGGCTACCCGCAGGCCGATCGTGAGGTCCACGATCTTGAAGGCGATGAAGGCGACACCGCCCGACCAGACCAGGGTCGTCACCACGCCCCAGGCCTGCGCCAGCAGCTGCGCGCTCATCGAAAAGTCGCCGACCTTGTTCGCGACATAGTCGTAGACGCCGGTGCCGCCGAGCGCCGGGTCGTTGAATACGCCGGTGAGCATCGCGCCGAGGATTCCGCCGATGCAGTGCACGCCAAAGACGTCCAGCGTGTCGTCGTACTTGAACCAGCCCTTGAGCTTGGTGACCGCGAACAGGCACGCCACGCCGGCGAGCGCGCCGATGGCGATCGAACCCATCGGGCCCACCCAGCCGCAGGCGGGCGTGATTGCCACCAGTCCTGCAACCGCGCCCGAGGCGGCGCCGATCATGGTCGGCGTACCGCGCGCCGCCCATTCCGCGCACATCCATGCGAGCGTCGCCGCGGCCGTCGCGAGCAGCGTGTTGGCGAACACCTGGCCCGCAAAACCCGAGGCCTCGAGATTCGAGCCGACGTTGAAGCCGAACCAGCCCACCCACAGGAGCGAGGCGCCGATCATCATGAACGGCACGTTGTGTGGCGCCATGGCGGCCTTGCCATAACCGACGCGCCGGCCGATGAGGATCGCGCCGACCAGCCCGGCGATGCCGGCGTTGATATGCACCACCGTACCGCCGGCAAAGTCCAGCGCGCCTTTCTGGAACAGGAATCCCGCGGTCGCAGCGGCTTTGGCGCCGGCTTCGGCGCTGGTGTAGGCATCGGGGCCGGCCCAGTACCAGACCATGTGTGCGATCGGCAGGTAGGCGAAGGTCCACCAGATGGCGATGAACAGCAATACCGCCGAGAACTTCACGCGCTCGGCGAAGGCACCGACGATGAGGCAGGGGGTGATCGCCGCGAAGGTGAGCTGGAACACCATGAACACGTATTCGGGGATGACCACACCCTTGCTGAAGGTGGCCACGTTCGAACTGCCGTCCATCCCCTTGAGGAACAAGCGGCCGAAGCCGCCGAAGAAATCGCCGCCCTCGGTAAAGGCGACGCTGTAGCCATAGATGGCCCACAGCACCGCCATCAGGCTGAACACCACGAATACCTGCATCAGCACCGACAACACGTTCTTGCCACGGACCAGGCCGCCGTAGAACAGCGCGAGGCCCGGAATCGTCATCAGGATCACCAGCACCGTGGAGGTCATCATCCACGAGGTGTCGCCTTTGTCGGGCGTGGGCGCCGCAACGGCGGCCGGCGCGGCCAGCGGTGCGGTGGCGGCGAGCGGTGCCGCAGCGGCGGTTGGGGCGTCGGCCGCGGCGGCAACCGGTGCGGCCGCTTCCGCGCGTGCCGGCACGGCGTGCAGCAGCGCCAGGCCCAGGAGCGAGACGGCGAACGCCGTGGCGCACCGCCGCGCATTGAACCCGCGGAAGATACTGTTGACGGTCATGCCCATGCCTGCGACTCCCAGCATTTGTGTACGAACCAACCCCTAAAACCATGTTCCGGCGCGACGGCGGCGCGCGTATGCTGTCGATTCCCGCACAGCGCCAAGGCTGGTTGCAGAATCCGTGCCACGGGCACTGCTGGCCGATTCGCCTCTGTGCGGGGGTTTGCGGCGCGCCGTTGCACCAATCTGGGCTTCGGGCACCGCGCAACGCGCGATTTCGGGGCACTCATTCAGGAACCGGCTATGGAAAACACCCAGATCGAAGAAATGGTCCGGCGCTTCATTGCGGGGCTCCCGGCGGCGCTTGGCAACATGCGCAGCGAACTGGAAGCCAATTTTCGCGCCGTACTGCAGGGTGCCGCGGGGCGTTTCGATCTGACTTCGCGCGCCGAGTTCGACGTCCAGGCCAAGGTACTCGAGCGCGCGCGCGCGCGAATCACCGAACTCGACGCGCGCGTGGCCCTGCTCGAGCAGCGGTTCGAGCAGCTCCAGCAGTCGCTCCCGCCGGTATCCGACTAGCCGATCACACTGGCTGGCACTGGCGGCGGCGGGCACGGGTGTGAGCGTCTCGCAGGTGTTGAGTCGGGCGCAGCTCGGGCTCGACGCGCCGCTGGTGCAGATCGAGGCACACCTGGGCAGCGGCCTGCCGGGCTTCAGCATCGTGGGGCTCCCTGCACCGGTGGTGCGCGAGAGCCGCGAGCGCGTGCGCTCGGCCATTGTCAATTCGGGGTACGAGTTTCCGCCAGGCCGCATCACCGTCAACCTGGCGCCGGTGGAGCTCTCGAAGGAAGGCGGCCGTTACGATCTGCCGGTGGCTCTCGCGTTGCTCGTGGCCAGCGGCCAGCTGCGGGTCCGCCGCCAGGCAGAAGCCGAGTGCTACGGCGAGCTGGGGCTGGGAGGCGAGCTGCGTCCGGTGCGCGGCCTGGTGCTGGCGGCCATCCAGGCCGCGCGGGTCGGGCACGACATGCTGTTGCCGCGCGCTGACCTGCAGGAGGTGGCTCTGGCGCGCCACCGGCAGGCCTTCGGCTTCACCAACCTGCGCGGCGTGTGCCGTTTTCTCGGAGGCGAAGCGGACGGCGAAGTCGCGGTGGCCGATCCTGGCGCCGCGAGTCCCTGCGTTCCCGTGCCCGCTGATTCGATCGACGAAGTCCGGGGGCAGTGGCGAGCGAAGCGGGCACTGACGATCGCTGCAGCCGGCGGCCACAGCCTGCTCATGGTCGGGCCGCCTGGCAGCGGCAAGACCATGCTCGCCTCGCGCCTCCCGGCGCTGCTCCCGCCGCTCACCGAAGCCGAGGCGATCGAGGTCGCGGGCATCGCCTCGATCAGCATGCCGGGCTTTGATCCGGCGCGCTGGGGGCAGCGGCCGTTCCGGTCCCCGCACCACGCCTCCTCCGCCAATGCCATCGTCGGCGGCGGCTCGAAGCTGCGCGCCGGCGAAATCAGCCTGGCCCATCACGGCGTGCTGTTCATGGACGAATTGCCCGAGTTCGACCGGCGTGTGCTCGAAGCCCTCCGTGAGCCGCTCGAGTCGGGCGCCATCACGCTGGCGCGCGCCGCCGACCGGCTCGAACTGCCGGCGGAATTCCAGCTGGTAGCCGCGATGAATCCCTGTCCCTGCGGTTACCTCGGCGACGATTCGCGCCGCTGCAAGTGCGGGCCACGGCGCGTGCAGCGCTACCGCAGTCGCATCTCCGGCCCATTGCTCGACCGCATCGACCTGCACATCGAAGTGCCGCGCGTCGATCCCGCGTCGCTCCAGCGGGCCGCTTGCGCCGGCGAGGGGGCCAGGCTTGCCGGGTCGGTGCGCGCTGCGCGCGCCCTGCAACTGGCGCGGCAGCGCTGCTGCAACGCGCGACTCGATCATGCCGGCATCGAGGCGCATTGCCGCACCGAACCCGCCGCCCGCCGCCTGATCGCGCGCGTGAGCGAGCGCCTCGGGCTATCGGCCCGCGGCTATCATCGCTTGTTGAAGGTGGCGCGCACGATCGCCGACCTGGAGGGCACAGACGCCCTCGGCGCCGCGCATGTCAGTGAAGCCGCGGGCCTGCGGCCGTCGGCCGAAGAACCCTAGCCGCCCTTCAGCACCAGGTAATCGACGCCGGCCTTGATGAGTTCATCGCCGAGGTCGGTGCGCCCACCCTTGGCGGGCATTGCGCCGGCAGTGCCCACGTAGCCCTTGATCGCGTGCTCATACAGCGCCGCCTTGCCCTTGGCGATGCGCGGCGCCCAGGCCGTGCGATCGCCGAACTTCGGTGCGCCGACCAGGCCGGCGGCGTGGCAGTTCTTGCAGACCGCTTCGTACAGGGCCGGCCCGTCCTTGGGCACCTGCAGGGCGATGGCGGATCCCTGCGCCGGGGCCGCGATCACCAGGGCGGAATTATCCGCGCCGGCCACGGCGACGCGCGCGAAGGGCTTGATCCGCTCACCGACGCTGTCCACGTATTTCGGATCCGAGTAGACCTCGGGCTCCTGGGTGCGGCCGGCCACCACCCGCGCCAGCGCGAAGATGATGAGGGCGATCACGATCAGCCCGCCGATGATCATGCTGAAGGTATTGAAGAAATGGGTGTCTTGTTTGCTCACGGGCAGTCCGATAGGTGGCCAAGGAACTCGATCGGGTCAATTATAACGGCTGAATCCGTATTCGTTGAACCGCCCGCAACTCCCGCCGCTCACGGCAGGATGGCGCGCCCGGCGGGATTCGAACCCACGACCCCTGCCTTCGGAGGGCAGTACTCTATCCAGCTGAGCTACGGGCGCGGCGGCGCGCAAGATTACCCGAACCGCCCGGCCCGCGCGACCTGCCTGTAACCGGGCGGCCCGGCGGCCGCTACAACCAACCGCGGCGCTTGAAGATCAGGTAGGGAATGACCGCCGAGGTGACCATCAGTCCGAGCGCGCCCAGGAACCCCCAGGACTCGTGGGCCCAGGGTATGTGGTCGAAATTCATGCCATAGATGGCGCCGATCACTGAAGGCGGGAGCAGGAACACCGTGACCACCGAGAAGATCTTCAGGATGTTGTTCTGGTCGATATTGATCATGCCCAGGGTGGCATCGAGTATGAACGAGACGTTGTTGCCGAGGAACGAGGCGTGGTCGCTCATGGCGATGACATCGCGCGAGAGCGTACGGAGCCGCGTGCGCACGTCGTTGGTGAGGTTGACCGCGGTCGCCTGCTGTACGAAGGCCAGCGCCCGCCCGAGGCTCACCAGGCTTTCGCGGGTCTTGGCGATGAGCTCGCCGCTCTGGCCGACGCGCTCGAGCACGGCCCGGAAGTCACGCGGCCCGCCGCGCCGGCGATGCGTGGGGCGCGTGAATACCTCGGCGGAAATGGCGTCGAGGTCCGCGCTGACGCGCTCGATGACGTCGGCCACGCGGTTGATGATCGCCTCGATGAGGCCAGCCAGCACCGCGGGCCCCGAACTGCACGCGGGCGCGTGACGCTCCGCGTAGCTGATGAAGCGCCGGAACGGCAGCGGGTCGGTGTAGCGGTTGGTAATCAGCCAGCCATCCTTGAGGATGAAGGTGACCTGTGAATTCTGCGGCAGGTCGGTGTCGAGCTTGGTGACAATGGTCGCGGTCAGGTAGATCGCGCCAGCCTCTTCGTAGAGCCGATTGGAGGATTCGATCTCGCGCATTTCCTCGCGCGTCGGTACGTCAACGCCGCACTGGGCCTCGATGGCCCGTTCCTCCTCGGGTGTGGGTTCGAGCAGGTCGATCCACAGCGTATCAGCGAGCGCCGCGTCGCCGGCGCTGACCAGCCCCTGGCCCTGTAGCGCGTAGCGGTTGAGCATCGGCGCCGCGCGGCCCGCGCTGCCTAGCGACCTTTTTCGCTGGCGACGAGGTCGTTGACGATGCTGATCAGGTTGGCGGGGCTCCCCGCCATGTTGACGTCGGTGACGTACTTGCCGTTGATCACGATCAGCGGCACGCCGTCCACGTGGTAGCGATGCACGAGGTCGTCGGCCTTCGCCATATTGGCCTGCACCGTAAAGGAATTGAGGGCATTGCTGAAATCCGCGGCGCTGATGCCGTGCGCCTTGGCGAAGGCCGTCTGCGCCGCCAGGGTTTCGCTCGCGTTGTCCTGCGCGAACATGTAGTTCTTGCGGTCGTGCATTTCAGCGAACACTTCGCTGTGCACGGCCGCTTCCTTGCCCAGCGCCTCGAGCGCGTAGAACAGCCGCGCGTGCGACTGGTGCACCGGCTGCCAGGTGACCGGCACGCGGCGGAAATCGACGTAGGGCGGCTTGCTCTTGCGCCAGCTCTCGAGATAAGGATCGAGCGCGTAGCAATGCGGGCAGGCGTACCAGAACACTTCGATGACTTCGACCTTGCCCGGTGCGGCGTCAGTCGGCTGGGCCGGCACCAGCGGCCGGTAGTTGACGCCTGCGACCCACTTGCCCGAGGGCAGCTGGCCCGCGGCCGGGAGCGGCGAAACGCGCTCGAGCTTGGATTCCTCGGCCGCTGGCGCCGGCGCAGCCTTGGCATCGGTGCTCGCAGATTCGGCGGGGGCCGCAGGTTGCGCAGCCACCGGCACCGCCGGGGCTTCGGCCGGAGCGGCCGGCGGCGGGGTCTCGGGCTTGCCAGAGCAGGCGGCCAGCGCCAGCAACACCATGGCAGGCCAGGTCAGGGGTTTGTTCATGGTCAGCGCATTCCCTGCATGTAGGAAGCAAGATTCCGCATGTCCTCGTCCGTCAGGCGCGCGGCGATCGTGTGCATGATGTTGCCGTTGTCGCCGCCGAAGCTCACGCCCTTCTCGTTCTTCGAGTAGCGCACGTCGGCGCTGTAGGCGCCAAGCTGCTTGATGACGTACAAGGATTGCTGGGCGCGCAGCGCGGGGTAGCCAGCCGCGGGGTTGCCGCGGCCGGTCGGGCCATGGCAGGCCGCGCAGGCGGGGATGGCGCGGGCGCGATCGCCGCTGCGGTAGAGTTTCTCTCCCGCCTGCCAGTAGGACGGGTCGGCCTCGAGACCGCTGGCCGCCTGCTGGGAAAAATAGGCGGCCACGTCCTCCATATTCTGGTCGCTGAGCGTGACGGCCATCGCCGGCATCATGGCCGCAGAGGCGTCGCCCGCCTTGCCGGTGCGCCGGCCATCATGGAGCAGATGCAGCTGGTGCTCGATGTAGGCGGCATTCTGCCCGGCCAGGTTGGGCCATTCGGCGTTAATGCTGTTGCCGTTGGGGCCATGGCAGGCCAGGCAGGTGGCCGCGACCGCGGCGCCGGCCTCGGCGGAGCCCTTCGACCAGGAAACGGGCGCCGCAAGCAGCAGCAGGGCGCAGCAGGCCAGACGAATTGTCGCAGTCATGATGTTATCCGTGTCAGCGGGACGTGCAATTGTACACCAGGGTCTGCGCACACTACATTCGTCGCGATGAGTACCTACCCCAATGCCGCTCTGCTGTTGAGCGCGGCCCATCCTCGGCATTTTCCGCCTGACCTGGGTGCCGAAGCGGCCTTTGCCGGTCGCTCGAATGCCGGCAAATCCAGCGCCATCAACGCGCTCACGGGCCGGCGCGCGCTCGCCCGCACCGCGAAAACCCCGGGCCGCACCCGGCTGCTGAATTTCTTCGAACTGGCGCCGGGCTGCCGCATCGTCGATCTGCCGGGCTACGGCTATGCGGAAGCGAGTGCCGCGGAACGCGCCACCTGGGCGCCGATGACCACCGCGCTGGCCCAGCGCGCCTCGCTCCGCGGCCTGTTTCTCATCGTCGACAGCCGCCGCGGTCTGCTCGAGGGCGACGACGGGCTGATCGCCTGGGCGGAGGCGGTGCGCTGCCCGGTCCACGTGCTGCTCAGCAAGACCGACAAGCTCAAGCGCGCCGAGCTGGCGCAGGCCCTGGCGGCCGCGCAGCGCGCCCTGGCGGGGCGCGCCACCGTGCAGGCCTTTTCAGCCGTGGATGGCACCGGGCTCGAGGAGGCCAGGCACCAGCTGCACCAGTGGTTCCAGAAAATAAAAGGCCCCGGTGGCTAGAAATCTGGGGGGAGTAGCCACCGGGGCAGAGCAGCCCGCTCAGGGAGGGAAGCGGGGAGCGCATTGGTAGCACTCACATTCAGTTCGAGCGGGCCGGCCCGGGTTAGTTCCCTGCCAGCGGCGCCGGTTTCTAGAGAAAGGTATAGGTGGCGCCGAGCGACAGGAACGTCGGTTTTGCCGCCGTCTGCGCATCGAAGGCCTCATATTCCAGGCGCGCCGCGAAACTCCCGAAATGCAGTTGCACGCCGGCTCCGTAGGCGAGGTCGCTCCCGGTGGTGCGCAGCGAAAAACCCGGCGCCGAAGCGTCGGTCTTCCAGGAGACGTACCCGAGCTTGCCGTACACATCCACGAGCGGGATCGGCAGGAACGCCATGACGAAGCCGTCCGCGGCACGGGTTTTTGCCTGCGCCGTGCCCACACTGGAACTGCCGAGGTCGAGGTAGTTGATTTCGACGGCCAGCAGGCTCAGGGCTCGGATGCCGGCGATCAGCTTGTAGCCCTGGTCCCGATCCTTGAAATTGAAGTTGCTGCTGCGCAGGCCGCTCTCGGACTGGCCAAGCCCGGCGCCCAGGTAGAAGCCGTGGTCGACGCTGAATGCGGGGGCAGCGGTGAGGCCCAGGGCCAGCGCCGCGGTGATTGCGAATTTTCCAGGCTGCATCGGTTTATCTTTGCGGTGACAGAGCGCGGTCCGCTCCGGACTGGCGCCAGTCTACGGCCCGCCGCCGCGCGCCAGCGCATGTCGGCGTCAGGCGACGCTTTGTTTGCATAATGATCAGTGCGCCTGGTCCCAGTTGAGGCCGTGGCCCACGTCGACCCGCAATGGCACGCGCAGTGCGGCCGCGCCGACCATCAGCGCACGCACCTGCGCGGTGGCCGCGGCGAGGAAATCGGCCTGCACTTCCAGCACCAGCTCGTCGTGCACCTGCATCAGCAGTCGCGCGGGCACCTCGGGGCGCTGGCACCAGGCATCGACGTCCAGCATGGCGAGCTTGATGATGTCCGCGGCGGTACCTTGCATGGGCGCGTTGATCGCGCTGCGTTCGGCGTACTGCTGCAACGGGCGGTTGCGCGAGTTGATCGCGGGCAGGTACAGCCGCCGTCCGTATACGGTCTCGACGTAGCCGTCGCGCTTCGCGCGCTCGCGCGTGCTGTCCATGTACTGGCGGACGCCGGGGTAGCGCGCGAAGTAGAGCTCGACGTATTGCGCGGCGGCGCCGCGCTCGATCCCGAGCTGCTTCGCCAGGCCGAAGGCCGACATGCCATAAATCAGTCCGAAATTGATCGCCTTCGCCGAGCGGCGCTGATCGGCGCTCACCTGCTCAGGCGCGACGCCGAACACTTCCGCAGCCGTGGCGCGGTGGATGTCCTGGTCGGCGGCGAAGGCGCGCAGCAAGCCCTCATCGCCCGAGAGGTGCGCCATGATGCGCAGCTCGATCTGCGAATAGTCGGCGGCCAGCAGCAGCTGGCCCGGCGGCGCGATGAAAGCCTGGCGGATGCGGCGCCCCTCGGGGCTGCGGATCGGAATGTTCTGCAGGTTCGGATCGGTCGAGGACAGGCGCCCGGTCGCCGCGACCGCCTGGTGGTACGAGGTGTGCACGCGGCCGGTGACGGCGTCGATCTGCTCCGGCAACTTCTCGGTGTAGGTCGAGCGCAGCTTGGCCAGCGTGCGGTAGTCGAGGATGATCCGCGGCAGCGCGTGGTCGGCCGCCAGCTCCTCGAGCACGTCCTCGGCCGTCGAGGGCTGCCCGGTCGGCGTCTTGCGCAGCACCGGGATCTGCAGTTTCTCGAACAGGATCTGCTGCAACTGCTTCGGGGATTCGAGGTTGAATTCCTGCCCGGCGGCGCGATGCGCCTCGCCGCCGAGTTCGACCAGGCGTGCCGCGAGCTCGAAGCTGTGCTGCTTCAGCATCGCGCGGTCGATCAGCACGCCGCCGCGCTCCATCCGCTGCAGCACCGGCACCAGCGGCTGCTCGATTTCCGTGTATAGCTTCGCCAGCGCCGGAATCGCCTCGAGCTGCGGCCACAGCTGCTGGTGCAGCCGCAAGGTGATGTCGGCGTCCTCGGCCGAGTACTCGGCCGCGGTCTCGACGCTCACCTGGTCAAAGCTGATCTGCTTCGCACCCTTGCCGGCGACATCTTCAAAATGGATGGTGCGGATGCCGAGGTATTTTTCGGCCATCGAATCCATGTCGTGGCGCGTCGCGGTGCTGTCAAGCACGTAGGATTCGAGCATGGTGTCGTAGCGCTGGCCGCGCAGCGCGATGCCGTGGTTTTCGAGCACATGCATGTCGAATTTCATGTGCGCGCCGACCTTGGCGTGCGCGGCGTCCTCGAGCAGCGGGCGCAGCGCTTCGAGTACCCGCGTGCGCTCGAGTTGCTCGGGTGCACCGGCATAGTTGTGCGCCACCGGAACGTAGGCGCCGTGCCCGGGTTCGACGCAGAAGGAGACGCCGACGATCTGCGCTTGCATGTAGTCGAGCCCCGTGGTCTCGGTGTCGAAGGCGAACAGCGGCGCGCGCGCCAGCCGTTCGCACCAGCCGAGGAATTGCGTCCAGTCGTTGATGAGCGTGTAGTGCCGCTCGAGCGGGTCGGCGCCGGGCGGCGGCGCTGCCGCGACGGCCGGCGCGGCGGCGGGCGCGGCGGGATCCCCTGCGCCCGTGGCGGCAGCGCCGCTGCCGGCCGCGGTCTCGCCGCCCTCGAGAGCGCGCAGGAACGAGCGCATCTCCAGGCGCGTGTACAGCTCGCGCAGTGAGGCGGTATCCGGCGCGCGCGGCCTCAGCGCGGCTTCGTCGGCCGGCAGTTCGACATCGCAGCGTATGGTGGCGAGCGCTCGCGAGAGCGCGACGGTGTTGGTGCCGGCGCGCAGGTTCTCGCCGACCTTGCCGGGGATTTCCGCGGCGTGCGCCAGGATCCCTTCGAGCGTGCCGTAGGTGTTGAGCCACTTGGCGGCGGTCTTCGGACCCACCTTGTCGACGCCCGGGATGTTGTCCGAGCTGTCGCCGACGAGGGCCAGATAGTCGATGATCTGTTCGGGGTACACGTCGAATTTGGCTTTCACGCCGGCGCGATCGAGGAGCGAGTCGTTCATGGTGTTGATGAGCGTGATGCGCTCGTTGACCAGCTGCGTCATGTCCTTGTCGCCGGTCGAGATCAGCACCTGCTGGCCGGCTGCCGCGGCGCGCGCCGCCAGTGTGCCGATGACATCGTCCGCCTCGACGCCGCTGACGCGCAGCAGCGGCAGGCCCATGCCTTGCACCGCCTGCAGGAGCGGCTCGATCTGTGCGCGCAGGTCATCGGGCATCGGCGGCCGGTGTTCCTTGTATTGCGCGAACAGGTCGTCGCGGAAGGTCCGGCCCGGCGCATCGAACACCACCGCCAGAGGCGTGCCCGGGTAATCGCGCAGCAGCTTCTTCAGCATGTTGAGTACGCCGTGCACCGCGCCGGTCGGCTCGCCGCGCGAAGTGGCGAGCGGCGGCAGCGCGTGGAACGCCCGGTACAGGTACGAGGAACCGTCGACGAGTATCAGGTCTGGTTTTGGAGACATTGGGTGCCCTCAGGCGGCGCAGTATAGTGAGCCAGGCCGCACGTGGCGCGAGCGGACGAGGCGCAGGACATGAACGCCGTGGAATTGCAGGTCATCGTGATTGCCCCGGGCGCACTCGCGAGCGCGGCCACGCCGCTGCAGCCGGGGAGCGCGCCGGGTGGGCGGCTGCTGCAGCTGGCGCTGAGTCGCGCGACGGCCGTGGCCGGCCACGCCGTCACCGCGGTGCTCGGCGCGCACTCCGGAGATCTCGCTCCGGCACTCGGTCGCCTGCCCGTCTCTGTCGTGGTCAACCGGGAATGGCGTGAAGGCCTGGCCGCGGCGATCCGCGCGGGGCTCGCGAGCCTCCCCGGCAGTTGCGGCGGCGCGCTGTTGTGGCCGGCGGATCAGTCCGGCGTCACCAGCGCCGACCTGCAGCGCCTGGTGGATGCCGCGCGGCGCAATCCGCGCAGCATCGTCGCGGCGCAGTACGGCGGCGGGCGTGGCCTGCCGGCGGTTTTCCCGCGCAGTGAGTTCGCATCACTCCTGGCGCTGCGCGGCGACGCAGGACTGGCCGCGTTGTTGCGCAGTCCGGCGGCGGGACTCATCGGCGTGCCGATGCCCGCCGCCGCGCCGGTTCCGGCCACTACTGGCTCTTAGCAGGATCCGGCAGGCGTGGCGCCTTGCCGCGCGTGGCTTCGCCGGCCGGGTCCGGCGCGGCGGGTGTTTCCGGCACGGCAGGCGTCTGCGGCATGGCCTGCGGTGCGGGATCTGGCAGGTACAACGCGCCCTTCTGGCCGCAGCCGCCGCAGGCCAGCAGCGCGCCGGCAGCAAAGAGCACGATCGACAGCCGCACGGGCCGCAGCGCGCTCATGGAGCTATCGCCGCAGGCGGCGGTTCATGCCGCGGCATGGGCTGTCGCTTGTGCAGCGCCAGCCAGCCGCGTGCCACGCGATAGGCCACCCACAGGCCGACGATGCCGATACCCGCATAGGCGATGAAGATGCCGATCACGATCAGCGTCAGGGGCGCGCTGATCAGGAGCGTCACGCCGATCCACAGGAACGCATACCAGAAAGTGTGGATCTGCCACTCGAAATGCGTCGCGAGCCAGGTGCCCCGCGCCTCCGCGCGCCGCGCGTAATTCATGATCACCGCGATAATCGAGGGCAGCCCGAACACGAAGCGGCCCGCGATGGTCGAGCTGGTGAAGATCCCGGTCAGCACGGCAAAGGCGTGCAGGCCGTAGATGAGCTGCACGTAGTTAAAGAGCCCGGTATCGCTCGGGCTCTGGGTGGTGTCGTCGGCCGTGTCGCTCATGGCGCTGCTCTCACTTGCTCGTGCGTGTGAACCGGGCGGCAATGCGCCGGTAGGCTTCGCGAAACGGGATGCCTTCCTTCACCACCAGGGCGTAGGCCTCGCCGGCGGCGTGCACCGCCGGATCGATCTGGACGCTTTCGGCCCGAAACTGCAGCGCGTCGATCGCGGGCACCATTATTCCAAGACTCTCGCCAGCCAGATCAATGCCGCGGAACAGCGGCGCCTTGAGCAGCTGCAGGTCGCGCTGGTACCCCGAGGGCAGTTTGGCGTACAGCATCAATGCCTCGGTGAGACAGGCGAGTGCGCTGGCGCCGCGGCCGCGCACCAGCTCGAACACGTCTGCATTGCGCTTCTGGGGCATGATCGACGAACCGGTGGTAAAGGCGTCCGGCAAGTCGACGAAGGCAAATTCCCGCGTGTAGAACAGCAGCAGGTCGGCGGCCAGGCGTCCCAGGTCCTGCATCAGCAGCGTCGTCTCGAACAGCAACTGTGCCTCGGCCTTGCCGCGCGAGAGCTGCACGGCCGTGACCGGCTCGTGTATCGCCTCGAACCCCAGCGTCCGCGTGGTGGCGGACCTGTCCAGCGGGAGCCCCGGCGTGCCGTAGCCTGCGGCCGACCCCAGCGGATTGCGGCCGGCGCGGCGCCCCACGGCGCGCAGGCCGTCCGCGTCGTCGCGCAGTTCGGCGGCGAAACCGCCGGCCCAGAGCGCAACCGTGCTGGGCATGGCCTGCTGCATGTGGGTGTAGCCCGGCAGTGCGATCGATCCCTGGCGCTGACCCAGGCCCTCAAGTGCGGCGGCCACGGCTTCGGCGCCGGCGGCGAGGGACTGGAGCGCCTCGCGCATGTACAGGCGCACCGCGGCCAGTACCTGGTCATTGCGCGAGCGCCCGAGGTGGATGCGTTCGCCGGCCGCGCCGATCCGCGCCGTCAGGCGCTTCTCGAGCGCGGTCTGGCCGTCTTCGTCTGCGAGTTCGATGCGCCACTCGCCGCGCTCGTGTTCGGCCCCGAGCGCGCTCAGCCCAGCGCGGATCGCCGCGGCGTCCGCTGCCGTGAGCAATCCCTGCGCGTGCAGCATGTCCGCGTGCGCGATGGAGGCGCGCACGTCGGCCACCACCAGGCGCTCATCGAGCACATGGTCGTCGCCAGCGGTGAAGCGCAGCACGCGATCATCGAGCGGCGCGCCCTTGTCCCACAGTCTGCTCATACGGCCCCGCAGCGGGTGAAGCCAGGCCATGATAGTCCCGGGAACCGGGCCTCGCCCGGCGAACCGCCGGGTTGCCGGATACGATGGCAACCGGAATATTGATTCATTAGTGATACAGTTCCATTCTTAAGCATATTATTGAAACACCAGAGATTCAATATCGGCCTGCGATTCCTAGGCATCACGGTGCGCCCGGCGCCGCAATGCCTGCAGCAGTTCCTGCAGTTCCTCGATGCGCAGCGCCGTGCCGCAGGCGAGAAACGCCAGTCCCCCGGCTGTAATCGTGAGCAGCAGAAGCCCGAGCCGGGCGGCAAAGCGCAGTCCCGCCCAGTCGCCCAGCAGCCAATGCTGCGAGCTCCAGCACACCAGCGCCAGTCCGGCCGAGGCGAGCGCGACCTTGCCCAGCAGCGTGGACATGCGCCGCGTCTCCAGGCGCTTGAGATGCCGGTGCATCAACCAGTACAGCAACAGGAAATTGCAGGTCGCCACGCACCCGGTCGAGAAGGCCAGGCCCCGGTGTCCCCAGCCCAGCTCGCGCGTGAAGATCCAGTTGAGCAGCAGGTTGAGCGCCACGGCAAAGAAGCTCGTGTACATCGGTGTGCGCCGCTGGTCGAGCGCATAGAAAGCGTTGACCAGCACCTTGAGTGCGGCGTACCCGGCCAGGCCGATCGCGTAGTAGCGCAGGGCGCCGGCCGCTTCGGCGGACTGGAAGGCGTCGAAGCGGCCGTGCTCGTACAACACCGAGACGATGGGCCCGGCAAGCATCACGAGGCCCACGGTGCAGGGAATGGTCATCAGAAACGCGAGCCGCATGCCGCGCGAGAGTTCGCCGCGAAAGGCGCTCATGTTGCCGCTCACCGCGAGGCGCGCGAGCAGCGGCAGCGTCACGGTGCCCAGCGCCACGCCAAACAGCCCCAGCGGCAGCTGCATCAAGCGGAAGGCGATGGCCAGCCAGAAGATCGGCCCGTCGCCCAGTTGGGAGGCAAAGATCGAGTTGACCAGCACGTTGAACTGCGTGGTGCTCGCGGCGATGACCGAGGGCCCCATCAGGCCCAGAACGGCACTCACACCCGGATCGCGCCAGTGGAAATCCGGGCGGTAGCGGAACCCGAGCCGATGAAGTTGTGGCAGCTGCACGCCCAGCTGCAGTGCGCCACCGAACAGTGTACCGATAGCCAATCCCGTCAAGGCCAGCGGCCCGAAATGCGGGTCGAGCCAGTAGCCCAACACCACGCCGCCAGCGATCGAGCCGAGGTTGAAGAAACTCGAGGCCATCGCCGGCATGCCGAACACGTTCTTCGCGTTGAGCATCCCCATCACCAGCGCGGCCAGCGAGACCAGCAGGATGAACGGAAACATGACGCGCGTGAGCGTCACTGTCAGCGCCGCCTTGGCGGGGTTGAAGCCTGGTGCGAGGGTCGCAACGAGTTGCGGTGTGAACACGATTCCAACGACGCACAGCGCACCGAGCACGACCGCAGCGAGCGTCGCAATCTTGTTGGCCAGTGCCCAGGCCGCGGCGTCGCTGCTGCGCGCGGCGGTCTTGCTGAAGGTGGTGACGAAGGCCGTCGAGAGCGCGCCCTCGGCGAACAGGTCGCGCAGCAGGTTCGGGATGCGGAATGCCGCGGTGAAGGCGTCCATCGCGCCGCCCCCACCGAACAGCGCGGCGCAGAGCTGCTCGCGGATCAGGCCCAGCACGCGGCTGCACATGACCGCCAGGCCGATGATGCCGGCCGCCCGTGTGTTCAGCCGCTCGGTCGGTGTCTTGGCAGTTGGCGGTTTGGGACCCGTGCCGGTATTCATGGACCTGGGTGCGTGGTGGGCTGGCTGGCTAGTCTACAGCCTGGGCGCCGCCCGATTCCTGCTCCGCGCTGCTCAGCGCCGTGATGTCGGCCACGATCAGCGTGCCGGTGCCCTCGTTGGTGAACACCTCGGCGAGGATGCTTTCGCTCGAGCGGTAACCGATCACGTGCACGCGGCGCACGCCGCCACGGATCGCGTCTTCGATCGCCCTGGCCTTGGGCAGCATGCCGTCGTTGAGCTTGCCCGCAGCGCGCAGCCGCGTGAGGCCCGCCAGGTCGGTGTAGGAGATCACGGAGCCGGGGTCGGCCACGTCGTCGAGGATCCCCGGCGCGCCGGTGCACAGGATCAGCTTCTCGGCCTGGAGCGCGGCGCCGATCGCGGCGGCGACGGTGTCGGCGTTGATGTTCAGCAATTGCCCGCGCGCGTCGGCCGAAAGCGGGCTGATCACCGGCATCAATCCGTTGTCCAGATGCTTGCGGATGACGTTGGTGTCGATGCGGTCGATGTCGCCGACGAAGCCGAAATCCACCGTCTCCGTATCGGTGGGCTGCAGTTTCACGGGCGGGCGACGGTGCGCCTGCACCAGCCCCGCGTCGACACCGGAGAGCCCGACCGCGTCGATCTCCAGATCGCGGCAGATCGCCAGGATCCGGGTGTTGATCAGCCCGTTGAGCACCATCGAGGTGGCGTCGATTGATTTCTCGTCGGTGATGCGCCGGCCCTGCACCATGCGCGTCGGCACGCCCATGGCCGCGGTGACTTCGGTGAGCTGTGGCCCGCCGCCGTGCACCATCACCACCCGCACCCCGAGGTAATGCAGGATCGCGATCTGCTCCATGAGGGCGCGCGTCATGTCCGCATCGCCGAACACGGCGCCGCCGGCCTTGACGACGAAGATCTTGCCCTTGTACATGCGGATGTACGGCGCGGCGGCGCGCAGCGCCCGGATGGTGGCGACCTGGTCGGCGCGGTGCAGTTTCATGGGTGCGGAGAGCTCCTTCGGGTGGCGATCAAGGGCAAGTGTCAGGGCCTGAGCAGGCGGTGGAGCACGGCCATTTGCGCGGGCAAGCGGTTGAAGGCCTGGCGCAGCACCAGGCTGCGCGGCCCGTCGAGCACTTCGTCGGCAATGGCGCTGTTGCGCCGTACGGGCAGGCAGTGCATGACCCGGCAATCGTCTGCGGCGCGCGCAAACCAGTCATTGCGCAGGCACCAGTTCTTGAGGGGCCGGCGCAGCTCGCGGTCCGCGGCTTCGTCGCCGTAGTGACTCGTGCAGCCCCATTCCTTCGCGTACACCACCTGCGCGCCCTCGAGCGCGGCCGCGCGGTTGGCGGTCTCCGCCACGCTCCCGCCGCTGGCGGCGGCGGCCTGGCGGGCGCGCTCCATGACGGTGGTGGGCAGGGCGAAACCTTCGGGCCGCAGCACGACGACGTCCATGCCGCGCAGCGCCGCCATGTGCACGGTGGCCGCCGGCACGGCCAGCGGCAGCGACTTCGGGTGCGATACCCAGGCCAGCACGAATTTACGGCGGGCCGGGCCGGGGAGTTCATCGAGCGTCTTCCAGTCGGCCAGCGCCTGGCAGGGATGGTTGATCGCGGACTCCATGTTGATGAGCGGCCGGTCGACCAGGGCCGCCATGGCGTTGAAGCGCTCATCGGCGAGGTCGGCCGCCAGGTCCTCGCCCGCGGCGAAGGCGCGGATCCCCAGCGCGTCGCAATACGAGGCAAGCACCGGGAGTCCTTCGCGGATGTGCTCGGCGGCGGCGCCGGTCATCACGGCGCCGTCACGCGCTTCCAGCTGCCAGGTGCCCTGGCCGGGCGTAATCACGAACGAGGAGCCGCCCAGCCGCGCCATGCCCGACTGGAATGAGGCGAGTGTGCGGAGCGAGGGATTCATGAACAGGAGCCCGAGTACCTTGCCGGCCAGCGAGCGCGGTTCGGGGTGATGCTCGAGCCGCTGTGCCAGCGCAACCAGGTCCTGCACCTCGCCGCGCGTGAAATCGGCCAGGTCGACGAAGCGCTTCACGCGCCACCGATCTCGAGCAGCGCCGCGCGCAGCTGCTCGACGTGTTCGGGCTGCAGGATGAACGGCGGCAGGAGCCGCAGCACGGCCGGGTCGGCGCTGGTGCCGGCGAGAATGCCGCGCTCGAGCAGTGCGCGGTGGATCTCTTTGGCGGGCCGGTCGCAGATCAGGCCGGCCAGGAACCCCGCGCCCTGGTAGCCGCGCACCGGGCCGGCTACGCAGCGCTCGCGGATGAGCTCGCCCACCAGACGCACGTTCTCGAGCAGGTTCTCGTGCCCGAGCGCCTCGATGACGGCCAGCATTGCCGCGCAGGCCATGGGGCCGCCGCCGAAAGTGGTACCGAGTGCGTCGAGCTTTACGGCGGCTGCCACGGGCGGGCTCAGCAGCAGCGCGGCGCAGGGGAAGCCATTGCCGAGCGCCTTGGCCGTGGTGATCATGTCGGGCATCACGCCGTAGAGATTCGCGGCGAACGGCGCGCCCGTGCGGCCCATGCCGCATTGCACTTCGTCGAATATGAGCAGCGCGCCGGTGGCATCGCACCGGCGGCGGAGCGCCGCCAGGTATTGCGGGCCCAGATCGAAGGCGCCGCCCACGCCCTGCACGGGCTCGACGATCACCGCCGCGGTCTGCCCGGTAATCGCGCCCAGTGCCGAGGCATCGCGACGCGGCAGGAAGCGGACCTCAAAGGGAGGGCGCGGAAAACCATACCACTTCGCCGCCGCTCCCCAGGTGATGGCGCCGGCCGCGGCCGTGCGGCCGTGAAAGCCGTGCTCGAGCGCGATGACCTCGGAGCGGTGCGTGATCGTGAACGCCATCTTCAGCGCATTCTCGTTCGCCTCGGCGCCCGAATTGACAAGGAACACCTGGTTGAAGTGCCCTCCGGCGAAGCGCAGCAGGCTTGCCGCGGCACGGCTGCGCACCTCGAGCGGGACGGCGTTGCTCTGGAAGTTGAGCGTCTGCGCCTGTGCGTGGAGCGCGCGCGTCCAGGCGGGATGGGCATAGCCGAGCGCCGCGACCGCGTGACCGCCGTAGAGATCGAGCACGCGTGCGCCCGCGGCGGTGTGCAGCCACACGCCTTGCGCGGAGGTCACCTGCAGCGGGTATTGCGCAAAGACTGGCGCCAGCGGGTCGGCCGGCAGGGTGGGCTGCAATGCGAGGCTGGTGCGCACCGCGCTAGGTCCAGCCAGCTGCGCTCGCCGTGAGTCCGGTGCTTTCCGGAAAACCCAGCAAACGGTTCATCCATTGCAGCGCGCCGCCGGCCGCGCCCTTGTTCAGGTTGTCGGCCACGCTCATCACAGCGACCGTGCGACCGTCGCTGACCGCGCCGAGCCGCGCGTAGTTGCTGGCGACAACGTCCTTCAGGCGCGGTAGTGCGGCGCCCACCTGCACGAACGGCGAGGCCGCGTAGAAATCGCGCAAGCGTGACAGCAATTGGCCGCTGTCGAGCGGACGCTTGAGCACCGCCTGCACTGTGGCGTGGATGCCGCGCGCGAACGGCCCCGAGTGCGGCACGAACGCGAAGTGCGCGGCCACGCCGGTCGCGGCGTGTGCGCAAGCGGTGATCTCGGGCGCGTGGCGGTGCGCCAGTGCCTGGTACGCGTACAGGTCGCCGTGCCGCAGCGGATGGTGCGTGCCCTCGGTGGGCTTGCGCCCTGAACCGGTGCTGCCGGTGACCGCGGACACGAACAGTTGCGGCTCGACCAGGTCGAGCGCCAGGAGCGGCACGGCGGCGAGCAGGATCGTGGTGGCGAAGCACCCCGGGTGCGCCGCGTGGGGTGTGCGGATCTCGCCCAGGTGTTCGGGCACCGCGCAGGTGAATTGCGCGATGCGCCCGGGCGCACCGTGCGGGTGCCGGTACACGGCTTCGTAGGCAGCCGCGCTCGGGTAGCGGAAATCCGCCGAGATGTCGACCACGCGTGGCGTGTGGCCCGAGCGTTCCGCCACCGTGAGCAGCCGGTCGATCAGCGCGGCGGAGACGCCGTGCGGCGCGGCGGCGAGTATCGCTGGCGTACGCTCGCGCTGCAGCAGCGCCTCGATCTGCTGCTGCGAATGGAACCGCGTTTCGGGATAGACCGCGGCGAGGTGCGGGAAGGCCGTGGCCACCGGCTCGCCGGGGCTGCCGTCGGACATGACGCCCGCCAGCTGCAGCCGCGGGTGGGCGGCGATCAGCCGCAGCAATTCGCCGGCCACGTAACCGGTGCCGCCGAGCACGATGGTGGGGACGCGGCTCACGACCTACTCGGCGGCGCGCGCGATCGCGGCCTGGGCGCCCAGGCCCACGGCCGCGATGATCGCGTCACCGAGCGCCGCCGGGTTGCTGATGGCGTTGAACGCCGGCACCTTCAGCTGCTGCTCGATGATGTCGACGCCGACCTGGTTGTCGGTCGATGGTCCGGTGACCATGCATGGCTCGACGTGGAAGCGCTCGCGCAGCAGCTTCACGCCGCCCCACGCGGCCACCGGGTCGTTCGCCGAGAGCACCAGGCCGGTGATCGCGCGGCGGATGTCCTCGCAATTGAGGATCGCATCGACGCCGTAGGTGCCGAGCAGCCCGTCACCGAGCTCGAAGACGATGACGTCGGGCTTGCCGGCGGCCAGCTCGGTGAGCATGGTGCGCGTCAGCGCCGGACCGGTGCGCGCCGAGGTGGTGACCACGCCCAGGTCCGTGAAGAGCATCGATTTGCGCGCGCCGGCATCTTCGAAGGCCATGATGTCGCGCCGCAGCGATACGCCGGTGGCCTTGAAGGCGTCGATCACCAGGCCCCGGTGGCGCATGCGCGAGATGATGGCGGCCGCGGCCGCGGTCTTGCCCGCTTCCATGCAGGTGCCGGCCAGCGCCACCACCGGTACGCCGCGCACCTCCAGGGGCGAATCGTAATTGAGCCGCCGGTAGCCGACCCGCGCCGGCACGCCGATGCGCTCGCCCAGGTACGGGAACTGCAGCACCACGCCCAGCACGCGGCAGTCGAAGGGCTTGCCCTTGTCCGGGGTCGCCGAATCGCACACGCCCATGACGCCGCCGATGTTCAGCATCTGGATGATGTCGCCGGGCTTGAGCGAGTCGGGCACGTGGCCCGAATATCCGAACAGGGCCTTGCGGGGACCCAGTGCGCCGACCACCACGTCGCCCCGTGCGACCTTGGCCATGCGGCCGCTGGTCAGCTCGAGCGTGTTGTAGGTCGACTTGTTGTTGAGGATCTCGGCGACGATCACCACGCCCTCCTCGGCGGGGATCTCGTCGGCCACGCGCAGCTCGTGGCCGAGCGCGCAGGCCTGCGTGATCGAGGCGATCTTGTCGACCACCACGGTCTTCACGGTTGCTGTGCTCCCTGTGCGGCCAGTTCGCCGGCGCGGGCGTGGAACATGCCGGTCAGCGCGACGATCTTCGAAAAGCCCAGCGCGTCGGCGCCGGTCCATTCGCCGGCGGCTTCGCCGTAGACGCCGCGCGATGCGCTCATGAGCGAGTACGGTGATTCGACGCCTTCGACGAACAGCGAGCCGGCCCGAAACAGCAGGTGGACTTCACCGCTCACGCGTTGCTGGGAAGACACGAGCAGCGCCTCGATGTCGCGGCAGACGGGGTCGAGGAGCTGTCCCTCGTGCACCCAGTCGCCGTAGGGCAGGGCGAGGCTTTCCTTGATACGCTGCTGGCGTGAGGTGAGCACCAGTTTCTCGAGCTCGCGGTGCGCGGTCAGCAGCACTTCGGCGGCCGGCGCCTCGAAAGCCACCCGGCCCTTGGTGCCGATGATGGTGTCGCCCAGGTGAATGCCACGGCCGATGCCAAACGGCGCGGCCAGCGCCTCGAGCCGCTCGATCAGTTCCACGGGCGCGAGCGTCTTGCCGTCGAGCCCTGCGGGCCGGCCCCGCTCGAAGCGCACCGTATGGTGTTGCGGGAGCGGTGGGTGCGTGAAGGCATCCTTCGAGAGCACCCAGGCGCTCTCGGGAATGCTGCCTTTCGAGTTGAGCGTCTCGGCGCCGCCGATGGTGACGCCCCACAGCCCGCGATTGGTCGAGTATGCGGCACCAAACGCTGGTATCGGAAGGCCGCGCGACTGCAGGTACTCGAGCTCCTCCGCTCGCTTGAAGGCATGGTCACGGACCGGCGCGATGATCTCCAGTTCCGGCGCCAGCGTGCGCAGCGCGACTTCGAAGCGCACCTGATCGTTCCCGGCGGCCGTGCAGCCGTGCGCGATGGAGTTCGTGCCCAGACGCCGCGCCATCAGCGCGATGGTCTGCGCCTGCATGACGCGTTCGGCTCCTACGCACAGCGGATAGAGCTGGCCGCGGCGCACGTTGCCCATGATCAGGAAACGCAGCACCTGCTCGTAGTAGTCGGCCCGTGCGTCGATCTGGTGATGTTCGATGGCGCCGAGCGACAGCGCGCGCGCGCGCAGCGCGTGCGCCGCGTGCGCGTCGATGCCGCCGGTGTCGACGGTCACTGTGATGATGGGGCGCTGGTACTGCTGCGCGAGCCACGGCACCAGGAACGAAGTGTCGAGGCCCCCGGAATAGGCCAGCACGATGGGCTTGGCGCCCGCAATCGATCCCGTGGTCATGGTTTCAGATTCCGAAGTGTTCGCGCAGGCGCGCGAGCAGCCGCTGCTGCGCGCGGCCGCCGGTGGTGGCGATGAAGATCGTGTCGTCGCCGGAAATGGTGCCCACCACCTCCGGCCAGGCCGCCTTGTCGAGTGCGACCGCAACGCTCTGCGCGGCGCCGGTGCTGGTGCGCACCACGGTGAGTGCCGCGCCCGCCGGGCGCGCCGAACGCACGAACTGCGCCAGCGCGCCAAAGCTCCCGTTGGCGTGTGCGGTCTCGGCCGGCGGCGCCAGGTACCGGCCGCTCGCCTTCAGCACACCCAGCTCCCGCAGGTCGCGGCTGACCGATGACTGCGTTACTGCAAAGCCGCGCCTGCGCAGCAGCTGCGTCAGCTCGGACTGGCGGCGCACCACGGCGCCATTGAGGATGCCGAGGATCGCGTCGCGCCGGCCCTGCAGGTGATGGTCGTTCAGCATGTCAGCCTCTGCATAAACATGCGCGTATTGTGCATAAATATGCAGAGGCGTCAAGTGCGCCTGCTGGTCCACGCGCGCCACCAGGCGGCGACGGCTCGCGGCCTGGATGCGTCGCGGCGGGGCCCTATGACCGCGCGCTTTCTGCCGTGACTTGCCGGATCGTGTGCCGCGGTGGATGATCCAAAGGTCACCGTAGCTGAATCAAGGGGATCAGCCATGCTGCTGGGACTGCGCACCGTCATCTATCCTGCTCCCGATCTGCAGCGCGCCAGGCAGTGGTACACGCAACTGCTTGGCCAGCCCCCTTATTTCGACGAGCCCTTCTATGTCGGGTTCGCGGTCGGTGGCTTCGAACTCGGCCTGCTGCCCGACGCGGAGCCGGACACACGTGGCCCGCAGGCGCTGTGGGGCGTGGCCGACAGCGGCGCGACCCAGGCGCGGCTGATCGCGATGGGCGCCGTGGAGCTCGATCCGGTGACCGACGTGGGCGGCGGCATACGCGTTGCGGCGGTGTGCGATCCCTTCGGCAATCGCCTCGGCTTGATCCAGAATCCGAATTCTGATCCCGCAGGAGTGCGCT
Organism: Gammaproteobacteria bacterium; assembly: GCA_025357915.1. GTDB lineage: Bacteria > Pseudomonadota > Gammaproteobacteria > Steroidobacterales > Steroidobacteraceae > FEN-1191. Next base: position 123,425 of record JANYLH010000027.1, read on the forward strand.
GAATGTACACACTCTATTACTCACCGGGTACGGCGAGCATGGCCGTGCACCTGGCGTTGCTCGAAAGCGGTGCGCCGCACCGGCTCGAACTGGTCGACTTCGACCAGCAGGCCCAGCGCAGCCCCGCGTACCTGCGCCTGAACCCGCAGGGCGTCGTGCCCACGCTCCTGATCGACGGGCAGCCTTATGGTGAGGTCGCCGCGTTGCTGATCATGCTCGCTGACCGGCACCCGGAAGCGCGCCTGGCGCCGCCGTCCGGGACGGCGTGGCGCAACGAGTGGTACCAATGGCTCGCCTACCTGAGCTTTTCGCTGGGTGCTACCTATCGCAACTGGTTCTATCCGCGCGACCTGGGCTGTGCCGAGCATCCGCCGGAGGTGCGTGCCGCGCTCCGCGCGCGCATCGAGGGTGTGTGGGAACGCATCGATTCGCAGCTGATGGCAAGGGGCCCCTACCTGCTGGGTGAGGAACTGTCCACGGCCGACCTGCAACTGCTCATGTACATGCGCTGGTCGCGCAACATGCCGAAGACCGCGCTCGAGTGGCCGGCGCTCAAGCGCTTTGCCACGCGCATGCGCGCACGCAGCAGCTGGCAGCAGCTGTGCGACATCGAAGGACTCACGGAATGGCGCGCTTAGGCGCATTGCAAAAACATTCATTGGCATCAGGGACTTAAACCGGCCGCTACACTCCCGTATTGCCAGTTGACGTGCACTGGCGGATATTCGCCGCCGCAGGCGATGCCATGCGGGGTCGCGCTCGCCCAATAACAAGCGGACCGCCGCAAATCAGGGAGTCAGGACCATGCTGCCGGAAGAAGTACGAACCGCCGCACAGGCCCGCGCGATCGTCGAAGAGCGCGGCCTCAGCCACATCAAGGTCGGCGTTTTCGACAACGACGGGATCCTGCGCGGCAAGTACATCAACCGCGACAAGTTCTTTGCGGCGCTCGACAAGGGCTTCGGCTTCTGCGACGTGGTGCTCGGCTGGGATTCGAACGACCAGCTGTACGACAACGTCAAGTTCACCGGCTGGCATACCGCCTACCCCGACGCGATGGTGCGGCTGCTGCCCGAGACCTGCCGGAGCCTGCCGCTCGAAGGCAACATGCTGCTGTTCCTCAGCGAGTTCGTCGGCAGCGCCGAGCAGGTCTGCCCACGCTCCACTCTGCGCCGCGTGTTGGCGCGCGCCGCGGGCCTGGGATACAACGTGTCGGCGTCCGCGGAGTTCGAGTTTTTCATCTTCAATGAAACGCCCGACAGCGTGCGCGCCAAGGGCTATCGCGGGATGCAGCACATGACGCCGGGATACTTCGGCTATTCGCTGCTGCGCGCCTCGGTGCACACCGAGCTGTACCAGGCGCTGCTGCAGATGGCTGCCGACATGCGCATGCCGATTGAGGGCCTGCATACCGAGACCGGCCCCGGCGTGATGGAAGCGGCGCTCCAGTACACCGAGGCGCTGGAGGCGGCCGACCGCGCCGCGCTGTTCAAGACCTTCACCAAGGTGCTGATGCAGCGGCGCGGCCTGATGGCGACCTTCATGGCCAAGTGGTCGCAGCTCATGCCCGGGCAGAGCGGTCACCTGCACGTATCGATGACGCGCAAGGACGGGTCGGCGGTGTTCTACGACGAGAACAAGCCGCATGCCATGTCGGACGAAATGCGCTGGTTCGTCGGCGGCCAGCAGGCGCTGATGCCCGAGCTGCTGGCGATGGTGGCCTCGACCGTCAACAGCTACTCGCGCCTGGTGCCGGGTTTCTGGGCGCCGACCTCGGCGACCTGGGGCGTCGAGAACCGCACCTGCGCGCTGCGCGTCATCCAGGGCGGCCCTGCGAGCCAGCGCGTGGAATACCGCATCGCCGCGTCCGACATCAACCCATATCTGGCGATCGCGGTGGCGATCGGTTCGGGCCTGTGGGGCATTGAGCATCGCATCGAGCCGGACGAACCGATGGTGGGCAATGCCTACGAGCGCAAGCTCCCGGCCAAGCGCCAGCTGCCGCGCACGCTGATGGAGGCCGCCAGCATGCTGGTGCGCTCCAAGGCGGCGCAGGAACTGTTCGGAGCGCCGTTCGTCGAACACTACGCCGCCAGCCGCGAGTGGGAGGAACGCGAGTTCCGGCGCCACGTCACCGACTGGGAGCTGGCGCGCTACTTCGAAATCATCTGATGAGCAGGTTGCCATGATGAAGACCATCAGCCCGGTCGACGGGCGCGTCTATGTGGAACGGGCCACGGCCACGCCGCGCGACATCGATGCGACGCTGCAACGCGCGCAGGCCGCGCAGCGGCAGTGGCGCAGCGTCCCGATCAGCGAGCGGGCGGCGATCATGGAGCGGTTCTGCGCCGCCTTCGAAGCGCGCGGCGCCGAAATCGCCGCCGAGCTCAGCTGGCAGATGGGGCGGCCCAGCCGCTACGCACCCAACGAAGTGCGCGGCATGCTCGAGCGCGCGCGCTACATGACCAGCATCGCGGGTGAGGCACTGGCCGACATCGAGGTGGGGCCGAAGCCGGGCTTCCACCGGTTCCTGCGGCGCGAGCCGCTCGGCGTGGTGTTCACGGTGGCGGCCTGGAACTACCCCTATCTGATTGCCGTCAACAGTGTGGTGCCCGCGCTTCTGGCCGGCAACGCCGTGGTGCTCAAGCATTCGGCGCAGACGCCGCTGTGCGCCGAGCGCTACAGCGAGTGCTTCGCCGCGGCCGGCCTGCCGGCGGGCGTGTTCCAGGCGCTGCACCTCGAGCACGCCGACACCGAGCGCGTGATCCGCGATCCGCGCGTTGACTTCGTGGCCTTCACGGGTTCGGTGGCCGGCGGCCACGCCGTGCAGCGCGTCGCGGCCGAGCGCTTCATCGGCGTCGGCCTCGAGCTCGGCGGGTGCGATCCGGTGTACGTGCGACACGACGCCGATCTGCCGCATGCGATCGAGAACATCGTCGATGGCGCCTATTTCAATTCCGGCCAGTCCTGCTGCGGCCTGCAGCGCATTTACGTGCATGAGAGCGTCTACGACCGGTTCGCGGCCGGCGCCACGGCGCTGGTGCAGCAGTACGTACTGGGCAATCCGCTCGAAGCGGCCACCACGCTCGGCCCGGTGGTGCGCAGCAGCGCCGCGGACGCGATCCGCGCGCAGCTCCACTCCTCGATCAAGGCCGGTGCGCGCGCGGTGATCGACGAGCGGGCGTTCCCGCTCAGCAAGCCTGGCACGCCGTACCTCGCGCCGCAATTGTTGCTCGATGCGCCGCCGGCGTCACTGGTGATGCGCGAGGAAATCTTCGGGCCCGTGGCTGGCGTCGCGAAAGTAAACTCGGACGCCGAGGCCGTGGCGTTGATGAACGACAGCGCCTTCGGGCTGACCGCCGCGGTGTGGTCGCGCGATGAGGCGGCCGCGCTGTCGATCGGCGATGCGCTCCAGACCGGCACCTTCTTTCTCAACCGCTGCGACTATCTCGATCCGGCGCTCGCCTGGGTGGGCGTCAAGGATTCGGGGCGTGGCTGTACGCTCTCGACGATCGGCTACGAACATCTGACGCGACCCAAGTCCTTCCATCTGCGGGTGACGACGTGAGCGCAATCCTCAAGGCCAACTGGAATTATCCGACTACCGTGTGGGCTGGCCCCGGCCGCATTGCTGAACTGGGCGCGGCCTGCGCCCGGCTCGGCATCAAGCGCCCGCTGCTGGTGACCGACGAAGGGCTGCGCGATGCGCCGATGGTGCGCGCGGCGCTCGCGCTGGTGCCGGGCACCGGCCTGTTCGCCGGCGTGCGCGGCAATCCCGTGGCCGCGAATATCGAAGCGGGATTGGTGGCTTACCGCGCCGGCGGGCACGACGGCGTGATTGCATTTGGCGGCGGCTCGGCGCTCGACGCCGGCAAGGTCATCGCCTTCATGTCGGGCCAGACGCGCCCGCTGTGGGATTTCGAAGACATTGGCGACTGGTGGACGCGCGCCGACGAGCGCGGCATCGCACCGGTGGTCGCGGTGCCGACCACCGCCGGCACGGGTTCCGAAGTGGGCCGCGCCGGTGTCGTCATCAACGAGGCGACGCACCAGAAGAAGATCATCTTCCACCCGAAGATGATGCCCGGCGTGGTGATCAGCGATCCCGAGCTCACCGTCGGCCTGCCCCCGGGCGTCACTGCGGCGACCGGCATCGACGCCTTCGTGCATTGCTTCGAGGCCTACTGCGCGCCCGGATTTCACCCGCTGGCCGACGGCATCGCGCTCGAGGGCATGCGGCTGATACAGGCCTACCTGCCGCGCGCCTGCGAGAACGGCCAGGACATCGAGGCCCGCTCGCGCATGCTGGCGGCCGCGAGCATGGGCGCCACCGCCTTCCAGAAGGGTCTGGGCGCCGTGCACGCGATCGCACACCCGGTCGGCGCCTTCTACAACACGCACCACGGCCTGACCAACGCGGTCATCCTGCCGTACGTGATCGTGCACAACCGGCCGGCCATCGAGCCGCAGCTCAAGGTGATCGCGCGGGTGCTCGATCTCAACGGCGAGCCTTTCGCCGCGCTGTTCGACTGGGTGCTGGAATTCCGCAGGCGGCTGAAGATCCCGCATACGCTGGCGGACATCGGCGTCACGCTCGATAAGCCCGATACCATCGGTCACGAGGCTTCGCTCGATCCTTCCGCCGGCGGAAATCCCCTGCCGACCGATGCGCAAACCTACGCACGGCTGTTTCGCTCGGCCGTGAAGGGCGACCTGAAGCTGGCAGGCTGAGGGATGACCCGGCCGCGCGTACTGGTCATCGACGGGAATCGTGCCGCGACGCGCGAGGCGCAGGTGGCGGCGGGCGGAACGCCCTCGGGCGAAGGCTATGTGCGCGTGCTGCAGCAGCTCGCAGCCCTAGACTGCGACATCGTGCGTCCCGCCGATGGCGAGGTGCAGTTGCCCGCCGGCGTGGGCCTCGCCGACTACGACGGGGTCGCGATCACCGGATCGGCGCTCAATATCTATGACGGCGGCGCGCACATCGAGCGGCAGATCGAGCTGGCGCGCGCGGTGTTCGCCAGTGGCGTGCCCTTCTTCGGCAGCTGCTGGGGCATGCAGGTCGCCGTGACCGCCAGCGGCGGGCGCGTGCGCGTCAACCCGCTGGGGCGCGAATTCGGTTTCGCACGCCGCATCACCGTGAATGACGCCGGCCGCGCGCATCCCATGTTCGGCGGGAAGCCCGCCGTCTTCGAAGCGGTCACCGTGCACAAGGACGACATCGAAATCCTGCCGCCAGGCGCGCTCGAGCTCGCCGCGAGCGACATGGGCCTGCAGGCGATCGAACTGCGCCACGGCCGCGGCACGTTCTGGGGCGTGCAGTACCACCCCGAATACAGTTGTGCCGAGATTGCCGCCACCGCGAAACGCTACGCGCCGGTGCTGCTCGAGGAAGGATTGTTCGCCGATCGCGCCGAACTCGATGCATGGGTTGGTGAACTGCAAACCCTGCAGCGCTCGCCGCAGGACCCGCGCCTGTGCTGGAAGCACGGACTCGGGCCGGCGATGCAGGATCAGAACCTGAAGCTCGCCGAGCTGCGCAACTGGCTGGAGCTGCGGGTCCTGCCCTGGCGGCAGCAACGCGGTTGACGGCCATGAGCTGCGCCGAGCGCGCACCCGACGCACCATGACCCTTACGCAGTTGCCGCTGGTTGCGCTGGCCGGTTTTGCCGCCGGCGCCGTCAACGCGCTCGCCGGCGGCGGCACCCTGATCACTTTCCCGGCGCTGCTGGCGCTGGGCATTGCGCCCGTGGCCGCCAACATCACCAGCACGATCGCCCTCTGCCCGGGTTACCTCGGTGCGGCGTTCGTGCAGCGCGGCGAGCTGCGCGGGCAGTACGCGCGGCTCCGGCCCTTGCTGGCGGTGGCCGCGGCGGGCGGGTTGCTTGGCGCGGTGCTGCTGCTGCGCACCGACCCGCACGCCTTCGCGGGCGCCGTGCCCTGGCTGATCCTGCTGGCCTGCGCGCTGCTGGCCTCGCAGGAGCGGGTCAGGGCGGCGCTGGCGGGGCGACGCGCGCGTGAGGCCACCGGCGGGGCGGCCAGCCGGCCGCAGTCGACGCCCGTGTGGCTGTCGCTGCTGGTTGCCGCGGGCGCGGTGTATGGCGGTTACTTTGGCGCCGGCATGAGCGTCATCATGCTGGCGGCGCTCGGTCTCGCCTGCGACGACGCGCTGCCGCGCCTCAATGCGTTCAAGCAGACCCTGGCGCTCGCGGCAAATCTGGCCGCCGCGCTCTGGCTGGCGTGTGTCATGCCGGTCAACTGGGCTGTGGTCGCGGTGCTTGCAGTGAGCGCTGCACTCGGCGGCGCCTTGGGCGGGCGCCTCGCCGGGGGCATGTCACCGCTCCTGTTGCGACGCGCCGTCGTGCTGCTGGGAGTCGCGGTGGCGCTGGCGTACCTGTGGCGCGCGCGCTGAGCGCGGCAGCGTGTCTGTGGCGGGAGTATCATCGGGGGCGATCATGGCAGACGCCGCCTACACTGTTTTCACTACGCCGATCGGGCCTTGCGCGCTGGCGTGGAACGCAACCGGCCTGGTCGCGGTGCAGCTCCCGGAAGGCACCGCGGCCGCGACCGCACGGCGCCTGTGCCGGCGCCTGCCGGGGGCGATCCGGCGCGCGCCGCCGCCGGCGGTGCGGCGGGCGGTCGACGCCATCCTGCTCCTGCTGCAGGGCGGGGCGGACAAGCTCGCGGACATTCCGCTGGACCTGTCGCACTGCAGCCCTTTCTGCCGCCGCGTGTACCAGCTGACGCGTGCCATTCCGGCCGGCGAAACGCTCAGCTACGGCGAGCTCGCCTCGCGCGCCGGTGAACCGGGCGCCGCGCGCGCGGTCGGGCAGGCCATGGCGCGCAACCCGTGGCCGCTGCTCGTGCCCTGTCATCGCGTGCTCGCCGCGCATGGCGAATCGGGCGGGTTCTCGGCTTACGGTGGCGTCGATACCAAGCACCGGCTGCTGCGCATCGAAGGCGCAATCAGGCAGGCGGCGCTACCCTTCGGCTGACCGGCCTTCGGTCAGCGTGTGCACCTGGCCCATGACGGGGCGGAAGCGTACCCGCACTGCGGGTTCCGCGTGCGCCATCGAACTCACGACCTTGATGCCAGCATCCTGCAGGAAGGCGCCGATGAAGGCCTGCAGCCCTTCGCAACGCACCCGCGCCGAGGCCTGGTCTTCGGCCTGCGCCACCAGCTTCGCCTGCCAGTGGCGCGCGCGCGGGCTCGCGGCACCGAGTTCGCGCAGCGCGCGATCGAGCAGCGCGAGGTCGCTCGAGAGCGTGTTGTCGGTGAGGTTGGGATCGCGCGAGTGCCCCGGGGCCGCGAGCCGCAGGTGCAGCAGCGCGCCATGCTCCTCGACCGCGTCGTACAGGCACACGACCAGCGAACTGTGCAGTTGCGCGCATAGCACGACGTCCGCGGTGACGATCCGGTAGTCGTCGGAGGCTACCTGCAGTTCCGGCCCGGGTTCATCCATCGCGGCAGTGTCGCAGGCGGCGCGTGCAGCAGGTGTTAGCTGGGTCACAGTACTGTCTGCGCGGCAGCCTCTGCTAGGATTCCGCCTGTCAACCCGGGAGGGAATGTGATCACGCACACAGGCGGCTGTCATTGCGGGCGCGTCCGCTTTGAAGTGCAGGCTCCCGCCGAGCTCGAAGTGGACGACTGCAACTGCTCGCTGTGCAGCAAGGCGGGCTACCTGCACCTGATCGTGCCGGCGGCGCGCTTCCGCCTGCTGCGCGGCGAGTCGAGCCTGAGCACTTACCAGTTCAACACCGGCACGGCACGCCACCTGTTCTGCAGCGTTTGCGGCATCAAGTCGTTCTACGTGCCGCGCTCGCACCCGGACGGATTCAGCGTCAACGCGCGCTGCCTCGATGCGGGCACCGTAACCGGCATGCGCGTCACCGCCTGCAACGGCCGTGACTGGGAGCAGCAGTTTCCCGCGGGGCGCGGCGATTTTCAGGCCACCTGAGCGGCAGGGCCCAAAGGCCGGCAACCGGCCATTTCGTTCGGCTGCTCACCGGCGCTCAGACCGGCTAGAATTTCCGGCATGTACGATCCGGACATGCGGCTGGAAACGCCGCGGCTGATCCTGCGGGAAGCATCATGAAGAAATCGCGGCTGGAAGCTTTCAGCGACGGCGTGATTGCCATCATCATCACGATCATGGTGCTCGAACTGCGCGTGCCGCACGAGCCGACGCTGGCGGCGCTCGCGCTGCTGTGGCCGACCCTGCTCAGCTATCTCATGAGCTACGTGTTCATCGGCATCTACTGGAACAACCACCACCACCTGTGGCAGGCGGTCGAGAAGGTGAACGGCCCGGTGCTGTGGGCGAACCTGCACCTGCTGTTCTGGCTGTCGCTCGTGCCTTTCGTTACCGCATGGATGGGCGAGAACCATTTCGCCGCCGCACCGGTGGCCGTATACGGCGTGGTGCTGCTGGGTTCGGGCGTCGCCTACTATGTGATGTCGCGCCTGCTGCTGGCCAGCCACGGGCCGGATTCGTTGCTGGCGCGTGCCCTGGGGAGTGATTTCAAAGGGCGCATATCGCTGGTGTGCTATGTGTCGGCAATTGCCGTGGCTTTCGTGCTGCCATGGCTGTCGGGCCTGCTGTATGCCACGGTGGCCGTCATCTGGCTGGTGCCCGACCGCCGCATCGAACGGCTCCTGGCCGGGCGCGCGGGCGATGGCCCCGGATAGTCAGCGCTGCGCCGCCGGGTCCTTGGCGACGCCCCTGCGCAACGCGTCCTTGTTGAGCAGGAGCTGGAAGCCCTGCATGTTCGCGGGAATCACCACCGTCTGCCCCTCGTGCTTGGCAAATTCGGCGAGCGCCATGTTGATTTCGTGCTGCAGGTATTCGGCAGTCAGCGAAGCGTTGATGATCTGATTGGCCCTGGCGATGCCCTGCGCCTTCGCGACCTCGATGTCGGCTTCCTTGGCGGCGATCTCTACCTCGATCTTCTTCGCCTCGAGCTTCTTCTGATTCTGCACGGCCAGCTGGATCGACTGCTCGATCGACGGATCGGTGTTGAGCGCGCGCACCACGATCCGCTGGATCGTGAATACCCCGGGGTCCTTGGCGTCGAGCCGCGCCTGCAGGAGTTTTTGCACAGAATCCTGCAGGATTTCACGCTGCTTGTGCAGCAGGAGCGAGTCAATGCCCGCGACCACTTCATATACGGCGCCGCGCGCCTCGCGCCACACCACGCCATAGGCGGGGTAGTACACGCCCTGCGGGCCGCGCTCTTCGGTGGCCGAGTACTTGACGGTCAGATCGGCGATCTTGTCGGGCGTGGCCCGGTAGAACACGGTGACATCGAGCTCGCGCAGCGAGAGGTTGTCGGCGGCCTTGGGCGTCAGGTCGGTGAGGTCGAAGGCATTTTCCTTGGCGGAAAATTCCTCGACCGTGGTAATGAACGGCAGGCGCAGGTGGAACCCGGGGCCGACCTCCTCGAGGTCAACGTTGCCCAGGGTCTTGGTAACGCCGACGTTGCCGGTGTCGATCGTATAGGAGGAACCGAAGACGAGGATGAGCAGCGCGAGCAGCGCCAGCCACGGCAAGCGCCACAGCCTGCCGGCCAGCGTGGGGAGCGCGCCCTGGGACATCCGATCGACGATTCCGCCGGCCATGTGCACGCTCCCCTGCCTGTGTACCGGTCAACGCTCGATAGTGTAAACCAGGTCGGCGCTGCGCGAGGTGCCGGCTTCGGTCTTGATGGTCCAGTGATCGCCGATGGTGTAGCGCATCTTGACGGTGTTGATCGCCTCGGCAAGGCTGATGCCATAGCTGATATAGATGCGTGGCGAGAGGTAGCGGCCCAGCACCAGCGAAGTGTCGTTATTGAGTCCGGATTCGACGCTGACGTCGTCGAGCCCCACCTTGCCGCCAAACTGCTGGAACAGCAGCGCGCTGCCCTGCAGCAGCATGTTGTTGCGCGCCGCATTGCTGCGTTGCCCGGGATCGGTGTTGTTTTGCACGCTTTCGAGCGAGCCGCCGGCCAGCAGCAGTGACACGATCTGCGACTGTGATACCGCCGGATCCGAAAAGAATGTCATGCGCGGCTCGCGCAGCGTGCCGCGGACGTTGACGCCGGCGGTGATGTCGGGAAATTTCTTGATCGCCCGCAGGTCGATGACCGGGTTGTTCAACGGGCCATTCTTGAACTGCAGCCGGCCGCGCTCGATGTCGAGCTTGCGGCCATAAGCCGTGTACTTGCCTTCCTCGACCTGCAGCTCGCCCGTGCCGCGGTTGAAGCCCGAATCGTCGGTCACGGCGCGCAGGCTCCCGCTGAGGCGCCCGGCCAGCCCCAACGTATCGATGGTCACGCGCTCACCGAGCACGAGCGTCAGATCGCTGAAGACGTGGAAACTCTCCCTGGGTGCCGCCTGGTTGACGGAAACGATGACCTCGTCGCCCGAGGCGCGCACTGCGTTGGTGAGCTGGTCGGGGCGCTGTAGGCGCGCGTAGGGAAGCGTGACGGTGCCGGTGACGTCGATGCGCCGGCCGTCGAATTTCATGTTTACGTCGGGCGAGGCCTGCACGCGCGCTTCCGGGATGTTGACCACGCGCAGGTTCTCGCCGCTCAGGTGCAGCTGGCCGTAAGGGAGTGCGTCGCGCCAGGCGAGCTGGCCCGCGAACTGCGCGTGACCGTCGGCGCCGGCGCGGGTGCTGCCGGAGAGCTGCAGCGTCGTGTCCTTGAGGCGGGCGTCGAAACTCAGTTCGCGCAGGGCGAGGTTGATCTGGTAGGCGTCGACTTCGGCGCCGCTGACCTTGAGTTCGCCGCCGAATTCCAGCGCCGCCAGCGTGCCGCCGAGCGTCAGGTTGGCGTCGAGTTCCCCGCTGACGCGGTCGACCTGCGCCACGTAGGAGTCGATGAAGCCCAGCGAGTGCGTATGCAGGTGCAGTTCGCCGCCCAGCGGCCAGTTGCGCAGGGCGCCGCCGTCGTTGCGGGCCGCGAGTTGCCCGGCGATGCTGCCGGCCTCGCCCGCGTCGAGGCCGACGTTCGCCTTGAGTCCGGCGGCGTCGAGCGTTGCCCGCACGCTGCCATTGCCGAGGCTGAATGACTCGACGCGGCCGCTGCTGAGGTGATGTCGCACCGCGGCGTCGGTCAGCGTGCCGCTGATCGAACCGGTCCACGGCGCTGCCCCGGCCGACTCCGCCTGGGCGTCGAGCGAAACGTGGCCGTCAAAATCGGTGGCCGTGCTCAGCCCGGCGGTCAACGCGCGCAGCGGCACGTTGGTGGCGCGCACGTTCATGTGGCCGTGTCCGCTCCCGCGCGCGAGCGCGGCGCACAGCGTCGCCAGCGTGTCGTGCAGGCAGAAATCGGCGAGCTCCAGTTCCGCGCCGCTGAGTGTTGCGACCAGCGTGGCAGGCGCCACGAGCGTCATGTGCATCGTCGCGCCATCTTCAGCCGTGAAGTCGTCGATCGCGGCGCGCCACGAGCCGTCGGCATAGTGCGCCGTGCCGCCGGAGTGCACGCGGTACGGCGGTGCGCGCAGCTCGAAGCCGTAGCGGTGCTCAGCCGCGGTGCCGGCGGTTGTGAAGCCCAGGTGTTCGATGCGCCGCGCACCGGTACTGAGCTGCTCCAGCTGCACGCTGGCATCGGCGCGGCCGCTCCCCTGTGGCTCGAAATTGATATCGGCGCTCACGGCCTGCAACCTGACGCCGGCGTATTCCAGGCCTGTGCCGCTGACGCGCGCCAACAGCAGCGGATTGCGGTCGTCGATCCGCAGGTGGCCGGCGGCGCGCAGGTGGCCGCGCGCGCTGCTGTCCAGCAGCGCGAGGTCGGCGGCGTCGATCGAAAAGCGGATGTCGGGGCGTGCGCCGATCCGGCCGTCGGCCTCGAGCCGCGTGGCGCCGAGCTGCAGCTGCACCTGCTGCAGCAACCAGGCGTCGCCCTCGAGCGCCACGGCGGCGTGGCCGCTGGCACGCTGGCCGCGCACGTTGCCGCCGACGTCGGTGAATTTCGCCTGCAGCGCGCTGCCCGCGCCAAAGCCCTGGCCCGCGGCCGTGACGTTGAAATCGAGCCGTCCGCTGATGGCAGGACGCAGCGCCGCGATATTCATGCTGCGTATCGTGCCGGCGGCCGACCAACGCTCGAATGGCGACCACGCGACCGTGGCGCGCATGCGCGCGTGACCGCCGAAGGCCTCGGCGGTGATATCCGGGATATCCAGCCCGTCGTGCACGATCCGGCCCGCGGCACGGAAGCGCAGCGGCGGCGTCGCGAGCGCCTGCAGGGCGCCGGTGGCGGTGAATGCGTAGGGTTTCAAGCCGCTGAGCGTGTAGCTTCCGGCGCTGCTGTGCAGCGTCGCGTCGGCGTCGGCGGCGGCCAGCGGCCAGCGCAGCTCGCGCCACTGGCCGTGCAGGTCCAGCAGTGGGCCGCCCGCGACGATGCCGATGGCGCCCGCGGCGTCCAGCTGCGCGCCGGAGCCGTGGTGCGTGATGCTCACGCGCGCGACCTCCAGCACGTGCGCGGCGTACTTGCCGGCGAAGTCCACCGCCAGCGGACCGGACTTGAGGCCGGGCGGCTCGAGCGTGCCCTGCGCGTCAATACCATCGCGGTTGCCGTGCAGCTGCAGCGTGCCGTGAATGACGCCGAGTGCCCCGCCCAGGCTCCAGGCGCGCAGGTCGAGATCCCGCACCTGCGACTCGCCCTGCCAGTGCCACTCGCCGCTGAGGGCGCGCGCGTCACCGTGAAAGTCGGCGTTGAACGGCGCCAGCAGCAGCGCCGAAATCGCCAGCCGGTCCAGGTCGCCGTCGAATTGCGCATTGGCCAGCCAGGGGGGTTGACCGGTAGCGCTCATGCTCGCGCGCGTCTCGCCCCGCAGCTGGATCGGCGTGGCTGCGTGGACCGTGCCGGTGCTGCGCACCTCAAAGCCGGCGTATAGCAGCGTGCTGTCAAACACGCGAATGTCCATCGTGCCGACCTGCGCCACCGCGTGCAGCCGATCTGCTGTCACGGTGATGCCGCTGGGCGCGACCAGCTCGGCGTGCGCGACACCGAGACTCTCGGCCTGGATATTGAGCAGGCCGACCAGGAAATGCGGTTGCCACGGTGGCCCGCCCGGCGGTGGATGCGGCAGTATGTGGATCTGCAGGCTGGCGATCTGCAATTGCGAGACGCGGATGGTCTGCCACAGGAGCGGCAGCAGCGCGACACGGCCGTCCATACCGGTGGCGACGATGTGCACACGCGGGTGATCGAGCACCAGGCGGTCGATATGTACGCCGCCGTGCAGCGTGCCGCTCGCGCCGCTGATCTGCAGCGTCACGTGCCCGAGCTGCCGGCTCGACAGCGTCACCAGCCGCTGCAGACCGCCGGGCGTCCAGCCCACGTAGTAGGTGGCGCCGCCGACCAGCAACGCCAGCGCCAGCAGCGAGATCCAGGAGGTATGGAAGAGGCGGCGCATCACAGCCTGGGCGAGATGTTCAGGTGCAGCCGCAGGCCAGGGAGCGAGTCGAACCCCGGCGCGCGCAGCGCTTTGGCGACGTCGATTCCCACCGTCACCACCGGCAGGCGCCAACGGAAGCCGACGCCAACCGATACCGCCAGGATGTCCCGGAAACTGCTAAAGCGGTCAAACGCATTGCCGAAATCGCTGAACACCGCGATGCCGAGGTTGCGCGGCAGGTCGCGCTCGAATTCCACCGTGCCGGTGAGCAGGTGCCGGCCGCCAGCGCGCACGCTCAGCGTGATGGGCTGCCCGGTCGCCGGGTCGATCAGCACTTGCCCGGTCACCGGATCGGTCGCCAACCTGCTGTCGACCGGTGAGAGCTCCTGGTACGCGAAGCCGCGCACGCTGCGGTCACCGCCCGCGTAGAAGCGGTAGATGCCTGGCAGCGTTTCGAAATTGCTGACCGCGCTGGCGCCGACCTCGCCGCGCAGCAGCAGATGCCAGCGCTCGCTCAGATCGAGCACGCGCTCGCTGCGCAGGTCGAAGCGCAGGAAACTGGCGTTCGAGCCCAGCACTTTCTGCGAACCGAGCAGCTCTGCATACAGCGAGCGCGAAAACAGATCTTCACCCAGGTACCCCTCGGGCACGGCCGCGTAGGTGATGCCGGGCACGACCAGGTCGTCCTCCCGGCGGCCGTTGACGACGTCGCTGGTGACGGCGTGCGTGAAGTTGAGCGTGAGGATCCGCTGCCAGCGGCCGAGGCTCTGGGTAATGATCGGCCGGAAGGTGAGCTCGCGCGTGTCGGGGCCGCCACTGATTTGCTGGGTCTGGGTCAGGTACTGGAGCGAGAACTTCTCCAACACCGGATCGCCGAAGGGAATGTCGTAGCGCGCATTCAGGTCGCGTGTGGTCTGTGCAGCCCGGACCTGCACGCGAAAGCGGTGGCCGCGATCATTGACGCGCGGATTGAGCCAGCTGATCGTGCCGCGGGCGCCGGTGTCGGCGTCGTAACCAACGCCGAAGGCATACAGGTTGCGGCTGGCCGTGGCGCTAATGCGGATCGGCACGATGTGCGTAGCCGGATCATGCTCGCCCGGCACGACCTCGACGCTGGAGAAGAACTGGCTGTCATCGAGCGCGAACTGCGTGCGCAGCAGCTTGCCGGCGTCATAGGGGTCGCCCTCGCGATAGCGCAGGTAGCGGCGCAGCTGCGGCTCGCGGATTGCGGTCTGCTCGATGGTGGTGGCGCCGAAGTGGTAGCGCTCGCCGGTGTCGAGCTCGAGCACCACGTTGGCGCGGTGGGCCTGCGGGTCCACCTGTAGTTCGCTGCGCAGCAGGCGCGCATCCAGGTAGCCAAAGGTGGCGGCCGCCGATTGCAGGTCGGTCTTCACTTTTTCGTAGACCGCGTGTTCGAGGCGCGCGCCCCTGACCAGGGTATGCGCGGCGGCGACGCGTTCGAATACCGGGTCATTCGCGCCGGCGCCACGGATCACGATGCTGACATTCTCGAGCAACACGGGGTCGCCCTGCTGGATGTCGATCTGCACGCGCCAGTTGCGCTGCTGGTCTTCCGGCGCGAGCGTCGCGCGCACCGTGGGCTGGTAGTAGCCGAACGGGCGCAGCGCGTCGCGCACTTCGCCGTCGACGCGCCGGAACAACCGTGCCACGGCATCGGGCTCGATGCGATCGCGATCCTTGTAGCGCTCGAGGCTCAGCAGCGCCAGCACGTTGCGCCGCAGGGTGCCGTCCACCCCGTTGACCTCGACGCGGATGGCGGCGTTGGCCGGCTGCGCCAGTGCCGCCAGGCACGCGAGTACTAACACTGCGGCGCACGCGCGCGCGAACCCGCTTGGGCGCGAAAGTACCACCAGTATAGGAGTGCCAGACCGGTCCATGGTTCCCGCTCGCCCTAGGAAACGGCGAGCGCGGCGCCCGTGGCGCGCTGGTACCAGGCTTCGATCAGGCGCCGCGCGATGGTGTAGCGGGGCGGCAGCACCCGCGCGCCGGCGTGGCTCAGCTCAGCGGCGCTGAACCAGCGCGCGTCCTCGAGCTCGCCGTCGAGCTGCAGCGGCTCAGCGCGGCTCGCCGTCGCGTGAAAGCCCAGCATCAGCGAGGAAGGGAAGGGCCAGGGCTGGGAGGCGAAGTAGCGCACCGCGCTGCAGTGGACACCGGCCTCCTCGCGCACCTCGCGCAGCACGGTGTCCTCGAGGCTCTCGCCCGGCTCGACGAAGCCTGCCAGCGTCGAATAACGCCCGGCTGGCCAGGCGGCCTGCCGGCCCAGCAGCGCGTGGTCGCCGTCGCTCACCAGGACGATCACCGCCGGATCGAGGCGCGGAAAGAACTCCGCGCCGCATTCACTGCTGGTGCAGCGCAGGCAGTGCCCGGCCTGGCGCGGCCTGGTCGGCGCGCCGCAGGTTCCGCAGTGGCGATGGCGCGAGCGCCAGACCTGCAGAGCGCGGGCGCAGGTCAGTACGGCGGACTGCGGTTCAGGCAATTCGGTCAGCAGCGAGCGCAGTTCCTCGAACTGCGTGCCGGCGGGCAGGCCGCTCGTTCCCGGGAGCGTGTCGAGCAGTACGCAGCGCACGCCCTGAAACCAGCCGAGCAGTACCAGCTGATCGGAGTCGTAATCGCGCACCAGCGGGTGCGAGGCGTCGAGAAAGGCGATCGCGGTATCGGGAGAGCGGCGTACCAGGTGTTGCGTGCCGCTGGAGACCAGAAAGCGGGTGCCGGGTTCGGACAAGGCCTGCTGCACCCAGCCGGCCTCTGCGCGTGTTTCCGAACGGCGTTCCAGCCAGGCTCCCGAGAAGGGATTCCGGTCGTATTCGGCTGTCATCGGGCCGCTGCCTGCATGGCCCGATATTATCAGGTGCCCTCAGGGCCTGTTGACGGGCCCCGGCGGCGGCAGGACCGGCCGCGTGAGCGGTGCGCACAGCGCCGCGCCGGGCCCGTCACGTCCGCCAGGCGCCACGGCGCACAGCACGCAGCGCGGTGGCCGGAGCGAGAGCGGGTCGACGACCAGCAGTGCCCCGCAGCCCTGGCAGTTACCGAGGCAAAGCTCGCTCCCGCCGGTCAGCGCGCTCACCAGCAGGACAGCGTGCTCGAAACCGATGGCCGGCGCGCGGACCATGGCGCGATAGAAGTCGTAGGCCTGGCATAGCGCCGCCGCGCCGGCAATTCCCGGGGCCAGGTGGGCGGGCGCGTGGCCGCGCCGGGCATCGAGCAGGCCCACCAGGCAGCACAGCCCGGCCAGTGCGCCCGCTTCCTGCCGGAGTCGCGCCGTCCGCAGGAAGAAAGCGGCCTGCTGTGGCGACTTGCCCCGATGGCGCGCGACGCGGTAGCCGCCCTCCAGCAGGTAGGAGCGGTAGAGCTTGCGGATGCGGTCGTCGGTGAGCCCCGTCCACTGGCGGATCGTGTGGGTGCGGGCCTCATGGCGGATGAAATGCATGGCGATGTCGAGTCGCGCCCGGTCGCGGCTGTAACGGTCGTCGGAGATACGCATGGGGACCTCGCTCGCCGGTCTTCCGGCTTGTTGGTAGAATTGGGCTAAATATCCCAAATTTGCAAATAGCTGCCAAGCCCCGCCGCTGCCAATATGTCGCCGGAACAGCGAGGAACACATGAGTAAATCGTCAACTCCCGCCGTCGCCACCTGGGACGCCGCAATTCTCGAGCCGATGGCCGAGCTCAATGCCGAGATCCTCGACGCGCTGGCCGGCGCCACCGCCGGGCTCCAGTGGCAGTGGCGCGCCCTCGGCGACGCGGCCAGGCAGCGCCTGGCGCGCTGCCCGTTCCTGCTGGTTGATGCCGGGTTCGCCAGACCCGAGCTGTGGGGCGCTGTTCCCTGCGCGGGCGTGCATGAGCCGCTGCCGGTTGCCACGCTGCTGGCGCAACGCGGCCCGCTGCCCACGCCGCTGCTGCGCCGCGTGCTGCTGTTTGCCTGGCACCTCGCGCGCGCCAACCGACTGGCGGCGCGCGTCGCGCTCGGCATGAGCGCGCCCTGCCTCGTCATGATGGCGGGCTGCCGCTTCGCCGATCTCGAGTCCCTTGCCGAGCGGCGCCCGTCCTGGATCCGTCCGCGCTGGGACGATCGCCCCGATATCTGGCAGGCGTGGCTCGCGGCCGCTGCCCGGGAATCGCCCCACGAACTCGAGACTTTGCAGTTGTGGGGCCTGCAGAAGCTGGCGGCCGACCTCGTGGCCCGGGCACCCTGAGCGGGTGTAAAACCGGAAAAGCGCGCACCGCTTCCTGGTCCGCGGGCAGGGCCTGCGGTGGAAACTTGGCCGGTCAGGCTCTACTATTGGCTGCTCATTACGTGCTCCGCGCAACCGGACAATCGAGGTTCAACCATGTGGCAAACGGGCTTCAGGACTGGGTTGGTAGTGGCGGTCGCCGCCGGTATTGCTGGCCTTGGCTGCGCCGGCAGCGCGCAGGCGCGTGAGAAAGACACGAAGCCGCCGGAGATTCCGACCTGCGACAAGAAAATTGGCACGCTGGCCGTCACCGAACCGGAAAACAAATGGTGGCTGGGCCTGAACCTCGAATCGCCCGAAGCCCTGCTCAAGGTGTTCGTGTCGCAGTCCAAGTGTTTTACGCTGGTCGACCGCGGCAAGGGCCTGCAGGCCGCGCAGGCGGAACGTGCGCTGGCGGGTGAAGGCGAAATGCGCGGCGGCTCCAACATCGGCAAGGGCCAGATGAAGGCGGCCGATTACGTGCTGGTGCCGGACATCGTCAACCAGAACGCGAATTCCGGCGGCCGGCATCTTGGCGCCATCCTGGGCGGCCTGGTGCCGGGCCTGGGCGGCGTGCTGCTGGGCGGCATCAGCCTCAAGAGCAAGACGGCCGATGTCGTGCTGACGCTGACCGACGTGCGTTCGACCGAGCAGGTTTCGCTCCAGCAGGGCCATGCCAAGAAGACCGACCTGGGCTGGGGAGCGGGCGGCGGCGTGGGTTTCTTCGGCGGCTTCGCGGCTGGCGGCGCCAGCAGCTACGCCAATACCGAAATTGGCCAGGTCGTGACCATGGCCTATCTCGACGCATTCGCGAAGCTGGTGACCGACGTCAAGGCGATCCAGCCCAACGCCAAGGCCGACAACGTCTCGCAGTCGGTGGCGATGTCCAAGCCCGGCAAGCTCTACGAGAAACCCAGCCTGAAATCCACCGTGGTCCGTGATCTCGATCCGGGCATGACGATGTATCCCACGGGCGAGAAGGAAGGCATCTGGTGGAAGGTGACCGACGAACTCGGCAACGAGGGCTGGGTGCCCTCCAGCCTGTTCCAGCTCGCCAAGTAACTTGCTGGCGCTTTCGATACGCGGGCTGACCAAGACCTACCGTAACGGCGTGCAGGCGCTGCGTGGCGTCGACCTCGACGTCGAGCAGGGCGACTTCTTCGCGCTGCTGGGGCCCAACGGCGCGGGCAAGACCACGCTCATCGGCATCATCACGTCGCTGGTCAACAAGACCGCGGGCACGGCCAGCGTCTTCGGCCATGACCTCGATAGCCAGCTGGAGCGGGCGAAATCCTGCATCGGCGTTGTGCCGCAGGAGCTGAACTTCAACCAGTTTGAGACCCCGCTCACCATCGTGATCAACCAGGCGGGCTTCTATGGCATTCCGCGCGCCGTGGCACGCGAGCGCGCCGAGAAATACCTGCGCCAGCTGCAGCTGTGGGACAAGCGCAACGGCATCGCCCGCGGGCTCTCGGGCGGCATGAAGCGGCGGCTGATGATCGCGCGTGCGCTGATGCACGAGCCGCGGCTGCTGGTGCTCGACGAGCCGACCGCTGGCGTTGATATCGAGATCCGGCGTTCGATGTGGGAGTTCCTCAACGACATCAACGCGCACGGCACGACCATCATCCTCACGACCCATTATCTCGAAGAGGCTGAGAATCTGTGCCGCAACATTGCCATCATCGACAACGGCCACATTGTCGAGCGTGATCGCATGAGCAACCTGCTGCGCGGGCTCCACACCGAGACCTTCGTGCTGAACCTGCGCGACCCGGTGGCGGTTGCACCGCAGGTTGCCGGCTTCGCGCTCACCTGGATCGACGAGCACACGCTCGAGGCCGAGGTGTCGAAGGATCAGAGCCTTAACGGCCTGTTCGCGCAGCTCGCCGCGCAGCGCCTCGAGGTACTGTCAATGCGCAACAAGGTCAATCGCCTCGAGGAAGTCTTCATGCGGCTGGTCGAACACCGGGGGACGAATGCCTGAGCCTGCCGTGATGACCCCGGCCGCCGCAGCGCCCTCGCTCAATGCCGCGCGCTGGACGGGGTTCCTGACCATCATCATCCGCGAGTACAGCCGCATCGTGCGCATCTGGGGCCAGACGCTGGTGCCTTCGGCAGTGACCGCGATCCTGTACTTCGTCATCTTCGGGAGCCTCATCGGCCGGCGCGTCGGTCAGATGGACGGGTTCGACTACATGCAGTACATCGCGCCTGGCCTGATCATGATGTCGGTGATCACCAATTCCTACGGCAACTCGGTGTCGTCGTTCTTCGGCGCCAAGTTCGGCAAGCACGTGGAGGAGCTGCTGGTTTCGCCGCTCCCCAACTGGATCATCGTCGGCGGCTATGCGGCCGGCGGCCTGCTGCGCGGCCTGATGGTCGGCGCCGTCGTGACGCTGGTGTCGTTGGTCTTCGCGCGCCTGCCGGTGCACCACCTGGGCCTGATCATTGCCGCTGTGCTGCTCACTTCGCTGATCTTCTCGCTCGGTGGCTTCATCAACGCCGTGTTTGCCAAGAACTTCGACCAGGTCAACTGGATCCCGGCCTTCATACTGACGCCGCTCACCTATTTCGGCGGCGTGTTCTACTCGGTATCGATGCTGCCGCCGTGGGCACGCGCGCTCTCGCACGTCAACCCGATCCTGCACATGGTCAACGCCTTCCGCTATGGCTTCCTCGGTATCAGCGACGTCAGCGTGCTGGGCGCCTTCGGCCTGATGGTGGCGCTGGCCATCGTGCTGTTTCTCGTGGCACTGAACCTGATGAACCGCGGAGTCGGCATTCGCGATTGACGGGCGCACGGTCGGGTGGCCGGCGCCATGCGCGTGCCGGCTGCTCACGGTTGCGCGCGGCTCGCCCCGTCGGGCCCAAAGCGGCCCTCCGGGGCGCCGTTCCCTCGCGCGGGCTGGCGCCTTGGCCCAACTGCCTCGCCTGGCGCATCAACGGCGCACTGGACGGCGCCAACGCCCGCGCTCGGCGCGCAACAGTTCCGCTGCCGGCACGCGCATGGCGCCGGTCGCCCGACTGCGCGCACGCCGCGGCAGCAGCGGGTAAACATCCTGGAGCGCGGCGTGAGGTTTCGTTTGGCGCGACTGACGTCGAATGGTTGACTATGGCTGGCGCTCGGAAGTGGATCGTGCTGAGCTGGGATCAGCGCGTAGGGCAACGCTCAGTGGAGCGGTGGACGCTACTCGAGGCCAGCGCCAAAGGCCGCGGCGGCCAGATCGATGAAGACGCGCACCTTGGGCGTCAGGTAGCGGGTGCTGGGGAATACGGCGTGCACCGGCACGGCCTGCGGTTCCCATTCGGGCAGCACCCGCCGCAGGGTACCGGCGGCCACGGCTTCGCCGGCGATGGCCAGCGGCAGCTGCGCGATACCCAGCCCGCCGATCGCCGCGTCACGCACGGCAAAGCTGTTGTTGATACGCAGCCGCGCTGCGCCGTCCACGCGTTCTTCACTACGCCCGTTGCTGAGCCGCCACCCATGGCGATGGCTGCCGCCGCTGAACTGCAGCAGCTCGTGGCCAGCGAGCCCGGCAGGCGTCCGCACGGTGCCGCGCCGTTTGATGTAGCCGGGAGCTGCGAATAGCCCGTAGCGCAGGTCGCCGAGCCTGCGCGCCGCCAGGCTCGAATCGCTTAAGGTCCCGATGCGGATCGCAACGTCAAAGCCCTCGTGCACGATGTCGACGAGCCGGCCGGTGAAGTCACTGTCGACGCTGACCTGTGGGTAGCGCCTGAGGTAGTCGTTGATCCAGCCGCCGACGGCGATCATGCCGAACTCGACGCCGCAGGTGAGCCGTAGCGTACCGCGCGGCTCGGCCAGCAGGCGCTGGGCGACGCGCTCGGCATCCTCGACCGCTCCGAGGATGCCCACCGCGCGCTCGAAAATCTCGCGACCCACCTCGGTCATCGACAGCGAACGGGTGGTGCGCTCGAGCAGGCGCGCGCCGAGCTTGCGCTCCAGGTTGGTCACGACGCGCGACAGGTAGGTCTTCTGCATGCCGAGGCTGTCGGCTGCGCGCGTGAAGCTGCCGCTCTGGACCACGCGGACGAAGACCGTCAGTTCGCGGATTTCCATTGTTATCCTAAAAGTTAACAGTAAATATCCACAGGCATTATTGATGATAATGCCGACCAAGCCAATAATGCCGGCCTTCGATGCGCAGCGGAGATCGCCGTGAGCCTCAGAGACCCTAACGTAGTGCGCCCGGGCGAGCGCAGGCGCGTCGCCATCGTCATTGCCAATCCCGCGATCTCGAGCACCACCGGCTTCGCCAACGTGGAAGGGGATTTCGCGGACCACGCGGTGTGGAACTACGGACTGCTGGCGCGCGACCAGCACGTGATGCCGTGGCGCATCGAGGATGAACTGAAGCAGCTGGGCGCCAACTACGTGCGCTCCGGGCTGTGGCGCAGTTTCGCGGTCCGCGATGGGAATCTCATCACCGGGCAGCAGAAGTTTTCCGCCGCCGAGACCGCGC
The DNA here is from genome assembly GCA_025357915.1 of Gammaproteobacteria bacterium. GTDB lineage: Bacteria > Pseudomonadota > Gammaproteobacteria > Steroidobacterales > Steroidobacteraceae > FEN-1191. The sequence goes on from JANYLH010000027.1 coordinate 145,525, forward strand.
GCCTCGTCATCGAAGCCCTGGGACGCTAGACGTAACTACAATGGGTATCGCGATCATCGGCGCCGGCAATGTCGGCATGGCACTGGGCAAGGCATTTGTCGCCAGGGGCGAGAGCGTCGTGTTCGGAGTGCCGGACCCGGCGAAATACCGGGACGCCGTGGCGAAGCTGGGCGCAGCGGCGAGTATTGGCGCGACTACGGCGGCGAGCGCGGCCAGCGAGACCGTGATTTTGGCGGTGCCTTATGCCGCGGCGGCGGCCGTTGCCGGCTCGATCCTCGACTGGCACAACAAGATCCTCGTCGACGCCACCAATCCGCTGGCGCCAGGCCTCGCTGGCCTGAGCCTCGGGACCACCACCTCCGGTGCGGAACAGATCGCCGCGGCCGCCAGGGGCGCGCGCGTCATCGCCCTGGCGACCCTGATCGGCTTCGACGCGGTGGACTGTGGCGGGCTTCAGTCTGCCCGCTACCTGGAACCGCTGGCCATGACCTGGATCCACCTGGCCTTCAAGATGGGCCTCGGGCGCCGTTTCGCCTTTGCACGAGTGACGCGTTAACAATACGCCGCAACTGGTTCACTTAAATGGGTGGAATTTTGCGGTGTCACACAACTGTAATCGTGTGGTAACCCGCCAGTAGCGTGTCCGGCACATCATGCGGGGCATGAATCGTGCCCAGTTTGTGCTTGCCCGGTTCGATGACGCCGAATACCGGCTGTGTCGCAGCCTCAATCGCGCGGCGGAGTGGCCAGCATTCCGCGACACGATGCGGGTCGCGAGTCGCCTGGGCGACGGTGTGCTCTGGTACCTGATGCTCGCAGCGCTCCCGCTGCTGTTCGGCGCCGCCGCCATCCGGCCGGTGCTGATCATGGCGGCCACCGGGCTGGCCGGACTCCTGATCTACCGGCGGCTCAAGTCGACGCTGGTGCGCGAGCGGCCCTTCATCCGCCATCCGGCCATCTCCCTCGAGATGCCGGCGCTCGACCGTTACAGTTTTCCGTCCGGCCACACGCTGCACGCGGTGTGTTTCACCTGGCAGGCCGTGGCGCACTTTCCGGTACTCGGCTGGGTGCTGGTGCCCTCGGCTGCGCTGATCGCGCTGTCGCGCGTCGTGCTGGGGCTCCACTATCCCACCGATGTGATTGCCGGCGCCGCCATCGGCGCATTGCTCGCCGCCTGCGGGCTGGCACTCGCATGAGCCAGCGCTGATGCGGGTGCTGTTTGTCTCGGACGTCTATTTCCCGCGTGTCAACGGCGTCTCCACTTCCATCGCGACTTTCCGCGCCGACCTGAGCGCGGCCGGCGTCGACACCACGCTGGTCGTGCCGCAATACGCCGCCGCGCCGGCGCTCGCCGATGACCAGGAAGTGATCCGCGTACCCTCGGGCGGCGTGCCGCGCGATCCGGAGGACCGCCGCATGCTCTGGCGCGCGCTGCAAAGCACGCTGCAGGGGTTGCGCGGCCGGCGCTTCGACCTGGTGCATATCCACACGCCGTTCCTGGCGCACTATGCCGGCGTGGGCTTCGCGCGCGCCGCTGGCATTCCCGCGGTCGAGACCTACCACACCTTTTTCGAGGAATACCTGCATCACTACGTGCCATTCCTGCCGCGTGCGCTTGGCCGGCGCCTGGCGCGAGCGGTCACGCGCTCGCAGTGCGCGCAGGTGGACGCCATCGTCGCTCCTTCCCAGCCCATGCGCGACATGCTCGGAGCGATCGGCGTGCGGCAGCCCGTGCAGGTCATACCGACGGGGCTGCCGGCCGACCGGTTTGCGCCCGGCGAGGGCGCGCGCTTCCGCCGCGAGCACGGACTCCCGGAGGGGCGGCCGCTGCTGCTGTACGTCGGACGCGTGGCGCACGAAAAGAACATCGGCTTCCTGATCGACAGTTTCGCCGAGATCCGGCGCGCGCGGCCGGACGCGCTGCTGCTCATCGCGGGCGAAGGCCCGGCACGAAGTGCGCTGGCGGCGCAGGTTGCCGGCCTGGGCCTGGCGCGCGAGGTCGTGTTCGTGGGTTACCTCGATCGCGAGCGGGCGCTGGCCGATTGCTACGCGGCCGCGTCAGTGTTCGTGTTTGCCTCGCGCACCGAGACCCAGGGGCTGGTGCTGCTCGAGGCCATGGCGCAGGGCTGTGCCGTGGTATCGACGGCGCATCTGGGCACGGCATCCATCCTGCAGGCGGGGTGCGGTGCGCGCGTGGCGCCGGACGAACCCGTGGCCTTCGCCCAGGCCGTAATCGATCTGCTGAACGACCCGGAGCGCGCAGCCCGTTGTGGCACGCAGGCCCGGGCCTATGCGCACGGCTGGGCCTCCAGCCTGATGGCCGGGCGCATGCGGGATTTCTACGCGGACCAGTTGGCGCGCGCTAAGATTCACCCGGAGCCTGCCGTGCCGGCCGTGCCCGGGGAGTCGCATGAGCGCAAAGCGTGCCTTGATAGTCGATGATTCGCGTTCCGCACGCACTTTCCTGACCCGCATACTCGAGCGCTACGACCTCAAGGTCGATGGCGCCGGCTCCGCCGAGGAAGCCATCGAATACCTCGCGGCCGAGCGGCCGGACGTGATCTTCATGGATCACCTGATGCCCGGCATGGACGGCTTCCAGGCGCTGGCCGCGATCAAGAGCGATCCGCGCACGGCCTCTATCCCGGTCATGATGTACACCTCGCAGGAAGGCGAGCTGTACCTGAAGCAGGCGCAGGCGCTGGGCGCGCTGGGCGTGCTGCCGAAGCAGACGCGAGCCGATGATGTCAGCCGCGCGCTCGAGCAGCTGCGCATCCTCGAGGGGCGGCCACCGGAAGCCGCGCCCGCTGCGAAGGCGGTGGCAACCTCCGCCGCGACGATCGCCGCGACGATCGCGGGCCCCGCCGCGCCCGAGCCGGTCGCGGGCCTGACCCCACAGATGCGCGCGCAGCTCGACGCGCTGCTGCACGACCACGGCATCGAAATGCGTCGCTTCGTCACGCAGTCGCTCGAGCAGCATGCCGGGCAGATCATCAATGAAATGCGCGCGCTCATGGACGATCCGGCCGGGCAGGGTGCTGCTGCGGTGCCCGCTGAGCCGGGCGCGGCGCCACGGCCGTTGCGCGGAGGTCGCGCCGCGCTCTGGCTCGCTGCTGCGGCCGCGGCCACAGCGGCGATCGCCGGCCTGTTCTGGTACCGCGCCACCCAGGATGAAGCGCGGCTCGCCGCACGCCTGGCCGCCGTCGCCACCCGAACGAACCAGGTCGCGGTGCAAGCCACGCCATCCACATCTGTGCCGGTGGCCGCGCCCGCACCGGACACGACAGTGCTGGTCGAGACGGTGCCCTTCGGCGAGCCGCCGCTGGCGGGTGAACGCGTCGAGCCCGTGCGCTCGCTCCTGAATCGGCTCGCCGCTGAGGGGTTTCGTGGCGTGGTTGAGATCCGCAGCTACGCCGGGCGCTTCTGTATGCAGGGCAGTGCCGGCGCCCGGGTGCTGCCAGCCGCCGACGTCGGTTACGCGCAATGCATCCAGGTAGGCAATCCGGTCGATTCTGGCGACCTGGTGAGCGGCGAATCGCCTGACTTTGCCCTCATGCTGGCCGCGCAGAGCAGTCGCGGCCGGGGCTCCATCGACGTCCAGCTCATGCGTGGCGCCGCGGATGAGCTGGCGACGCCTTACCCGCCGATTTCCACGCCGCTGACCGCGGGTGAATGGAATCGCGCCGCCGCGGCCAACAACCGCGTGGAAGTGCACACGCGCCCGCTCCCTTGACGCAAGCGCCGCCTCCGGCCCTCGCGCAGCAGCACGCGGCGGACTACCAGCCGCCCGCCTGGCTGCGCGGATCGCACCTGCAATCGATCCTGCCGAGCCTGCCGCCGCGCCGCTACTGGACGCAGTGGCGCGCGCGCGCCCTCATCGCCGCGGCACGGCCCTGGATGCTCGATTGCGGGGACGGGGTGCGGCTGCAGGCGTGGCACAGCGCTAACCCCGCGTCGCTGCAACGCACCGCCGTGCTGCTGCACGGCTGGGAGGGCAGCGCCGATTCCTGCTACGTGCTCTCGCTCGCGACGCTCCTCTACGCGCAGGGGTATGACATCGTGCGCCTGAACCTGCGCGATCATGGCGGCACGCAGCCGCTCAACCGCGGCTTGTTTCATTCCTGCCGGTTGGGCGACGTGACCGGCGCGCTGCGCGCGATTGCCGGGCTTTGCGGCACGCACAGCCTGTACCTCGCGGGTTTCTCGCTGGGCGGAAATTTCCTGCTGCGTGCCTGCGCCGAGCCAGGGCTGCCCTCGGGCGTTGCCGGCGTGGTCGCGATTTCGCCAGTGCTCGACCCCGATCACACGCTGCGCGCGCTCGAGGAAGGGTGGCCGGTGTATCACGCCTACTTCGTGCGCCGCTGGTCGCGCTCGCTCCGGTTCAAGCAACGCTGCTGGCCCGGGGTCTACGATTTCACCGAATTGCTCCGTTCGCGGAGCCTGCGGATCATGACCGATGTGCTGGTGCGCGAATGCACCGATTTTGCCGACAGCGCCGCCTATCTTGACGGCTACTCGATCACGGGCGCGCGTCTGCAGACGCTGAGCGTACCCGCACGCATCCTGGCCGCCGATGACGACCCGATCATTCCAGCGGCCGGCCTTGTGAGGTTGTCGCCGACACCGCTCCTGCGAATCACCCGTACCGCGCACGGCGGGCATTGCGGGTTCCTGTCCGGAGTCTTCGCCCCGGCATACGCAGACTTATATGCGGCCGGCCAGTTCGCCCGCTTCTAGCTCCCGGCTTCGGCGACGCTGTCCATGAAGCGCTGGTAACGCGCGCGCAACGCCTGATCAGGTTCGGGTAGCCAGGTCTGCGCCGGCGCGCTGGCCCACTGCGAGGCCAGTTGCGGGGCGGCGAGCCGGGCGACGCCGCGGGCGCTGGCTTCGGCGTTGGCCACTTGCACGGGCAGACCGAGCAGTGAGGCGAGCCGCCGGCACAACCACTGCGAGCGGCTCATGCCGCCGGTCAGCAGCACGCGGCGCGGCGCCCCGGCCTGCTTGGCAAGCAACTGCGCATTGGCCGCGATCATGAAGGCGACGCTTTCGATCACGGCGGCGAAACGTACCAGCGTTGCGCTGGTCGCGTCTGGCGCATCGATGAAGTGCGAGTCCATCACCGGGCGCCACCAGGGCGAGCCCATGCCGCCGATGCCGTTGACGAACACCGGGAGCGCCGCGCTTGCCGGAAGCGTGTCGAGCGCGGCCCACAGCGATTGTTCCGCGCAGTTTTCCTGCGCGCAGAACCAGCTCACGGCAGCGCCAGCGCCGTTGACCGTGCCTTCGAGCGAATAGATCGCCCCGCCACTGTCGCGGCTGAGGACGCTGCCGAGCAGCGGCGCCGGTGCGGCAGGGCGGGAGGCGAGCGGGCGCTGGATGAATGCGCCGGTGCCGAGGTTCACGTATACGCTCGCCGCATCAGGAGCGCCGTCGGCATAGGGAACCGCCGACTGGTCGCCCGTGACCGCGCGCAGTTCAGTGGCTCCGCCGGCGAGGCGCAGCGTGCCCCAGGCGCCACGCGTGGGCGCATGCGCCGGCAGCCACGCGCGTTCAATGGCAAACAGCCCGAGCAGTTCGCCGGACCAGTCGAGCCGCTGCGAGTCGAACAGCAGCGTGCGCGAGGCATTCGCCGCGTCGACCAGGGCAACGCCGCCGGCAGCTGCCGGGTCGCTGCTGAGGCGCAGCGCCAGGAAGCTGGCGAGCGGCGCCGCCAGCAGGTCGCCCGCGGCGGCAGCGCGGGCCACCGCCGGGAGATGCTCCAGGCACCAGCGGATCTTGCTGGCTCCGTAGTGGGCGGAGAGCGGCAGGCCGGTGAGCTCGCGGACGCGCGCGGCGTGCGCTGACAACGTGCCGAGCCAGGCCGCGTTGCGATGATCCTGCCATGAGATCGCGGGCGCCAGCGCCAGGCCGCGACCGCGCGTACAGCAGACGATGGTCGAGCGCTGCACCGCGAGTCCGGCTGCGATCACCTCGAGTTCCGGATGCGTGGCGCGCGCCCCGGCCACCGCCTCATCGGCGGCCGCGCGGAGCGAGTGCACGAGCTCGTCCGCGTCCTGCTCGACCTGCGCAATGGCGGGGTGCTGTGTGGCCACCGGCACGACCGCGCTGGCCAGGATCATGCCGGTAGCGTCGAACAGGCAGGCGCGGCTGGCGTGGCTCCCCTGGTCGAGAGCCAGCACGCAACGGGTCATGACGGATGCAGCTCCAGCTCGTCGGTGCGGGCCAGCGCGCGGCGTTGCGGTAGCGAGGGCGCGAGCTGCGCCATGGCCCGCGCCGCTACCGCGCGCCAGGTCGTGAGCTTGCCGCCGTAGATCGACACTACCCGCGGCCGCGAGCGGCGGTCGGGTACCAGCAGTGTTTCGCGCGAGCGGTGGAAGGCGTGGCCGCCGCCAGCGGGCAGCACACGGAGCCCCGCAAAGGCGCCGCGCACCTCCGAGGCCGCCGCATCGCGATATTTCGGAAAATAGTGGCGCAGCACGCCCAACAGGTAGTGAACTTCGTGCGGACCCGGAGTGACCGCCGCCGGGTCGCCATGGAAACGCACTTCGGTCGTGCCCACCAGCAGCTGCGTTCGCCAGGGCATGACGAATATCGCGCGCCCGTCGCGCGGGCTCTCCAGGTAGTAGACGCCCTGCTGCGGCGGGCCGTCGAGCACCAGGTGCGTGCCCTGGACGAGTTCGAGCGCCGGTACGCTGATGGCGGGGGTGATGCAGCGTGCCAGGGCGTCCGCCCAGGGGCCCGCGGCGTTGACCAGCACGCGCGCCGTGCATTCCAGCTCGCTCCCGCCCTGCAGGTAGCGGATCCGCACTTCATCGCCGGCCAGCGTCGCAGCGGTGAAGCGCGCCGGAACCGCGAGCTGCGCGCCCAGTGACTGCGCCGAACGCATGACCGCCGCGGTGAGCAGCGCATCGTCGGTCTGCGCATCGTGGTACCAGAACACCTGGCGGAGCCCGTGCGTGTCGAGTCCATCGAGCTGCGCCCAGTCGCTGCGCGGCACGGTGCCAAAGCTTGCCGCCGCATCGAAACCGGCAAGCAGCGCGTACAGTGACAGGCCGACACGCAGCTGCCAGGGCGCGCGTCGACTGTGATCGTAAACAGGAATGAAGAACTTCTGCAGGTGCACGAGTTCGGGGGCGAGCCTCAGCATGAGCGCGCGCTCGTGCAGGCTCTCGCGCACCAGCCGCAGTTGTCCCGACTCGAGATAACGCAGGCCGCCGTGTATCAGTTTGCTTGAGCGGCTCGACGAGCCCGCCGCGATGGCCTCCTGCTCGAGCAGCAACACGGAATGCCCGCAGGCTGCAACGGCCTGGGCAACGCCGGCGCCGTGGACGCCGCCGCCGGCCACGACGACATCGTAGTGGCCGCTCATGGCGGAGTGCGCAGCCCGCGCAGCGCAGCGGACATGTCCCGGACGGCCATGGTCTCGATGTAGTCGGCGCCGCGCTCCGCGAGACTCAGCGCCAGTGGGAGAGTCGCCACCTCGTAGACGACCCAGCGCCACGGGCCCTGCCACAAACGCCTGGCCGGCGGCAGCTTCTCGTGGTTGCAGAACAGGAACTGCGGCTGCAGGGCCTCGTATTTCAGGCGGCTGTGATCATCGGCGGCCTCGAGCACCCAGCCGATGGGCGCATCGCCGAGGCGCCGCGCGCGATGTATGGCCCCGAGGTCAAAGGAAATCACCACGCACTGCGCGCGCCAGGGCTTGATCGCCTCGATCACCTGCGAAACCACGTGGTCGTGCCCGAACTGGACCAGGCTTGCGCGCTTGATCTCGATGAATACCGTGATTTCCGGACGCCCGGTAAGGAGCTGCAGCACCTCACGGAGCAGTGGCAGGCGCGTACCGCTGAAGCGCGCGCCGAAACGCTGGGTTTCCGCGGCCTCGATACTCGCCAGTTCGCTGGCATCATGGTCGAACACGCTTCCCGGGAGCCCGGTGGTGCGCGCCAGCAGGTGATCGTGGATGACGACCGGCACGCCGTCGCGGCTGAGCTGCACGTCGAGCTCCAGGAAACGCACGCCCAGCTCCAGCGCCGAAACAAAGGCGGGCAAGGTGTTTTCCGGAAACTCGACCGAGTTGCCGCGGTGCGCCACGAGGTGTATGAGCCGCGCTGCGTTCAAGATGACGGTCCGTCTGATATCGCCAGCCGCAAATTATAGCGGGCCCGGCACCATGAATTGCGAGAAGCCGGTTCGGGCCCGGCCACCGGCAGGCGTACGCGCGGAACTAGGGTTCCGGCACCGCCGCTCGTTTTTCGACGAATTCGATGATCGGCTCGGAACCGGTGCAGGCAATCTCGCCGTCGATCTGCGCGCCCAGGGCGATCGCGATGCGCTTGCCGGTGATCCGGCCACGCAGCCTGGCGCTGGCGCCGATCTCGAGCTTGTCCGCTACCGTGAGGTTGCCGACCACGGTACCGGCGATCACGGCGCGCTCGGCGTGCACGTCGCCTTCCCAGCGGGCGCCGCTCGAAATCGCCACCTCGCCGCCGATGTGGCCGTTGCCCTGTACGGTGCCGTTGACGAGCAGTGCGCCCTGGGTTTCGATGTCGCCGACCAGACGCGTGTGTTGGGCGATGAGCGAGGGCGTCGAGCCGAGGCGGTCGAGCAGGCGGCGGCGTGGCAGTTCACTCATGCTGGTACAATATCCGACCTCGCCCTGGAGTAAAGAATGCGCAAGTCTCATATTGGACTGATCGCCATGCTGACGGCGGTCACGATTGTCATGGCCGGCTGCAGCCGCGTCGGGGAAGACTGGAAGGCCGCACAGGCCGCCGACACCACCGAGGCCTACCAGGATTTCCTGCGCCAGCACCCGGACAGCGAGTTCGGCGTCCCCGCCCAGGAGCGCGTCAAGCAGCTCGCCGAAGACCGTGACTGGCAGCAGGCCTCCAAGACCGACACCCTCGATGCCTACCAGCAGTTCGTCGCCACGCATGCCGACGGCAAGTGGGCGCAGGAAGCGCGCGTGCGCATTGAGAATTTCCAGCTCACCGCCAGCGGCCAGGTTCCGCCGGGCACCGGCGGCGCAGCTGGTGTGGCCGGTGCGGTAGCCACGGCGCCCGCGGCGCCGGGGATGACGGCGCCTGCCGTGGCCGCACCGCCGCAGAAGGCGCAGCCCGGGGCGGAGCCCGCGGTGACGGTGAAATCCCCAGCCAAGCCCGCCGCGCCCAAGGCGGAGGGTAAACCCGCGGCGAGGCACCTGGTGCAGCTCGGGTCCTTCGGTTCGAAGGCCGGCGCCGAAGCGGCCTGGCACAAGCTTGGCAGCCGCTTCCCGGGGCAACTCAAATCGCTCCAGCCGCATTACGAGGCGGCGCGGGCGCACGGCAAGGCGGTGGTGCGCCTGCAAGTGGCGCTGCCGACGCCGCAACGGGCGCACGAGCTGTGCGCGGCGCTGAAAAAGCAGTCGCAGGCCTGCATGCCCATCGGTTGATGCAGCCCGCGTGGACCTGAACAGTGAATCAGCGCTCAGGGTTGCGGCGCACCGGGTCGTGGCGCGATGGCTGGGCGTCGCCCTGCTGTGCACGCCGGTCGCCGCACCCGCCGCCGCATTATCGGCGCCTGCGCCCATGAGCTTCGCCGCCACCGGCGCCGCGATCCAGACGCGCACGCTCGCCAACGGCATGCAGATTATCGTCTGGCCTGACCACAATATCCCCAGCGTGGCGCTGTTCAACTGGGTGCATGTCGGCAGCCGCAATGAGGGGACCGGCACCACGGGCCTGGCGCACTTCTTCGAACACATGATGTTCAACGGTACTGCGCACCGCTCGCAGGGCGAGTTCGACCGGCTGCTCGAAGCGAGCGGCGGCAGCAACAACGCCTATACCTCGCAGGACGTCACGGTCTACCAGGACTGGTTTCCGCGTTCGACGCTAGAACTGGTGTTCGAACTCGAGAGCGACCGCCTTGCCAATCTCGCTTTCGAACCCAAGGTGGTCGAGAAGGAACGCGAAGTGGTCTATTCGGAACGCCGCCTGCGCGTTGAAGACAGCAATCCGGCGCTCCTTAACGAGCAGGTGCAGGCCACGGCCTTCATCGCTCATCCCTACCGGATTCCGACCATCGGCTGGCCCTCGGACATCAAGGCCTGGACGCTGGGCGACCTGCAGAACTTCTATCGCACCTGGTACGCGCCGAATAACTGCACGCTGGTGCTGGTGGGCGATGTCGAGCCCGCGCAGGTGTTCGCGCTGGCCGAGAAATACTACGGACCGATACCGCGCGGGCCGGCGACGCAGCCGGTGCGCACGGTGGAGCCCGAGCAGACCGGCGAGCGCCGGCTGGTCATCGAACGCAGTGGCCAGAACCCGCTGGTGCAGATGGCGTGGCACGCGATCTCGGCTGACGATCCGCGTGCCCCGGCCCTGAACCTGTTGCAGACCATCCTGACGCAAGGTGACGCCGCGCGGCTCCACCGGCTGCTGGTCGAAGAGCGCAAGCTTGCGGTCGAAGTGGGAAGCGGGTGGTCGGAAGGGTTCGATCCGAACATCTATTCCGTCTATGCCACGCTCGCCGAAGGCGCTTCCACCAGCGATTTCGAGCAGGCGCTGAACGGCGAACTCGCGCGGCTCGTCGACCAGGGCGTGACCGACACGGAGCTGGCGCGCGCCAAGCACCAGGTCGCGGCTTCTTTCTGGCGCGGCGTCTCGACGCTCGACGGCAAGGCACGGCTGCTGGGCGAATACGCGGTGCTGCACGGCGACTATCGCAAGCTCTTTACGGCGCCCGGCGCCTACGAGCGCGTGAGCGCCGCCGAGGTGCTGGCCGTGGCGCGCGCTGTGTTCAAGCCGGAGCATCGCACGGTTGGCGTGCTGCTGCCGCGCGCGGCGGACGGGCATTAACAGGTGAGGGCCGCCCTGATGGTTGCAGTGACGATCCTGGCCGCAGCAGGCGACGGCGTAGCTGCGGTGCCGGCGGCACCCGTGAGCGTGGACCATGTCAACGTTCCGGTGCCGGCCCATGAGCGCGTCACGCTGCCCAACGGGCTACGGCTGATCCTGGTACCACGCCACGACATTCCGCTGGTGGCGTTCAATCTCCTGCTGCGCGGCGGTGCGCAGCTCGACCCGCCGGGGCGCGATGGCACCGCGGCGCTCGCCGCCGACCTGCTCACGCACGGTGCGGGCAAGCGCGACGCCTACGCGTTTGCCGACGCGGTGGAGGGGTCGGGCGGTAACCTCGATGCTGCTGCGCGCGGCGAGTTCATCCAGGTGCAGGGCCAGTTTCTTGCGCAGGACAGCCGGGTGATGCTTGAACTGCTGGCCGACGCCGTGCTGCATCCGCGCTTCGACGACGGTGAATTCGAGAAACTGCGCGCACGCCGCATTGAGGAACTCAAGGCCGCCAAGGATTCCGCGCCGCAGTCGCTCCTCGGCAATTACGGTCGTGCGCGCCTGTTCGCCGGGCACCCTTACGGCCGGCCCGTCGGCGGGAGCGAGCAGAGTCTCGCGCAGATCACGCGCGCCGATGTAACGGGCTTCTACTCCGCCCAGGCCGGTGCCGATCGCGCCACGCTGGTCATCGCCGGAGATTTCGAGCCGGCGCGGATCCGCAGGGACGTCGCCGCGATCTTCGGCGGCTGGCAGCGGGCACAGAATCCACTGCCGGCGCTTGCCCCGACCGCGCGCGTGAGCGGGCGGCGGGTACTGCTGGTCGACTCACCGGGCTCGACCCAGACTTACTTCTGGTTGGCAAACGTCGGTGTGCCGCGCCGCTTTCCGCAGCGGGCTGCGCTCAATATCGCGAACCTCGCTTTCGGCGGCAGTTTTGCCTCGATGCTGAACCAGGATCTGCGCGTCAAGGCTGGCCTTACCTACGACGCCAGCTCGCGCTTCACACGCGGCGCCGTCGCCGGTGATTTCGCGATCACTTCATTCACGCAGACCGACAACACCGGCCGGGCCGTCGATCTGGCGCTGGCCACCCTGGGGAGGCTGAAGCACGACGGCCTGGACGCGGCTGCCATCGGCTCGGCCCGCAACTTTCTGCTCGGCCAGTATCCCCTGGCCTTCGAGACGCCGTTCGACTGGGCGGTGGCCCTGGGTGACCTCGATCTCTATGACCTGCCCGAGAGTTATATTGGCCACTTCGGCTCCGATCTGGTGGCCACCGATGCCAGCGCGGTTCGCGCCGTCATCGATGAAGCATTCCCGTCGCCGGACAATCTCGACATCGTGCTGATCGGCGATGCGGCGCGCATCCGCGAGGCCGCTGCCCGCTTCGGGCCGGTCACGACGATACCGCTGGCTGCCCCCAACTTTAGCGCCCGGTAGCGCACGGAGCGCACTGCCGCACGATGTGCTCGCGCCCAACCCAGCGTCCTCGTGTGGCGAACGGGTGGTGGTCGCCCGCCTACTCCTGGGTCAGCAAAGCGAGTATCGGGGAGCGACTTGACCCAGGAGTAGGGGGACGACCACCGCAGGCCCGCAACGCGAGGCCACAGTGATTAACCTCATGGCCATGAATACATTGACCGCCGATGCATCGTCGGTAATATTCGATCACATAGGTTGATGGGTGCCATCGGGTGTCGGGTATGCGGGCCGTTCGGCCGGTTAACCGTGCCTGTTTTCCGGGTCATGGGTCCGGGTTGCCCGCCGCAAGTCTCTGAAATTATTCGTTTAATATCCGAGTCCAGGCGCTGCCAGGACGGCTGGCCCGTGCGCGGGTGACGCCAAGAGGGATCTGATGGCTGAGCACAGCACGCGACTTGCGGCACCGCCGAAGCAGGGGCTCTACGACCCGAAGTACGAGCACGATGCCTGTGGCGTCGGCTTCGTGGTCGACATCAAGGGCCGCAAGTCGCATCGCATCGTGCAGCAGGCGATCGAGATCCTGCGCAACCTCGATCATCGCGGCGCCTGCGGTTGTGAAGCCAACACCGGCGACGGCGCGGGCGTGCTGGTGCAGATGCCCCACCGCTTCCTCGTGGAGGCGGCCAGGAAGGCGCGCATCGCGCTGCCGGAGGCCGGCCAGTACGCCTGTGGCCTGGTGTTCCTGCCGCGCAACCCGACCAAGCGCCGCCGGCTCGAAGAGCAGCTGAGCCACATCGTGCAGTCGGTGGGCCTGACGCTGCTGGGCTGGCGCACCGTGCCGACCGACAATTCGACGCTCGGCGAGACCGCACGCGTCAGCGAGCCGTTCATGCGCCAGGTGTTTATAGGGCGCGCTCCGGAACTGACGGACGATATGGCTTTCGAGCGCCTGCTCTACGTGGTGCGCAAGCGCGCCTACAGCGAGATCCGCACCTCGACCATCGACGGCGCGGAGTACTGGTATGTCGCCAGCCTGTCCTTCAAGACGCTGGTCTACAAGGGCATGCTCATGACCGAGCAGCTGGCCCGGTATTTCCCCGATCTGCAGAGCCCGCTGATGGAATCTGCGCTGGCGCTGGTCCATTCGCGCTTCAGCACCAATACTTTCCCGAGCTGGGACCGCGCCCATCCCTATCGCTACGTCGCGCACAACGGCGAGATCAATACCGTGCGCGGCAACATCAACTGGATCAAGGCGCGCGAGTCGCTGTTCGAATCGGAACTGTTCGGCGAGCACATGCGCGAGCTCCTGCCGGTGATCAATCCCAACGGCAGTGACTCGGCGATGTTCGACAACACGCTCGAGCTGCTGGTGCTCGCGGGCCGCTCGCTCCCGCACGCGATGATGATGATGATTCCCGAGCCGTGGTCGGCGCACGAGACCATGGACGACGCGCTGCGCGCCTTCTACCGGTATCACTCCTGCCTGATGGAGCCCTGGGACGGACCGGCCGCGATCACCTTTACCGACGGCCGGCAGATCGGCGCCATGCTCGATCGCAACGGCCTGCGCCCCTCGCGCTACTACGTCACCCGTGACGACCTGGTGATCATGGCCTCCGAAGTCGGCGTGCTGGATATTCCGCCGCAGGACATCGTCCGCAAGGGACGGCTCCAGCCCGGCCGCATGTTCCTGGTCGACACCGTGCAGGGCCGCATCATCGAGGACGAAGAGATCAAGCGGGCCGTCGCCGCCGAGCGGCCCTACCAGCAGTGGCTCGACGAGCACCTGGTGACGCTCGAATCGCTCCCGCCGGCAGGCGCGCTGCCGCAGGTCGATCACGACACGCTGCTGCAACGGCAGGTGGCCTTCGGCTACACCTTCGAAGACCAGCGTCTGCTCATCGAACCGATGGGACGCAACGGTGTCGAGGCGATCGGCTCGATGGGCAACGACACGCCGCTGGCGGCGCTGTCTTCGCGCCCGCGCTTGCTGTACGACTATTTCAAGCAGCTGTTCGCGCAGGTCACCAACCCGCCGATCGACAGCATCCGCGAAGAGCTGATCACCTCGAGCGAGATGCTGATCGGCGCCGAGGGCAACCTGCTGCAGCCGCGCCCCGCGGATTGCCGCCAACTCGAGCTCGCCGGCCCGGTGCTGACCAACGAGGATTTCGCACGGCTCCGGCGCATGGACCTGCCGGGCCTCAAGGTCGGCGTGCTGCCGATCCTGTTCCGCGTGACGCGCGGCGAAGTGGGGCTGGTCAAGTCGATGGAAGAGCTGCGCATCATGGCGCGGCGCATGATCGAGGAAGAGGACGTCAGCGTGCTGATCCTCACTGATCGGGGCATCAACCGCGAGTTTGCCGCGGTGCCGGCGCTGCTGGCGGTGGCCGGGCTCCATCACTACCTGCTCCGCGAACAGCTGCGCACGCGCGTGAGCCTGGTGCTCGAAACCGGGGAAGCGCGCGAGGTGCATCATTTCGCGCTGCTGGTCGGTTACGGGTGCAGCGCGATCAATCCTTACCTGGCGTTCGAAACCATGGACGGCATGATCGGCGCTGGCATGCTGACCAACGTCGATCACAAGCTGGCCTGCAAGAATTTCGTCAAGGCGGCCACCAAGGGCATCGTCAAGGTGGCCTCGAAGATGGGCATCTCGGCGATCCAGAGCTACCACGGGGCGCAGGTGTTCGAGGCTGTGGGGCTTCGCCAGGACGTGATCGATGACTACTTCACCGGCACGGCTTCGCGGGTCGGTGGCATCGGCATGGATGTGGTCGCCAAGGAAGTGCTGATGCGCCATCGCGCGGCTTTCCTCGAGCGCGGCGCCGATGGC
Organism: Gammaproteobacteria bacterium; assembly: GCA_025357915.1. Classification (GTDB taxonomy): domain Bacteria; phylum Pseudomonadota; class Gammaproteobacteria; order Steroidobacterales; family Steroidobacteraceae; genus FEN-1191. The sequence continues at coordinate 160,621 of JANYLH010000027.1, forward strand.
GAGCCGCTCGGGGCAGGCGGCCAGTACCAGTGGCGCGCGGGCGGCGAATACCACCTGTTCAACCCCGAGTCGATCCATCGCCTGCAGAAGTCGGTGCGCACCGGCAGCTACGCCACCTACAAGTCCTATGCCGCGCTGATCAATGACCAGTCGCAGCAGCTGTGCACGCGGCGCGGACTCCTCGACCTGAAGCAGGGCGACGCCGTGCCGCTCGACGAGGTCGAATCGGTCGAGAGCCTGATGAAGCGCTTCAAGACCGGTGCGATGTCCTACGGTTCGATCAGCCAGGAGGCGCACGAGACCCTCGCCATCGCCATGAACCGGATCGGTGGCAAGAGCAATACCGGCGAAGGCGGTGAGGATCCGGCACGCCACCGTCCGCTGCCGAACGGCGATTCGAAGAATTCGGCCATCAAGCAGGTGGCCTCGGGGCGCTTTGGCGTCACCAGCGAATACCTGATGAGCGCGCGCGAGCTGCAGATCAAGATGGCGCAGGGCGCGAAGCCCGGCGAGGGCGGCCAGCTCCCCGGCAGCAAGGTCTACCCCTGGATTGCCAAGACGCGGCACACCACCGCGGGCGTTGGCCTGATCTCGCCGCCTCCGCACCACGACATCTATTCGATCGAAGACCTGGCGCAGCTGATCCACGATCTCAAGAACGCCAACCGCGACGCGCGCATCAGCGTCAAGCTGGTGGCCGAGGTCGGCGTCGGCACGGTGGCGGCCGGTGTCTCCAAGGCGCACGCGGATGTGGTGCTGATCAGCGGTTACGATGGCGGCACCGGCGCCGCGCCGCAGACCTCCATCGCCCACGCCGGGCTGCCGTGGGAGCTGGGGCTCGCCGAGGCCCACCAGACGCTGGTGCTGAACAACCTGCGCAGCCGCATCGTGGTCGAGACCGACGGGCAGCTCAAGACCGGGCGCGATGTGGTGATCGCCGCGCTGCTGGGCGCCGAGGAATTCGGCTTCGCGACCGCGCCACTGGTTTCGCTTGGCTGCATCCTGATGCGCGTCTGCCACCTCAATACCTGCCCGGTGGGTGTGGCGACGCAGGATCCGCGCCTGCGCGAGCATTTCGCGGGCAAGCCTGAGCACGTGGTCAACTTCATGCGCTTCATCGCCCAGGACACGCGCGAGCTGATGGCGCAGCTGGGCTTCCGCACGCTCGAGGAAATGGTCGGGCGCGTCGACCGGCTCGAGCCGCGCAAGGCGATCGATCACTGGAAAGCGCGCGGCTTCGACTTCAGCAATATCCTTTATCAACCGGATGTCGGTGATGAAGTCGGCCGCTACCACCAGGTGGCGCAGGACCATGGCCTCGAGCAGTCGCTGGACATGAGCACGCTCCTCGATTTGTGCAAGCCCGCCATTGAGCGTGGCGAGCAGGTGCGGGCCGAGCTGCCGATCCGCAACGTGAATCGCGTGGTCGGCACGATCACGGGCAGCGAGGTGACACGCCGGTACGGCGCCCAGGGACTCCCCGCCGATACCATCCGTCTCAAGTTCAATGGTTCGGCGGGCCAGAGCTTCGGCGCCTTCCTGCCGCCGGGCATGACGCTGCACCTCGAGGGCGACGCCAACGACTACGTCGGCAAGGGGCTGTCGGGCGGCAATCTCATCATTCACCCGCCAGTGGGTTCGGGTTTCCTGGCTGCTGACAACATCATCATCGGCAACGTCGCCCTCTACGGCGCGACCAGCGGCCAGGCCTATATCTGCGGCATGGCCGGTGAGCGCTTTGCGGTACGCAACAGCGGAGCCGACGCCGTGGTGGAAGCGGTGGGCGACCACGGCTGCGAGTACATGACCGGCGGACGCGTCGTGGTGCTGGGCCGGGCCGGGCGCAATTTCGGCGCCGGCATGTCCGGCGGGGTCGCCTACGTGCTCGACGAGCAGGGCGATCTTCCCCGGCGCGTCAATGCGCAGATGGTCGAAGTCGAGCGGCTCGGCGAGCCGGCCGAGATCGCCGCAGTGCGGGCGCTGGTGGAGCAGCACCAGGCGCACACCGGCAGCAAGCGGGCTGCGGCGCTGCTCGCGCAATGGGACCAGGTGGTGCCGCGCTTCGTCAAGGTGATACCCAAGGACTACAAGCGCGTGCTCGCCTGCATGCGTCGCGCCCATGACCAGGGCCTCTCCGGTGACGAGGCGGTCATGGCCGCCTTCGAGGAAAACGCCCGCGATCTCGCGCGCGTCGGCGGCAACTAGACCGTCACCACAACTGGCAGCCAACGGCACATTGTAGATGGGTAAACCTACCGGATTCTTCGAGTACTTGCGCGAGCTGCCGGTCGATCGGACGCCTGCGATGCGCGTGCGCGACTGGAACGAATTCCACCACCACATGGAAGAGCGGCGCCTGCGCCAGCAGGGCGCGCGTTGCATGGATTGTGGCGTGCCCTTCTGCCAGACCGGCAAGCTCATCAGCGGCATGGCCTCGGGGTGTCCGGTCAACAATCTTATCCCTGAGTGGAATGACCTCGTCTACCGCGGACTGTGGCACGAGGCGCTCGATCGATTGCACCTGACCAATAATTTCCCCGAGTTCACCGGCCGCGTGTGCCCCGCGCCCTGCGAGGGCTCCTGCGTGCTCGGCATGAACGCGCCGCCGGTGGCGATCAAGACGCTCGAGAACGCGATCATCGACAAGGGTTTCGAGTCCGGTTGGGTGCTGCCGCATGTGCCGGCGGTGCGCAGCGGCAAGACGGTCGCGGTGGTTGGCTCCGGCCCCGCGGGCCTGGCTGCCGCCGCGCAGCTCAACCGCGCCGGTCACCTGGTCACGGTGCTCGAGCGCGCCGACCGTCCCGGGGGCCTCCTGATGTATGGCATCCCGAATATGAAGCTCGACAAGCGCGAGGTCGTGCTCCGGCGCATCGAACTGCTCGAGCGCGAGGGCGTCAAGTTCCTGTGCAATGCCAACGTTGGCGAGAACGTCGAGGGACCCTTGCTGTTGCGCGATTTCGACGCGGTCGTGCTCTGTACCGGCGCCACCCAGGCGCGCGATCTGCAGGTGCCGGGCCGCAATTCTCCCGGCGTACATCTGGCGATGGATTATCTCACGGCCAGTACGCAGGCCCTGCTCAACGGCGGCGCCGATCACGCAGTCATTCACGCGCGCGACAAGGATGTGGTCGTCATTGGCGGTGGCGACACCGGCACCGATTGCGTCGGTACGGCGATGCGCCAGGGATGCCGGAGCCTCGTGCAGCTCGAGATCCTGCCGCGGCCGCCCGCTGAGCGCGCGGCTGACAACCCCTGGCCCGAATGGCCGAAGGTCTACAATCTCGACTATGGCCAGGAAGAGGCCGCTGCCCGCTTCGGTGGCGACCCGCGCAGCTATTCAACCACGGTGAAGAAGTTCATCGCCGGCGCCGATGACGCGCTCGCCTCGCTCGTGACGGTAGCGATCAGGTGGGAAAAGAACGCCACGGGCCAGTTCACACCCGTTGAACAGGCCGGGAGCGAACGCACCCTGCCCGCGCAGCTGGCGCTGCTCGCCATGGGGTTCCTCGGGCCGGAGCAATCGCTCCTGGGTGATCTCAAGACCGCCATCGATGCGCGCAGCAACGTGCAGGCCGAGTACGGCAAGTACACGACCAGCGTCAAGGGCGTGTTCGCTGCCGGCGATTGCCGCCGCGGCCAGAGCCTCGTGGTCTGGGCCATCAACGAGGGGCGCGGCGCGGCGCGCGAGTGCGACCGGTACCTGTCGGGGCGCACCAGCCTGCCTTGACACAGGAAGTGCCCGCCGGCTCGGGGGCCGCTAGGTTAGCCGTCGCGCGGCGAGCTCGATGACGCGCCCGGCGAGTTCCACGGGGCACACCAGCAGATCGGGCATATAGGTATTGGCCTGGTTGTAGCGCAGCGGGCTGCCGTCCAGCCTCGATACGTGCAGGCCCGCGGCCCGCGCGACCGCGACTGGCGCGCAACTGTCCCATTCATGCTGGCCGCCCGAGTGCAGGTAAACGTCGGCCTCGCCGCGTACCACCGCCATCATCTTCGCGCCGGCCGACCCCATCGGGATCAGCTCGGCGCCGAGCGCCTCGGCCACGGCTGCCGCTTCTGTGGCGGGGCGCGTGCGGCTGACCACCAGGCGCAGCTTGCCGCTGTGCCTCGGGCGATTCAGGGCCTCGTCGCTGCTGAGCGTGAGCGGGAGTCCCGGCAGGGCTACGGCGCCGAGCACGGCCTCGCCATCGATCGTCAGCGCCACATGCACCGCCCAGTCGGCGCGCGCCTCGCCGTATTCGCGCGTGCCGTCGAGCGGATCGACGATCCAGACACGGCTGGCAGTCAGGCGCGCAGGGCTGTCCTTTTCCTCTTCAGAGAGGATCGCGTCGCCCGGGCGGTGCGAGCGCAGGGCCTGCGTAATGAAGCTATTGGCAAGCTGGTCGCCGAGGGCGCCGAGCGCCTTGCCCTCGAACAAGCCCGACTGACGCAGGTCCATCAGGATGCGCCCGGCGCTTTCCGCGATCTGCCGCGCGAGTTCGCTGTCGTTCATGAGATCAGCCGGCTCACGATCAGTTCGGCGGCTTCCTCGGGAGAAAGTTTTGCCGTGTCGATGTGGATCTCGGGAGCGAGAGGCGCCTCGTAGGGACTGTCGATGCCGGTGAAGTTCTTCAGCCGGCCGGCGCGGGCCTTCTTGTAGAGACCCTTGACGTCGCGCGCCTCGGCGGCGGCCAGCGTCGTGTCG
>JANYLH010000044.1 GCA_025357915.1 Gammaproteobacteria bacterium
CCGTTAAGAGACACCGTCGCTGGTCTGGCGTCTTCCCTGCTGCTCGGGTAGCGTCGGACGAGAAACAAAGAGCCAGCTACGCGCGTAGATCCTGAAGTCTAGGGCTTGCGGACGGGGGTTCAATTCCCCCCGCCTCCACCAGGTGACAAGAGATGAGCCCGCATTTTTGCGGGCTTTTTTTTGCTCAAACCTCGAGTGTGGTGGAGAACAGCCTACGGAATTGCTTTCGATCGGCGCGCGTGCGCGCCGCCGGTAAGTTCTCCCGCAATCTGCTCACCCATCGCGGCCAGTCGCGCGAGGTAACTCCAGTCGTGCCCGCCGGCGTCGGCGAGGCCGGAGAGGCAGGCAATGACGATCTCGGATTCCGGATACGCCATCAGCCACTGCCCGCCGTAGCCATTGTGACCGAGCCAGGTACCTTCAGTCTCAGTGAAATTGCGGTAGTGACCACTGCCGAGCAGGCTGGGCGTGCCGGCAACGCATTGCGCCCGTGTCGCATCGCGGAATGACGTGCTGCCGACCCGCAGGCCACCGAGGCCGCTGCCACCGCGCGCCAGCAGCAAGCCGTAGCGCCCGAGATCGCGCAGGCTCATGTGCAACCCTCCGCCGGCGAAGGGTGTGCCGACGCGGTCGGTCGAGAGATGGACAATATCCTCGGTGCCGGCCGCCTCGACGAGTTCGAGGTAATAGCTGCGTAGCTCCTGCCTCGAGAGGCTCTCGCAAATCCAGGCGACGACATCGGTATTGGCGGTCTTGTAGTACAGGCGCCGCGGACCTGCGGTCGGCGTGCTCGCGGTAACCGTCGCAAGGAACTCGCGCAGGTTGATATGCGAGTAGCCCGGCAGCACCCGCCAGCCGTGCGCATCCTCGAGCAGGCCAACGGTGGCGCCGGGATCGCCGTAGTCCTCGGTGTAGTCATTGTCGACGGCCATGTCGAGCAGGTCCTGCACCGGCGCGGCGGCGTAGCCACTGCCAATGCCCGGTAGGTATTCGCAGACCTGACGCGTAGGGTCGAGCAGACCTCGTTCGATGAGCCGGCCGGCCAGCAGATGCACGCTGGTCTTGGTAATCGACTGCAGCGAGTGCAGTTGGCCCGGCGCAAAGTCGGCAGCGTAGTGCTCGAACACAATGCGCTCGCCGCACATCACCAGCAGTGCGGTACTCCAGGGGTGAGCGACGAACCAGCGCAACGCCTCGAGCGCGGGCAGGCTGCGGTCAAAGTCCACCGCGAGTGGCAGTGCCCGTGGCGCCCTGAAGGACACGCCGTAGCGGTGCAGGCGGTACAGGTCGCGCAGCCCCTGGCGCCGCACCGCCGGCTGATCCCACTCCGCCTTGTTGCGCGCGCCCAGCGCCAGGCCACGCGGCGATGGCCACTCGCCGCTCACGTCTTGGCCCTCACGTTCCGTCTGCGCCAGGCGTTCCCTCGGACGGCCGCACCGGCTTCAGTGCCAGTGGTAGGCGTAGGTCAGGCCGATCTGGCGCGGCGCCGCGGGAAAGCCGATGATCGAGCCGCCGTCGTTGAAGATCTCGCGGAAGTAGTGCCGGTCACCGGCATTCTTCGCCCACAGCGACAGCGACCAGATGTCGCCGGCGCCGCTGAGCATGAAGCGAGGGTTCCACAGCAGGTAGGCCGGCTCGAACTGCAGAGGATTGTTCTGCACGTAGTAGTAGGTGCCACCGCGCCAGTTCGTGTCCACCCCGACGGTTGCGGCGATGTCCGCGCCGAGCTTCCAGCGATAGGAGACGCCGGCGTCGAATTCGTAGTTTGGTGCGTTGCCAAGCCGATTGCCGACGTTCACGCCCTCGACCGCCGATTCCTGCACTCGGGTATTGAGCAGGCCCAGGCCGGCGTCGATCTTCAGCCCATCGATCGGCAGCCAGCTCGCCTCGAGCTCGCCGCCCTGCACGCGCGACTTGGCGACGTTGAAGATACGAAACTCACCGCCTATTACGCCGAAGGCCTGCAGGTCCAGGTAGTCGTAGTAGAACACGGCGCCGTTCAGGCGCAGGCGGTTGCCGGCCCATGTGGACTTGAAGCCCGCCTCGTAGGCATTGATGAATTCGGGGTTGTAGGGTGCCTTGGCAGCGGGGTCGGTTACGTAAAAACCGGTGACGCCTCCGGACTTGTAGCCGCGCGAGTAGCTCCAATAGAGCATGAGGTCGCCGACGCGGTAATCGAGCCCGAGCTTGCCGGTCGGTTCGCGATAGTGGAGCGAGGTGTCGACCGTGCACGGGCAGCTATCGAAAGCCAGCGCCGGATCTGACTGCACGACAAGGGTGCCACCAACGTAGTGCTTGCGTTCATCGCTATAGCGCAGGCCGGCCGTCAGCCGCAGGCGTTCGGTCAGCTTAATCTCATTGTGGGCGAACACAGCCAGACTGGTGGTGGACTGCGTGTATTTCTCGTTGAAGACGTAACCCTCGAAGATCGGGTTCTGCAGCTCGTTGTAGATGTCGCTCTCGCGCAGCCGGTCATGCCCGGCGAACAGGCCGACGATCCAGTTCCAGTGCTGTTTGCCGTTCGAGGTCAGGCGCAACTCCTGCGAATACTGCAGCAGGTGACCGGGGTAGTAGTTCCAGCCATTGGGCACTGGCACCGAACCGTAGTCCTCGGTGCGCGCATAGTCGAGATTCTCGATGCCGGTGATCGACTTGACCGAGGCGAACCCGTAGTCGTGATCGGCGGTGACGGTTAAGCCGTGGCCGGCGTTGTCGATATAGGGCTGCGGCGTCAGCGCATGTTGCCCGTGATAGATGTCGGGGTTCGCCTGGGCCGCCAGCGCCGCCAGCGTCGCGCCCAGGGGCAGGCCCGATGCGTCGGCGATGTACTTGTAGTACCAGTCGTCTGACTTATCGATGCCACCATGGTAGTTCACCAGCAGATGGGATGCACCCCAGTCCCACAGCAGCTGGCCGCGCCAGTTGTAACGGCGCGACTGCCCCCAGTTATCGCCAGTCAGGTCGTTGACGAAGAAACCCTTCATCTGCCTCTCGACCGAGACCGAGAACCGGCCGGCGACGTTCTCGCCGACCGCGCCGTTGACGTGGGCATCGGTACCGAGCAGCTCCCACTCGCCAGCCGTGAGCGACACCGCGGCGGAGAAATCGCGCGTCGGCTTGTTGGTGATGAAGTTGACCGCGCCGGCAGTGGTGTTGCGCCCGTAGAGCGTACCCTGCGGGCCCTTGAGCACCTCGACGCGCTCCAGGTCCGTCATCTGGAAGGCGAGCTGTGAGTTGTTGACCAGGTAGACCTCGTCGAGATAGACACCGACCGGCTGGGTGCCGTTGGTCGCGAAGTCGTTGAGGCTGATGCCACGCAGCGCGAACACCGGGGCCGTATTGCCCACCGCGTTCTTGCTGGTCAGGTTCGGTGTCAATGCCGCCAGATCAACCGCCTGCACGGCACCAGCCTCGGCCAGCGTCGTGCCGGTGAAGGCGTTCACCGCCACCGGCACATCCTGCAGGTTCTGGCTGCGCTTCTGGGCGGTGACAACTATTTCCTCCAGCACCTGTTGCGCGGCTGCCGCCTCGGCCAGCAACAGCAACGTGAGCAGGGCAACGGCGGGGAAAATGCGCTTTGCGGGGGTCATGGTGCCTCCACTGATACCAGCTGGTTACGGCCGCCTGGTTAATGATGTTAACCAAACGCGAATTTAAAGGCCTGGCGACGGCAATGCAAGCGCCGCAATTGGTTGTCGGCCGCGCGCAATTCTGCCACAGTGCCAACGCGTTACGGTGCAGGAACAACCGATGCCAGCCGCAGTGACCGCAAGCGGCGCGCGCGCGCCCACCCGCGAGCTCATTCTCGATGCCGTCGAACGCCTGATCGCCGCCAAGGGCGTCAATGGCTTCACGCTGCGAGACGTGGCCGAGCCGCTCAACGTGCGGGTACCGGCAATCTACAAGCACTTCCGCAGTCGCGACGATGTGCTGATCGAGGTTTCGCGGCGCTTCATCACGCTGCTGGCCGCGCAGTTCCAGCCCGCGCCTGGCGCCGACCCGGTGCGAGCGCTGCGTCGCACGCTGGACAACTTCGTCGAATTTCAACTCAATCACTCGGCCTACGTGCGCCTGGCGCTGGTGGACTTCGCGACGCCCAGCGGTGGCATGGAGTTCGTCAAGTTGGCCGCCGGCGGATCCTTCCGCGACAATTTCTCGGCCGGACCGCTGGCAGCGATGCACTTGCGGCTGCGTCGCCTGCTGCGCGCCGGCGCCCGCAGCGGTCAGATCCGCCGGGTCGACGCCACCGATTTCTACCGCGTGGTCACGGCAGCGCTGCTGATCCGTCTGGTGTTTCCAGACGACGCGCAGCTGCTGCACCGTCCACCTCCGGCGCAGGCCCGCGCAATCAAGCGCTGGCTGTGGGGCATCGCCAGCCGCTACCTGGCATTGCCGCAGTCGGCGCGGGCGCGGGCGCATGGCAGGCAGCGATGATCATGCAGACGGATTCACAGCACCTGCTTTAGCGGTCACGCCACCTGCATTGGCCGACCAGGCTAGCGGGCAACCGTAACCGTGCAGTGGGCGCGATGCACCACGTCGCTCGAGACGGAGCCGAGCATCATCCGCCCGACCGTGGACTTGCTGCCTGTGCCAACCACGATGTGGTCGCACTGCTGGTCCTCGGCCAACACCACGATGGCGCGCCCGATATCCCGGCTTTCTACGCACTCCAGCTTCGGGTTGGACACACCCTCCTTGACCGCCGCAGCCTTGGCGTCGGCCAGCACCTTCTTCACGTCCGCCTCCTGCCACAGATAAGTGGAGGCACCGCCGCGCCCATAGCCACCCATCAGGGCATTCACGGCGACGATTGTGAGCTCACCGTTCATGGCCTTGGCCATGCGGGCCGCCTCGGCAGCCGCCGCCGTGCCGTGTGCGCTGCCGTCGACGGCGCAAAGGATTTTCGAAGTCATTGCATTTCTCCTGAAATTCAAGCTGACCAGCCACCCGCAGCGCCGGCAGCGCCGCCAGGGGCTACGCCGGATGCCTGCATACGCGGTTGATGCTGCTCCGTCGAGAGTGATTATCAAATACGCAAAAACCGCAACGCGCCACGGGTTTGCCTCAGGGTCTGGTATCCATGCTGCCCGGGGCCGGGCGGCCAGGATGTTGCGGTGCGCTGCGCTCAGCCACGCGGCTTGAGGCCGCGCGGATCGTAGGGCGGCTCCACCAGAAGACGCGCGGCTCGTGGCTCGCCCACGACCTCGACCGTCAGCGGCGCTGGCCTTGCAGCGGCCGACGCATCGATGTAAGCGAGTGCCAGACTCTGCCGCACGTGGTGACCGTAGGCGCCGGAGGTCACGAAACCGACACGCCGGCCGCCGGCGCTGACCGGCTCGTAGCCGGTGACATCGGCGTCGGCACTGTCCACGGCCAGCAGCACCAGCCGCTGCGCCGGCCCGCTGTCTTTCTCGGCGAGCGCAGCGGTCCGCCCGATGAACTCACCCTTGTCGAAGGCAATGAAGCGATCGAGGCCGGACATCGCGGCCGTGTAGGACTGCGCAAACTCCAGCGACCACACGCCGTACCCCTTTTCGAGCCGCAGGCTGTCCTGGGCACGCATGCCGATCGGCTTCATGCCAAATTCCGTGCCGGCACCGAGCAGCGCGTCCCACAGTGCCTGGTGCTGTGAGGCGCGCACCGTAATCTCGTAACCGAGCTCGCCGGTCAGCGCGACCCGGGCCACCACGGCCTGCGTGAGCCCCACATCGAGCGACTGCGCGCCCATGAACGGGAGCGCGGCGTTGGAAACATCTGCGCGTGTCAGCGCCGCGAGTATGTCGCGCGCACGCGGGCCCGAGAGCGAGAACCCCAGCCAGCTTTCCGACAGGTTTTCCAGCCTGACGCCGGCGGGTGGCAGGTGATCGCGGAACCAGCGCAGGTGCCATTCCTGCAGGTAGTAGGAACCGACCAGCCAGAAGCGCTCGGCGCCGAGCCGCGTTACCGTGAGATCGCCCATCAGCTTGCCAGCCGGGCTGAGCATGGGCGCAAGCCGCATGCGGCCGAGCGCCGGGAGCGTATTGGCGAGCAGGTGATCCAACCAGGCCTCAGCGCCAGGGCCCGACACTTCATAGCGCGCATAGACGCTGGTGTCGAGGAGTCCCGCCGCGCTGCGGGTCGCCGCCACTTCGGCGGCGATGAAGCGGTGGGCGTTCGAGCGGCGGAGCGTGGGTTCATCGACGAAATCCGGCTCGCCAGGCGCAAAGAACTGGGGGCTCTCCATGCCCCACACGACACCGAACCGTGCGCCGGCAGCCTGTTGCGCGTCGTAGACCGGCGTCATCTTCAGCGGCCGGCCAGCGGGCAACTCTTCATTTGGGTAGGCGATCACGAAGCGCCGGGCGTAGAACTGCGCGGTGGTCTCGCGCAGGTATCGCTCATTGCTCGCGAACGCGCCGTAGCGCGCAACGTCCATGCCGAAGATGTCCGCGCCCGGATCACCGTCGACGATCCAGTTGGCGAGCACCAGCCCGATGGCTCCGCCCTGCGAGAATCCGGACATGCAGCCGCAGGCGGCCCAGTAATTGCGGAGCCCCGGCACCGGTCCTACCAGCGGATTGCCGTCGGGCGTAAAGGTGAAGGCACCGTTGACCCACTTGCGGATGCCCGCATCAAGCAGGCTCGGAAAACGCTGGAAGCCGATGTTGAGCTCCGGGCTGATCCGGTCGATCTCTTCGGGAATCAGCTCCATCCCGTAGTCCCAGTCGGCCCCTTCGGTCTTCCAGTGACGCGGATTGCGCTCGTAGACGCCCAGCAGCACGCCCTTGCGTTCCTGCTGCAGGTAGGTGAAGCCCTCGAGATCCGTTACGCAGGGCATCTCGTCAGCGCGCGCCACGAGCAGCGGCAGGTCTTCGGTGATCAGGTAGTGGTGCATCATCGGCGTCAGCGGCAGGTCGAGCCCGGCCATGCGGCCGACGCGCCGTGCCCACAGACCCGCGGCATTGATCACGTGCTCGGCCGTCACGCTGCCCTGCCCGGTGTCGATGCGCCACTGCCCGCCGGGGAGCGCTGTGAGCGCCGTGACGCGGTTGCGCAGGATCACCTCCGCCCCGCGCTGGCGCGCGGCGAGTGCGAAGGCGTGCGTCGTGCCGTGCGGATCGACCGCACCCTCGTGCGGGTCGAACAGGCCGCCAAGCAATCCGGTCGGGTCGACGATCGGGCAGTCGGCCACAATTTCCTCGGGCGTGGCGAGTCGTGCGCCGATGCCCAGCGTCTGGTACACGGCGCACTCGGCCTTGAGCCATTCCCAGCGCGCCGGCGTGGTGGCCAGGCTGTAGCCGCCGGGCATGTGCATGCCGACGCTCTGCCCGCTCTCGGCCTCGATCTCTGTGTAGAGGTTGATCGTGTACGACTGGAGCGCGGCAATGTTAGGGTCGTCATTGAGTGCGTGGAAACCCGCGGCGGCATGCCAGGTCGAACCGGCGGTCAATTCAGCGCGCTCAATCAGCGCGATGTCGGACCAGCCGCGCTTCGTCAGGTGATAGAGAATGCTGGTGCCGACGATGCCGCCGCCGATGACGACGACGCGGTAATGACTCTTCAAGACGGCTACTCCTCTTCAACCGCGTCCGCGAGTACCGCCTTGCGCTGCGTCATGTAGGCCAGCAGCGCCTCGTCGTGCGCGGCGTCGAGCCCCGGGTCCTCGTATTCGGCCAGCATCTGCTTCCAGACCTTGTTGGCCCGCTGCTCGGCCGTGAGGCTCCCCTCCAGCGACCATTGCTCATAAGAGGAATAGTCGGCGATGTTGGATTGGTAGAACGCGGTCTCGAAATTCGCCTGGGTGTGCGCGCAGCCGAGGAAATGACTGCCGGGCCCCACCTCGCGGATCGCGTCGAGCGCCTGGCCGCGCTCGCTCATGTCCATGCCGGAGGCCAGCACCTGCATCATCGCCAGCTGGTCGATGTCCATGACGAATTTCTCATAGCCGCTCACCAAGCCGCCCTCGAGCCAGCCGGCCGCATGGGTCACGAGGTTGACGCCCGCCAGGAGCGTCGGCAGGAGCGTGTGCGCGCTCTCATAGGCCGCCTGCGCGTCGGCAACCTTTGACGCGCACAGCGACCCGCCGCTCCGGCAGGGCACCCCGAGGCGCCGCGCGAGCTGCGCTGTGGCGAAGATCATTTGCGTGGCTTCCGGAGTGCCAAAGGTCGGCGAACCGGTACGCATGGAGACCGCGCCGACGAACGAGCCCATGATCACCGGCGCGCCCGGCCGCACCAGTTGCGTGAGCGCCATGCCGGCCAGCGTTTCCGCCAGGATCTCCGCCATGCAACCGGCCGCAGTCACCGGCCCCATGGCGCCGGCGAGCACCGCCGGCACGATGATCGTGCCCTGATTCTTCGCTGCACACACCCGCAGGGCGCCGAGCATGCGGCCGTCAAAGGTCAGCGGCGAATTCGAGTTGATATTGCCGAGGACCACGCAGTTCTCATCGACAAACCGCTCGCCAAAAACCAGCTCCGCCATGCGCACGGCGTCGGCCGCATGCCCCGGCGTCTCCGGAGTCGCCTCGCACCCCTGGTCGCTATAGCGAAAGTAAGCGTACTGAACGTCCAGGTGGCGCTTGCCCGCCGGGATATCCATCGGCTCGACGGCGCTGCCGCCCGAGAAATGAATGGCCGGCGCCATGTGCGCGAGCTTGATGAAGTTGTGCAGATCCTCGAGCGTGCCGTAGCGGCGCCCACGATCGAGATCAGTGACGAACGGCGGCCCGCCTACCGGCGAGAACACCGTGGCATCGCCCCCAAAGCGCACGCTGCGCCCAGCATTCCGGGCGTGCAGCATGAATTCCTGCGGCGCGGTGCGCAGCAGGTGCCGCGCCAGGCCGCGCGGAATACGCACGCGCTCACCGCGTACCTCGGCGCCCGCCGCGCGCCACAGGCGGAGTGATTCCGGGTCGCGCCGGAACTCGACGCCGATTTCCTCGAGAATGAGCTCCGCGTTGTTCTCGATGATCTCGACCGCCTCGGCACTCAGCAGGTCGATCACCGGCAAGCGGCGGCGGATGTACGGCAGCTTGACGGCCTTGCGCTGCGCGCGTGCGACACGCCGCGCCTCGCGGCCACCGCCGCGGCCCGTTCGCGCAGTCAGAACCCCCTCGCCCATGACCAACCTCCGCCCTGATGGTATTTATAACACATGTAAGGTTTAGAAAATATTGGCGGCAACTCGCCAGCTGGAGCGGGCCTGGAGTATTCTTGGCTCCGCGAGCCGCGCTATCGCGGCCAGCTGCGAGGCGCCGGTGCCGAGAATAGTCGACCATGTCCGCCGTCGGGAGGAGATCGCGCAACTCGCGGTGCGCGTCATCCAGCAGGAAGGCGCCGAGCACGCCACCGTGCGCCGTATCGCCAGGGCTGGCGGCTTCAGCATCGGCGTGCTGACACATTACTTTCGCGACAAGGACGAACTGGTGGCCTTCGCCTTCCAGTGGGTGGCGCGTCAATCATTCACCGCTCTCGATGCCGCGCTGGCCGCCGCGCCGCCGGGACTGGCGCGGCTGCGCACCGCACTTGAGTTCATGGTGCCAACCGCATCGACGCCGAGCTTCTTCCGCGTCTGGCTGAGCCTGTGGGGCGGTGCGATGCACGACCCGGATCTCGCGCGCGTGCACCGCGATTACTACGCGCGCTGGCGCCGGCGCATCCGCCGCCATCTCGATGACGCGGTACGGCGCCGCGAGATCACCGCCCCGCGCTCACGCCGCGACGCCACCGACCTGCTGACTGCGGCCGTCGACGGCTTCTGGATCGGCGGCACCTTCGAGCCCGGCCGCTTTCCACTTGGTCGCCGGCGCGCGCTGGTGGCGCAGCTTCTGACCACCGTACTGGGGCGCATTCCCTCATGAGCGTAGCGCCCGCAGCCGCGCGCCATTACTCCGCCCTGGCGCTGTTGCGCGCGCGCATTGCCGGCCCTGGCTACTGGCGCCCGCTGTGGACGGGACGCAAGCTGCAGCCGGCCTATGACGTAGTGGTGGTGGGCGCCGGCGGCCACGGCCTGGCGACCGCGTTCCACCTGGCGCGTGACCACGGCATCAGGCGGGTCGCGGTGCTCGAGAAACGCCTGGTCGGCTATGGCAATGTCGGACGCAATACCACCATCGTGCGCTCCAACTACCTGCTGCCCGAAAACCACTATTTCTACGAGGATTCGCTGCGGCGCTGGGAGACGCTGTCACGCGATCTCAATTACAACGTCATGTACAGCCCGCGCGGCGTCGTCGACCTGGCCCTGACCGACGATGCGTTCCCGGCGCTGGCACGGCGCGGCAATGCGATGCGCCTCGCCGGCATCGATGCCGAGCTCCTCGACCTGGTGGCGCTTGAGCGCTTCGCGCCCGAGCTCGAGCCACGCCGCAAGCGGCGCTTCCCGATTGTCGGCGCGCTGCTGCAGCGGCGTGGCGGCACGGTGCGCCATGACGCGGTGGCCTGGGGCTATGCCCGCGCGGCGAGCGCGCGCGGCGTCGACATTATCGAGGATTGTGAGGTCACGGGCGTGCGCACCGCGGCCAACGCCGCCACCGGGGTCGAGACTACGCGCGGCTACGTGCAGGCGGAACGCATCGTGTTCGCGACCGCTGGGCACACCGGCACGGTCGGCACGATGCTGGGCACGGCGCTCCCGATCGAGACGCACCTGCTGCAGGCGATGGTGTCCGAGCCGATCAAGCCGCTCATCAATTCGGTGATCGTCTACGTCTCGCCGGGGAATGGCGAAACCTACATCTGCCAGTCCGACCGTGGTGGGCTGGTCATGGGCGGCCACCTCGATGGCTTTCCTTCCTATACGCGCGAAGGCCAATGGCATCGGCTCGAAGATGTGGTGCAGGGCGCGGTGGAATTGTTCCCGCGGATTGGCGGCGTGAAGATCCTGCGCCAATGGGCTGGCACCAACGACATGACCATGGACGGGAGTCCGATCATGGACCGGCTGCGCTACGACAACGTGTTCGTGAACGCCGGCTGGTGCTATGGCGGTTTCAAGGCCATCCCTGCCTCGGGCGCCGCGTTCGCGACATTCGTCGCCACCGGCACCGCGCCCGATCTCATCCGCGCCTACCGCCTGTCGCGCTTCGCGACCGGCCACATGCTGGATGAACCGGGCCAGGGCCCATTCCCGGTGCGTCTGTGACCCGCATCGCGTGTCCATTCTGCGGGCCGCGCGAGCTGCGCGAGTTCGAATTCCACAAGACCCTGCCCACGCCGGGCGCTCAGGGCGCATTTGCGCGCACCTACGAACGCGTCGCCGACCCGGCGCTCAGCGTCGAGCATTGGCAGCACGTCGCCGGTTGTCGCGCCTGGCTGCTCGTGCACCGGAACCCCTCGACGGGCGTGGTCTTCGCGGTGGAGCTGGCTGGCGAGGTGATGCCATGAGCGCGGGTCCTGAGCGGCACGGTACGCGGCTTCGTCCCGGGCCTTTGTCATTCATCTTCGATGGCCGCCGCTACACAGGCCAGGCGGGCGATACCGCGGCCTCGGCGCTGCTGGCGAGTGGTGTGCGGCTGCTCGGTCGCAGCGTGAAATATCGCCGCGCGCGCGGCCTGTTCAGCGCCGGATTCGAAGAGCCGAACGCGTTGCTCACGGTGGGAGTGCGTCCCAGCGTGATTCCCAACGTGCCGGCCTCACAGCTGGTGCTCAGCGAAGGCATGGTGCTGCGCAGCCAGAATCGCTGGCCGACGCTGGGCTTCGACCTCGCCTCGCTCCTGCAGGCGGGTGGCGGGTTCTTCGGTGCCGGTTTCTACTACAAGACCTTCATCTGGCCCTCGTGGCGCACTTACGAGCCGCTGGTCCGCCATCTGGCCGGGCTCGGCGAAGCGCCGCGCGCCTGCCAGCTGCCACCGGTGGCGATCGAACACCTCCACTGCGACGTGCTGATCGCAGGCGCGGGCCCGGCCGGACTGGCTGCGGCCAGGGCCGCGGCGCGTGCCGGAGCGCGGGTGGTGCTGTGCGAAAGCGAACCGGCGTGCGGCGGTGAACTTGAGTTCGAGCCGGGCATGATCGAAGGCCGGAGCGCTGCAGCCTGGGTCGCGATGACGCTGGCGGAGCTCGCGACGCTGGGCGCGAGGGTTTTGGTCAGCACCACGGTGGTGACCGACGACAGCGGCGAATTCATCGCCCACGCGGAGCCCGGGGGCCTTCCCGGCCGCAATACCGTCTACCATATCCGGCCGCATGCGATGGTCATGGCCGCGGGTGCCATCGAGCGTCCGATCGTCTTCTGTAACAACGACCGGCCCGGCGTGATGCTGCTCGGAGCCGCAGAGCGCTACCTGGCGCGCTACGGGGCGCAAGTCGGCCAGGAAGCAGTCCTGTTTGCAAACCATGATCGGGTATATGCGGCGGCGCAGCGACTGCTCGCCGGCGGCCTGCGGGTGCGCGCCATCGTCGACACACGCGCTGCCGATGCGCCCGGCACCGATAGCGAAGTGCAGCGGCTGCGCGAGTCGCTCGTGCGCTCCGGCGTCGAGTGCCTGAGCGCTCACGCCGTAATCGGCGCCGAGGGCGGACGTGCGGTGCGCGCCGCGCGCATCGCGCCGCTTGCTGGCGCCGGGGCCAGGACCGGGCGGCGGATTTCCTGCGACACAATCCTGGTCAGCGGCGGCTGGTCTCCGGCGCTGAATGCCGGCTTGCACGGCAGCGACGCGCGCCGGTTTGCACCGGCCGTCGGCGCCTTTGTCGCCGGCAGCCAAACTGACTGGCGCCGCTACGCCGGCAGCGCCAACGGGCATTTCGACCTGGCCGCGGTGCTCCAGGATGGCCACGGCGCCGGAGCCCGCGCCGCGGCGCACGCCGGCGCGCGGGGCTCTGCGGGGGCCCACCCGCAGGGGTCGGGCGATGCGCCGCCGCGCCTGGCGCCCTTCGCGCGCTCACCAGCGACGGGGCCGGCCGAGAAGCGCCAGTTCATCGATCTGCAAAATGACGTCACGGTGGCCGATCTGCGCACGGCGCTCGCCGAGGGCTTCATCGATATCGAACACGTGAAGCGCTATACGACACTCGGCATCGGCACCGAGCAGGGCCGCAGCAGCACCGTGGTGGGCGGGGCGATCCTCGCCGAACTCAAGGGCGAAACGCTGGCAGCCGTCGGCACCAGCCGCAGCCGACCTCCCTATCACCCGGTCACCATGCAATCGATCGCCGGCTTCCACGTCGGCGCGGCGGTCAAGGTCGCGCGGCGCACGCCACTCCACGACTGGCACGCGACGCACGGCGGCATGCTCGAGCCGATGGGTTTGTGGATGCGTCCGCGCTATTACCTCGCCAGCGGTGCTAACCCGTTTGACGCCGCCGTAGCCGAAGCGCGCCGCGTGCGCGCGCACGGTGGCATTGCCGATGGCTCCACGCTCGGCAAGCTCGAGATAGCCGGACCCGACGCCGCGGCGTTCCTTGATTTTCTGTACCTGTCGAAGGCCAGTACCATCAGGGTCGGGCGCAGCAAGTACATGGTGAACCTGCGCGAGGACGGTTGTGTCCTCGACGATGGCCTGGTGCTGCGGCTCGCGCACGACCGGTTCATCGCCACCACCAGTTCCGGGCATGGCACGCACATGCTCGCGCACTTCGAGTACTACCGCGCCACCGACTGGGCCGGGCACCGCGTGAGCGTGACGGACGTGACGGAAGCCTGGGCCGCCATCGTCGTCGCCGGGCCGCACAGCCGCGCCGCACTCAGCCAGGTGCTGGGCGCGCCGTGGCAGGGCAGGCTCAGCCAGCTCGCCCACATGGACTTTGCAGACGGGCAGTTCGGCGGCCAGGACCTGCGTGTGCTGCGCGCGAGTTTCTCGGGCGAACTCGCTGTCGAGCTGCACTGCCGGCCTGCCATGGCGGTGCCGCTCTGGGAGGCGCTGATCTGCGCCGGGCTCGAACCCTACGGCCTCGAGGCGCTCGACATCCTGCGACTCGAGAAAGGATACCTGGTCAGCTCCGAACTCAACGGCCAGACGACGCCCCTCGACCTCGGCATGGAAAGTCTGGTCAGGCAGGGCAACCCCTGTCTGGGGCGGGAGCTGCTCGACCGCCCGGCTTTTCATGAGGCGTCGCGGCCGCGCCTGGTGGGTTTGCGCGCCGCCGATGGCCGCGCACAGTTCCTCGCCGGCGCACAACTGACCACCGAGGCTGCACCGGCGCAGCCTTGCGGCTACGTCACCTCGAGCGCCTACAGCCCAACGCTCGGCGAGTGGCTCGGCCTCGCACTCGTCGCCCGCGATTGCGTCAGCGAGCGCGCGCTGCTTACGGCGCGCGATCCGCTGCGCGGGAGTGACACGCCGGTGCGCGTCGTGTCAGCCGTGCATTTCGACCCGTCCAGTGAACGGATGAAGACCTAACGCGCGATGGACAGCAGCAACACCTGTAGCATTGCACGCGGCCCCGCACGCACCGCGCTCGAGTTCAGCGCTTTTGGCGGACCGCGACCGGATTTCATAGCGGTAAGCTGGCCCACCGCGCCGGGCGGCGTCATTCGCGACGAACTGCAACGACCGGAACTCCTGCATTTTGCGCCGGACCGCTGGCTCGCGCCCGGCCCGACTGCGCAGGTGAGCGCGCTCCTGAGGGCGGCTGCAGACACCGGTGCCGGAGTACTGGTCGACGCGACGGGCAAGTGGGTCGAGCTGCTGATTGCCGGACCGGGCGCCGCGCGCCTGCTCGCGAGCGCCATCGCCGTCGAAGCGGTGCTGGATCGTCGCGGCTGTGCCGCGGTAACGCTGTTCGATTGCCCAGCGATCCTGGCGCGGCAGAACGACGATTTCGTGCTGTGGGTGCAGGCAAGCTATGCCGCGGACTTCATCGCCACGGCGGAGCGCTTCAGGGCCATGCTTCGATCGGGAGCCTAGCGAACCCGGGTTCCCACGCGGAGTGATTCCCAGCTCGCGTCCGCCGTCCAGCCGCCATCGACCGGCAAACTGACGCCATTGATGAAACCGCTGTGGTCGCCGTCGGCGAGGAAGGCGATCGCCGCCGCCACGTCCGCAGCGCTGGCAAAACGCGCCAGCGGCACGCGATCGACGATGTCCCGGTCCGTGTACTGGCCCGACGCCTGATCCACCGCGTCCATTTCCGTCTTGATCCAGCCTGGGCACACGGCATTCACCCGCACGCCGCGGCCGCCCCACTCCGCCGCCAGCGTGCGGGTCAGGCCGATCAGCCCGTGCTTCGAGGCGTTATAGGCGCTGCGATGGCTGACGCCGGCGAGGCCGGCAACCGAGGCCACGTTGATGATGCTGCCGCGAGCGCGCGCCAGCATCTGCGCGCCCAGGTGCCGGCACAGCAGGAACGGACCCCGCAGGTTGATGTCCATGACGCGCTGCCATTGCGCTGCGGTCGTGTCCTCCGCCCGCTCGATCAGGCTGATGCCGGCGTTGTTCACCAGCACGTCGGCGGCGCCGCATTCGGCCTGGACCTGCGCCGTGAGTTGTATGGCGAACGCTTCCGAGGAGACGTCGCCACGGATGCCGCGCACGTGCAACCCCATGGCTTCAAGCCGCGCGACCTGCGTATCAAGGTCCTGGATGTCGGCCAGCCAGACCTGGTAACCGCGCTGCGCCAGCAAGGTTGCGGTAGCCAGGCCCACGCCCTGGGCGGCCCCGGTCACGACGGCAGTTCTGCTCACTGTTGCTCTCCCCGATCGCGACGCGCGGTGCGATTGCACGCGGCAATTGTGCCGTGCATAGTGGGCACCAGGCCAATATTCACGAGCCGCCTAGAGAATGACATGAACCGGATTCCCACACAGCTTGACCGGCGCGAAATGCTTGCGCTCACCCTGGCGGCCGCGGCCACGGCGGCGTTGCCGCGCAGCGGCGCAGCCGCCGATGCCCCCGGGGCAGCGGCCAGCGGCTTTGCGACCCTGCTGGCGGGTTTCGCCGAGGACATCCTGCGGCTCAAGCCCGAGACGGCGACCTCGCTGGGCCTCGACCGCGGCGCGCACCGCGCGCTCAAGAGCCAGCTGGACGAAAATTCCACCGACACCGACGAGCGCTGGTCGTCACTGGTACACGTGATGCTGGCGGGGCTCCGCAAGATAGACCGCGCGCAGCTCACGCCGCTCGACCAGCTCCGTTACGACACCGTCAAGTATGCGGCGACCGTGGGCGCAGAGGGCAGTTGGTTTGTCTGCGGCCGGGCGGAGGCCGCTTTCAACAACAACGGTATCGCGCCCTTCCCGGTTACGCAGCAGGACGGAGCGGTCAGCGGCGTGCCCGAATTCCTCGATTCGCAGCACCAGATCGCCGATGCGGGCGACGCCGAGGCATATCTGGCCCGCGTGGTGGCTTTCGCCGGCCGGATCGATGAGGAAAATACGCGGATCGCGGCCCAGGCCGCCAAGGGTGTGATGCCCCCGGCGTTCATTGCCAGCAACGCACTCGGCATACTCACTCAATACCGCCGCACGCCAATTGCGCAGCAGAAGCTGGTCACTTCGCTGGTGACGCGCGCCGGGGCGTTGGGCCTGAAGGGCGACTGGGAGAACCGGGTGACGCAGGCCGTGCGCAAGCAGGTCTATCCGGCGCTCGACCGCCAGATCGCGGCGTTCGCGAAAGCGACCGAGCATGCGCCCGACACGGCCGGGGTCGATCGGCTGCCCGACGGCGAGGCCTATTACCGCTGGGCGCTCAAGCTCGGTACCACCACCGACATGAGCCCGGAGGAGATCCACGCCGTCGGCCTCGAACAGAACCGGGCCATACAGTCGCGGATGGATGCGGTGCTTAAGGCGCAGGGCATGACGCAGGGGAGCGTGGGCGAGCGTGTGCTCTCGCTCAGCAGCGATCCACGCCAGCTGTTCGCGGACACCGACGAGGGCCGCGCCCA
The DNA here is from genome assembly GCA_025357915.1 of Gammaproteobacteria bacterium. Taxonomy (GTDB): domain Bacteria; phylum Pseudomonadota; class Gammaproteobacteria; order Steroidobacterales; family Steroidobacteraceae; genus FEN-1191. The sequence goes on from JANYLH010000044.1 coordinate 16,806, forward strand.
GCTGATCGACTACTGCAACGAGCGGGTCGCCGCCAACCGCGCGCTGATGCCGAAGCTCTCGCACCTCGCGCTCAAGGCGCCGCTCCGAGTCAGGCGCGTGCCCGCAGACATCCAGGATGGTGCGCCGCTTGGCTACATGAACGGCGCTTCGATCGACGGGGTGCGACCGGCCACCTACTACATCAATCTCAAATCGACCAGCCTCTGGCCCAAGTACCAGATTCCCAGCCTGACTGCGCACGAAGGCCTGCCCGGGCACGCCTGGCAGGGGGCCTATCTGACGGAACTCAGCGGCGAAATTCCCCTGATATTCCAGTTGATGGGGTTCAACGCCTTCATCGAAGGCTGGGCGCTCTACGCCGAACAGACAGTCGACGAACTAGGCATTTATGCCAATGACCCCTTCGGCCAGCTCGGCTATCTGCAGGCACAGCAGTACCGCGCCTGCCGCCTGGTGATCGACACCGGCATCCACGCGATGAAGTGGACGCGCGAGCAGGCGATCCAATTTATGGTCACCGAGACCGGCAAGGCGCGCGACTTTGCAACCAGCGAGATCGATCGTTACTGCGTGAGCCCGGGGCAGGCCTGCGGTTATAAGGTCGGCCACAACGAGATCCTGCTGCAGCGCGAACGCGCCAAGGCGGCACTCGGCGAGCGCTTCGATCTGGCGGCCTTCAACGACGCCCTGGTCCGCACCGGCGGCGTGCCGCTCGGCGTGCTGGGCACGGCCATCGATCAGTTCATCGCCGGGAACCGCGCATCATGATCCGGACTGCCGCGGCACTCTGGTTTGGCGACCTGCGTACCGGCGATGGCTCGTTGACCACGCACAGCGGCGCGCTGGAACAGACGCCCTACTCGTTTGCGCCCCGCTTCGGCGACGCACCTGGCACCAACCCGGAAGAACTGCTCGCCGCCGCGCACGCGGGCTGCTTCACGATGGCGGTGTGCGCCGCGCTGACGCGCGCGGGCTTCAAGCCCACGCGGCTGTCGACCCAGGCGGCAGTGAGCCTCGAACAGGTGCAGGGTACCTGGACCATCACGGCCTCTCACCTGGAAATGCGCGCGGTGGTGCCGGAAGTGACCGCCGAGCGCTTCGCCGAAATCGCGGCTGACGCCAAGGCCAACTGCCCCGTGTCGCGTGCCCTGAACCTGCAGATCACACTGGATGCCCAGCTCGATACCGGGCGCTAGCGAGCGAGCGTCGCCTAGCTCATGCGCCGCACCGCCATGACCGTGGCGATGCCCAGAATCGTCAGCGCCACCGAACCGACGACGTGCACGGCGATTTCGGCGCCGGCCATGATCAGACGGCCCTGCTGGAGCAGCCGGGCAACCTCCGCGGAAAAGGTCGAAAACGTGGTCAGCCCGCCCAGGAACCCGGTGATCACCAGGAGCCGCAATTCGGGCGCCATCCCGAGCGGCGCCGACAGCGTCTCCATGGCGACGCCTACCAGGTAGCCGCCCAGCAGGTTGGCCGCGAGCGTGCCGGGGGGAATCGCCGGGAACAGCCCGTTGATGCCCAGCCCCAGGAGCCAGCGCAGCACGGCCCCCGCAGCGGCGCCGACGCTGATCAGCGCGATCGAGTTGAGCATGCGTGCTTACCGGTGGCTCTCATCCCGTCATCGTCCACGGAAGCGCCGGCGACATCAAGCCCGCGCCTGACGGCCATGACACCGGGCGATATGCTGGTTAGACTCCATGCCCCATCGTGCATGCCTTGTTGATCAGTGCCGGAGTCGTCGCGCTCGCGGAAATCGGCGACAAGACCCAATTGCTGGCGCTGCTGCTCGCGACCCGCTTCCGCAGGCCGATCCCCGTCATCGCCGGAATCGTGGTCGCCACGCTGGCGAATCACTCGCTGGCCGGCCTGCTCGGCGCGTGGGTCATGCGGGCGCTCAGCCCGTCAGCGCTCCATTGGCTGCTGGCGCTGGGTTTCATCGGCATGGGCTTGTGGACACTGGTACCCGATAAGGCTGATGACACGCCGCTGCAACGGGCCGGGCTCAGCGCCTTTGGCACCACACTGATCGCTTTCTTCCTGGTCGAAATGGGCGATAAGACCCAGGTCGCCACCGCCATGCTTGCCGCCCGCTATGCGCCGCTGGCCGCGGTCGTCATCGGCACGACCTGCGGCATGCTGATCGCCGATGTGCCGGCCGTGCTGCTGGGCGAGGGTGTCACGCGCCTGTTGCCGATCACGACCGTGCGCCGCTGCGCCGCGGCCCTGTTCGTGCTGCTGGGCCTGGCCACACTCCTCGGCGGCGAGGGTATCCTCCAGCCGTGAACCCCTCGCCCCTGCACGACCGATTGATCGCGCTGCCCGAGACGCGCGAACTCGACCTGTTCGCAGCCCTGCTCGAGCGCCGCGGCGCGCGCGTGCTGCGCGCACCGCTGGTGGCGATCCGTGATGCGGGCGACCCGGAGCCGGTGCTGCGCTGGCTGCGCGAGTTCTCCGCTGGCGGTTGCCACGAGCTGGTGCTGCTGACCGGCGAAGGGCTGCGGCGGCTACTCGCCTGCATCGAGCGCCACGAACCCGGACTCCGCCCGGCCTTTATCGCCGCGCTGGCGCACGCCCGCAAGATCACGCGTGGACCGAAGCCCGCGCGCGCCCTGCGCGAACTGGGGCTCAGCACCGACCTGGAAGCGGCTACGCCGACCACCGCTGGCGTCATCGCCACGCTCGCCACGCTGCAGCTCGCTGGCCACGTGGTCGGCGTGCAGCTCTATGGGAGCGAGGCGAATCTGCCCCTGCAACAGTACCTGCGTGCTGCCGGCGCCGAAGTCCGCGTTGTCGCCCCCTACGTCTACGCGGACGCGGCTGATGACGCCGCGGTACGCGCCCTGCTCACACGGCTGACCAGCGGCGAGGTCGACGCGATCGCCTTCACCAGCAAGACCCAGGTCGCACGGCTGTTCACCGTGGCCGATGCCGCGTCCGTGCTGGCCGCGCTCGCAGCCACGCAGGTGGCGGCGGTTGGCCCGGTGGTGGCGGCCGCGCTGACCGAGCGCGGCGTGACGGTCAGCGCCATGCCGGAATCAAACTGGTTCATGAAGCCGTTGTCGGCGGAGCTGGCGCGGCTCATGGGCGGCGGCGCCGAACCGGACGGGACCGGTGCGGTTCAGGAATAGAAGCGCTGCAGAAAGCCGATGAACTGCTCGAATTCCGCGCGCGTGAAACGGCTGGCCATCTGCCGCTCGAGGGTGCGGACCTGCGCAACCAGTGATGCCAGCGCCTCGGCGCCGCGGGCGGTGAGGAAGATCCCTTGCCGGCGGCGGTCGCGCGTGGAACGCTGGCGATCGAGCATGCCGTCCTTTTCCAGGCGGTCGAGCAGCGCCACGATGCTGGCCTTGTCGATACCCAGATGCTGGCCCAACTCGATCTGGGCGATGCCGGGGTTTGAGCCGACCAGCACCAGCAGGCTGAACAACCCGGGACGGATGTTGTTCTCGCCGATGACGGCAACGTACTGGCGCCACATGCACAGGTGCGCGCGCCGCAGGTTGAAGCCCAGGAACCGCGGCAGGCAGCCCAGATCGACGCGTGCGTCCGCGGCACGCTCGACGCGGGCTCTGGCCACGCGCCGCGACACGGTGCGCGCGCGATCCGCTACCGGACTGGTCCGCACACCAGATGCAACTGTCGTCATCGTAAGCCCCCGCGCACCGCGCGATAGCGGCCGGGGAAAAGTATAGGTTCGTTATTGTTCGTAGTGCAAATAGTTCGATTTAATGCATTGCATCTAAGCCGGCGGTGGCGGTCCACCTCTGCTGACCGCGGCGGCGATCGCCACTGCGGTCTGCAGCGCGCGCATGCCGTCCTCGCCGCTGACTACGACGGGACGCTCACCGCGGCAGCTGGCCAGGAATGCCTCGATCTCGCTGCGCAACGCGTCGCCGGGTTCGAACGACTGCTCGTCGATGGTGACCGGAAGCCGCGCCTCGCCTGCCGCCACCGGCTGCTTGCGGATGACGGTGAGGATCTTCTGCTGCAGGTCGAGCGACAGATAGGCGTCGTCCTGGAAGATACGCAGCTTGCGCTCGGTCTTAAGACTGACGCGGCTGGCGGTGGCATTGGCCACGCAACCGTTGGCAAAGCGGATGCGTGCGTTGGCGATATCGATCTCGGAGGAAAACACCGGCGTGCCGACGGCGTCGATGTGCGCGATGTCGCTGCCGACGATGCTCTGCACGATGTCGAGATCGTGAATCATCAGGTCGAGCACCACGTTGACGTCGGTGCCGCGCTCGCGGAACGGCGCCAGGCGCTGGCAGTCGATGAAACGCGGCGCCCGCAGCTGAGGTTCGGCGGCGACGATGGTCGGGTTGAAACGCTCGAGGTGACCCACCTGCAGCACGCGCCCGGCGCGGCGCGCAGCGCTGATGAGCCGCTGCGCCTGGGCGACGGTTTCGGTAATCGGCTTTTCAACCAGCACGTGCGCGCCCGATTCCAGGAACGCGAGCGCGATCTCGCAGTGCGCCGCGGTGGGCGTCACGATGCTCACCGCGTCGACCTTGCCGAGCAACTCGCGGTAATCGCCCACCGCGCGCGTGCCCAGTTCCTGCGCGACCGCACTGCCCGGCCCGGGACGCGAGTCGGCGACCGCAAACAGCTCGCAGCGCTCGAGCGCCGCGTATTTCTGCGCGTGGAATCTGCCCAGGTAGCCGACGCCCACAACCGCTACGCGGAGTCTGTCCATGGGCGTTATTATGCCCGCTCCGGCCGGCGCCACACCGCCCGCCTCCCGATCGAGGGCCCTGCATGCCGTCACTGCTTAAATTCTGGCGCCGCTACCGGCAAACGCGCGGTCTGCAGCACGAACTCCTGGCCTTTGGCCTCTGCCTTGCCTTCGGGCTGATCGTGATGCCGCTGCTGATCTGGGCGATCGGCTCGGCGAAGCTTGGCCCCTATGCAGGCGGCGGGCTGGGCGCGCTGTGGGGCGACTACCTGCTCGCGCTCCTCAAGGGGTCGCTGGCCTACTGGCTGGTTGCGCTCGGCCCCTACGCCGGGCTCTGGCTGTTGCGCGGGGTACGCTACCGGCTGAGCCGGTAAACTTTGCAGGCCAAACTGTCGACTGCGTCACATTTAAGCTCATTACGGGCCGCGCCGGACTCTACTGCAGGGGCGCGGGAGCGGGCATGGTGACGCATGCAGCCCAGCGCAATGGCTGCCGGAACTGCAATGCTGGAAAAGAAACCTCGTTATGTCGCCGACCCGGCGCCGCGGGCTGAACCGAGCGTCGCCGACGCCCGCGACGCCACGCTGGAGCGCATCCGCAGGACACTGGTTACTTCGCGGCTGACGCTGGCCGGCGAAGCCGCTGGCAGCGATCCTTACGACAGCCGCCGTGGCAGGGAACCCGGAGCGGTCTGGGGCAACCGCGGCCCGGCCCGGTAACGTGCCTCAGGCCGGCCAGTAGCGCCACGCCAGCGCCAGGAGGAGTGCCAGCAGCAACGCTTGCGCCGGCCGCCGCCAGGCCCGGCCCTGAAGTTCGCCGATAAATCCCGCCGCCGCGACCAGCGCCAGTGACCAGGACCAGGCCAGCGCCTTGAGGAGCGGCAGATGCTCGCCTGCCAGCCTGGCCGAGTACTCCGGCAGCAGCATGAAGACGATCCCCGTCATGCCCAGCGAAACGGCCATGGCTACGGCCGAACCCAGAACGATTCCCAGCAGGACTGTCAAAGGCTTCATGATTTCATGTACCTGATCAGCTTGAATCCACAGTTCTTAAGCCTCATACCTGCCCTGTTGCCGGCAAAGCTGTCAGACTTGTGCCGTTCACGTACTGCCTGGAGCCCCTGCCCGCATGTCACGATCCGATAGCAACCTGCGCAAGGCCCTGGCACCGATTGCCGCGGCCGGCGCCTGCCTGCTGCTGCTCGCCGCCACGGGTTCCACTGGAACACTCTCGAGCGTGCGGCTGCCCGATGGCGCCATACAGCCAACGCTCCGCCAGCAGGAGCTGGCCCGGCAGGTGGCCGGCAACCTCGAACACTATCACTACAGCCAGCGCGCGATCGACAAGGAATTCTCCGCGCAGGTCTTCGACCGCTACCTGAACGCGCTGGATGGCCAGCGCAACTATTTCCTGGCCGCGGACGTCGCCGCCATGAACCCGTGGCGCTCAGGGTTCGATGACATGATCCACACCGGCCAGCTGGACCCTGCCTATTTCATGTTCGCGCGCCTCCAGCAACGCAATCGCGAGCGCGTACGGTACGCCCTGGGCCTGCTCGCCACCGAACCAAACTGGAAGCTCAACGAGCGCTACGACTTCGATCGCGACAAGGCGCCATGGCCGCGCGACACCGCGGAACTCAATGAACTGTGGCGGCAGCGCGTCAAGAGCGACGCGCTGTCGCTGATGCTCACGGGCAAGACCTGGCCCGAGGCCGCCGACATCCTGCGCAAGCGCTACGAGCGCGTGCTGGCCCGTGTCGGCCAGGTGAATGCCGATGACGTCTTCGAGTCACTCATGGACGCCTATGCCGCGGTCTACGATCCGCACACCAACTACCTGGCACCGCGCAGCGCCGAGGAATTCCGCATCCAGATGAGCCTGAGCTACGAGGGCATCGGCGCCTCGCTCCAGCTCGTCGATGACTACGTGACGATCGGCTCGCTCCTGCCCGGCGGCCCGGCCGCGGCGGCCAACACGCTCAAGCCCAACGATCGCATCCTCGCCGTCGGCCAGGGGCGCGAGGGCGCGCTCACCGACGTGGTGGGCTGGCGGCTCGATGATGTCGTGCAGCTGATCCGCGGCAAGGGCGACACGCTGGTGCGGCTCCAGGTGCTGCCCGCAGGCGCGGCGCCCGGCACCGACGTGAAGATCATCGCGCTGACCCGCGGCAAGGTCACGCTGGAGAACCAGGCGGCCCGCAAGGAACTGCGCAGCGTGCGCGTGGGCGAGCGCGAGCTGCGCGTCGGCGTCATCACCGTGCCCGGATTCTACGAAGACAACGACGCGCGCGGCGCCGGCGACGCGAATTACCGTACCACGGCGCGCGACGTGCGCCGGCTGATCGGCGAGCTGCAGGCGCAGGGGCCGGTCGACGCGCTGCTCCTTGACCTGCGGGGCGACGGCGGCGGCTATCTGCCCGAGGCACTGGCGCTCAGTGGCCTGTTCATCGACCAGGGCCCGGTGGTGCAGCTCAAGACCACGGATGGCAGCATCGAACACCTGGACGATCCGGAGCCCGGTGTCGCCTATGCCGGCCCGCTCAGCGTGCTGGTCGACCGCACCAGCGCCTCGGCCTCCGAGATCTTCGCTGCGGCTATGCAGGACTACCACCGTGGCCTGGTGCTCGGCCAGACCACCTTTGGCAAGGGCACGGTGCAGAACGTCATTCCGCTCGACCGCTGGTCGCGCCAGCCCTCCGGCGGGCAGCTGACCATCACGATTGGCAAGTTCTACCGCGTGACCGGCGAGAGCACGCAGCTACGCGGCGTGCAACCCGACATCGAGCTGCCAGCGCGCATCAATACCAAGGACGTCGGCGAGGGTGCGCTGGAATCGCCGCTCCCCTGGGATCGCATCGCGCCGGTGCCGTTCCGCGCCGACGCGCCGCTGACCGAAGTGGCGCTGTCGCTGGCGAAGGAACAGAGCGTGCATTCAGCGCGCGATGCGGACTACCAGTGGCTGGTCGGCGCGCTGGCCGCCCTCGAGCAGAATCGGAAGGACCACTCCCTGTCGCTCAACCTGGCCGAGCGCCAGCGCGAGCGCACCACCCAGGAACAGCAGGCGCTGGCCCGCGAGAATGCGCGCCGCGCCGCCGACGGCCTGCCCGCTCTCAAGGCGCTGAGCGACGTGCAGGCCGACCAGCAGCCCGACGTAGTACTGGCGGAAGCCGCGCGTATCACCGCGCAGCTGGCAGTGGCAGCGGCGCCGGCGGCAACCACGGCCGCGGCCCGCACCTCAGCGCAATAGCACCCGGTAGATTTCCCAGCAATCTTCGACCAGCACGCGGGAGGTTACCGCGCCGTCGTCGTTGGCGAGACTCGCGGCGTCGGGCACCGAGTCGGTATCATTACGGTAGCGGGCGATACGACGGAACGCGTCCGCGCGCGAGCGGATTTCCGGCAGCAGATCGCGGCGTTCCTCGAGCAGTACGCGGGCGCGCTGGATTTCACCCATCAGCCGCTCGCAGCGGGGACGATCCCCATATTCGCCAGGGACTGGCTCGCGCCGGCCGCTGGCCTGGTGCGTGGACTCAAACAGCCCGGTACGGGTCAACCGCTCGCGCAGCACTTGTCCATACGCCACCGCAGCCAGATTGATCGCCCGGCGCGAATCCATCGACAGGCCGGTGAAGTTGGGCTGCTCGGCTTCCAGCGCCGCCCGCACGCCTCGCGCCTCGCCCAGGGCCTGCTCGGCCAGGAGCGATTGGATGTTGGCCGCGTGCAATTCCTGCCGCGCCCGGCGCCTCTGGAAGTAATGCCAGAAGCGCTGCAACCCGGCAAGCAGCCGCTCGAGCTCGCCGACCCGCGCACGCGCCGCGGCGGCGGCGTCCTCGGCGTTCAGGCATTCGGCTTCGACTGTCTGCCGGCGGCCGAACTGCCGGCGGTTGAACTCCGCGAAGAAGTTCCGGCGCTCGCGCTCGAGCTGTTGCGTTTCGAGCTCGGCGATAAACTGGCGCAGCAGGCTCTGACCAAGAATCCACAGTTCCCGCAGCTGGTAGAACACCAGCGCCGGGTAGCCGCTGTCCGGTTGCGCGAGCCGCGCTTCCAGGCCCTGCAGCAACTCCTGGACCCGCGCCGTAGCGCCTTCCTGCTGCTTGACGCGATCCTTGAGCCGCTGGATCTCCTCCTGCGCGTTGCTGAAGGATTTCTTGAGTTCGATGCGATTGCGGAACAGGTGCAGGATGCGACCGTCGTCTTCCGCGGCTTCACGGCCGTCGCGGATCGCCACGCGGAGAAATCCCAGCTGCCTGATACGTTTCATGAATTGCGCAACCAGGCGCATAGCGGATTGGCGGTCAGCCGGATTGTGGGTCGGTACGGCGACGGGCGAAGCTGTGGCCGCGCTCCGCGCAGTATTCCAGCCACTTGTTTACCATCATGTTACGGGTCCAGCGCCGATCCAGTTCACGTTCCGCGCCAGTGGCATCCGCCACGCACGCTTCCAGGAGCCGCGCGTCGTGGTAGAGGCGCAGCCGCAGGTCCGGCACCCGCTCCGTGGCCGCTGGCGCACCTGCCACGGGCAGCAGATAAGTCAGCAGCAGCAGGGAGGTGTAACGGGCGCGCTCGGTCACGTTCAGGACCAGCGTGCAGTCGCCCGCGACGCTGGAAACGCAGCTCCCGGCCAGCGTGCGCAGATCGCCGGCCAGGGCAGCCAGGCGCAGGTAATTGCTTTCGTACAGACCCATGAGCGCGACGAAGCCGCGCGGCCGCGCACGCCAGGAAACCACCAGATTGCATTCGGCGATCACGGTTCCGAATATAGCATGCGGTTCATGTCCGCCACGGCGACGTGAACGGGCCGCGACCTGCGTCACGCGGGTTTTATGAACAGGTGCTCACGGTAGTGGCGCAGCTCGGCGATGGATTCATGGATGTCGGCGCGCGCCAGGTGCGCCGATTGCTTGCTGAATGCCGCGCTTACCTGCGGGTGCCAGCGCGCCGCCAGCTCCTTGAGGGTGCTGACGTCGAGATTGCGGTAGTGGAAGAACTTCTCCAGCGCCGGCATCCAGCGCGCCAGGAAGCGGCGATCCTGGCAGATGCTGTTGCCGCACATCGGCGATGCGCCGGGCGGCACGTGCAACGCGAGGAATGCCAGCGTCTGCCGCTGCGCCTCGGCGGCGCTGATCAGGCTGGCGCGCACGCGCGCAAGCAGCCCGCTCGCGCCGTGGTGTGTCTGGTTCCACTCATCCATCCGCGCCAGTACTGCTTCATCCTGGTGGATCGCCAGCTCTGGCCCGTCGGCCACCACGTTGAGATCGCGATCCGTCACGACCGTCGCGATCTCGATGATGCTGTCCTGCTCCGGAATGAGGCCGGTCATCTCCAGGTCGATCCAGATCAGGTGATCCTTGCTGCTCAAGCGCCTTTACTCCTGCGGGTTAGGGCATCATAACAGGGTGAAGAAAACGACCGCCGCTGACACCGGCTCCGCGCCGCCGCCGCTTGCTGCCCAGGTGCTGGTCTCGCACGGGGCCAGCGCACGCGTGCGCCTCGGCGATGGCGAGGAAGTACTGGCACGCGCAGCAGGCCGCGGGCTGCAGTTTGTGTGCGGCGACCAGGTGTTGTGCGCGCGCGATGCGCAGCATGGGCAGTGGCAGATCCGCCAGGTCGGCGCCCGCCGCAGCGCGCTCTATCGCAGCAACGCCCGCGGTGGCGCAGAACTGGTCGCAGCCAACCTCACCCTGCTCGTCGTGGTGCTCGCGCCACGGCCCGAGCCGGACCTGTTCCTGGTCGATCGCTACCTGGCGGCCGCGGTCAGCACCGGAATCAGCTCGCTGCTGTTGGCCAACAAGGCTGACCAGCAATTCACCCCGGAATTGCGCACCGAGCTGGCGGCACTCGCCGCCACCGGTTGCGAGATCCTGGAATGCAGCGCGGCGACCGGCGCCGGTGTGGCCGCGCTCCGCGCCCGCATGCACGCTGAGACCTCGATGCTGGTCGGACAATCGGGCGTCGGCAAGTCCTCGCTGCTGCGCGAACTGGTGCCCGGTTGCGAGGCGCTGGTGGGCGAGTTGCTCAAGAGCGAGGAAGGCCGCCACACCACCAGCACGGCACAGCTCTACGCCCTGCCTGGCGGTGGCGCACTGATCGATTCACCGGGCGTGCGCGATTTTGCGCCCGCCGCCGGCGCGCTCGACGAGCGCACTTTGGGCTTCAGCGAAATTGCGCGCCACGCGCAACACTGCCGCTTCGCCGATTGCGCTCACCTGCAGGAACCCGCGTGCGCGGTACGCGCGGCCGTGGCGGATGGCTCGATCAGTGCCCGACGCTACGAGAGCTACCGGCGCCTGCGCCGGCTGCGCGCGGAACTGCTCGAGCGCGTGCCCTACGCGCGCCGCTAGCGCCGTTGTGCCGGGCTAGAGCGTCTGCCGGCCGGCCATGGCGTGCGCCAGAGTGCCGCCGTCGATGTATTCGAGCTCGCCGCCGACCGGGACGCCATGGGCAATGCGGCTGGCCTTGAGCCCTCGCTGGCGCACCAGCTGCGAGAGAAAATGCGCCGTGGCCTCGCCCTCGACCGTCGAGTTGGTGGCCAGGATCACTTCACGTACCTCGCCAGCGGCCAGGAGCGCGGCAAATTGCGCTCCCCCGATCTGCTCTGGGCCGATGCCATCGAGGGGCGAGAGGTGCCCCATGAGCACGAAATAGCGGCCGCGGTAGCCGCCCGACTGTTCTATCGCCACGACGTCGGCCGGCGACTCGACCACGCACAGCAGCGCCGCGTCGCGCTGCGCGCTGGCGCAGATGTCGCACAGCTCCGACTCGGTGAGCATGCGGCAACGCTGGCAGCGGCCGACGCGCTCGAGCGCCCGCTGCAGCGAGGCCGCCAGCGTCTGCGCCGCCGGACGCGCGTCCTGCAGCAGGTGAAAGGCCATGCGCTGCGCGCTCTTGGGGCCCACGCCCGGAAGCGCGCGCAGCGCCTCGATCAGGGCGGCGAGCGCGGGTGAATGCTGCATGAGTATGAACGGGCCCTAAAACGGCAGCTTCATGCCCGGCGGCAGCTGCAGGCCACCCATCAGGCTCGCCATCTTGGCCTGGCTGGCCGCCTCCAGCTTGCGTACCGCGTCGTTGAAGGCCGCGGCCAGCAGGTCCTCGAGCATCTCGCGATCGTCGCCGAACGCGCCCGGCTCGATCTGCACACGACGCGCTTCGTGGCGGCCGTTGATCGTGACCCTGACCATGCCGCCACCCGATTCGCCGCTGATCTCGAGCTGCGCGATCTCGGCCTGCGCCCGCTGCATGTTGGCCTGCAGCGCCTGGGCCTGTTTCAACATGTTGCCGATACCACCGCTCATGCGTGAACTCCTTGCAAAAGGATCTAGACCGGGCGCCGCGCCCGCACCGAATCGGGATTGACCGTGGCGCCGAACCGCTCCTGGAGCGCGCGGACCGTCGGGTCCACCGCGAGCGCTGCGCGCGCCGCCGCCAGCGTCTCCTGGGTAGCACGCTCCCCGGCCTGTGCCGGCGTTTCGACGGCGACCTCGCCGATGCTGATCTCGACCCGCACCGGCTCGCCCAGGTACTTGACCAGGGCCTGCGCCAACTTATCCTCACGGGCGCGGGTGCGGGCGCCGGCATTGCGCGGCTGTAGCATGAGGCGCACCAGTCCGGGCTCGCGCGCCACCAGCGAGCAGTTCAGCGCCAGCATGCGCGCCGGCCCGTCCAGATCGAGTGCCGGCACCAGCGCGCTCCACTCCTGCGCCGACACCACCACGGGCGGTGCGTCTGCCGGGGGCGCTGCCCGAACCGTGACGGCCGGCTGCGGCGACTGCGCCGCCGGTGCGGGGACGGACCGCCCCTGGCCTGCGGGCTCCGGCCGGAATGCCAGCATGCGGATGAGTGTCATGCGAAATCCGGTGCGCGGATCGGGTGCCAGCGCGAGGTCCCGGCGTCCCATGATCGCTGTCTGGTAGTAGAGCTGCACGTCTTCGGCCGCGATGCGGGCAGCCAGTTCGGCCACCCGCGGCATCGAATAGAGTTCGTCGCCCGCGTAGCCCGGCACCAGCTGGTGCAACGCGATGCGTTCCATGAGCGCGGCCAGCTGGTCGAGAATCTGCCCGTAGTCCGGGGCGAATTCCGCCAGCTCCTCGGCGGCGGCGAGCACGGCCTGCGCGTCGAGGGCGGCAAGCGCGGCGCCGATGCGCTCGACGTGATCGCGCGTCACCGTACCCAGCATGGCGCGCGCTTCGGCCGCGTGCGCCGCACCGTTCCCGAAGGCCAGCAACTGGTCGAGCAGTGAGAGCGCATCGCGCAGGCTCCCGTCGGCTGCCTGCGCCAGCAGCTGGAGCGCTGCGGCATCGTAGGCGAGCTCTTCAGCGTCAAGAATCTGCGCCAGGCGCGCACTGATCAGCGGGACCGAGAGCCGCTTGAGATTGAACTGCAGGCAACGCGACAGCACCGTGACCGGGAGCTTGTGCGGATCGGTCGTGGCCAGCAGGAACTTCACGTGCGGCGGCGGCTCTTCCAGCGTCTTCAACAGCGCGTTGAAGGAATTCGCGCTCAGCATGTGTACCTCGTCGATCAGGTACACCTTGTAGCGGCTCCGGGTCGGCGCGTACTGCACGTTGTCGAGCAGTTCGCGCGTGTCATCGACCTTGGTGCGCGAAGCGGCGTCGACCTCGATCAGGTCGATGCTGCGTCCGGCCTCGATCTCGCGGCAGCTCCCGCACTCGAGACAGGGCTCGGCGCTCACGCCGCGCTCGCAGTTGAGGCACTTGGCGAGGATCCGCGCCACCGTGGTCTTGCCCACTCCGCGCGTGCCCGCGAACAGGAAGGCGTGGTGGACCCGGCCACTGGCGAGCGCATTGCGTAGCGAGCCCAGCACGTGCTCCTGGCCGGTCATCTCGGCAAAGGTGCGCGGACGCCATTTGCGCGCTAACGCTGTGTATGCCATTGATCGCCCACCTGACACTCAAGCGTTACCGTGGAGGCAGCCCGCGCCGGCCGAACTTCGGCGCACGACGTGGCCGTTACCGCTGCTCCCTTCCGGGCCTGACGGGGTTGGCGGCTCGTCATCGCGAAGGAACCGGCGCGGACCACCATGGATTGGCGGAGAGGGTGGGATTCGAACCCACGAACACCCGTGAAGATGTTACTGGAATTCCAGTCCAGCGCCTTCGACCGCTCGGCCACCTCTCCTTTCAACAAGTTAGAGACTAATCTTAATGTAATACCGTACACACTGCAGCGCTCATTCTAGCAACAGCCGCGCCGGCCTAGCTCTTGAAGCTGGGCGGTTGTGACAGGCACGGGTCAGTGGGCAACCGCGGAGCTTCCGGCGTGTTGAGCGGCGGCACCTTGATGGCGTTGCGCGTGTCCGGGGCATCGAGGCCCGGTGGCACCTTGAGGGGCGGCAGATTCTGGCTATTGCCCCCAATAGGCGGCTCACGGCAACGTTTCCCGCTTCCGTGATGCATCCAGGAACAGCCTGCCAGCGCGAGCAGCAGCACGCCGCAGGCAGCCAGGCGCACGCCTCGCGCAGCAGGGCCACTCATGCGCTGCGCACCTGTGGCATGGCGCCGGTGGCATGTGCCGCACGCAGGGCCGCGCGGACACGTGGCTGCGCAGACGCGCTGAGCCAGGTCAGCGGCAGGCGTATTCCGGGGTTGATCATTTTCATATCGGCGAGCACCCATTTTACAGGTATAGGGTTTGATTCCAGCGACAACTCGCGATGGAGCGATGCCAGCGGGCGGTCGAACTGCTCCGCCAGCGTACGATCTGCGCGCAGTGCCGCGCCCATGACAGCGGCCACCGCCGCCGGCACGACGTTGGCCGTCACCGATATCACGCCATGCGCTCCGGCCAGCACCGCTTCGCAGGCCGTAGCGTCGTCGCCCGACAGCACGCTGAAACCGGCAGGCGCCAGCTCCAGCAATTCACGCACGCGGGCCATGTCACCCACGGCCTCTTTGATGCCGGCGACGCGCGGGAGTTCAGCGAGCCGGGCAACGGTCGCGGGCAGCAGGTCGACGGCGGTGCGCGCGGGCACGTTGTAGAGGATTACAGGCGCGGTGGCGGCAGCCGCCGCCGCCGCAAAATGCCGGTACAGGCCCTCCTGGGTGGGGCGGTTGTAAGCCGGGGTCGCCACCAGGAGCGCGTCGGGGCCGGCGCGCGACAGTTCGCGCACCCGCGCGGCGACCAGCGCCGTGGAACTGCCGCCGACACCGGCGATCAGCGCCATGCGCGCACCGATAAGCTGCCGGGCCCGGGCCAGCAGGGCCGTCTGCTCGTCGTCGGTCAGGGTCACGGATTCCCCGGTGCTGCCGCCGACGACCACGCCCGCCGTGCCGCTGTGCAGGTGCAGTTCGATGAGCCGATCCCAGGCGTCCATGTCGATGGCGCCATCCTCGAGCATGGGCGTGACGATCGCTACCAGACTGCCTGAAAACATGCTGCCTCGCGTGGGGGGTGGGACGGTCGCGGCACCGTTGTCGCGGCGGGCGCGGGATGTTACGCATCCAGCGTAGCCTGAAGCAAGCCCCGGAAACCGGTACACTCCTGATCGTGAACGACCCAATCGCTCCCGGCAAGCAACACCTGGCGGTATCCGCCATCGGCTCCGACCACACCGGCATGGTGCACGAGCTGACGCGGGTGATTACCGACTGTGGCGGCAATATCGCCGAGAGCCGCATGGCGGCACTCGGCAACGAATTTGCCATGCAGTTGCTGGTGACCGGCAACTGGCACACGCTGGCGCGCATCGAATCGGAGCTGGGGCGCCTCGCCGATACGGCGGCGATGAGCGTGCACCTGCGCCGCACCGAGCCGCGTCCCAGCCGCAAGGAGCTGGTCCCCTATTCGATCGACATCGTCAGCATCGACCAGGCCGGCATCGTCGCCGGGCTGTCCGGATTTTTCGCGGCGCGCAACATCGATATCTGCGAAGCGGCCACACGCAGTTACCCGGCTGCCCACACCGGGGCGCAGATGTTCGCGGTGCAGATGACCATCAATGTCCCGGCGAAACTCCACGTGGCGCAACTGCGCGAGGAGTTCATGGACTACTGCGACACGATGAACCTCGACGCGATCCTCGAGCCGGTCAAGTCGTGAGCGGCGTAGCCATCGGCCGGCTGGTGCCCGATTTTTCGTTGCCCGCCACGGCGGGCGGCACTTTCAGGCTGCGCGAAGCGCGCGGCCAGACGCTGGTGCTGTATTTCTACCCGCGCGACAGCACGCCGGGCTGCACGCTCGAGGGCCAGGATTTCCAGCGACTGCTGCCGGCGTTCAAACGGGCCAGGGTGCGTGTCTGCGGCGTGTCGCGCGACACGCTGGCCTCGCACGAGAAGTTCTGCGCAAAACACGGGTTTGAATTCCCGCTGCTGGTCGATGCCGACGGCGAGGCCTGCAAGCTGTTCGACGTGATCCATGAGAAGAACATGTACGGCCGCAAGGTGCTGGGCATCGTGCGCAGTACTTTCCTGATCGACGCGACCGGGAAGCTTCGCCAGGAGTGGCGCAAGGTCAAGGTCGAAGGCCATGCGGCCGAGGTGCTGGAGGCCGCCAGGAAACCGTGAAAGCCAGGTCACGGCGGCTGTTCGTGCTCGATACCAACGTGCTGATGCATGATCCGACCGCGATCTTCCGCTTCGCGGAACACGATATCTTCCTGCCAATGGTGGTGCTCGAGGAACTCGACGCCAACAAGAAGGGCATGTCGGAGGCCTCGCGCAATACGCGCCAGGCGAGCCGTTTCCTCGACGACATGATCCGCGGCGTCACCAAGGCGCAGATCGACGCCGGGCTGCCGATTCCCTCGGCACGCACCGACATTCACGGCAAGGAGCCGCCGGCGGGCCGGTTGTTCTTCCAGACCCGGAGCCTCGGCAACGGCCTGCCGGACAACCTCCCGGGCCACGGCGCCGACAACCTGATCCTCGGCCAGACCCTCACCCTGCAGAAGGAGCACCCGCAGACGCGCGTGGTGCTGGTCTCCAAGGACATCAACCTGCGCATCAAGGCAGCCGTGGTCGGCGTGCACGCCGAGGACTACTACAGCGACAAGACCATCGAAGACGCCGACGTGCTCTATACCGGCTGCGCGCGACTGCCGGCTGATTTCTGGGAACGCCACAGTGACAACATGCGCTCCTGGAAGGAAGCGGAGCGCACCTGGTACGAGATCAAGGGGCCCGCCGTGGCCGACTGGCATGTCAATGAATTCGTATTCGAAGACAGTGCGGCCGGCATCGAGGCCATGGTGCGCAGGATGAACAACGGCGCGGCCACGCTCGAGCTGGTGCGCGATTTCCGCAGCGAACGCCACAGCGTCTGGGGCATCAGCGCGCGCAACCGCGAACAGAATTTCGCGTTGAACCTGCTGATGGATCCGGACATCGACTGCGTGACCATCCTCGGGCCGGCGGGCACCGGCAAGACGCTGCTGGCGCTGGCCGCGGGCCTGGTGCAGACGCTGGAGCGCAACCGCTTCGCTGAAATAATCATGACGCGCGTGACCATTCCGCTGGGCGAGGACATCGGCTTCCTGCCCGGCACCGAAGAGGAAAAAATGGAACCCTGGATGGGCGCGCTGATGGACAATCTCGAGGTGCTGACGCGCAGCGAAGAAGGCGGCGCCTGGGGGCGCGCGGCCACCAACGACCTGCTGCGCAACCGCATCAAGATACGCTCGATGAATTTCATGCGCGGCCGCACCTTCCTCAATCGCTTCATCATTGTCGACGAGGCGCAGAACCTCACGCCCAAGCAGATGAAGGCGCTGATCACGCGCGCCGGGCCCGGCAGCAAGCTGATCGCGCTCGGCAACATCGCGCAGATCGACACGCCCTACCTGACCGAGACGACCTCGGGCCTGACCTACGTGGTCAACCGCTTCCGCGGCTGGCAGCACGCCGGCCACATCACCCTGCTGCGGGGCGAACGCTCGCGGCTGGCAGACTTCGCCTCCGAGCAGCTGTAGGCCCTGCAGGAACCCCGGCGCCGCTCCCCGGTCGAACCGTTGATGCCACTGCCCGCCCCGCCCCGATCCCCATCCCACTGCCTGCGCCCGCTGGCCGCCACGCTTGCGGCCCTGTGCCTGACGCTGGTGGCGCATGCGGCCAGCGACCCCGGTGCGGTGGCGAGCGAGCTCCCGGACATGGGTTCGCCCGAGAACGCGGTCCTCAGCAAGACCGACGAGTACCAGATCGGCCTGATGGCAATGCGCCAGCTGCGCGGACAGGACCTGATCCTCGAGGATCCCGAGCTGACCGACTACATCCAGCATCTCGGTTCGCGCCTGGCCGCGCAGGCTCGTGACGACGACCAGAATTTCCAGTATTTCGTCATCCGCTCGAACGACATCAACGCCTTTGCCACCTACGGCGGCTTCATCTGCGTCAACGCCGGGCTGATGCTGCTGACCGAGACCGAGTCCGACCTGGCCGGCGTGCTGGGCCATGAGACCGCGCACGTGCGCCAGCGCCACATCGCCCGCTCGATCGTCGCGCAGAGCCGCATGTCACTGGGTACTACGGCGGCCATGTTGGCAGCGGTCCTGATAGGCGCCGCCAGCGGCGCCGGCGGCCAGGCGATGGAAGGCGCCATTGCCATGAGCCAGGGCATTGCCCTGCAGCAAAGCATGAATTTCACGCGCGGCGAGGAAGAGGAAGCCGACCGCGTCGGCATCGGCCTGCTCGCCGGCGCCGGCTTCAACACCATGGCGATGGCCAATTTCTTCGACGCCATGGGCCGGCGCGAGGGCCTGGCCGAGACCGCTGGGCCGCTGGACATGCTGCGCAGTCACCCGGTGACGCGCGACCGCATCGCCGAGGCCCGCACCCGCGCCGCGCACTACGCGAAGAGCCCGATCAACGAGTCGATCCTGTTCCCCTGGATGCGCGAGCGCCTGCGGGTGCTGGTGGCGCCCGGCGACAAGGACATGACGGTCTACTACGCGCAGCTGCGCGATCGCCGCGCGCTCAATGACCCGGAGCGCTACGGCGAAGCGCTGGCGCAGACACGCGGCGGCCAGGCGGAAGCCGCGGCCGCAACGCTGCGCGAGCTGCTGGCGAAGTACCCGCAGATCACCGCGCTGTACTCGGCGCTCGGGCAGGCGCTGCAGGCCGATCACCAGTCGGCGGCGGCGCTCGCCAATTTCGAGCGCGCCATGGGGCTGTTCCCGCGCAACGTACCGCTGGCCGTGCGCTACGCCGACACGCTGATGCAGACCGGGCAAGCCAGGGCGGCCCACGTCCTGCTGCTGGACGTATTCAACAACACCCAACCAACACCGGAGCAGATCCGCCTGACCGCGCTCGCGGCCAGCGCCGCGGGGGACACCGGCGATGCCTCCTACTATATGTCCGAGTATCACATCAGCAATGGCGACCTGCCGCTGGCCAACCAGCAGCTGGAACTGGCGCTCGCCTCGCCCAACCTCACCTCCGTGCAGCGCCAGCGCTTTCGGGCCCGGCTCGATGAGATCCGCGAGTGGATGCGCGAACAGCGCCTGTCGCGCACCGATACGCAATGAGCCCGATATGCAATGACCTTACAACCGGACTACCGCGGCCAGCGCTGTTAGAATAGACCCATGAAATTCCGCAATCTTGCCGCGGCCTGGGCCGCGGTTTTCGTTTTGGCCGGCTGCGCCACGCTGCCTGCCGGTCCGCGCGACGCGCACGACCCGCTCGAGCGAGTCAATCGCAGTGTATTCCGCTTCAATACCGCCGCCGACCACGCGGTCTTCCGTCCAGCCGCCACGGCCTGGCGCGCGGTCGTGCCGCCCCCGGTACGCCAGGGCCTCGGCAACTTCGTCGGCAACCTCGAGTACCCGGTGACCATCGTCAACGATGTCCTGCAGGGGAAACTCACTGACGGCGGGAAGGATGTCATGCGCCTGCTCGTCAACAGCATATTCGGCCTCGGTTTCTTTGATCCGGCGACGCACGCCGGCCTGGCGCGGCATAACGAGGATTTCGGCCAGACGCTCGGCAAGTGGGGGATGCCGGCCGGGCCCTACCTGATGCTGCCGTTGTTGGGCCCCTCAACCCTGCGCGACGCGCCGGCCAAGCTCGCCGACGAATACGCAAACGGCCGCCACTACCTGCAGGACCCGTACCTGCGCTGGGGCCTGTGGACCACCGACAAGCTGGAGAAGCGCGCCAGCCTCCTGGATGCCGACGCCATGCTCGAGCGCGCCTACGACCCCTATGCCTTTGTGCGCAACGCCTGGCTGCAGCGGCGCGAGTACCAGGTGCGGGACGGCGCGGTCGACGAACCCGCAGCGGACATGGGCGCCGACGCGCCCCTCGACCCTGACCCGGCAGGCGGCGGCTAGCGACCGGTCAGCAGGTCCTCCACATCGCTAAGCCGCGCCAGCGCCAGCAGCGCAGCGGGGAGCGCGGTGAATTTCATCCCGCGCCCTGCCATGTGCGCCCACGCCAGCCAGTCCACCAGCAACGCCAGAGCGCCGCTGTCGGCGCGCTCGACGGCGCCGAGGTCCACCTCGATGGCGCCGGAACTGTCGCCAAAGGCGCGCAGGCCCTGCTCGCGCAGCGCCGTGACGGTGCCCAGCACGAGCGAGCCGGCAAGGCTGAAGCGCCCGTTGCCCTCGTCACGCAAGGCGCCCGCAACCGTCATTTGCCGCCGCTCTGCTTCTCGAGCCTGCCGATGAGCGCGTCCACGCCGCGCGCCTCGATCTCGGCGCTGAAATCGTCGCGGAAGCTCTTTACGTAGCTGATGCCCTCGATGATGACATCCCAGGCCATCCAGCCCTTTGCCGTGCGGTGCAGGCTGTAGTTCACCGCCACCAGGGTGCCGTCGTTCTTGCGCACCTGGGTACGCACCGTGGCATTGGTCGCCGCGGCATCGCCCTTATAGGGCAGCACCTTGA
This sequence comes from Gammaproteobacteria bacterium, assembly GCA_025357915.1. Taxonomy (GTDB): domain Bacteria; phylum Pseudomonadota; class Gammaproteobacteria; order Steroidobacterales; family Steroidobacteraceae; genus FEN-1191. Next base: position 37,328 of record JANYLH010000044.1, read on the forward strand.
GGCGTTCGCCCGTGAAATCGAGCAGCGCCGTGCCATAGTTGTTGAGCAAGGAGTGATAGAACGCGGCCACGAAGCGCTGGCGCTGCTCAGGGCTCGAATTGTTCCAATGCCGGCCCAGCACCAGCCGTCCGGAATAATCCGTATCGAAATGCGGCAGCAGCACACGATCGACCAGCGCGTTCATCTTCGCCGGATCCTGCCGGTACTCGGCGCGGTGCGCGTCGAGCTCGCGCAGGATGGCCTGCGCGACCGTATCGATCAGTCGCCCCGGATCGGTGCCGACCACGACGACCGCCGCGGTCGCGGTCGCGGACGCGGGCGCAGGAGCAGGCGGTTGCGCGTGCGCCGAACCAGTTGCCAACAGCGGCAGCACCAGCGCAACCAGTGCTGCCGTAAACGGATTATTGCTTTGCATCGCCGTCCTTCTTGCCGGCAAAGCCGGCGAACATCTTGTTGACCAGGTTTTCGAGTACCAGCGCCGACTGCGTCACCTGGATCTCCGTGCCGTTGGCCAGGTAAGCACTGGAACCGCCGGCACCAAGGCCGACGTACTTGGCGCCGAGCAGGCCCGAGGTCTGGATCGCCGCGTCGCTGTCGTCGGGAATCTGGTTGTAGCGCCGCTCAATGGCGAGCGTGACCACGGCCTTGAAATCGCCCGGGTCGAAGGCTACCGCGGTAACGCGCCCGATACGCACGCCCGCCATGGTCACCGGCGCCCCAACCTTCAGGTCGCCCACGTTGTCGAAGCGGGCCATCACCTGGTAGCTGTCGGCGGCGCGATTCAGGCGCATGCCGCTGGCGGGCAGCTGGGTGGTGAGAAACCCCAGCGCCGCGAATCCCAACAGCACAAAAAGCCCGGTGCCGATCTCCAGGCTGCGGCTCGTAGTGTTCATGGTCGTCAGATGCTCCTCATCATGAATGCAAGAATGCCGCGGTCAGCATGTAGTCGAGCAGCAGCGTCAGTACTGCCGAACTCACCACCGTCCGCGTCGTCGCCAGACCAACGCCCTCGGCGGTGGGCTCGGCATGGTAACCCTCATAGACCGCCATCAGGCTGCAGGCCACGCCGAAACACATGCTCTTGATCAGGCCCTCGTTGATGTCGCCAAGTTCCACGTTGCTCTGCATCTGTGACCAGAAGGAACCGGACTCAACGCCGATCAAGCCGACGCCGATCAGCTGGGCGCCGAATATGCCGATGACGTTGAAGATCGCGACCAGCAGTGGCATGGCGATGATGCCGCCGAGGAACCGCGGCGCGACCACGCGTCGCACCGGGTCGACCGCCATCATTTCCATGGCCGTTAGCTGGTCGGTCGCGCGCATCAGGCCGATCTCAGAAGTCAGCGAAGTGCCGGCGCGGCCGGCAAACAGGAGCGCGGTGATGACCGGCCCCAGCTCGCGGACCAGCCCCAGGGCTGCGGCGACGCCGAGTGCCGACTCGGAGCCGAAGCGCTGCAGCAGGTCGTACCCCTGGAGCCCGAGCACCATGCCGACGAACAGGCCGCAGAGCATGACGATGATCAGCGAGCGCGCGCCGGCATTGTAGATCTGCAGCACCAGCAGCCGCGGTTGGCGGAGCGAGGGCAGGCACTGAGCGAGTACGCGCACCAGGAACAGGGCCACCCGGCCCATGCGCAACATCGCCCTGCCGAGCGCGGTGTTCACTGGCCCGGCTCCAGCAACTGCACGCGATAGTCGGGCGCCGGCACGTGGAAGGGCACCGGGCCATCGGGGAGCCCCTTCAGGAACTGGTTGACCGCCGGCGCCGTCGTCGCGCGCAGTTCGGCGGGAGTCCCCGCCGCGGCTGCGCGACCACCGGCCAGCAGGTAACTGTGATGGGCGATGCGGCTGATCTCCTCGACGTCATGCGTGACTACGATGCTGGTGATGCCGAGCGTAGAGTTGAGCGTCTCGATCAGCCGCAGGATCACGCCCAGCGAAATCGGGTCGAGGCCGACAAAGGGCTCGTCGTAGATCAGCAGTTCCGGGTCCATGGCGATTGCCCGCGCCAGAGCCACACGCCGCGCCATGCCGCCCGACAGCGCAGCGGTGGACATCTGCGCGGCTCCACGCAGGCCGACCGCCTGCAGCTTCATGAGTACCAGGCGGCGCAGGAGCGGTTCAGGCAGGCGCATATGCGCCCGCAGCGGGAAGGCAACATTCTCGAACACCGACAAATCGCTCATCAGCGCGCCGTTCTGGAACAGCATGCCTATACGGCGGCGCAAGCTATAGAGTGCAGGTCGCCGCAGTTGCGCCACCTCCTCGCCGAACACGCTGATCTGGCCGGCGTCCGGCCGGATGGCGCCCATCAGCAGCCGCAAGAGCGTGGTCTTGCCCGTGCCGCTCGGCCCCATCACCGCGGTGATCTGTCCGCGCCGCGCCGTCAGGTTCAGGCCATCGAAGATGCTGCGCCCGCCAATCGCGTAGCACACATCCCGCACCTCAACCACGGCGTCAGCCCCCAGGGGTAAACCCATCAGGCGGCCTGCGCTTCCATCCCCGGCTTGAAGCGGCCAGCGCGGGCCAGGCCATTGAGCCGCGCCCACTTGCCGAATTCACGCTGCCCGGCGGCCACGCCGCCGGGTTTCCCTCCCCAGCCGGTCAGCGCCGTGTCCTGCAGGGCACGCCCGTAGCTGAAGGTGAGCTGCCAGGGAAGAGTGCCCATGGCGTTCATCAGCGAGAGGTGCAGGCTCGCCTCGGCCGGCGACTGGCCGCCGGAGAGGAAAGCGATGCCGGGCACGGCGCCCGGAACGTGCCGCTTGAGGCAGCGTACGGTCGCGGCCGCCACCAGCTCGGGCGAGGCCCGCTGTGCGCACTTCTTGCCCGAGATAACCATGTTGGGTTTGAGGATCATGCCTTCCAGGTGAACGCGGTGGCCGTCGAGCTGCTGGAACACTTCGGCCAGCACGGCGTTGGTGACTTCTTCGCAGCGCTCAAGCGTATGGCTGCCATCCATCAGCACCTCAGGTTCGACGATCGGCACGATGTTTTGTTCCTGGCAAAGTGCCGCATAACGAGCCAGGGCCTGCGCGTTGGCGTGGATCGCGTAGCGGGTCGGGAAGCCTTGGCCGATGTCGATGACGCCGCGCCACTTGGCAAAGCGGGCACCGAGCTGGTAATACTCCATGAGCCGCTCGCGCAGGCCGTCCAGTCCTTCGGTGATCGTCTCGTTCGGGAACGCCGCCAGCGGCTTGGCACCCGTGTCGACCTTGATGCCGGGCACCACGCCGAGCTTCGCCAGGTACTCGGGGAACGGCACGCCTTTGCTGGTCTTCTGCCGCAGCGTCTCGTCATAGAAGATGACGCCGCTGATCGACTGCGCCATGTCCGGCGTGGTGAACAACAATTCGCGGTAGGCGCGGCGGGATTCTTCCGTGGATTCCAGGCCGATCTTGTCAAAACGCTTCTTGATCGTGCCCGAACTCTCGTCAGCGGCCAGGATGCCCTTGCCTGTGGCAACCATGGCGGCCGCCACGCTCTCCAGATCTGCGAAACTCATGCGCCTACCTCCAAAAAAGGGGCGGCAAGCATAGCAAAGCCGGGCCCTGCCCCTTTAAGTGAAACTGATATAGGACTAAACTAGTCCTATATCAGGAGTGCCCATGCTGCGCATCAGCAAGATGACCGATTACGCAACCGTGCTGCTGGCGCGCCTGGCAGCCGCGCCCGAGCGGCAATTGACGGCTGCCCAGCTATCGGCCGTGACCCACCTGGCCGCACCCACCGTCAGCAAGGTGCTCAAGCAGTTGCACCGGCGCGGGCTGGTCAGCTCCACCCTCGGCCTGCGCGGCGGGTATCGGCTGGCGCGCCCGGCCGCCCAGATCACGGCCGCGCAGATTCTCGACGCGCTCGAGGGGCCCATGGCCCTGATCGAGTGCGCGAGTCACAGCCACCAATGCAGCATCGAGAGTACCTGTGGCGTGGGCCGCGCCTGGCAGCGCGTCAACCTGGCGATCCATCGCTCGCTGCAGGAAATCACCCTGGTGGAACTGGCGGGCCTGGGCGGCGAGCCGGTGCGCTTCGCGGCGCTCGAGCGCGCGCTGCGCGGCGGCCGTGCGGAACGCGCATGAGCGGCAACACCGAACTGTCGGCGCTGTTCGACCGCGGCTACGAGCACGGTTTCGTAACCGACATTGAATCCGACACCATCGCCGCGGGCCTCGATGAATCCGTAGTGCGGCTGATTTCGGCGCGCAAGCGCGAACCGAAGTTCCTGCTCGACTGGCGGCTGCGCGCCTTTGCACACTGGCGGCAGATGCGCGAACCGCACTGGGCACACCTGCATTACCCGCCGATCGACTACCAGGCCATTTCGTATTTCTCGGCGCCCAAGCCCAGGGGCGACGCGCCCAAGAGCCTGGCGGACGTCGACCCCAAGCTGCTCGAGACTTACGCCAAGCTGGGTGTGCCGCTGCACGAGCGCGCGCGCCTCGCCGGAGTCGCGGTCGACGCGGTCTTCGACAGCGTCTCGGTCGCCACTACTTTCAAAAGCCGGCTGGCCGAGGCCGGCGTGGTCTTCTGTCCGTTCTCGGAAGCGGTGCATTCGCACCCGGAGCTGCTCGAGCAGTACCTGGGGAGCGTGGTGCCCTATACCGACAATTTTTACGCTACGCTCAACTGCGCGGTGTTTTCCGACGGCTCCTTCGTCTACGTGCCGCCCGGCGTGCGTTGCCCGATGGAACTGTCTACCTATTTCCGCATCAACGCGGCCAACACCGGTCAGTTCGAGCGCACGCTGATCATCGCTGACGCGGGCAGCCATGTAAGCTATCTGGAAGGCTGCACGGCGCCGATGCGCGACGAAAACCAGCTGCACGCAGCGGTGGTCGAACTGGTGGCGCTCGATGACGCGCAGATCAAGTATTCCACCGTGCAAAACTGGTATCCCGGGGATGCCGAGGGGCGTGGCGGCATCTTCAACTTCGTCACCAAGCGCGGTGAGTGCCGCGGCCGAAATTCGCGCATTTCCTGGACCCAGGTCGAAACCGGTTCGGCGATCACCTGGAAATATCCGGGTTGCGTGCTGCGCGGCGAAAACTCGGTGGGCGAATTCTACTCGGTCGCCACGGCCAACAACCACCAGCAGGCCGACACCGGCACCAAGATGATCCATATCGGTGCCAACAGCCGCAGCACCATCGTCTCCAAGGGCATCTCCGCCGGTCACGGCCAGAATACCTATCGCGGCCTGGTGAAGATCATGCCCTCGGCGCACGGCGCGCGGAATTTCACGCGCTGCGACTCACTGCTGCTGGGTTCGCAGTGCGGCGCGCATACTTTTCCGTACCTCGAATCGCGCAACGCGCTCGCCACCGTCGAGCACGAGGCCAGCACCTCGCGCATCAGCGAGGACCAGTTGTTCTACTGCCAGCAGCGCGGCCTGGGGCCCGAGGACGCCGTCAACATGATCGTCAGCGGCTTCTGCCGCGAAGTATTCAAGGAATTGCCCATGGAATTCGCCGTCGAGGCCCAGAATCTCCTGGCCGTGACCCTGGAAGGAGCGGTCGGATGAACGCCCCGCTCCTGCAGATCGATGACCTGCGCGTCAGCGTGGCCGGCACGGCGGTGTTGCACGGCGTCTCGCTCACGGTGCGCGCGGGCGAGGTGCACGCCATCATGGGTCCGAACGGCTCGGGCAAGAGCACGCTGGCGCACGTCCTCGCCGGGCGGCCCGGCTACACCATCACCGGTGGCGCGGTCCGCTTCGATGGCACCGACCTGCTGGCAATGGCGCCCGAAGAACGCGCGCGCGCCGGACTGTTCCTGGGTTTCCAGTACCCGGTGGAGATTGCGGGGGTCAACAACGCCTATCTGCTCAAGGCGGCGCTCAATGCGCGCCGCCGCCAGCGTGGCGAGGCGGAGATCGACGCCTTCGATTTTCTCAACATGGTGCGCGCGAAGATGCGCGTCATGCAAATCGACGAGGCGCTGCTGACGCGCGGCGTGAACGAGGGGTTTTCGGGCGGCGAGAAGAAGCGCAACGAGATCCTGCAGATGCTGGTGCTGGAGCCGCGCCTGGCAGTGCTCGACGAGACCGACTCGGGACTCGACATCGACGCGCTCAAGGTCGTGGGCCGCGGCATCAATACGCTGCGTTCCCCGGACCGGGCGGTGGCGCTGGTTACCCACTACCAGAGGCTCCTCGATCACGTGGTGCCTGATCAGGTGCACGTGCTGGCGCGCGGCCGGATTGTCCGCAGCGGCGATCGCGAACTGGCGCTCGAACTCGAGCGTCGCGGCTACGACTGGCTGCTCGAGGCGGCAGCGGCGGTTGCATGAGCGCGCTCGAGCGGCTGCTGGGTGAGTTCGAGGCGCAGCCGGCGCCAGCCGGCGCGCGCCTTGCGGCCGCGCAGGCACTGCGCACGCATGGCCTGCCGACGCGCCGCGAGGAGAACTGGCGCTATGCCAACTTGCGCGCGCTGGAGGGCGTAGCCCGCTTCCTTCCAGCCGCGCCGCCGGCGCCCGGCACCCGCCTCCCGCCCCTGCCCGAAGCGCTCGCGGGCTACACCAGGCTGGTGTTCGTCGACGGCCGTCTAACTACCGCATGGCCGCAGCCGGACGCAGCGCAGATCACGCGCCTGCCGATGGATGCCGCGGTGGCCGGCGATGCCGCAGCCACAATGTTCGAGACCACAGGCGACGGACGCATGGGCCTGATCGCGCGCCTGTTTGCGCCCGACCCGCTCTCGCTGCGGATTGCCGGACCCGCCGCGCTGGAACTCATCTTTGTTACCACTTCCGGCGCGGCCGGATCCTACGCCGAAATCGCCATCGAAATTGCCACTGGCGCGCAGGTGGCGCTGGTCGAGCGTCACCTCGGTTGTGCCGCGGCCACGCTGCCGCCGGAGGCGCCGGCCTCCCTGAACTGCAGCAACCTGCGGCTGCGGCTGGCCGCGGACGCGCAGCTCCGGCATACGCGCCTGCAGCAGGCGGCCGGGAATGCACTGCACTACCACACGCTGTCGGCGAGCCTTGGCGATCGCGGCAGCTACTCGCTGGCGCATATTTCCGCAGGCGACGGGAGCGATCGCAGCAGCGCCCAGATCCGGCTGCAGGGGCGCGAGGCGACCGTGCGAATCCGCGCGCTGGCGGCGGCGTGCGACAGCGGCATTGCGGACGCCCAGTTCACGGTGCTCCACGAGGCGCCGGGCACTCGGAGCGATCAGCTGTTCCGCGGCATCGCCAGCGACCGCGCCCACATTTCCTGCAGCGCCGATGTGCAGGTGCTGCCGGGCGCCCCGGGCTCGCGCGTACTGCAATCGCTCCGCGGCCTGATCGACGGCAAGGGCGCCGAAGTGAACCTGCGCCCGCGCCTGACCATCGACACCGACGACATCCAGGCCGCGCACGGCGCCACCACCGGCCGGCTCGATGAGGACCTGCTCTTCTACCTGCTGTCGCGCGGCCTTGAGCCCGCGGCGGCGCGCTCGCTGCTGAAGTGGGCGTTCCTGGGCGAGGCCTTTGGCGCGATCGAACCGCCGGCCCTGCGCCGGGCGGCGGAATTGGCGGCCGCGGCGCGCCTCAGCGACGCGCCCGCGACGGAGTTGCTACAGTGAGCGCGACGCTGCCGCTGCCGGCCACCGGCTACGCGGACGCAAACGGGCGGCTGTGTGCCGAACGGGTGCGCGCCGATTTTCCGATTCTCGGCCGCGAAGTCCACGGCCGGCCGCTCGTCTATCTTGACAGCGCCGCCTCCTCGCAGCAGCCGCGCGCGGTGCTGGATGCCGTCGAGCGTTATGTGACGACCACCCACGCCAACGTGCATCGGGGCGTACATGTGCTCAGCCAGGATGCCACCGCGGCGTTCGAGGGTGCGCGCGAGACGGTGCGGCGCTTCATCAATGCGCGCTCGACGCGCGAAATCATCTTCACGCACGGTACCACCGAGGCCATCAACCTGGTGGCCCAGGCCTGGGGCGGCGCACAGCTGCGCAGCGGCGACGAAGTACTGATCACGCACCTCGAGCATCACGCCAACATCGTCCCCTGGCAGATGGCCTGCGCGCGCGCCGGCGCCACGCTGGTGGCCGCGCCGCTCACCCCGAATGGTGAACTTGATGTTGAGGCGTTCGCTGCATTGCTCGTCCCGCGTACGCGCCTGGTGGCGCTCGCGCACGTCTCCAACGCACTGGGCACCGTATTGCCAGTGGCCGACCTGATTGCGCTGGCGCACGCGCGCGGCGTGCCGGTACTGCTCGACGGCGCCCAGGCCATCGCGCACCAGCGCGTCGATGTGCAGCAGCTGGACTGCGATTTCTACGCCTTCTCCGGCCACAAGATCTACGCCCCTACCGGCATCGGCGTGCTCTATGGCCGCGAGTCGCTGCTCGCGGCGATGCCACCCTGGCAGGGTGGGGGCGATATGATCCTGAGCGTGGCAATCGAGCGCAGCACTTTTAACGAGCTGCCGTGGAAGTTCGAGGCGGGCACGCCCAACATCTCGGGCGCGATCGGCCTGGGCGCCGCACTCGACTACGTCGACACGCTGGGCCGCGAGCGCGTCGCCGCACACGAGCAGATGCTCCTGCAGATTGCCACCGCGCGCCTGCGCGAGGTGCCGGGGTTGACGCTCATCGGCACGGCACGCGACAAGGCCGGTGTCATCTCCTTCACGCTTGCGGGCATCCACCCCCATGACGTCGGCACCATCCTCGATCGCGAGGGCATTGCGATCCGCACCGGCCATCATTGCGCCATGCCGGTCATGACGTACTACGGACTGCCCGCCACGGTGCGCGCCTCATTTGGCTGCTACAGCACCGCGGCCGACATCGAGGCGCTGCTGGCCGGCCTGCAGCGCGTGCGCGAGGTGTTCGCCTGATGGAAATCCGCGACCTGTACCGCGACGTGATCCTCGATCACAACCGCAGTCCCCGCAATTTCGGCCGGCTCGACCCGGCCGATGCCGAAGCGGTGGGCCACAACCCGCTGTGCGGTGATTCGCTGAGCGTGACAGTGCGGTTCGAGGGCGACCGGCTCAGTGAGCTGCGCTTTAACGGGCAGGGTTGCGCCATTTCGGTCGCCTCGGCGTCGCTGATGAGCGAGGCGGTCAGCGGCCGCCCGCTCGGCGAAGTCGAGGCGCTCTACCGGGAAGTGCATGCATTGCTGACCGAGCCCGCGCACGTGCCCGGCATACCGCTCGGCAAGCTCATGGCTCTCGCCGGCGTGCGCGAGTTCCCGGCCAGGGTCAAGTGCGCCAGCCTGTGCTGGCATACGCTCCACGCGGCGCTGACGCGGCCCGCGCACCCGAGCGCGGCCCCTGCGGTATCCACGGAATAATCATGGCGGGCTACGAGAACGAACCGGTGGTCTTGAGTCGCGACGTCGAGGCCGTGATCGTCCCGGCCGGCACCGCGGTGACGCTCAAGGTCGGACTCGCCGGCTACATCACGCAGGCGCTGGGCGGGAGCTTCACGCTCTACATCGAAGGCAACCTCTATCGCATCGCCGGGGAGCAGGCCGACGCGATCGGCAAGGAGCCGGTCTCGGCGCCCGAACTCCCGCCGGGCGCCACCGAAGAGGACGTGCGCGAACTTGCCTGGGCGCAGATGCGCCGTTGCTATGACCCGGAAATCCCCGTCAACATCGTCGATCTCGGGCTGGTGTATGGCTGCGCCGTGACGCTGGCGCCGGACGGTACCCGCAAGCTCAGCGTCAGCATGACCCTCACCGCGCCCGGCTGCGGCATGGGCGAGGTGCTGGTGCGCGACGTGCGCGATAAGCTTGAGATGATTCCGACCGTAAGCGAGGCGGATGTGCAACTGGTGTTCGATCCGCCCTGGAGCCAGTCGATGATGTCCGAGGCAGCGAGACTACAGACTGGCATGATGTGGTAGCCATGCGCGAGCTGATCCTGATGCGCCACGCGGAAGCCCTGCCTGCCGCGATCGACGCCGACGATTTTTCGCGGCCGCTTTCCGACGCCGGGCGCGCCGCGGCGGCGCGCGCCGCCCGCGAGCTCGCAGGCAGCGCGGCTATCGAGCGCGTGCTGTTCAGTCCGGCGCGACGCACCAGCGACACGGCCGCGATCGTGGCGGGCGAACTCCCGCTCGAGCGCGCGCGACTCCAGGAAGTGCCCGAGCTCTATCTGGCGACACCGGCCGCGGTGCGCGCCGCCATCGCCCGTTGGCACGGCGACGCGCGCACACTGCTCATCGTCGGCCACAACCCCAGTCTCAGCGAACTCGGCGGCGACCTGACCGGCAAGCTTGCGCATACCCACCTGCCCACGGCAGGATTCTGGCGCCTGCGTCTCGACGACGACGCGTGGCAGTCGCTGACACGACCATGAACAGTGCGCGTGCGCGATGAACCGGCCGCACCCCGCTTTGTTCCTGGGTCATGGCTCGCCTCTCCATGCGATCGAACCCGGCCGCTACACGGCGGCATGGGAGCAGCTGGGGCGCGAACTGCCGCGGCCACGTGCGATCGTGGCCGTCTCGGCGCACTGGTACATCCGCGGCACGGCGGTCACCCTGCCGGCCATGCCCCGTACCATTCACGATTTCCAGGGCTTTCCGTCGGCTCTTTACGCCGTGCAGTACCCCGCGCCCGGTGACCCGCAGCTCGCCGCGCGCGTGGCCAGGCTCCTCTCGCCGACGCCCGTGCGGCTCGACCATGATTGGGGCCTGGATCACGGCACCTGGTCTGTGCTGCGCTACCTCTACCCCGATGCCAGCGTCCCCGTCATCCAGCTGTCGATCGATGCCGCATTGCCGGCGCAGCAGCACTACACGCTGGCGCAGCGGCTGGCGCCGCTCCGCGACGCGCGCATCCTGGTGCTGGGAAGTGGCAATGTGGTGCACAACCTGCGCGCCTTGCAGTTCGACGCGGCGGTGACGCCGCCTTCCTGGGCGATCGGATTCAACAAGGCGGTGCGCGACGCGGTACTCGCGGGCCGTGACGAGGACCTGGCCGGCTACCAGACGCTCGATCCAGGCGCCGCACTCAGCGTGCCCACCCCCGAGCACTACCTGCCGCTGCTCTACGTGCTGGCGCTCCGGCGCGCCGGTGAGGCCGTGAGCGTGCCGATCGATGGGATCGACCTTGGGACCATCAGCATGCTGAGTGTGCTGGTTGGCTCCCGGCAACCCGTATGAGGACGCTGGCATGAGCGCGCTGCCAGGCCTGCTGCCGCGCCTGTGGCGTTTACGGCCGGGGCGCCGCTTTCTGCTCCGCCTGCTGCTCTCGGCGCTGCCACTCACGCTGCTGCTGCCGCATGCCTTCGGCCAGCTGCCGATCGGGTTTCTGCAGCGTTTCGAAAGTTACCTGTACGACGTCCGCGTCCGCTGGACCACGACGCCGGTTCGCGATCCGCGCGTCGTGATCGTCGACATCGACGAGGCGAGCCTCACGGCCGAGGGCGAGTGGCCGTGGTCGCGCGAGGTCTTCGCCCGACTGGTCGATCGCTTGTTCGACGACTACGGCGTGCGCGCGCTGGGCTTCGACGTCTTTTTTGCCGACCCGCAGCAGCCGGGTGCGCTCAGACTCCTCGACGAGCTCAGCCGGGGTTCACCGCCCGCGCTCGCCGCGCGCCTGGCCGGACTGCGGCCGCGCTTCGAGACCGACCGCGTCTTCGCCGAGGCGCTGATCGCCCGCGACACGGTGCTCGGTTACGTCTTCAAGCAGAAACTGCAGCCTGGGGACCGGCCTGAGAAGGGCCGGCTGCCGCGGGCGCAGCCGCTGTCGATGCCGCCCGGCGCGCGGCTGCTGCAGCCCGCTGGTTACGTCGCGAACCTCGGCGCACTGCAGGAGAACGCCGCGGCCGGCGGCTTCTTTGACACCTCGCTGGTGGACGAGGACGGCGTGGTCCGCCGGATGCCCTTGCTCCAGTACTACGGTGGCCGGGTGTACGAGTCGCTGAGCCTCGCGCTGACGCGCCTGGCCCTGCACTCGCCGCCGCTGTCGCTCGGCATCGACCCGGCCACGGGCGCGTTGCAGGAAATCCATTTCGGCGAGCGGGTGGTACCGGTGGACCGTGCCGCCGCGGTGCTGGTGCCGTTCCGCGGACCGGTCGGCTCCTTTCCCTATGTATCGGTGACCCAGGTGCTGCACGGCACCGCGCCCGCAGCCACGCTCAAAGGCGCGATCGTGCTGGTGGGCGCGAGCGCTCCCGGGCTGCTGGACCTGCGTGCGACGCCGGTCGGCAAGGAGTACATCGGTGTGGAAGCGCACGCCAATGTGATCGCAGGGCTGCTGGACGGCACGATCCGTTACGTCCCGACCACGACGCCGTGGATCGAGGCCGGCACGCTGCTGCTGCTCGCGCTGCTGACCGCTGCGCTGCTGGCGCGTTCGCCACTCGCGGGAGTATTGACGGTCGCGGCGCTCCTCGCAGCGCTGTGCGCTGCCAATCTGCTCGCCTGGCAGCGCCTCGGAATCGTGCTGCCGCTCGCCTCGAGCCTGAGCTACGTGCTGGTCGCCGCACTGCTGCATCTCAACTACGGCTATTTCTTCGAGTCGCGCCGCAAGCGACGGCTCGGACGGCTGTTTGGGCAGTACGTCCCGCCAGAGGTCGTGCAGGATCTCGACGCCACCGAGACCGACATTTCGCTGGCCGGCGAGAGTCGCGTCATGAGCGTGCTGTTCTCGGACGTGCGCGGCTTCACGACCATCTCCGAGGGACTGGACCCGCGCTCGCTGAGCCAGTTCATGAACGAGTTCCTGACGCCCATCACGGCCGTGATCCGCCGTCATCACGGCACCATCGACAAATACATGGGCGACGCCGTGATGGCCTTCTGGGGCGCGCCGCTCGCCGAGCCCGCCCACGCCGCGCGGGCCGTGCGTGCCGCCCTGGACATGGTCGCGTGCCTTGAGGGCGTCAACGCCAGCTGTCGCGCGCGCGGCTGGCCCGAGATCCGCATCGGCGTGGGCATCAGCTCCGGTCCCATGAACGTGGGCAACATGGGCTCCGAGTTCCGGATGGCCTACACGGTGCTCGGCGATACCGTGAACCTGGGTTCACGGCTCGAGGGGCTCACGAAGGAATACGGCGTCGACATCATTGTCAGTGCCGCTACGGCCAGCGCGGTGCCGGAAATGGCTTTCCGGGAACTGGACCTCGTGCGCGTCAAGGGCAAGCACGAGGCGATCGCGATCCTGGAGCCGCTCGGGCCGCGCGCCGGGCTGGCGCCCGCGACGCTCATCGCTTGCGAGGAGTTCACCGCCGTGCTTGTCGCCTACCGCAAGCGCGACTTCGCGGGCGCCGCGACGCGCTTGGCCGCACTGCGCGCACGCACGGATCATCGTCTATACGAATTGTACGCGGCGCGGATCAGCGCTTACCTCGAGGCCCCGCCGCCGCCGGAGTGGGACGGAGTCTACACATTCACCAGGAAGTGAGCTCGGGCGCGCACCGACAGGGGCGCCCGGTTGCGATGAAAAACCTGCTGGCGCAAGATACGCCGTCTGCGCGGGCTTTCGGGCGGATGCTGGTCGAGCGTTGCGGCGTGCTGCAGCGACGGGCGGCGACAATCACTTGATCCGGGAGTCAAATGCAGCCATCACCTCGCCGGCGCCGTAGCTGCTTCGCCTGCGCCGTATTCACCCTGATGGCAATGACGGGACTGGCCCGTGCCACTGCGCCCACCGACCTCGACCTGCTCCTGGCGCAGTGCCAGTCGCAGCTCGACGCTGGCCACAGCGCCGACGCCTACTCCCTGCTTTCGGCACATGAAGCGGAATTCGGCGGCCTCGCCGCCTTCGACTACCTCTACGGCATGGCGGCGCTCGACAGCGGCCACGCTTCCGAGGCCGGCTTTGCCCTGGCCCGCGTGGTGGCGATCGAGCCTGACTTCGACGGCGCGCGCATGGAACTGGCCCGCGCCTACTACGCGAGTGGCGACTACGAGTCGGCCCGCACCCAGTTTGCCTTCTTGCGCGAGCGCAGCCCACCGGCGCCCGCGCGCGCGCTCATCGATCGCTACCTTGCCGCCATCGACGACCATGTGGCCGTCTTGCGCCCGCGCCTGGTACTGAATTTCGATGGCGGCGGCGGCTACGACTCCAACGCCAATGGCTCGACCGCCGACCGGCAATTTCTCGGGTTCAATCTCGACGCCCGCAATGTGGCTGCCTCGACCGCGTTTGCCGATGCGACCTTCAGCGCGAGCTACGTGCGCCCGCAGGGGCGCCGCCTCGGCTGGACGGGCGATCTGGCCGCGAACCAGCGCTGGAACCCCGGCGCTCACTTCGTTGACCAGTCGCTCCTGTCCGGCGCGCTGGCACTGGCCGGGCGGTTCGGCGAATGGCGGACCGCGCTCGGCGTCAACGGCTATTGGGCCGCGCTGGATGGCGCTGGCCACGAGTGGAGCGGCAACGTGCAGGCGCGGGCGACGCATCCGATGGGCGCGCACTGGTCTGCGACCAGCAGCGTCTCGTACGGCGCGCTGCGCTACCTGGATGAACGCCTCAGCCTGCTGGAGGTCAACCGCTTGCTCGGGAGCGTGCGGATCGACCGCGGCGGCCTCGCCGCCGGCGGCATCCTCTCAGTGACGCTGCTCGCGGGCCATGACAACGCGCAACAGGTCAGTTCACCGTATGGGGGTGCCCGCTACGGCGCGCGCGCCTCTTATGCCTGGCAGGCGGGGCCGCGCGTCCGCGCGGTCGTCGACGCTGGCGGCCTGCGCAGCCGCTACGCGGGTGGTGCCGGTTTCTTCGGCCTCGCACGGCGCGATACCCAGTACTCGGCGCTGGTGCTGCTCGACATCGACGGCGCGCCGGCCGCGGGCTGGCACGTACAGCCGCGCCTGCGCTACACGCAGAACGACTCCAATGTTTCGCTCTACGCCTACGATCGCTGGGAAGCCGGCATTTTCCTGCACCGGACCTTTCACTAGCCTCCACGGGAATCCTCATGAGCGCACGCACCTGTCGCCGCACCGACCGCCGCCTCCAGATCCTGCTCAGGGTCATGGCGCTGCTCGCCTTCAGCCCCTGCGCGCTTGCCGCGCAGGCGGGCAAGATCGTATTCGTGGCCGGCAACGTAACGCTGGAGGCGAGCCACCGCCCGCTCCAGCGCGGCGACACACTCAACACCGGCGACACGGTCGTGACTGCGGCGGGCGCCCGCGCGCAGCTCTTGATGGGCGACGGCGCGCGGATTGCACTGCGTTCGGGGTCGCGCTTTCGTATCGATGCGTTCGAGCTTGGCGCCGCGGTCAGGAACCCGGCGGCCACGGCGGTCGCGGCCTCGACCGGGCGGAGCCTGAGCACGCTGCTCAGCGGTGGTTTTCACACCGCCTCAGGCAGCATTGGCAAGGCAGATCCGTCCGCGTACGAGGTGCGCGTGCCGGTCGGCACGCTCGGCATCCGCGGCACCGACTACGTAGCGGTGTACTGCCGCAGCGATTGTACCGATGCGCCAGGACTGAAGCCCGGTGAACCGGTAAGAGACGGCCTGTACCTTGGCGTCTACTCCGGCAGCATCGTGTTTCGCGGCGGTGACCTTGAAGTCGTGGTCGCGGCGGGCGAGTTCGTGTTCATACCGGTGCCCGAACTCAAACCCGAACGGCTCCAGCTGCCACCGGCGCCGATAGTCGGCGACGGTGCCGGACCACTCGACCTGGCAGGCGCCACCGCGGGCGTGCAGGCGCGCCCCGCCGGCAAGCACTCGGGTTTCGGTGATTCCGGCGGGGGTCATGGCCCGGCTTCCCCCGTCACGGAGCCGCCGCCGCCAGCCAACGGCACGGTCCAGCCGGTGGGCGGATCGGTGAACGGCGTGCCGATCGATCTGACGCCGGGCCAGCTGCCCACACGCAACGATTCCACCTGGATAACCGGCCCGGTGCGCGGCCTGTTCAGTCCCGGCAGCAACGCCGCGGCCACGACGCAGTATGGCTTTGGCGGTACAGGCGGCGGCGCCACCGTGCTGCCCGTGCTGGGCGATGCGGGGGCCGCTTTGCTGCAGATCGGCACAGCCACCGCCAGCGAGTCGGGGTTCGATGCCGCGACCGGACTGCGCTGGGGTCGCTGGAGCGGCGGCAGCGTCAACCTCGTCACCGCAACCGGCGGCAGCGTGCCGGTGCCGCTCGGGAGCGACAGCGTGCACTGGGTTGCCGGAAGCGGCTACGTCGATGCTGCCATCCCGGTGCTGCCGGTCAGCGGCACGGCGACTTACAACCTCGCAGGCGCCACCCGCCCGACCGACGGCCTGGGCAACCTCGGCACACTCAACAGCCTTAAGCTGACCGCCGACTTCAGCGCGAACGCAGTGACCGCAGCCCTGGCGCTGACCATCGCCAACGTGGACTGGATCGCCAGCGGCAACGGCTTCATCCTCGCGGGCTCGAAGACGACTGGCCCACAGTTCAACGGCGCGTTCGGCGCGCCCTCGATAGGCGGCTCCACGCAATTGGGCGGTGGCGGCCAGTTCAGCGGCTTCTTCAGCAATGTGCCCGGACAGGTATCGGGCGCGCCTGGCGCAGCCGGCATCTCCTATACCCTGTTCGCGCCAGGGGCTGGCACTGTATCGGGTGCAGCGGCACTCAGCCGATGAGCCCGCGCCATTGCTGACCGAGCGCGTCTCGATCGCAGTGATCGGCGCCGGCCCGGCCGGCCTTTCGGCCGCGGCCCACGCCGCCGACCTTGGCATCCCGCACCTGCTGCTCGAGGCGAGTCCGGGTCACGCCAACACCATCCGTAAATACCAGAAGGGCAAGCACGTCATGGCCGAGCCAGGGGCGCTGCCGCTGCGCAGCCCCCTGCCGTTTGCGGCCGCGGTCCGTGAGGCCGTGCTCGAGGGCTGGGACGCCGGACTCGCGGCGCATCGCGTCAATGTCCGCTACGGCGCCGAGGCGGTCGCCATCAGCGGCTCGCGCCCGCAATTCCAGATCGCGTTGAAGGATGGCAGCGTGGTCCACGCCGAGTGCGTCGTGCTTGCAATCGGCGTGCAGGGAAATCCGCGCAAGTTGGGCGTGTCCGGCGAAGACCTGGCTTGCGTGCAATACCAGCTCGACGATGCCGACGCCTATCGCGACGAGGCCATCGTCGTCGTCGGCGCCGGCGATGCCGCGATCGAGAACGCGCTGGCGCTGTCGAAGCGTAACCGCGTCTGCCTGGTGAACCGTGCCGCCGAGTTCTCGCGCGCCAAGGAAGGCAACCTGAGCGCGGTGCTCAAGGCAATCGAAGCCGGCACGCTCAGCTGCTTCTTCAAGAGCTCCTGTGCGCGCATCGAGGCCAGTGCCGGCGCGCAGCGAGGTTATCGCCTGACGCTCGACACCGATACCGGCGAGGCCAGCGTCGCGTGCGACCGGATCATCGCCCGGCTCGGGGCCATCCCGCCGCGGCAATTTCTCGAGGCCTGCGGTGTCGGGTTCCCGGGGCCGCAGCCGACCGCGCTGCCTATCCTGTCCGACCAGTACGAGTCGAGCGTGCCCGGGCTGTACGTGGTCGGTGCGCTCGCTGGCTATCCGCTGATCAAGCAGGCGATGAACCAGGGCTATGAGGCGGTCGAGTACAGCCGCGGGCGCGCTGTGGAGCCGGCCGACGAGCCGATCCTGCGCGAGCGGTTCGCACCGCTCCCCTTCGGCCTGACGGTCGCCGGCACGCTGGCGTTGATCCGCGAGCGCGTGCCGCTGTTCGCGGAGGTGAACCCGTTGCTGCTGCGCGAGCTGGTGCTGGGCAGCGAAGTCCACGCACCCGCGTCCGGCACCGTGCTGTTCCGCAAGAACGACTACACCAATTCGTTTTACACGATCATAAATGGCGGCGTCGACATGGAACTCGGCGACGAGGGCCAGCAACGCATAGCACTGCGCCAGGGTCAGTTCTTCGGCGAGGGGAGTCTGCTGTCCGGCCGTCGGCGCGCCGGCAGCGCGCTGGCCGGCGCCGGCTGCGTGGTGCTGGAGACGCCGCGCCGCGAGATCCTCAAGCTCATGAGCTCGGTCGACGGGGTCCGGCGCGTGGTCGACGAGCTGTTCATCATCCGCGCGATCCAGTCAAGCTTCGCGACCGACGCCTCCTTCGACGAACTGCGCACGGTCGCCGCCGGCGCGCGGCTCAACCGCTACCGGCCGGGCGAGATGCTGTTCGAGGAAGGCGCGGTCGCCGACTGCCTGCACCTGGTGCGGAGCGGTTCGGTCGCGGTATTGCGCCAGCTCGGCGGGCGCGACGTCGTTACGTCGTATGTTGCCGCGGGCAACTATGTCGGCGAGATCGGCCTGCTGGGCCGCACGCGGCGTACGGCGAGCGTGCGGGCGAACGTCGCCACCGAGACCGTGAGCATTGACGCCGCCGCCTTCGACCAGCTGCTGGCGCGCAACGCGGCGCTGCGCGAGCGCATCCAGGACACCATCCGTGAGCGGCTGGCCGCGAACGCGCGCATGCAGGGCCAGACCCAGGCGGGCGACCTGATCTCGTTTCTGATGCAGCAGGGCCTGGGGGAGGCCACCGACGTGCTGCTGATCAACGAGTCGCTGTGCGTGGGCTGCGACAACTGCGAGAAGGCCTGCGCCGAAACGCACGGCGGCACCTCGCGCCTCGACCGCGGGGCCGGGCCGAGCTTCGCGCAGGTGCACGTACCCACCTCCTGCCGGCACTGCGAGGACCCGCACTGCATGACCGATTGCCCGCCGGACGCGATCCGGCGCGCACCGGACGGCGAGGTGTACATCCGCGACAACTGCATCGGCTGCGGCAACTGCGAGCGCAACTGCCCGTACGGCGTGATCCAGATGGCCGCCGCGACGCCTGCCAAGCCCCCGCTGCTGGCGTGGCTGCTGTTGGGAAGCGGTCCCGGGCCCGGCGGCGTGGCCGGCGCGCCCGCCGACCCGCAAGCCGCGAAGAAGGCCGTGAAATGCGACATGTGCAAGGACCTGGGCGGCGGCCCCGCCTGCGTCCGCGCCTGCCCGACGGGCGCCGCGATCCGCATCAGTCCCGAGCGCTTCGTCGAGCTCGCCCATGGCAGCGATGTCTAGCATTCACGAGTCGGCCCTCGCCTACCGCGGGCGCCGCTACCTGTGGGTCGCGCTGGCACTGACGGCAGCCTCCGTGCTCGCCTACGCGTGGCACTCGCCAGCCGTACCGCCGAACGGCGGCACCTGGCTGGGCTATACGCTGGGCACGGTCGCCGCGCTACTGATCCTGTTGCTGCTGGCGCTCGGCATCCGCAAGCGCAGCTACCACTCGACGCTCGGCACCGTCAGCGGCTGGGTATCGGCGCACGTATACCTGGGGCTGGCACTGGTCGTGGTGGCCACGCTTCACACCGGGTTTCACTTCGGCCGCAACGTGCACACGCTCGCCTACGTGCTGATGTGTCTGGTCATCGCACTGGGCATCGTCGGCGTCGTGCTGTACGCGCGCTACCCGGCCCGCATGAGCGTCAACCGCCAGGGGCGCGCACGCGCGCAACTCGTGGAAGAGGTCAACGATCTCAATGCCCGCGCACTGCGCGTCGCGCAACCGCTGCCCGCGGAATTCCTGGCGGCGGTGCGCAGCGCGCGCGACCGGCTGGTGCTCGGCGGCAACGCCTGGACGCTGCTCACCGGCCGCGACCGCTCCCGCGTCGTGCTGCCAGGGAGCGACGGCGCCAGCGCGCCGCTCGCCAACCCCTTTCAGGCGACGCTGATCGCCTGGCTTGGCGACCGCCTCGCGCGCTGCCAGGACGGCGAGGTGGCGCCGCGCATTCAGAGCCTGCTCACGCTCATCAGCGCCCAGCGGGTCGCAATCGAGCGCCTCAAACGCGACCTCGCCTTCCAGGCGCGGCTCGACGCCTGGCTGTATTTGCACGTGCCGTTGTCCTTCGCGTTGCTGGCCGCGCTCCTGGCGCATGTCGTCAGCGTGTTCCTGTACTGGTAAGGCCTGCGCCGTGCGTACCCTGATCCGCTTCGTCAGCCGCGCCACAGGCGGTGCCGTCGAGACCAGCGAGCGGCTCTTCGATGGCGAGGCGCTCACTCTCGGCCGCGCCACCGACCAGGTGCTGCAGTTCAAGGACGGACGTGTGGCATTCCAGCACGCGCGGATCTTCCGGCGGGGCAGCCGCGTGCTGCTCGCCTGCCGCGCGCCGGCGACCGTCATCGTCAACGACGCATTGGTGCGCGAGGCGGAGTTGTCGCTGGGCGACGTACTGCGTCTGGGCGCAAACGTACTCACGCTCATCGAGCCGCCCGCCGGCGCCGATCTCGCGCTGACCTTCGAGCTCGATCCGGCTGCGTCCGAGGCGGAACTCGCGACGGTCAATGCACCGCTCCTGCTCTCGGGCGGGCGGCTCGGCAAGCGCGGCTGGTCCTGGCTGCTGTTTCTCACACTGCTGGGCGCGTTCCTCGTGCTGCCGGTATTGGTGTTGCCTGCGAAGTCCACCCGCGAGGCGCTGCGCGCGAGCTGGCTGCCGAGCGATCACGCCTATTCGCCCGGCGCGCTGCACTCGGTGCACCAGACGATCGGCGGTCGCTGCGAGGCGTGCCACCAGCAGGCCTTCGTCCGGGTACGCAACGAGGCGTGCCTCGCCTGCCACGCGACGGAACTGCATCGGCACGTCGACGCGGGCAGCCCACGGGCGCGTGCAGTGGAGCAGATGCGCTGCCTTGCCTGCCATTCCGGCCACGAACCCGCGCCGTTGCTGCGCAGCGGCTCCGGCGGCTGCGTCGCTTGCCACGCTGACGTCTCGCTCGCCGGCGACCCGCACCGCCTCGGTGCCGTCAGCGACTTCGGTCGCGCGCACCCGGAGTTCCGCGTCACCTTGCTGCGCCCGGACGCCGCCGGCATCGCTGGCGCGAGTGAGCGGGCGCGCCTCGATGCGCCCGCGCTGCGCGAGCACTCGCACCTCAAGTTCTCGCACGCGCAGCACCTCGATCCGCGGGGAGTCAAGACGCTGGACGGGCGCCGGGTGCTCGGCTGTGCCGATTGCCACGTGCCCGAGCCCGGCGGCGGGCGCATGTTGCCGATCCGCATGGCGGCGCACTGCCAGAGCTGCCACCGGCTCGACTTTGACCCGGCGTTCCCGGACCGCCAGCTGCCGCACGGCGATGTGACCGGGGCGGTGAACACGCTGTTCGAATACTACAGCGCACGCTACCTGGAGGGCTGGCCGGATCCGAACGCGCGAGCGTCCGCCGGGCGCTTCGCGGCGACGCCTGGACCCGCGCTGGCACCGGCCGAGCGTGAGCGCCGGCTCGGCCTCGCACGCACGCGCGCCGCAGTGGTCGCGCGTGACCTCATCGAGCGGCGCGCCTGCGTCGTGTGTCATGAAGTACGCGTGGTCGCGGACGCGGCGCTGCGCTGGCAGGTCACGGCAGTACGGCTCACGCACGCCTGGTTCCCGGCTGCGCGGTTCGATCACGCGCAGCACACCACTACGCTGACGCCGTGCTCCTCGTGCCACGACGCGGCACATTCCACACAGTCCGCGGACGTGCTCATGCCACGCATCGCGACCTGCCGTCGCTGTCACGCGGGGAGCGGCGGCGCGGCGCCGCCCGCCGGCAAGGTGGCGACCGGATGTCCGGCCTGCCATGCGTTCCACGACCCGCGGCGCGCGCCCTGGGTTCCGGTGGCGCAGCCAACGGATCCGGGACGGTGAAGCGCGCATCGGCCTGTCTCGCTCCACTGGCGGCGCTGACGTTGTCGGCCTGTGGCGGTGGGGGCGAAGTCGCTTCGGGTGTGCCCACAAGCCCGCCGCCCCCGGGCCTGGTCTGTACCGGCCAGTGCGCGAATGCCCTCACGCTGCTGTCGCAGGCGGACGTGGAGCGCACGATCGCGCAGGCGGTCGCCGAGGCGCAGGCCCGCGGCGCGCACGCCACCGTCGCGGTTGTCGACCGCGTTGGCAACGTGCTCGGTGTGTTCCGCATGAATGGCGCGGCGAATACCGTCACGATCGGGTCGGGACTGGCCACAGGCGGTCTCGAGAACGTCACGATTGTCCCTGACACAGTCGCGGCCATCGCCAAGGCCGTGACGGCGGCATACCTGTCGAGCGAAGGCAATGCGTTCTCGACCCGCACAGCGAGTCAGATCGTGCAGGAGCATTTCAATCCGGGCGTAGCGCTGGCGCCGGGCGGTCCGCTGTTCGGCGTGCAGTTCAGCCAGCTGCCCTGCTCCGATCTGATGGCGCGGGCGGGAGCCGCGCCCGCCCCTGGCCCGCAGCGCTCGCCGCTGGGCCTCGCGGCGGATCCGGGTGGCCTGCCGCTCTACAAGGCCGGCACGCCGGTGGGCGGCGTGGGCGTAATCGCCGATGGCCGCTACGGGCTGGATCGCAACGTGCTCGACACGGACGTGGATCTGGACGAAACGATCGCGCTCGCCGCGACCTTTGGGCTCGCGGCGCCCGACGATCGCCGCGCCGACCGGATCACGGCTGATGGCAGGACGCTGCGTTTCAGCGATGCGACGGTGGCGACGCTCGCCAGTGCGCCCGCTGCTGCGCCGTCATTCGCGTCCCTGGACGGCGTCGCGGGTCACCTGCTTGCAGTGCCCGGCTACGGCGCAGCGACGACGCGCGCGGGCCTCGCGTATGGCACGAGCGCCTCGGGCATCCGCTCCGATGCCAGCGACTACCCGGGACTCGACGCGCAGGTGCTGGTGGACGCGAGCGATGCGCCCCGCTATCCGCCGCGCGCCGGCAGCGAAACCTCGGGTGCACTGAGTGCGACCGAAGTGCGCGAGATCCTGCGCGCGGCACTCGGCGTGGCGAACCGCACCCGCGCCCAGATCCGCCTGCCGCTTGGCTCGCAGGCGCGCGTCACCGTCAGCGTCGTCGACAGTCAGGGTGTAGTCCTCGGAATAGCCGCTATGCGCGACGCACCGGTATTCGGCGTCGACGTCTCGCTGCAAAAGGCGCGCTCGAGCGCGTTCACGAGCTCGGCGGCCGCGGCCGCGGCACTCGCGGCTGCGCCCGATGCGGTCTATCTCGACGGTGGACTGAGTGTGCTCGCGCGGGTGCCACTGGCCAGCTACGTGACGGCGACGCGCGCATTCCTGGGGTTGCCAGCAGCGCTCGGCGACGGCGGCGTCGCCTTCAGCGCGCGCGCGCTGGGCAACATGGCGCGACCGTTCTATCCCGACGGCGTCGACGGCACCCATGCCGGACCCTGGTCCAGGCCGGCCGCGGCGTGGAGCCCGTTCAGCACCGGCTTACAGCTGGATCTGGTTTATAACGCCCTGGTGCAGCATGTCGCCTTCGTGCTTGGCGCGGCACCCGACGTGGGCTTCAGTTGCACCGGTGTCAGCGGCTTTGACACCGGCTTTGCTCCCGCCGCGCCCATCCCGGCGCTCGCCAATGGCCTGCAGATCTTTCCGGGCGGCGTGCCGATCTATCGGGACCACACGCTGGTCGGCGCGATCGGCGTGTCAGGCGATGGCGTCGACCAGGATGACATGATCGGCTTCCTGGGCGTCGATAGCGCCGCGCAACGCCTCGGCGGCTTCGGCAATGCGCCGCCCGACCTGCGCAGCGACACGCTGGTGCCGCGCGGCGCGCGCTTGCGCTATGTCGGCTGCCCGGTGGCACCGTTCCTCGACTCGTCGACGCAGGACGAGTGCAGTGGCCGCTAGCGCAACTCGCGCCTGCGCGTGCGCGCTGGCCCTCGCCGGTGCGGGTCTTGCCACCGGCGTGGTCCGCGCCGGAGACGGGAGCACGACCGCGCCCTGCCCGCCCGAGTCCCCGGTCGCGGCCGAACGCAAGGCACCGGCGGTACCCGAGCTGCCCGGCTTCGCGCCCACGCCGTGCAATCCGGCCGCGCTACCCCCACCGCGCGCGGACCA
This sequence comes from Gammaproteobacteria bacterium, assembly GCA_025357915.1. Taxonomy (GTDB): domain Bacteria; phylum Pseudomonadota; class Gammaproteobacteria; order Steroidobacterales; family Steroidobacteraceae; genus FEN-1191. The sequence continues at coordinate 61,034 of JANYLH010000044.1, forward strand.
GCCGGGGACGCTCGCCGGGCTCCCGGATCGCTGGCGCATGGTCTCGACGCTGGGGTACCCCGAGCGGCTCCACGACCCCTACCACGGCAACAACTGGTTGAAGGGCGATCGCCCGGCGTTCGGTGCTGACTGGTTCGTCAACCTCGCGGCGGTCGCGGATACCGTCGTCGAGCCCAGGCGCTTCCCGCTGCCAGTCGGCAACGTCGTCACCGAACGCCCGGGGAGCCTCGACGCCTACGGGCACGGCGCGAGCCAGCTCTATGCCCAGACCCTCGCCTTCGAGGCCGTCCTCTATCAGGGCGATACCGTATTCAAGCCGCCGGAGTGGGAGTTTCGCCTCACGCCCGTCTTCAGCGTCAATCGTGTCGAGGTAGGCGAGCGCGGCCTGGTGAACGCCGCCGCAGGCGCGCCGCTGTCGCGCACCGACACGGCGCTCGGGCTGCAGGCGGCGTTCGTCGATCGCCATCTGCGCAATGTTTCCGCGCACTACGATTTCGACAGCCTGCGCGTCGGCATCCAGCCGGTGACCGCGGACTTCCGCGGCTTCCTCTACACGGATGCGGCGCTAGGCGTGCGGCTGTCTGGCAACCGGGCCAACAATCGCTACCAGTACAACTTGGGTTGGTTCCGTCGCCTGGAGAAGGACACCAATTCCGGACTCAACGACGTGTTCGCTCGTGGCCTCGCCTCACTGCGCCATGACAGCGTAGTGCTCGCCAACCTGTACGCGCAGGACACGCCACTGCCCGGTTTCACCTCGCAACTGGTGGTGGCGTACAACCGCAACCGGGAAGGCGGCGAACTACGCTACGACGGCAACGGCGCGCTGCAGCGTCCGGCGCAAATCGGTGATGGCCGCGGCCGCGACTACCAGGTGACCTACCTCGGCGTCAACGGCGATGGCCATGTCGGCGTGCTCAACGCGACCATTGCCGGCTACTTCGTATTCGGGCACGAATCGCGCGGCACCTTCGCCGCCGCCGCAGACCAGGTGCGCGCCTTCTTCGCAGCCGCCGAAGTGTCGCGCGACTGGGACTGGCTACGGGTCCGCGCTTCGATCGCGCTGCAGAGCGCCGATCACGATCCATTCGACCGGCGTGCCACCGGGTTCGATGCGATTGTAGAGAACCCGTTGTTCGCCGGCGCCGATACCAGTTTCTGGATCCGTCAGCCGGTGCCACTGATTGCCGGCGGCGGCGTATCACTGTCGGGTCGCAACGGCCTGCTCAGCTCGTTGCGCTCCTCGAAGGAATTCGGCCAGTCCAACTTCACCAACCCGGGACTGCAGCTGGTTGGCGTCGGCGCCGACGCGGACCTCACGCCGACGCTGCGGGTCAGCGCGAACGCCAACGACCTGCGCTTTGGCGACACGGCGGTGCTCGAGGTGGCGCGCGCGCAGGCATCGATCCCAAGACGCATCGGGCTCGACCTCTCGCTCGCGCTCAGCTGGCGTCCCCTCGCCACGCAGAACGTGGTCGCACGCCTGTCGGCCGCGAAGCTGCTGCCGGGCAGCGGCTGGAAAACGCTTTATGGCGGCGAGCAGGGCTATTCCATTCTCGGCAACCTGATACTGAGCTACTGACAGAGCGATGCGCCACTACACCATCCTGCTGGCCTTCACGACGCTTGCCTGCCTGGCGCGCGGCGCGCCTGCGCAGGCTGCTGCCGACGAGGAAACGCCCGTCGAGCGCGCCTGGGTGACGGCGCCGTCCGCGCCGGCAAGCCAGACGCAATCGGCCGCGGATGCCAAGAGCGAGGGCTGCATCTCCTGTCACGCAGCCAGCGACGCTGCGAGCATGCACGCGGCGAAGGCGGTCGTGCTCGGCTGCACCGACTGCCACGGCGGCGATGCGTCAGTGCGCTGGCGCGGCGCGGCCTCAAAGAGTGATCCGCAGTATTCTGCGAGCCGCGATCGCGCCCACGTGCTGCCGCGCTTTCCGGCGAGCTGGCACTACCCGGACAGCGCCAACCCGGAGCGCAGCTACACGCTCCTGAACCGCGAGGCCCCGGAGTTTATCCGCTTTAAAAACCCTGGCGACTACCGGATCGCGCGCGAGGCCTGCGGCGCCTGCCATCTGCGCATCATCGAGGCCGCGGAACGGAGCCTCATGTCCACGAACGCGATGTTCTGGGGCGGCGCCGCGTACAACAACGGCATCCTGCCGTTCAAGAACTACCTGCTCGGCGAGGGTTATACGCGCGAGGGCAAGTCGACGGTTATCGAAGGGCCACCCCTCACGCCCGAGGAAGCGTTGCAGCATGGCATCCTGCCCCGCCTCTATCCCCTACCGCGCTTCGAGACCATCCGGCCCGGCGATATCTTCCGGGTTTTCGAGGACGGCGGCCGCAACATCTCGAACCTGTTCCCCGAGACGGCCCTGCCGAACGTGTCGGGCGAACTGGAGCGGCTTGAGGAACCGGGCCGGCCCGATATCCGCCAGTCCAATCGCGGCCCCGGCACGGGCGCGCGCATCGCGGTGCCGGTGCTCAACATCCACAAGACGCGCCTCAACGACCCGCTTGCATGGTTCCTCGGCACCAACGACCAGCCCGGTGATTACCGCTCCTCGGGCTGCAGCGCCTGCCACGTGGTTTACGCCAACGACCGCGACCCGGCGCACTCCGGGCCCTACGCGCGCTACGGGCACGAGGGCACCTCGCAGCAGCGCGACCCGGTGATTCCGCGCGACCGGCCCGGCCACGCCCTGCAGCACGCGTTCACGCGCAGCATCCCTTCCAGCCAGTGCATGGTCTGCCACATGCACCAGCCGAACATGTTCATGAACACGTTCTACGGCTACACGATGTGGGACTACGAATCCGACGCGCCCTCAATGTGGCCCGGGCAACAGCGCTACCCCACCGCCGATGAGACGCGGGCCGTGCTCGACCGCAATCCCGAGGGCGCCGCACCGCGTGGCAACTGGGCGGATCCCGGGTTCCTCAGCCGGGTCTGGGAACTCAACCCCGGGCTCAAGGATACGCAGTTCGCCGACTACCATGGCCACGGCTGGAATTTTCGCGCTGTCTTCAAGCGCGATCGCCATGGGCACCTGCAGGACAGCGCGGGCGCGATCGTCGCCAACGACGACCCGCAAAAGTGGGCCAAGGTCGTGCACATGGCTTCGGTGCATGTCGATGTCGGCATGCACTGCGTCGACTGTCACTACGGCCAGGACGCGCACGGCACCGGCCACATCCATGCCGAGGTCGCGCAGGCAGTCGAGATTGACTGCAAGGACTGCCACGGCACCGTGCGAGCCTACCCGACACTGCGCACTTCCGGTCCCGCAGCCGGCCCGAACGGCACCGACCTCGCGACGATTCGAAACCCCGACGGCCGTCTGCGCTTCGAGTGGCGCGACGGAAAACTGCTGCAACGCTCCGCCGTGGATCCCGCGAGGGAATGGGTGGTCTCGCTGGTCAAGGATTCGGTGACTCCAGGAAATCCGCGTTACAACCCGCGCGCCGCGCGCGCCAAGCTCATGGCGAGGGATCCGCTGGGGCAGAAGTGGGGCACCGACGTCGCCTGGCCGCAACTCGCGCACAGCGACGACAACATGGAGTGCTACTCCTGCCACACGTCGTGGACCACGAGCTGCGGGGGCTGCCACTTGCCGATTGAGGCCAACTGGAAGAGCGAGAAACACCGCTTCGAGGGCGGCACGAGCCGCAATTACGCCAGCTACAACCCGCAGGTGGCGCGCGACGACATGTTCCTGCTCGGTCGCCGCGGGCCGGTCGAGAACGGCAAGATCGCCCCGGTGCGCTCGTCCTCGGCGCTGGTGCTGTCCTCGACCAACGCGAATCGCGAGCACATCTACGTGCAGCAGCCACCGATTGCAGCCTCGGGCTTTAGCTCACAGGCGATGAACCCGCACTACCCGCACACCGAGCGCAAGACCGAGACCAAGACCTGCAGTGACTGCCACCTGGCGGCCACGCGTGACAACAACGCGATCATGGCGCAGACCCTGGGTCAGGGTACGCAGTACATCAACTTCGTCGGGCTCAACGCCTACCTCGGCACCGAGCGCGCGGTCGCCGCGGTGCAGGTAACCGAGTGGGAGGAGCCGCAGGCGGTCATCGGCAGCTACCTGCACCGCTATGCGTATCCCGATTACTACGCGGCACACCTGGCGCGCGGCCGGCAGCTGACGAACGCGGCCACGCACGCCTCCGGGCCCGCCAGCTGCGTGCAGCAACGCGGCGAATACCTGTACGCCTCCGAGGGCCATGGCGGATTGCGCGTCTATGACATTGCCAGCATCGCCAACAAGGGAGTCAGCGCCCGGATTCTCAGCGCGCCGTTCTCGCCGTTGGGCCACGATACGCACGTGACCACGCGTGATGCCTCCTGCGTGGTGCTCGCGACCACGCAACCGGTGCAGCCCTCGCGCAACCAAGGTGCGCTGATGCGCGAGGCCAACCTCGAGCAGCCCTTCCTCGACGTCTATCGTTACGCGTTCATCACTGACCGGGTCGAAGGGCTGATCCTGGTGGACATCGACACGCTCATGGACGGCAACTTCCGCAACAACCAGCTGCGGCGGGCGCTCACCTGGAACCCCGGCGGAGTGCTGCGCGGCGCGCGACACCTCGCCATCGGCGGCCGCTACCTCTACATCGTTGCCGACGCGGGCCTGATCGTTGCCGACTTCCAGGATCCGCTCGCCCCGCGCGTACTCGCAACCGTCCCGCTGGACGACGCGCGCGCCGCGATGCTGCAGTTCCGCTATCTGTTTGTCACCGACCGCAGCGGGCTCGCGGTCATCGACGTCACGCATCCCGAGGGGCCACGCCTGGTGCCCGGCGCGCGCGTGCCGCTCGCCGACGCGCACAAGCTGTTCGTGTCGCGCACCTACGCCTGGGTGGCCAATGGTCGCGAGGGCCTGGCGATCATCGATGTCGAGAAACCCGAGGCGCCACGCCTGTTCCGGAACTTCAACGCCGACGGCGCGCTCGGCGATTCCCGCGACGTGGTGCTCGCGGCGACCAATGCCTCGTCATTCGCCTACGTGGCCGACGGCGCGGGCGGACTCAAGGTGATCCAGACGATCGCCCCGGACACGCAGCCCGATTTCTACGGCTTCGCGCCCGAACCCCGGCCGCAGTTGATCGCGAGCTACCGCACGGCGGCCCCGGCCCTCGCCCTGTCGCGGCCGCTTGAGCGCGACCGCGCGGTGGACGAGAGCGGCGGGCAGGTTGCAGTATTCGGCCGCCGCGGCTCACGACCGTTTACTCTGCAGGAGATGCAACGCATGTACCTCGACGCAGCGGGTAACCCGTGGTTCGTCAGCGATTCCACGGCCCCTGGAGCGCCGCGATGAGGTTCGCACTGTTTCCAGCCTGTGCCCGCGCGTTGGTCCTGGCCGCGTTGCTGGGCGCCGCCGCCGCGGCGGCGAACCCGGGGGCGCCTGCCGACGCCGTGCACCAGGGCGTCGCCAGTTGCGCCAGCGGCATCTGCCATGGTTCGGCGAAACCCCGCTCGGCCACACCGGTGCAGCAGAACGAATACGTCACCTGGCAACATTTCGATCCGCACGCCGGCGCTTTCCATGCGCTGAGCGAACCGCGTGGCCGCGAGATCGCGCGACGGCTGGGCATTGCCGATGTCACCGCCGCGCCCCAGTGCCTCGGCTGCCACGCCGATGCCGCGCCCCCGGCGCAACGCGGCCCGCGCTTCCAGCTCGACGACGGCATCGGCTGCGAGAGCTGTCATGGTGCCTCTGATCGCTGGATCGCGAGCCACGCCGACACGCCGCGCGTCACTCATGCGGACAACCTCCGCGCGGGGCTGCGTCCCCTCGAGCAGCCCGTCGTACGGGCCAGCGTGTGCCTCGACTGCCACGTCGGCTCGGTAGGCAATCTGGCCACTCACGCGATGATGGCGGCCGGCCACCCGCGGCTCAGCTTCGAGCTGGACACCTACACCGAATTGTGGCGGACGAGCGGCGGCCGCGAGCACTACGTGCGCGACCAGGACTACCGGCAGCGCAAGGGCCTTCCCCCAGCCACCGACGTGTGGATCGCAGGGTTGCTGGCGCAGGCGCGGCGCCAGCTGGCGATCCTCCGCGAGGATCCGGCGCCGGGCCTGCTGCCGGAGTTCGCGCTTTTCAACTGTTACTCCTGCCACCGCACCATGGGGCTCTCGCGTTGGGCCGCGCGGGAATCGAGCCCGGCCGGATCGGCCGGCGCCCTGCGCTTTGACGACAGCGCGTTGCGGCTCATCGCCGCGGTACTCGGGGCTGCCGGATCCGCCGATGCCACACTGCTGCCCGAAATGGTGCGGGAACTCCAGGCGGCGCCGGGCAGGGATTGGGCGGCCGTGCAGCGCGCCGCAGCGGCACTAGATGCCGCTCTGGCCCCGTTGGCCGTCAGGCCGCCGGCACTCTCGGCGCCGCAGGCGCGAGTGCTGCTCGAGCAACTGTCCGCGGCGGTGCAGCGGGGCGAGTATCGCGACTATGCCGGCGCAGAACAGGTGGCCATGGGGGCTGTGGTGCTGCTCGAGGCGAGCGGCCAGCCGACCGGATCAGCTGCGGTCGAAGCCCTGTTCGCGAGCCTGGCCGACGACGAGCGCTTCGACGCGGCGCGATTCCGGAGCCTGCTCGAGCACGCCACGAAATAGGCGCGCCGTGCGCCGCTAGTCCACCGTGCAGAAGCAGTAGGCCAGCGCGTGCTGTGGAACCGCGGCGAGGCGTTGCCAGCGCAGCACTTCGCGCTGCAGCGGCCGCAGCTGCGGCGCCAGTGGCGAGCGCAAGCCAGCCTCGAGCGGGCTCTCGCCCAGCCCCGCAGCATGCAGCACCATGCTGTAGGCGCTGCGCGCGTTCAGCAGCAGCTGTTCGCTGAAACTCAACTGCGGCTCGATGATGCGCACGTCGTAACCCGCCGCCAGCCTGGCCCGTTTCGCGGCCGCATGCACCGCGTCGTCGTAGCCTCCGAGCCGGTCGACCAACCCGAGCCGCAACGCATCGCGCCCCGCCCAGACCCGTCCCTGGGCGATCGCATCGATCGCCGCCGGCGTCTTGCGACGCCCGCTGGCCACGCGCTGGAGGAATTCGGAGTAGGAATGATCGACGCTGGCCTGCAGGATGGCTTCGATTTCCGGCTTGAGCGGCCGATCGAGTCGCAGCGTGCCGGACAGCGCGGTAGTACCGACGCCGTCCACCTGCACGCCGAGCTTCGCCAGCGCGCGATCGAAGGTCGGGATCGTGGCGAACACGCCGATCGAGCCGGTGATGGTGTTGGCGCTCGCCACGATCTCGTCGGCGGGCGCGGCGATGTAGTACCCGCCGGAGGCCGCCAGATCGCCCATCGAGGCAACGACCGGCTTGCCCGCCGCACGCAGCAGCTGCACTTCGCGATAGATCTGCTCGGAGGCGAACACGCTCCCGCCGGGGCTGTCGATACGCAGCACCACCGCCTTGATATCGGCATCCTCGCGCGCCTGGCGCAGGAGCGCCGTGGTCGAATCGCCCCCCACCGTCCCCGAGGGCTGCTCGCCGTCGAGAATTTCGCCGCTCGCCATGATCACGCCGACGGCGCTGCCGTGGCCGCGATGCAGGCGCTCCTCGGTGCGCAGCACGCGCAGGTAGTCCTCGAGCGCGACCGACTGGAAGCCATGCCGGTCGGTATCGGCGCCAACCAGCTCCACCATGTGTTGCTCGAGCTGGGCACCGGTGAGCAGCGCAGTCACCAGGCCCGCGCTCTTGGCCACGCCCGCCAGGTCGCCGCCCGCCTGGCGCACCGCCGCGGGGTAGCCGTTGGCATAGGCGTCGATCGCTCCCGGGTCCAGGTGACGCGCGGCGCCAACGCCGGTGCGGTATCCCAGCCACAGGGACTGCAGATAGGCGGCACTCTCCTGCCGCTCTTCGGCCGACATGTCGTTGCGCACGAACGGCTCGTTCGCGCTCTTGAACTTGCCGGCGCGCACCAGGTGCACATCGACGCTGAGCCTGGCGATCGCGTCCTTGAAGTACATGCGGTAGCGATCGAACCCCGGCAGCAGCACGAATCCGAACGGATCGAGGTAGATCTCATCGGCCTGGGCCGCGAGGTAATACTGGCTCTGCAGGAAATAGCTGCCGTGGGCGACGACCTTCTTGCCGGCAGCGCGGAATTCGCCGATCGCCCGGGCCAGCTCTTCGAGCGCCGGGAGGCCGGCGCCCGACAGGTCATCGGTCTCGATCAGCAGCGCCTGGATGCGCGCATCGCCCGCGGCACCACGGATTGCCCGGGTCAGGTCCCACAGCAACGTCTGCGGCGCGCGCTCCCCTTGCGCCTCACTGAGCGCCCGCTCGAACGGTGCCCCGGCGAGCTGCTCGACGATGTCACCGGAGGGATGCACCACCAGCGCGCCGCGTTCCGGGAGCCGCGGGATCGAACCCCGGAGCGCCGCGACCAGCAGCGCCAGCAGCCCGAGCAGCAGCAGCAGGTGCAGCACGCGGCGTACGACGTCGAGGCCGCGCCACAGGTTGCGGAAGAAGCCGAGCAGGTAGCGCATGCGTCGTGTATGCCGCGACTACGGCGACCGCAACCCTAGACTTTCTCTTCGATGCGGGCCGACTTGCCGGCGCGATCGCGCAGGTAATACAGCTTCGCGCGCCGCACGTTGCCGCGACGCTTGACGCTGATGTCGCTGATCGAGGGGCTGTGGGTCTGGAAGGTACGCTCGACGCCCTCGCCGTGCGACACCTTGCGCACCGTGAACGAGGAGTTGAAACCGCGATTGGAAATGCCGATCACGACGCCCTCGAAGGCCTGCACGCGCTCGCGCTCGCCCTCGACGACCTTGACCTGCACCACTACGGTGTCGCCCGGCTTGAAATCAGGGACCTTGCGCGTCATGCGCTCGGCTTCGAGGGTCTGAATGATGTTCATGTGTCGTCTTCCTGTTCCCGTTCCTGCAAAAATTCCTGCAGCAGCGCCGCGCGCTGCGCATCCAGTGTCACTCCCGCCAGCAGCTCGCGCCGCCGCAGCCAGGTGCGCCCGAGCGCCTGCTTGAGCCGCCAGCGGTCGATCGCCGCGTGGTCGCCCGACAGCAGCACCGGTGGCACCCGCCGTCCCGCGTACTCCTCGGGCCGCGTAAAGTGCGGCCAGTCGAGCAGCCCGTCGCTGAACGACTCCTGCTGCGCCGAGCGCTCGTCGCCCAGCGCCCCCGGCAGGAGCCGCGCCAGCGCGTCGATCAGCACCAGCGCCGGCAGCTCCCCGCCCGAGAGCACATAATCACCGATCGAGAGCTCGAGATCGACTTCCGTCTCGAGCACCCGTTCATCCATGCCTTCGTAACGCCCGGCGACCAGCACCAGCGCGTTGTTCGCGGCCAGCGCTCGCACCCGCGCCTGCTCCAACCGCTCACCCTGCGCCGAGAACGCCACGGTCAGGCTCCCGGCCGGAAGCCGCGCCCGCGCGGCACGGATCGCCGCACACAATGGCTCTGGCTTCATCACCATGCCGGGCCCGCCACCATACGGCCGGTCGTCCACCGTGCGGTGTACGTCGCTCGTATAGGCGCGCGGATCACAGGTGCCTACCCTCAGCAGCGAGCGCTCCTGCGCCCGCCCCACGATTCCGTGCCGCAGCGCCTCCCGGATCATCTCCGGAAACAGCGTGACCACTTCGATCAGCACCTGCGCTCACCGCCCCGCGGACCGCCTACAGATCGTCAGGCCAATCCACTTCAATCTCGCCCTGCGCCAGGTCGACACGCACCAGGTGAGTGGGTACCGCAGGTATCCACAGCTCCCGTATGCCCGTCACCACCATCACCGGCGCGGCGGGCGCCTCGACAAAATGGCTGACCCGACCCAGTTCCCGGCCCGCGCGGTTGGCCACGCGGAACCCGATCAGGTCGTCGCGGTAGTACTCCCGCGGCGCGGTCGGCGGCAAGGCCTCGCGCTCGACCTCGATGTCCCTGCCGCGCAGCAATTCGGCGGCATCCCGATCTTCGATGCCCGCGAACCTGGCGCGGAGCCACCGTCCGTCAAACGCGGCCTCCGCCACCTGGTACGGCGCGCGCCGGCCTTCAGCGTCAGCCAGCAGCCAGGCCTTGTGCTGCAGCAGGTTGTCAGGCGGATCGGTATAAGACTGGATCTTCAGCCAACCGCGTACTCCCGCGGCACCGAGCACCCGCCCGAGCTTCACGAAGCGCGGCGGCCGGACTTCGGCCACGAGCCCTGGGCCTTAAGCCGTCGCCTGCTTGCGGTAGCCGGCCACGAGGTTGCGCACGCGATCGGACAACTGTGCCCCAAGCCCGACCCAATGGTCGATGCGACCGACCTCGAGCCGCAGACGGGTTTCCTTGCCACGCGCGACGGGATTGAAGAAGCCGACTTGCTCGAGGCTCGAGCCGCCCTGGCGCTTGCGGCTGTCAGTCACCACCACGTGGTAGAAAGGCTGATTCTTGGCGCCGCGCCGGGTGAGACGAATGGTGACCATGTTTAACGAAGCTCTGGGGTCAAAAAAAGAGCGCGGATTCTACGCAAAGGCTGGCCAGACTTAAAGCCCTCAATGACTTATCGCTGCGGGGCCCCGCCCTTGAAAGCCCCCATGAGGCGGCGCAGGCCCCCACCCTTGAGCTGTTTCATCATCTTCTGCATCTCCAGGAACTGCTTCATCAGGCGATTGACGTCCTGGACCTGCACCCCTGCCCCCCTGGCGATCCGCCGCCTCCGGGAGCCGTCTATGAGCCCGGGCACACGGCGCTCTTTCGGGGTCATGGAGTCGATAATGGCCATCTGGCGCCGAATCTGGCGCTCGCCCTGTTCAGGCGGCATGCTCGAACGTTGGGTCATCTGGGTTGGGAGCTTGTCCATCAGGGCCCCCAGGCCCCCCATGCGCTGCACCTGGTCCAGCTGGGAGCGCAGATCGGCCAGGTCGAAGCCCTTGCCCTGGCTGACCTTGCGGGCCAGCCGTTCGGCCTCCCCGGTCTCGATGTTGCGCTGCACACTCTCGACCAGGGCAACGACGTCGCCCATCCCGAGGATCCGCCGGGCCATGCGCTCGGGGTCAAACAGCTCGAGCGCCTCGGTCTTCTCGCCGACCCCCAGGAACACAATCGGCCTGCCGGTCACCTCGCGCACCGACAGGGCCGCGCCGCCCCGGGCGTCTCCATCCGCCTTGGTGAGGATGATGCCGGTGAGCTCCAGTGCGGCCCCGAAGGCGCGCGCCGAGTTGAGCGCGTCCTGGCCCGACATGGCGTCGACGACGAACAAGCGCTGGTGCGCGCCCACGGCGGCGTCGATCTCCTGCACTTCGCTCATCAATTCGCTGTCGATATGGAGCCGTCCGGCCGTGTCGACGATCAGCACGTCGTAGACACCGCTGCGGGCGTGCTGCAAGGCGGCCGTGGCAATTGCGGTGGGGTCATTGCAGGCAGTTGGCGGCGCAAAGAAATCGGCCTCGACCTGCCCGGCGAGCCGCTCGAGCTGGAGTATGGCCGCCGGCCGCCGCACGTCGGTACTCACCAGTAGCACGCGGCGCTTGTGCGTCTCCTTGAGCCACCGGGCGAGCTTGCCAGCGGTCGTGGTCTTGCCCGCGCCCTGGAGGCCCGCCAGCAGCAGCACCAGCGGCGGGGTCACGTTGAGCGCCAGGCCGCTGCTTGCGCCTCCGAGCAGCTCCACCAGTTCACGGTGCAGGATGCCGATCAGCGCCTGGCCGGGGCTGAGGCTGGCGCTGACCTCGGCGCCCAGCGCGCGCACCCTGACGGCATCGATGAAGCGCTTGACCACCGGCAGCGCGACGTCAGCCTCGAGCAGCGCGATACGCACCTCGCGGAGCGTGTCGGCGATGTTGTCTTCGGTGAGGCGTCCGCGGCCCCGCAGCGCGGCTACCGCAGCACTGAGCCGCCCGGTTAACTGGTCAAACATCAGGTAATTATACGGTACGGCACAGTCCCGGCTCGCCAGGCTCTATGCTATGGGCCCCCGATTGATCCCAAGGTGTCCGCGTGGATACGGCTCCAACCCCCCAACTGATCCTGACGCTGCTGGGCCTGCTCATCGTGATCGCATTTTCCTCGGGTACCGAGGTGGCGATGCTGTCGGTCAACCGCTACCGGGTCCGCACCCGCGCCGCCGCTGGCGAGCGCCGCGCCCGCGCGCTCGAGCGACTGCTCGCCAAACCCGACCAGTGGCTGGGCGCCAACCTGGTAATCCTGGCGCTCGCCAGCGTCGCCGCCTCGACCGTGGCCACGCTGCTGGCGCTGCGCGCGCATTACGAGCACGCGCTCCCGGTGGCGATGTTCGGACTGACCGTGTTCATCATCATCTTCTGCGAGCTGGCTCCGAAGATCTACGCCGCCGTGCACAGCGAAGCGGTGGCGCTGAACTCGACCATGGTCTACCGCGTACTGCTGTGGCTCACCTGGCCGGCCCTGTGGATCACCAACCGCGCCGCCTACGGATTCCTGCGCCTGTTCGGGATGCGCGGCGCCGCGCACGGCGCGCAGGCCCTGAGCGCCGAGGAGCTGCGCACCGTAGTGAGCGAGTCGAGCGCGCTGATACCGGCGCGCCACCGGCAGATGCTGCTGTCGATCCTCGACCTCGAGCGCGTCACGGTGAATGACATCATGATTCCGCGCCAGGACATTGCCGGCGTCGATATCTCGGGCGACTGGGAGGACGTGCTCGAGCGGCTCCGCCAGACCCCCCACACGCGGCTCCCGGTGTACGACGGCGAACTCGACAACCTGGTCGGGATCCTGCACATGAAGCGCACCGCGCAGGAATTCGCGCGCGGTTCGCTGACCCGCGAGCGGCTCATCGAGCTGGCGGCGGCGCGCGAGCCCTACTTCGTGCCCGAGGGTACCTCGCTCATGCACCAGCTCGCGCAGTTCCAGCGCAACCGGCGCCGGCACGCCTTCGTCGTCAATGAATACGGCGACATCGAGGGCCTGGTGACGCTCGAAGACCTGCTCGAGGAGATCGTCGGCGAATTCACCACCGACCCGGCCACGGTCGGCCACAAGGACGTGCACCGCGACGCCAGCGGCGCGTGGCTCGTCAACGGCAGCGCCACGATCCGCGCACTGAACCGCTCGCTCGGCTGGCAGCTGCCCGACCTCGGCCCCAAGACGCTCAACGGCCTGCTGCTCGAAAAGCTCGAAGACATCCCGCAGGCGGGCACCTCGCTGCGGATCGGGGCGCTGGAATTCGAGGTGCTGCAGACGGTCGACAACTCGATCCGCACGGTGCGGGTACGGCCGATCACCGCCTGAGGCTAGGCGCGGGGCGCGGGTGCAAACGCGGCGTCGAGCGCCTCGGCGAGGGTGGACACCGCAATGACCTTCACGCCGTCGGCAGCGGATCGCGGCGCGTTCTGCTGCGGCACGATGGCGCGCGTGTAGCCCTGCTTGTGCAGCTCCTTCAGCCGCTCTTCGCCGTAGGGCACTGGCCGCACCTCGCCCGTGAGCCCCAGCTCGCCAAATGCGACCAGCTTCCCGTCGAGCGGTTCGCCGCGCAGGCTCGAGGCCAGCGCGAGCGCCAGCGGCAGGTCGGTCGCGGTCTCGGTGATGGTCAGACCACCGACCAGGTTCACGTAGACGTCATGCTCGGCCAGCGACACGCGGGAATGACGGCTCATCACCGCCAGCAGCATCGCCAGGCGGTTCGCGTCGACACCCTGCGCGACGCGGCGCGGCGTCGAGAAACGCGTGGCGTCGGTCAGCGCCTGCACTTCGATGAGCAGCGGGCGGCCGCCGTCGCGCGCCACCATCACCAGGCTCCCGGGAACCGGCTGCGGGTTGCGTGACAGGAAGATCGCCGACGGGTTACGCACCTCGCGCAGGCCGGCCGCCGACATGGCGAAGAAGCCCAGCTCGTTGACCGGGCCAAACCGGTTCTTGGTGGCGCGCAGCATGCGGTAGCGGCTGCCGGCGTCGGCGTCGAAGTACAGCACGGTGTCCACGAGGTGCTCGAGGAGCTTCGGGCCCGCGATCGCGCCATCCTTGGTGACGTGCCCAACGATGATGACCGAGGTGCCGCCCTGCTTCGCAAAGCGCACCAGTGCGGCCGTGCCCTCGCGCAACTGTTGCGCCGAGCCGGGGCTCGATTCCACGCTGCTGGTCTGCATGGTCTGGATCGAATCCACCACCAGCAGCGCCGCGCGCCGCTCGGTGCACAGCGCCATGATCGACTCGAGCGAGTTGTCACTGACGAGCGTGAGGTGCGGCGCGGTCAGGGAGAGCCGCCGCGCGCGCTGCGTGATCTGCTGCGTCGATTCTTCGCCGGAGGCGTACAGCACCGGCCGCCCGGCGCCGACCGCCGCCGCGACCTGCAGCAGCAGGGTCGACTTGCCGATGCCCGGCTCGCCCCCGAGCAGGCTTACCGAACCCACGCCGAGCCCGCCACCGAACACGCGATCGAGTTCGGACTGCCCGAGGCTCAGCCGTTCCTCCGCACCCGGATCCGCGGCCAGCGCCACGGGTACCGCTGCGGCGCCGGCCCCCGCGCCGCCCCCGGCGCCGGCCTGGGCACGCACCCCGACCATGCGCGTGAGGGTGTTCCATTCGCTGCAATGCGGACATTGGCCCTGCCATTTCAGCGATTCGCCCCCGCAGGAGCTGCAGACGTAGACCGGTTGGTTGCGCGCCATGACAGACTTGTAAGCCAGCGCCCGTCGCAGCGCAATCGAAACTCCAGTACGATGCCGCGGTATTGCGGGCGCGGCCGGCCCGATCCGGTGCATCTGTGACCCCAGACGCGCCCGGGAGGGGCCGCGGATGGTAACTTTTGCGGCGCGGCGCGCTCCAGCCGCTCGACCAGGAAGGCAGCGGACCAGTACCTGTGATCCAGTTCACGCTTTCAAGCCAGCTCAAGAGCCCGGGCCCCAGGGTCCGCCGATGAGCCTCAAAGGCAAGCTCCGCTGTGTGGGGCTGACGGACACCGGCCGTGTCCGTGAACACAACGAGGACACGATCGCCTGGGATGCCAACATGGGGCTGCTGGTGCTGGCCGACGGCATGGGCGGCTACAACGCCGGCGAAGTGGCCAGCGGCATCGCGGTCAAGACCATCGTCAACCTGGTGCGCGAGGCGATCGAGCGCGAGGACCTCACGGCCCCCGATGTGGGCACCGGCCTGTCGCGCACCGCCATCATCCTGCGCGATGCCATCACCCGCGCCAACAAGATCATCTTCCAGACCGCGCGCACGCAGCCCAACTGCGAAGGCATGGGCACGACCGTGGTCGGCGCCCTGTTCCACGACAACCGCGTGACCATCGCCCACGTGGGCGACTCGCGCCTGTACCGGCTGCGCGGGGACGGTTTCGAGCAGATCACGCTCGACCATTCGCTCCTCCAGGAGCTGGTCGACCGCGGTTTCTACTCGCCCGAGGAAGCGCAGCGCGCCGCCAACAAGAACTACGTGACCCGCGCGCTGGGCGTCGAGGCGGGGGTCGAGGTCGAGATCCAGGAACACCCGGCGCAGCGCGGCGATATCTACGTGCTCTGCTCCGACGGCCTGTCGGACATGGTCGAGGACGACGATATTCACTTAACGATCAACACCTTTGGTGCTAACCTTGATACCGTAGCGAAACATCTGGTCCAGCTCGGCAACGACAACGGGGGGAAAGACAATATTTCCGTTCTGCTGGCCCAGGTCGTTGATTCATTCCCGGTGCGTCGTGGAGTATTGGACCGCATGCTCGGTTGGTTCAGCTGATCCCCAATAGACGAGAACAAAGCGAGTACATATGGCTAGGCTGATTCTAAGTCTCGACGGTCAGGTAATGGCCGAATACAACATGAACAAGGAGCGCTACACGATCGGGCGCCTCCCGGACAACGATATCCGGATCGACAATCCGGCTGTCAGCGGCCATCACTCGCTGATCATCAATATCCTCAACGACTCCTTCCTCGAAGACCTCAACAGCACCAACGGCACCTACGTCAACGGCAAGCTGATCAAGAAGCACGCGCTGCAGCATGGCGACGTCATCACCTGCGGCCACCACCAGCTGCGCTTCGTCGAGGACGATACCGCCCAGCAGGACGAATTCGAAAAGACCATGGTGATCCAGCCCTCGGCCCGCCCGGTCGAAAAGGTGCGCGCTGCCGTGGCAGCGAGCGCCGAGGCCACCGCTTCACGGCGCACGCTCGGCAACGGTGCGCCAGCGCTCAAGAAGGCGCGGCTCCAGGTGCTCTCCGGCGCCTTTGCCGGACGCGAACTGGAACTGACCAAGACGCTCACCACGCTCGGCAGGCCGGGCGTGCAGGTGGCGGCGATCACGCGGCGCTCGGAAGGCTACTACCTGGTGCACGTCGATGCCGACACGGCCGAGAACTACCCGCTGGTGAACGGCGCGCCGATCGGTGCGCACGCACGCAAGCTCGTGGACAACGATGTCATCCAGCTCGCCGGCGTCAAGATGGGATTTTTCGAGGGCTAGGCGCCCGCGCGGCGCCCGCCGTCAGCGCAGCACACCCTCTGCGTAGGAGTCCGCCGCGTAGTTGGCGAAGCGGCTGTACTGGCCCTGGAAGGTCAGCATGAAGGTGCCGATCTCGCCATTGCGGTGCTTCGCCAGGTCGATCTCGGCAATGCCGCGCTTGGGCGTGTTCTTGTCGTAGACCTCTTCGCGGTAGATCAAGAGGATCATGTCCGCGTCCTGCTCGATGGCCCCCGACTCGCGCAGGTCCGACATCACGGGCTTTTTCTCGGTACGGGCCTCGACGCCGCGATTGAGCTGCGAGAGCGCAATCACCGGCACCTGCAGTTCCTTGGCCAGCGCCTTGAGGCCGCGGGAAATCTCCGCGATCTCGGTGGCGCGGTTCTCCTTGGTGCCCGGCACCTGCATGAGCTGCAGGTAGTCGATGACGATCAGGTCGAGGCCGTGCTCGCGGGCCACGCGCCGCGCGCGCGCGCGGAGCTCCGTTGGCGTCAGGCCAGCCGACTCGTCGATGAAGATCCTGGCCTCGGCGAGCTGGCTGGTCGCCGCCGTGACCCGCACCCAGTCCTCGTCGGAGATCTGCCCACTGCGGATGCCGTTGAGCGGCACGCCGCCTATCGAGCTCAGCATGCGCGTCAGCAACTGCTCGGAGGGCATTTCCATGCTGAAAATGGCCACCGAGGAACGTGTGCCGGGATTCACCGCGGCGTACTCGGCGATGTTCATGGCCAGCGTGGTCTTGCCCATCGAGGGACGGCCGGCCACGATGACCAGGTCACCGGGACGGAGCCCTCCGGT
This sequence comes from Gammaproteobacteria bacterium, assembly GCA_025357915.1. Classification (GTDB taxonomy): domain Bacteria; phylum Pseudomonadota; class Gammaproteobacteria; order Steroidobacterales; family Steroidobacteraceae; genus FEN-1191. The sequence continues at coordinate 78,223 of JANYLH010000044.1, forward strand.
CTTGCGATCGAAATCGGCAAAGCCCGTGGGTAGCCCGCGCATCGAATTCGGGTTGGTGTGCCACTCGTCGATCTTGTCGATCAGTGGTGGCAGCAGCGCGCTCACCTTGATAGCGCCATCGCGCCGGCCGGTGCTCTGCTCGGCAATGGCAAACACCTGTTGCTCGGCCTCGTCGACCAGGTCGCGGGCCGAACGACCGTCATTGGCGAACGCCGCGGCTGCAATCGAGCGACCGGCGCTGATCAGGCGCCGCAGGAGCGAGCGCTCGCGGACGATCTGCGCGTAGGCGCGCACATTGGCCGCAGTCGGTGTGTCGCGCGCCAGGCTCCCCAGGTAGGCCAGGCCCCCGGCGGCTTCCAGCCGGCCATTGCGTTCCAGGTGTTCGGCGGCCGTGACCACATCGGCCGGCTTGCCGCCGGCGATCAGCTCGGCGAGCGCGCCGAAAATCAGCTGATGGTCGGGACGGTAGAAATCATCCGCGACGACGATGTCGCCGACCTGGTCCCAGGCCGGCGCGTCGATAAGCAGCCCGCCGATGACCGCCTGCTCGGCCTCGACCGAATGCGGTGGCGTCGCCGCCCCGGGCTCGGCCGGCCCCTCGATATCGCGACGTGAACGGAGCGGTCCGGCCATTGCTGTGACCGCCCCGGGAACCGAGCGGCTCTAGCCCTGCTCTTCGGCGGCGATGATCACGGTGATCGCGACCTCGACGTCGGTATGCAGGTGCACCGCGACCTGGTGCTCGCCCACCAGGCGAATCGGCCCGGTCGGGAGCCGCACTTCGCTGCGATTGACCTTGTGGCCCGCGGCCGTACAGGCCTCGGCGATGTCGGCCGTGCCCACCGAACCGAACAGCTTGCCTTCCGAGCCGGCCTTGGCGGTGATGGTGACGCGGAAATCGCGCAGCGTTTCGGCGCGCTGCTGTGCACCGCCCAGCTCTTCGCCAGCGAGTTTCTCGAGTTCAGAGCGGCGCAGCTCGAAGCGCGCGACGTTGGCCGCCGTGGCGAGCGTGGCGCGGCCCGAGGGCAGCAGGTAATTGCGACCGTAGCCGCTCTTCACCTTGACGCGATCGCCGATGGTGCCGAGGTTGGCGACTTTCTGCAGGAGAATGACGTCCATGGCTTGGGCCCTAGTGCTGGTCGGTATACGGCAGGAGCGCGAGGAAACGCGCGCGCTTGATCGCGGTGGCGAGCTGGCGCTGGTAGAAGCTCTTGGTGCCGGTGATGCGGCTCGGTACGATCTTGCCGGTCTCGGTGATGTAGTTCTTGAGTATGCCCAGATCCTTGTAGTCGATCGTGGCGACGTCATCGGCCGTAAAACGGCAGAATTTCTTGCGGCGGACAAAGCGTGACATGGCAGTTCCTCGAATTGGGGTGCAAGCTTAGGGGTTGAGCGACATATCGTCGTCATCGCCCATTTCGTCGCGCTCGCGACGGGCCTCGTTTTCCTCATCCGTGCGCGACATCGGCGAGGGCTCGGTCACGGCGGCATCCATGCTGACCACCAGGTGGCGCAGCACAGCGTCGCTGAAACGGAACGCACCGGTCAGTTCGGCGAGGATCTTCTGGTCGCACTCGATGTTCATCAGCACGTAATGTGCCTTGTGAACCTTGGCGATGGGGAAGCACAGCTGCCGCCGTCCCCAGTCTTCGAGGCGATGCACCGCACCGTTCCCCGCGGCAATCATGCCGCGGTAACGCTCGATCATCGCCGGAACCTGTTCGCTCTGGTCCGGGTGGACCAGGAACACCACTTCGTAATGCCTCATGATTGACTCCTTGCGGATTAATATGCCGCCTGCTCAAGGCATTAGCAGTGCGGCAAGGAGAAGCCGCGCAGGATACCCGAATGGTCCCGCCGGGCGCAACCGCGACGGTGCACCCAGGGGTGCCGCTGCGCCTAAGCGCGGGCCTGGCGCTGTCGTACGGCCTCATAAAGCAGCATCCCGGCGGCCACCGAGACATTCAGGCTCTCGACCGACCCCAGGCTCGGGAGCGTCACCAGCCAGTCGCAGTGGCGGCGCGTGAGTTCGCGCAGGCCCGCGCCCTCGGCGCCCATCACCAGGCACCGGCCGCCGGTGAGGTCGGCCTCGGCCGCCCGCTGCTTCGCTTCGGCATCGGCGCCCACGATCCACAGACCCGCTTCCTTGATGAGCTTGAGGCTCCGCGACAGGTTGGTGACCGTCACCACCGGCGTGGTCTCGGCCGCCCCCGCCGCCACCTTGCGCGCCGTGGCGTTGAGCGAAGCCGCGCGGTCGCGCGGTACCACGACCGCGAACACGCCGCAGGCGTCCGCAGTGCGCAGACAGGCACCCAGGTTGTGCGGGTCCTGCACTCCATCGAGCGCCAGCACCAGAGGATCGCGCGCCGCCCCCAGCTGGGCGTAGAACTCGTCTTCGCGCAGGGACGCGAGCGGCTCGACTTCGGCGACCACACCCTGATGCGCGACGTCACCCACCCAACCGCGCAGGCGCCCCGCGTCCACGCGCTCGACCGGCCGGTTCGCGGCACGGGCCAGGGTCTCGATTTCGGCCACGCGCTGGTCGGCGCGCCCCTGCTGCAGGTACAGGCGCAGGACGCGCCCGGGCGAGCGCGCCAGGAGCGATCTGACCGTGTGCAGGCCGTAGATGCGCTCGCTCGGCATCAGTCGAGCGCCAGCTCCAGGTCGATCATGCCCTCCACCGGGTTCACGGCCGTCACACAGACGCGCACCCGCATGCCAGGTCCGAATTTGCGGCCGCTCCGCCGGCCCTGCCACTGGCCGCCGTCGCGCGTCATCGCGTAGTCGTCGTCGCTGAGGGCTGTGAGGTGCAGGAGCCCATCAACTCCGATGCTGAGCAGCTGCACGAAGCAGCCGAATTCCACCACGGTCGTGATCAGCCCTTCGAAAGTCTGGCCAACGCGATCGCGCAGATACACGCACTTGAGGAAGGCCTTGACGTAGCGATCAGCTTCGTCCGCCCGCTTCTCGAGACGTGACAGATCAGCGCCGATCGGCTCGAGCGCGGCCTGGTCAGCGGTCGACTCGCGCGGCGCCAACCCCAGGCCCGCGCGCAGCGCACGGTGCACCAGCAGGTCCGGATAGCGCCGGATCGGCGAAGTGAAATGCGCATAGTCCGGCAGCGCGAGGCCGAAGTGCCCGATGTTCTCGGGCTGGTAAACCGCCTGCGAAAGCGCGCGCACCACCAGCGTTTCGACGAACGGCCGCAGCTCCGCATCGCGCACGTGCGGGGCAATGCTGGCCAGATCGCGGGTGCGGATTTCCTCTGGCATCTGCAGCTCGATGCCGAGCACCTTGAGCGTCGCCTTCAGGTTATCGAGCTTGCGCTGCTCGGGTGGCTGGTGCACGCGATACAGGCCCGGCACGTGCAGGCGGTGCAATTCCTTCGCCACCGCCACATTGGCCAGCACCATGCACTCCTCGATCAGCTTGTGGGCTTCGTTACGCGAGTGAAACTCAATCGCCCGCACCTGCTCTTCCTTGCTGAAGACAAACTTCGCCTCGGGCGCATCGAAGTCGAGTGCGCCGCGACGTGAGCGCGCCTTGAGCAGTGCGCGGTAGACCTCGACCAACGGCTCGAGCTTGCCGACCAGCGGTCCCATCGCGGCGCGTGCTGCCGGGTCGCGCGTAAACAGCAGCGCATAGGCGGAATCGTAGGTGAGCCGCGCCGCCGAGCGCATCACCGCCGGATACACGCGCCAGCCCTTGAGCGCCCCGCGCACCGTGACCCGCATGTCGGCGACCATGCACAGGCGATCGACGTGCGGCTCGAGCGAACACAGGTGATTCGACAGCGCCGTGGGCAGCATCGGCAGCACGCGCGTCGGAAAATACACAGAGGTGCCGCGCGCGCGCGCTTCAGTATCGAGCATGGTGCCCGGGCGCACGTAATGGCTGACATCGGCGATCGCGACCAGCAGCCGGAAATCCTCGCCGTCCCGCTCCGCGTAGACCGCGTCATCGAAATCGCGCGCGTCAGCGCCGTCGATCGTGACCAGCGGGACGTTGCGCAGGTCAACGCGCTTCGCAGCTTCTTCCGGATCCACGTGGCTACCGAAGCGTTTCGCCTCGTGCAACACCTGCGGACTGAACTCCTGGCCCAGATCAAAGCGCGCGATCGCGGCCTCGGTCGACATTTCCACCGGCCGCTCGGGATCGAGGCGCTTGCGCACCCAGGCCTCACCGGTCACGCCTTCGGCGGGATAGCGCTTGATGTCGGCGATGACCCAATCACCCGGCTGCGCGCCCTGGGTGCCGCTATGCGGAATGGTGCACACGATCGCCAGGCGCCGGTCCGCGGCGCGCACGCGCAGTTCGTGGCCCTGACGCTCGACCACGCCGAGAAAGGCGCTCAGGCCCCGCTCGAGGACGCTCTTGACGGTGCCGACCCAGCGATCCTGCGCGTCCTTGTGCAGGGAGAGACTGACGCGATCACCCTGCACCAGCCCCGACATCTCGCGTGGTGGCAGGAACACGCCGCCCTCGATACCCTCGACGCGCGCAAAGCCGAAGCCGGCACGATTCGGCGAGACAATGCCTTCGGCAGCCGTCGGTTCGCCCTTGCCGGGCTTGCGCACCTGGTGGCGCGTGCCACCCCGCCGGGCCGGATGGCGCACGGTGCGCGTCGGCTTTCTGCTACGAGTCAATTGACAGCTCCGAACCCCTTACGTAGATTGCGTCGCCCACTTGAGCCCAGGTGGCGGAATTGGTAGACGCACTAGTTTCAGGTACTAGCGGGTAACACCGTGGAGGTTCGAGTCCTCTCCTGGGCACCACCGCTATAAATGCCTTATAAATAAATGAGTTACTTACGATAATAATTGTCCCGGTCTGGGGACCGAATCGCCCCCGAAGTTCGGCGCATGGTATCGAAATCCTCTGATCTGCATCGATTTTCTTTTCTTTGCGCTGGTCTAAATGCGTCGCCCAGCAAAACCCCCAGCCGGGTAACTTTGCGGGTAACTTTTGAGTTCGGAGTCCCTGTTACCCACCTCGGGCGAAATCTGTATTACAATGTAATACATGGCCACGATCACTCTGCGCGTTCCGCCGGAACTCGACCGCGCCCTCACCC
>JANYLH010000064.1 GCA_025357915.1 Gammaproteobacteria bacterium
GCCGTGTCGATGTGGATCTCGGGAGCGAGAGGCGCCTCGTAGGGACTGTCGATGCCGGTGAAGTTCTTCAGCCGGCCGGCGCGGGCCTTCTTGTAGAGACCCTTGACGTCGCGCGCCTCGGCGGCGGCCAGCGTCGTGTCGATGTGGATCTCGAAGAATTCCCCTGGCGTGATCATCTTCCGCACCATCTCGCGCTCGGCGCGGAATGGCGAGATGAACGCCGTGATCACGATCAGCCCCGCATCGGTCATCATCTTCGCCACTTCACCGACGCGGCGGATGTTCTCGACCCGGTCGGCGTCCGAGAACCCGAGGTCGCGATTCAGGCCATGGCGCACGTTGTCGCCGTCGAGCAGGAAACTGTGGCGATTCATCCGCACCAGCTGCTTCTCGACCAGGTTGGCAATCGTCGACTTGCCGGCGCCCGAAAGGCCCGTGAACCACAGCACCGCCGGGCGCTGGTTCTTCAGCTTCGCGTGCACTGCGCGGGTGACATCGAGTTGTTGCCAGTGGATATTGCCGGCGCGCCGCAGCGCGAAGTGCAGCATGCCGGCGGCGACCGTGGCGTTGCTGAGCTTGTCGATGAGAATAAACCCGCCCAGGTCGCGGCTGTGCTCGTAGGGTTCGAACACGATGGGCTGGTCGGTCGACAGGTTGGCGACGCCGATGGCGTTGAGCTCGAGCGTGCGGGCCGCGAGGTGTTCGAGCGTGTTGACGTTCACCTGGTATTTTGGCGCCTGGATCTGCACGGTGACCGTCTGCGCGCCGAGCTTGAGCCAGTAGGGGCGGCCGGGCAGCATTTCCTCGTCCGCCATCCACACGATCGTGGCTTCGAACTGATCGGCCGCCTCGGGCGGCTGATCGGCCTGCGCGATGACGCAGCCGCGCGAGCAGTCGATTTCGTCCCTGAAACACAACGTCACCGACTGGCCGGCGACGGCTTCGGCGAGCTCGCCGTCCAGGGTGACGATGCGGCTGATCGTGGTGGTCTTGCCTGCGGGCAACACCCGTACGGCTTCGCCGGCGCGAATATGGCCGCCGCTGATCAGTCCGGCGTAGCCGCGGAAATCGAGGTTCGGGCGGTTGACCCACTGGACGCTCATGCGAAAGGGTCGTGCCCGGTCGGCATCGCCCTCGAGCGTCACGGTCTCCAGGTGTTCGATCAGCGTCGGGCCGCGATACCACGGAAGGTTGGCCGAGCGGCTGGCGATGTTGTCGCCGACCAGCCCGGAGATGGGCAGCGCGAGGACCTCCTCGATGCCGATGCTGGTCGCGAAGGCGCGGTAATCGCTGACGATGGCCTCGAACCGCGCCTGCCCATAGCCGATGAGATCCATCTTGTTGACGGCGAGCACGATGTTGCGGATGCCCAGCAGGTGCACCAGGTAGCTGTGCCGGCGCGTCTGCGTCAGGACGCCGAGCCGGGCGTCGACCAGTATCACCGCGAGCTCGGCGGTCGAGGCGCCCGTGACCATGTTGCGGGTGTATTGCTCATGGCCCGGCGTATCGGCGACGATGAACTTGCGCTTGTCGGTGGCGAAGAAGCGGTACGCGACATCGATGGTGATGCCCTGCTCGCGTTCGGCAGCCAGGCCATCGACCAGCAGCGCAAAGTCGAGGTTCTGTCCCTGGGTGCCGATGCGCTTGCTGTCGGCCTCGAGCGCGGCGAGCTGGTCTTCGAAGATCATCTTCGAGTCGTAAAGGAGCCGCCCGATCAACGTCGACTTGCCGTCATCGACACTGCCGCAGGTGATGAAGCGCAGCAGCGACTTGTGCTGGTGCGCCTTGAGGTAGGCGTCGATGTCCGTGGCCGCAAGCGCTGACGCCTGGTAACCGGCGCGGGAGCTCAAAAGTAGCCCTCCCGTTTCTTCTTCTCCATGCTCGCCGCCTGATCATGATCGATGGCGCGTCCCTGGCGCTCGGAAGTCGTGGTCAGCAGCATTTCCCGGATGATTTCCGGAAGCGTGGTGGCCGTGCTCTCGACCGCGCCGCTGAGCGGATAACAGCCGAGCGTGCGGAAACGGATCGAGCGTGTGACCGGCTGCTCGCCCGCCGCGAGCGGAAAGCGTTCGTCGTCCACCATCAGCAGCAGGCCGTCGCGCTTCACCGTGGGGCGCGGCGCCGCAAAATACAGCGGCACGACGGGAATCTTCTCCAGGTGGATGTACTGCCATACGTCAAGCTCGGTCCAGTTGGAGAGCGGGAAGACCCGCAGGCTCTCGCCGCGTGCCTTGCGCGCGTTATAAAGGTGCCACAGCTCGGGCCGCTGGCGCTTGGGATCCCAACGGTGGTTCGCGGAACGGAAGCTGAAGATGCGCTCCTTGGCGCGGCTGGCTTCCTCGTCGCGCCGCGCGCCGCCGAAGGCCGCATCGAACCCGTACTGGTCGAGCGCCTGCTTCAGGCCCTCGGTCTTCCACAGGTCCGTGTGCAGCGTGCCATGATCGAAAGGGTTGATGCCGCGCTGCTTCGCTTCCGGGTTCTGGTGCACGAGCAGCTGTATGCCGGGGAGCGCTGCGACCTGCGCGCGCATGGCGTACATGTCGCGGAATTTCCAGGTGGTATCGATGTGCAGCAGCGGGAAGGGCGGTGGCGCGGGATAAAAAGCCTTGCGCGCCAGCTGCAGCAACACCGCCGAATCCTTGCCGATCGAATACAGCAGCACCGGCTTGTCGGCCTCGGCCACCACCTCGCGGAAAATATGGATGCTTTCGGCTTCGAGCCGTTGCAGGTGCGTGAGTGGCATTACAAATCGCTGATGGAACCCGGTAGTTGTCGAGGTTGCAGCCCGCATTCGCGCGATTCGGGACTTTCCCACCACCAGCGGCCCGCCCGGCTGTCCTGGCCGGGCTCGATTGCGCGGCTGCAGGGGGCACAACCGATGCTGGGGTAGCCCGCATCGTGCAGCGGATTGTAGGGTAATTTTTCCGCGCGGATGTAATTCCAGATGTCGCCGTGGGTCCAGGGCAGGAGCGGATTGATCTTCTGCAACCGGTAGCGCGCGTCGAACTCGAGGGTTGGCGTGGCGGCGCGCTCGGCCGACTGTTCATGGCGCACCCCGGTCACCCAGGCGTGGTAGCCGAAAATCGCGCGCTGGAAGGGCTCGACCTTGCGGATGTGGCAGCAGGCGTGCCGTTGCGCGAGTCCCCGGTAAAAACCGTTCACGCCGTGATCCGCCACGTAGTTCTGGACGCGCTGCGCCTCCGGGAAGACCACGCGGATCCGGCGACCGTAGCGCCTTTCTATCCGCTCCAGCAGTTCCAGCGTCGCTTCCGGGAGCCGGCCGGTATCCACGGTAAAGATGTCGATCTGCGGCGCATGCGCGAAGATCAGGTCCGTCAGCACCGCGGCCTCCGGGCCCAGGCTGCTCGCGTAGACCACCCGGCCATGCTCGCGCACCGCGCCCTGCAGCAGGCGGACGGATTCAGCCACTTTTCCGGCCAGTTCGGCGGCCGGAGCGGTCAGCACGGGTGCAATAGTCATGTAAGGATTGTCCAACGAAGAACTATAACAATGTTGGTATGAGCAGTAGGGTGCCGCCCGCGCAGCGTATTCTGCGCCCCATGTTCCGGCCTCCCTCCCTCCCGACCCTGACCGCCGAGGGCGAGGGCTTCCTCACCCCTGAACCACGGCTCCACTACCTCGCCGGGCCGACTCCCGGGCCCGGGGAAACAGTGGCGATTGCGCCCGGACTCCACTGGCTGCGCATGCCGATGCCGCTCGACCTCAACCACATCAACCTCTGGCTGATCGAAGACGGCGACGGCTGCACGCTCATCGACACCGGTCTCGCGGCCACGATGTGCACGGCCGTGTGGGAAAGGCTCGAGGCCTCGTTCCTGCGCGAGCGGCCGCTGCGGCGGATTCTGCTCACGCATTTCCATCCCGATCACATTGGCTGCGCCGCCTGGCTACAGCGCCGCCACCAGGTTCCGGTGCGGATGGCCGCGCGCGCCCTGCCCGCCGCACGGTTCCTGATGGAAGATCCGACCCAGGCTGAGCGCGCGGCGATGGCCGCCTATTTCACGGCACACGGCATGGAGGCAGCGGACGCGTTTGTCGAGGAGCTGTGGTCGCTCCGTCCCGGCGCGCAGATCCGCGGCCTGCCGCGCATCGACGCGCCGCTGGCCGCGGGCGAGATCGTAACGGTCGGCGCCTGGCGTTTCGAAGTCATCGAGACCGACGGCCATGCGATCGCCCATCAGGGCTTCTACAGTCGCGAGCCGCAACTGCTGATCGCTGGCGACCAGCTGCTGCCGGCCATCTCGCCCAACATCTCCCTGTCGGCCGCCGATTGGGGCCAGGATCCGCTGGGCGATTACCTGCAATCGCTCGAGGTGCTGGGCCGGTTGCCGCAGGAGACGCTGGTCCTGCCATCGCACGGCCGGCCCTATCGCGGCCTGCACGCACGCGCCAGCGACCTGCGCGCGCACCACCAGGAGCATCTCGAACTGCTGCGCGGCCAGCTGGCCACGCCGCACAGCGCCTGCGCGCTGGTGCCGGTGATGTTCGGCCGGCAGCTCAAGGGCCTGCACCAGATGTTCGGGCTCTACGAATGCGTGGCTCACCTCGAGCACCTGGTGGGGCGAGGGGAAGCCGTGCGCGAATCCACGGCGCAGGGCGCTTACCGGTACCGGCGCGCCTGAGGTCGCGCGCCGGGGCCTGTAGTACCATGCGGCCGAACCCGGGAGGAGCTGCACGGTGGCCGGACTGTATTTCGAAGAGTTTCACGTCGGACAGACTTTCAGGCACGCGCTGCGGCGCACTGTCACCGAAGCCGACAACGTGTTCTTCTCGGCGTTGACGCACAACCCGGCGGCGCTCCATCTCGACGCGGAATACTGCCGCACGCAGACCGAATTCGGCCAGCGCATTGTCAACAGCGCGTTCACGCTGGGCCTGATGGTGGGTATTTCGGTCGGCGATACGACGCTCGGCACGACGGTGGCGAACCTGGGCTGGGATGAAGTGCGCTTTCCCAAGCCCCTGTTCCACGGCGACACCGTCAGCTGCGACACCGAAGTGCTGGAACTGCGCGACAGCAAATCACGGCCCGAAAACGGCATCGTCATCTTCGCGCACCGCGCCCTTAACCAGCACGGGGTGCTGGTGGCGAGCTGCAAGCGCTCGGCGCTGATGCTGCGGAAGCCGCGCGCGTGACTGCGCGCTCCTGGCTGTTCGTACCCGGCGACAGCGAGCGGAAACTGGCGAAGGCGGAAAGCTGCGGGGCGGACGTCGTCATTCTCGATCTGGAGGATTCGGTTGCGCCGGAAGCGAAGGCCGCGGCGCGTGTCCGGGTCGGCGAGTTTCTCGCGGCGCATGCCAGAGGCAGGGCGACGCAGTACTGGGTGCGGATCAATCCGCTCGAGAGCGCGGCGGCGGCGGCCGATCTGGCCGCGGTCGCCGCCGGCCGGCCCGGTGGCATCGTGCAGCCCAAGACGCGTTCAGCCGCCGACGTGATCCGCCTCGGGCAGCACCTGGATGGCCTCGAGCGCCAGCACGGGCTGGCGGCGGGCGGCATCGCCATCCTGCCGATCGCGACCGAGACGCCCGCAGCGCTGTTTGCGATGGGCGGCTACGGGCAATGCGGCACGCGGCTCGCGGGCCTCACCTGGGGCGCGGAAGACCTCAGCGCTGCGCTCGGCGCCAGCGCCAACCAGGAGGCGGATGGCGCGTGGACCGCCCCGTACCAGCTGGCGCGCTCGCTGTGCCTGTTCGGCGCCGCGGCCGCGGGCGTCGCCGCCATCGACACGCTCCATATCAACTACCGTGACGAGGCGGGCCTGCGGGCCGCTTGCGCCGTCGCGCGGCGCGACGGATTCACGGGCAAGCTCGCGATCCATCCGGACCAGGTCGCAGTGATCAACGCCTGCTTCGTGCCCAGCGCCGCGGAGCTGGCGCACGCGCAGCGCGTGGTGGCGCTGTTCGCCGCGCATCCTGGCTCCGCCGCGTTGTCGCTGGAGGGCCGCATGGTCGATCTTCCGCACCTGCGCCAGGCCGAGAAGACCCTGGCGCGCGCCGCTGGCGTGCAGGCCTGAACCACGCATGATGCCGGTCAATCGACGCATCGTGCTGGCCGTGCGGCCGGAAGGGTCGCCAGGCCCCGTAAATTTCCGGCGCGACGACCAGACGGTACCGGCGCTGGCCGACGGACAGTTCCTGGTGCGCAATCACTATCTGTCGATCGATCCAGCGCAACGTGGCTGGATCGCCACGGGTGCCAACTACGCCGACCCCGTGGCCATTGGTGGCGTCATGCGCGCGCTTGCCGTAGGCATCGTCACCGCCTCGCGCAGCGCCAGGTATGCCGTGGGCGAGTATCTCTACGGCTGGTTTGGCTGGCAGGATTACTGCGCGGCAGTTGAGCAGCTGGTCATCTCGCGTGTGCAGCCCGCACAGGGACCGGTTAGCACTGGCCTCGGGCTGTTCGGCATTTCCGGCGTCTCGGCCTACCTGGCGCTGACCGAGCTGGGCCGGCCGCGCGCGGGCGAGACGGTGCTGGTGTCGACCGCGGCCGGCGCCGTCGGCAGCGTGGTAGGCCAGATCGCGCGGCGCCTGGGTTGCCGCGTTGTCGGGCTGTGCGGTAGCGATGAAAAAGTCCAGCAGTGTGTCGCGGAATTTGGCTACCACGCGGCGCTCAACTATCGCGCCGGCCTCGAACATGAGCGCCTGCAGGCGCTGTGTCCGCAGGGTGTCGATGTCTTTTTCGACAACACCTCGGGCGAGATCGCCGACGCGGTCTGGCCGTTCATGAACCTGCGGGGACGTATCGTGCAATGCGGCACCGCCGCCGTCGCGGGCTGGGACCCGCTGCCCACCGCACCCCGGCGCGAGCGCGCGGTGCTGACCAGGCGGCTGCGCCACGAGGGGTTCATCATCTTCGATCACCTCGAGCGCTTTCCCGCCGTGATCGCGCAGCTGGCGCGCTGGCACCAGGAAGGTGCGCTCGTGTTTCACGAAGATGTCGAACAGGGGCTGGAGCGCGCGCCCGCGGCGCTGGCCGCGATCTTCCGCGGTGAGAACCGCGGCAAGAAGATGATCCGCATCACCGACGGCGAGCGGGCACTGTAAGCTGCGCGGCGTGCCGGCGCCGACTGGAGACTGCCATGACCGATGAACCGCTGACGCCCCTGCCCTATGTCGATCGCCCCGAGCTCCAGGAGATCTACGCCGACCAGATCCGCCTGATCCATTTCGACGGTTATACGGTGCGCCTCGAGTTCGCCGTGGTCCGTCCGCATCTGGCCGGCCCGGATCGCGCCGAGTCGGCGATCTATCCGGCCGCGCGCCTGACGCTCTCGCCGCACGCGGCAATCAGCCTGAAGGACCAGCTGGTGCAGCTGGTGGCCATGCTCGAACAGCAGGGCGTGCTCCGCCGCATCACGCCGGCGAGCACGGCCAGGCAGTAGCGCTGCGCCGTTTCGCCATGGACTCGCCCAGACTCGCGGCGTGCATCATCACGCACAACGAGGCGGACCGGATCGGCCCGTGCATCGAGGCGCTGAAGTTCTGCGACGAGATCATCGTGGTCGATTCGCACTCGGGTGATGCGACGCGCGAGATCGCCGCGCGGCTCGGAGCGCGCGTCATTGAGCGCGACTGGCCCGGGTACCGTTCACAGAAGCAGTTCGCCACCGACGCTGCGGGGTGCGACTGGGTGCTGTCGGTCGACGCCGACGAGCGCGTGACACCCGCGCTGCGCGCCGAGATCGAGGCGCTGCGCGGCGGCGGCTTCGCCGGCGCGCGCGGCTGGACGATTCCGCGCCTGACCGACTACTTCGGCCGCTTCCTCCGCCACGGCAATGCCTGGCCCGATCGGCAGATACGCCTTTATGACCGGCGCGCGGCGCGCTGGATCGGCTACCAAGTACACGAGAAGATCGCCGTCGACGGCGCGGTCGGCGCGCTCGCCGCACCGCTCGAGCACCACGCCTACCGCAGTCTTGACGATCAGCTGGCGCGGCTCGATCGCTACGCCAGCCTGATGGCGGCGCAGATGCATGCCGCCGGACGCCGCGCCGGGCTGGCGCAGGTGCTGCTAAATCCGGCGTGGCGGCTGTTTCGCGGGCTTGTCATCAAGCGTGGCGTGCTCGACGGCTGGCGCGGCTGCATGTTCCACATCGCCGAAGCCGGGTACGTGCGACGCAAGTACCTGCGGCTGTGGGCGCTGACGCGAGGCCTGAAATCCTGAGGTGAGGTCACGGCATGGCTAAGGCGAAACTCAAGGCAAAGGACCCGGGCAAGGCAAAGCGCAAGCCGGTGAATTCGCGCCGCCGCCTCAAGCCCGCGGCGAGCGAGCGGGGCCTCGCAGGCGCCGAAATCACGTTGCCGCGCGAGCGCGCGGACCTCGGCGGACTCGTGGCGCTGGTCGACGCCGCGGGTGGCGCCGTGATCGGCGCCTACCGTGATCCACTGGGTGGCAAGGCCTTGCTGTTGGCCACCTTGCCGTTGAAGGCCGTGCAGCCGACGCCGTTCCAGCGCGACCTGTCGCCCACGCATACCAAACGGCTCGCGGAGAAGATTGATCAGGCGGGCGCCTTTCTCGACCCGCTGATCGTCGTGCGCGGCGAGGACGGGCAGTTGTGGACGCCGAACGGACGACACCGGCTCGCGGCCGCCAAGGTGCTGGGGCTGAAGCAGATCACGGCGCTGATCTGCCCCGACGCGACGCTGGCCTACCGGATCCTCGCGCTCAATACCGAGAAGGCGCACAACCTCAAGGATCGGAGTCTCGAGGTGATCCGCATGGCACGCAACCTCGCCAGGCGCGAGAGCGGCGCGCGCGAGAGGCAGTACGCGCACCAGTTCGAAGCCGCGGAATTGCTGACGCTCGGGATCCTGTACGAGCAGAACCCGCGCTTCGCGGGCGGCGCCTACAGCTCGTTCCTGCGCAAGATCGACCGTTTCAGTGACCGCACAATCGGCGCGTCGTTGCGTGAACGCGACGGTTACGCGGCGCGCCTCCTCGCGATCGACACCGAGGTCAAGCGCATCGTCGCCGCGCTCGCGGCTCGCGGCTTCAAGTCGCCGTACCTGCGCAACTACGTGGTCGCCCGGATAAATCCTGTGCGGTTCATCAAACAGGCGCGCGGCGTGGCGAAACCCGCGATGCCGATCGGCCAGGCACTCACGCGCATGACCGCCGCGGCCAGGGGCTTCAAGCTGGATTCGGTGTCGAGCGCGGACCTGGCTTGGGTGGCGGTGGGCGCTGGCGCGCAGGACTGACGCTCAGTCGCGATAGATCAGTGCGCTGTCGCGCAGCTCGCTCCAAACCCGTTCTTCCGCTGCTGCCATGGCATCCAGGTCGGCCGCCGTGACCTGCGGGTCGTCGATCCATTGCCGCAGTCGCGCTCCACCGCTGATCACATCAAACGCCAGACGTGAGTGCTCGTATTCATAGGGGAAGTCGCGCCACAGCAGCGTTTCGGGTTGCAAGATGCGCTGCGCCTTGAGGATCGCGGCAACCAGTCGCCAGGGGCGGAATGAGGCATGAGCGTAATCGGGCGCGTCGACATGAATCTGCATGCCGTTGCACAGTTTCCCCATGTGCTTGTGAAACGTCGGCTCGAACCAGCATTCGCGCAACGTACAATCCGGCAGCCAGTGCGGCGCGAATCCATGCAGCCACCGCAGGGTCGCGTGCGCATCGAACTGCGGTGCGCCGACGAGTTCGAGCGGCCGGGTCGTGACGCGGCCCTCCGACAGCGTCGTACCCTCGATCATCACCGTGCCCGCATAGCAGCGCACCATCGACAGGTTGGGCGCGTTGGGACTCGGGTTGACCCAGGAACGCTCGTGCAGCGGCCAGCCGTAGCCGGGCGCCGAGTGCGGCTGCCAGCCCTGCATTTCCACGACCTGCAGCTCCACGTCGAGCTTTAGCGTCGCAACGAACCAGCGCGCCAGTTCGCCCATCGTCAGGCCGTGACGCATCGGCATCGCGCCGGCGCCGACGAAACTTTCCCAGCCCGGCTCCAGCAACAGACCTTCGATGGGGCGACCGGCGGGATTCGGACGATCGAGTACCCACACCGGTTTGCGATGCACGGCGCAGGCCTCGAGCAGATACCGGAGCGTGGTGATGAACGTGTACACGCGGCAGCCGATGTCCTGCAGGTCGATGAGCAGCACGTCAAAACTGTCCATCATCGCGGCCGTCGGCCGGCGCACGGCGCCATACAGACTGTAGATGGGCACGCCCAGCACCCGATCGTTGAAGTCCGGCGACTCGACCATGTTGTCCTGCTTGTCGCCGCGCAGGCCGTGCTGCGGGCCGAAGGCCGCTGTAAGGCGCAGCTCCGGCAGGGCCGCGAGCGCATCCAGTGAGTGCGTCAGCGTCGCGGTCACCGACGCCGGGTGCGCGACCAGTGCCAGACGCCGCCCGGCCAGGGGCTTGCGCAACGCGGGCTCGGCGAGCAGGCGGTCGATGCCGAATTTCACGGCGCAGCCGCCGTGGCGCGCGCTGCCCGGGCCGGACTGGAGAGTGCGACGGTGAATCCCGCGGCGGCATGAAAGTCGGGTTGCGCACTGGCGTGGCGGGTCGCCCAGTAGCTGAGTGAACCATCGCATGATTCGATCACCGCGGCCGGACCGAGCCGCCAACCGGCCGTCGCGCCAGCAGGCAGCTGTGCCTGCGCCTGAATCAGCAAGTGCGCGCCGCCGGGCGGAAGCAGGGCGACGCTGACCGGCTGCTGGAGCCACGGCTTCTGGCCCTGGCGACAGGCGTCGAAGCGATATGCCGCCCAGTCGCCGGAGGGCGAGAAATTGAACTCCAGATAGGATTGTTCGTCGTCGCGGCGTGCGAACAATTCGAGGCAGGTGTGGCGCCACAGCTCATCGCGTCGGTGCGGGCTGGGTGAAACAGGCGGCAGGCGCATTCCCTGCAGGTCGCCGTGCAGCAGGTAGTCGAGCTTCAACAGGCCCTCGACGCTCAGGGTCCCCGACACGGACAGCGCATGCAGCGGGCTCGCGGCGCAGGCCGGGTGCGGCAGCAGGGGCAGGTCGCGAAACTCGGCGATGGCGGCGGTGGTCACGGCGCTGGTGCACCCGCAAGCGCCAACTGCGCCCGGGCGACAGCCGGGCGCGCGTCGTGCTGGTACGCCCAAGGCAGGGCGTGGAGCCGGGAGAGCAGCGCGCTCACGAAGCGGTCCTGCTGTCGCCGGGCCACGCGCACCGGGACGCCATGGTCGAGGATCGCAAAATAGACCGTGCCGAAATCACCGGTGGAGATGGCGCCGATGAGCGCGCTCGCGCCGTAGTCGCCAAAGGTGCCGGTCTTGCCCACCACACGACCGGACTCATCCGGCGCGCTGAGCCGGTCGTGCAGCGTGCCCTCATCGACACCCGCTACCGGCAGGATATCGACCAGCCGGTGGCCGCTGTGCGCGAGCTCCTGCTCCAGCGCCCGCAGCAGCTTCACAGCCGCGCGCGGACTGAGCCGATTGCGCGGGTCGGTGCCAGCGCCGTCGCCCAGCGTGATCTCGGTGCGCATCGCCGCGGGCACCAGGCTGCGCGCCAGCGCTTCGACGGCGCCTGCGCCGCCCGCCGCGTCAGCCAGGGGCTTGAACACATTGTTCGAGTAATCGTTCAGGTGCTTGGCGAGTTCCACCAGGGTCTGTGAGCGGTGGACCAGCAGGGGCTGGACGGCGAGCGCATCAGCCGCAACGCCGGGCGGGCCCGCGGCGCCGCCAAATTGCAGCGCCGGCGGCGGCGCGCCGGTGGGCGCAAGCGATCGCACGGCTTCCCAGGCGGCCGGCGGCGTGTTTCCCGATAGCACCTGCCGCAGGTGCGCGGCCTCGCTGTCGCTCTGCCAGTCGAAGGTGAGCGGTCCGCTGGCACGCAGTGCGCCCGTGACATGTCGCAGGCCCAGGTCGTTGAGTTGTCGCGCGACCAGCAGCGCGTTTTCGTCCACCAGGTAAGGGTCGTTGTCCCCGGTAACCAGCAAATCGCCCTCGAGCGTGCCACCCTGGATGCGGCCGCGCGCGGCAAAAGTCGTGGTGAAGCGGAAATCCGGGCCCAGCTTGCGCAGCAGTGCCAGGGTCGTCGGTACCTTGGAAACCGACGCCGGATGCACCGCCCGGTCCGCGGCCTGTGCGAGCAGGATCGTGCCATCCGCGGCCTCGACGTACACGCCCTGGCCGGCGCCGAGGGTTGAGCGGGCGAGGGCCGCCAGCGAGGTCGGTTCGCGCGCGTCCGCCGCGCCGGCAGCCAGCAGGACCGCAGCCAGCAGCCGCGGGTACAATGGGCCATTGAACATGGGGGGAGTATCGCATGCGAACCGCCATCGCGGCCTGGGCCGCAATCACATTCGGTGTGTCCGGAGTGGCAGCCGCCGCGGGAACAGCCGACCAGCCGCCGGCGTCACTCGCTGCCGACAACCCGTTCGCCGCGCCGAGCAAGTTGCCCTACGGCATGCCGGCCTTCGATCGCATCAAGGACGGTGATTTCCTGCCGGCATTCGAGGCCGGGATGGCCGAGCAGCTGCGTGAGGTGCGGGCGATCACGGCCAACCCGGCGGCGCCGAACTTCGGGAATACTTCGCTGGCGCTGGAGCGTTCCGGCCAGCTGCTGATCCGCGTGCGCGAAACCTTCACCAACCTGAACGCCTCGAACAGCGACGACGCCCTGGACAAGCTCGACGGCGAGATCCAGCCGCGCCTCGCGGCCCACAACGATGCGATCAATCTGGATCCGGCGCTGTTCGCGCGCATCGATGCCCTGTACCGCAATCGCAAACACCTGCTGCTGGATTCCGAGTCCTACCAGCTGCTGATGCGCCAGCACCACATCATGGTGAGCGCGGGGGCGCAGCTGCCGGAGGCCGCCAAGGTGCGCCTGCGTGCGTGCAACACGGAAATTGCGGGGCTCATGGCGCGCTTCCGCCTGAGCCTCCTGAAAGCAAACAACGACAGCGCGGTGGTGGTCGACAGCGAGGCGGAGCTCGACGGGCTGCCACCCGCGGAAATTGCCGCCGCGGCCGAGGCCGCGACAGCCCGCGGCCTCAAGGGCAAGTGGCTCCTGATCCTGGTCAACACCACGACGCAGCCGATGCTGGCCGAGCTTGGCAATCGCGCGCTGCGCGAGCGCTTGTATCGCGCCTCGGTGAACCGCGGCATCGGTGGCGTCAACGACACCACCGCAACGATTGCGCGCCTGTTGCGGGTACGCGCGGAACGTGCACGGATCCTTGGCTTCAAGAGTCACGCCGCGGCGATGCTCGACGACGAAACCGCGGGCACGCCCGCCGCAGTGGACGCGATGCTGCGCCAGCTGACGCCGGCCGTGCGCGCCGGCGCCGGGCGCGAGGCCGTGGTGCTGCAGCAGTTCATCGACCGGCAGGCCGCGGCGGCGGGCTGCAAACCCGAGCGACTCCAGCCCTGGGACTGGGATTTCTACACCGCGCAGGTGCGCAAGGCCTCGTATGACTATGACCTGGCGGAGGTCAGGCCGTATTTCGAACTCAACCGCGTGCTGCAGGACGGCGTCTTCTATGCCGCGCACGAACTCTACGGCATCAGCTTTCACGAACGCACAGAACTGCCGGTCTATCATCCGGATGTACGGGTGTTCGAAGTGTTTGACGCGGACGACAAGCCGCTCGCGCTGTTTGTCGCCGATTACTTCGCGCGCAGCAACAAGCAGGGCGGCGCCTGGATGGATAATCTGGTTGATCAGTCGCACCTGTTTGGGCAGCTCCCCGTCATCACCAACAACCTCAACATCCCCAAGCCGCCGGCCGGCGAACCGGTGCTGCTGAGTTTCGATGACGTCAACAGCCTGTTTCATGAGATGGGCCACGCGCTCCACGGCATGCTCTCGAACGTGCAGTACCGGAGCCTTTCCGGGACGCTGACGCCCAACGACTTCGTCGAGTACCCCTCGCAGTTCAACGAAATGTGGCAGCGCGAGCCCGCAGTGCTGGCGCACTATGCCCGTCACTACCAGACCGGCGCACCGATTCCCGACGCGCTGCTGCGCAAGGTCATCGCGGCGCAGAATTTCAACCAGGGCTACGTCTATACCGAGAGACTGGCGGCCGCCGTCATCGACCTGGCTTTGCATGAAGTCACGCCGGCCCAGGCGCCGGCCGCGAAGGATATCGGCGAATTCGAGCGCGCGGCGCTGCGCAAGGCGGGGCTGGCGCTGCCGAACGTGCCGCCGCGCTATCACGCCGGTTATTTTCGCCACATTTTTGGCGATGACTATTCCGCGCGGTACTACGCTTATACCTGGAGCGAGGTGCTGGCGCGCGATACCGGTGAGTGGATGCACCGGCACGGCGGGCTGACCCGTGCCAACGGCGAAGTGTTGCGCGAGCAGATCCTCGCGCGCGGCCGGACGCAGGAACCCGGCATGCTGTTCCGGAATTTCTACGGACGCGAGCCGGAGGTCGGGCCGCTCCTTGACTACTACGGCCTCAAACCAGCGCAGGAACCGGCGAAGAAACTCAAGAGCGCGGACTAGCGGCGTTCGCGCCGTTCGCCAGGACGGCGCCGCTCGCTGACGCGCGGCTTGACCACCGTCGTTGCGCCTTCATCGTCCACGCGGCGCGCATCGCCGCGCCGGTCGGCGTAGTGCTGGTACTTGCAGCCGCACTGACCCTGGTTGTTGCACTCGGCGAGCGGGAGCCGGGGCGCCTTGCCCGTCAGGAAGCGCTGACCGCGCAGTCGCTGCGCCGCTTCACAAGCGGTGGGCCCGGGTACGACGCCAACGGCACGCCAGGGGCTCTTCGGCGCGGTAGCCACTTTGGCCGTTCCTCAGTAACCCGCGTGCGCCGCGCTCACAGGGGCGGCTCGCGCTGCGCGCGCAGTGCGTCGAATTCGGCGCGCAACGCGCGCATTTCCGCTTCGAGGCGCTCGAGCCGCGCCTCGGCCGCCGCGCCCGGTTGCGCGGCCGTGGCGGCAGCCGCGGCCTGGGGCGCCGCGACCTCCGTGGTCAGCTCGGCGGACAGCTCGCCGGTGAGCAGCTGGGCGTAGCGTGACTCGCGTCGCCCGCTCTGGCGCGGCAGGCGCTGGACGACCGCGCCTTCAGGGCGGTTGGCCAGCGCCTCGAGCGCCTGCTCGACCTGTCCGCTGTCGGCAATGCTCGCCATGCGCGCGGCACGGCTGCGCAGTTCTCCGGGAGTCTGCGGTCCGCGCAGCAGCAGCTCGCAGACGATGGCAAGTTCCTGCGGCGTGAACCGGAGTCCGGAGAACTCCGTATTGCAGTAACAATGCTGGTACTTCGGAACGCGGCTGCCGAAACCGCTGCGCTCCATGACCACGTGCTTGCGTACCAGCACGTCGACGAGCTGCTGCACCTCGGTCTCGGCCAGCGCCATCACCGGGTCGCGGTTGCTCTTCTGGTTGCAGGCGTTGGTGAGCGCGTTGAGCGACAGCGGGTACTGGTCGGGCGTGGTGATCTGCTTCTCGATCAGGCAGCCGATCACCCGCGCTTCCGCGGCAGTCAGGATGATCTTGATGCTCATTACCAGCTGCCCACATTGGGCATCGATGCCCAGGGTTCCTGCGGCGCCCGTGCGCTGCCATGCTGCAGGAGCTCGAAGGAAATGCCGTCGGGCGAGCGCACGAAGGCCATGCGCCCGTCGTGCGGTGGCCGGTTGATGATCACGCCATGGTCTTGGAGCCGCTGGCAGGTCGCGTAGATGTCGTCCACCTCGTAGGCGAGATGGCCGAAGTTGCGGCCACCCGTGTAGGCCTCCGGGTCCCAGTTATAGGTCAGCTCGACCTGGGCCGACTCGTCGCCGGGAGCGCTGAGGAACACCAAAGTGAAGCGGCCTTTCTCGTAGTCCGTCCGCTTCAGTTCGACCAGACCCAGCGCATCACAGTAAAAGCGGCGCGCGGCCTCGAGGTCGGCCACGCGCACCATGGTGTGCAGGTACTTCATGCGCCTATTGCGGGTTTGCCGGCGTGGCAGGGGTCGCTGGCGCGGCAGGCGCCGCGGGCGTGGCCGGCGTCGCGGGCGTGGCCGGCATCGCGGGCGTGGCCGGCGCTGCGGCAGCGGGCGGCGGCGCCTTCACGATATCCAGCAACTCGACCTGGAAAATAAGGGTTGAACCACCCGGGATCGACGGCGGAGCGCCGCGGTCGCCGTAGGCGAGTTCCGGCGGGCAGACCACCCGGGCCTTGCCGCCGACGCTCATGTGCTGGAGCGCCTCGGTCCAGCAGGGCACGACGCCGTTGAGCTTGAACGTGGCCGGCTGGCCGCGCTTGAAGGAACTGTCGAACACGGTGCCGTCGGTCAGCGTGCCTTCATAGTTCACCTTGACCTCGTCCTCGGCCGAGGGGCTCGCGCCCGTCCCGGCCTTCGTCGTGGTCATGACGATGCCGCTGGTCGTAGTGGTGGCGCCCTTGGCGGCGGCGGCCGTGTCACGATAGGCCTTGCCGGCGGCCTTGGTTTTGGCCATGCCGGCGGTGGTGCGGCTCGTGAGCAGCGCCTGGATCTTGGGGCGATACGCTTCGACGTCGATGCCGGTCTTCTTGCCGCGCATGCCGGCGCCAAAGCCCGCCTGGACCAGCTTCATCTCAGGCTCGGTCAGGGCGAAGGGCTTGACGCTGCCGCTGAGGATTTCGCCGATCGCAAACATGAGTTTGTCGTCGTCGCTTTGCGGCGCGCCCGCGGGGGAGGCAGGTGCGGCGGCCGCGTAGGCCCCGACCGGCAGGGCACACAGCAGCAGCAAGGCAAGGATCCGGGTCATGAATGCTCTCCTGGTTGAATCAGGCGCGTATTCTATCGCGCATGAGCGCGGCAGTTTCGAACAACGCTCCGCTGGGCGCATCCGGCACGCCGGCCAGCCGGCCGCTGCGGTTCGCGCCCGCCGCAGCCCTGGCCGGGGGCCTGGAAGCGGCCATTGCCGGGGGTGACGGCGCGGCCGGCGCGCACTGTATCCACGAGCTGTGGATGCGCGGGGAACTCGCGGTGAATATCGAAACCGCCCTCGAGCGGCTGTGGCGGGGCGCTGCGGCATCGATACCCGACTGGCTGCCGATGCGGCATATCGAATGGCTCCCCCTGGCTTACGATGTGGCCGGGCGCTTCCAGCCGCGGCGGCGCGGCCGCTCCAACATCTACATGGTGCTGCTCGACTACCGTGACTGCCGCGCGGATTCCTACGGAATCTACGTGGGAGAGACCCGCTACCCGATCGCCGACCGGTTCGATCAGCACAAGGCGGGAATCCGCGCCGCCGGCAGCGTGCTGCGCCGCGGGCTGGAGGTGCTGGTGGGCCTGAGCACGCACCTGCAGGGCATTTCCCGCGCGGACGCCCTCGATATCGAGGAGCGCCTTGCCGTAGCACTGGGCGCCGAAGGGCTGCTGGTGCAGGGGGGGCACTAGAGTTTTTGACATAAGTCCGGGCAGAGTGCCCGGCTTCGCACAGAATCCGCCAACGCCCCGGCGGACGGGTCAAGGTTTCACGCTCCGCCGACGATACATATCGCGAGTACTGTTACCCGGGCGGGAGCGTGGCGATGCGATACCAGGAATCGGCGGTCGAGAGCGCAGAACTGCTGCGCCTGATCCTGCCCCGCATTGCCAAGCACGGTGGGGCCTATGTGCCCACCACTTATGCCCTGTGGTACGAGTACCTGGCTGGCGTCAATCCAAAACTCACCGCGGCCGTTGACCAGCGCCTGCAGGACCCCGCACAACTGACCCAGCCTGAAATCGAGGGGTTCTACGCCAAATACATCGACACGCGCGAAGCCGGCACGCTCGAGGCCTACCAGGCGGGATTGAGCGAACTGATGCGCCGGATGGGCGAGATCGCCGCGAGTTCCGGCGCCGGCGCCGCCGAATTCGCGCAGACCCTTGCCCAGTGCGAGCAGGAACTGGGCGGCATCAGCGACTCGGCCGGCGTGAATCGCGTCATCCAGTCGCTGGTGAGTTCCACCAATGCCGTGCGGCAGTCGACGGAGACGCTGCACAAGGAAGTCATGGCGACACGCGATGAAATGCAGCAGCTGCGCGGGCAGATGGGCGCGCTGCAGAACCTGGCGCAAACTGATCCGCTCACGCGGCTGCGCAACCGGCGCGGCTTCGAGCAGGCGGCCGCGGAATACGTGCAGGGGAGCGAGGCGGACCTCGGCGGCTGCACCGTGATGATCGCCGACATCGACCACTTCAAGCGCGTCAACGACCGTTACGGGCACCTGGTCGGCGACCAGGTGATCAAGGCACTCGCCCAGGTCCTGCAGCACAACGTCAAGGGCCGCGATATCGCCGCGCGCTGGGGCGGCGAAGAATTCATCGTGTTCCTCCCGGAGACTCCCGCCGAAGGCGCCGTGCGGCTCGCCGAGCAATTGCGCCTGGCCTTCAGCAAGACGCGCATCAAGCGCGGCGGCAAGCAGGAAGTGAGCGACCCGGTCACGGTTTCGATCGGCGTCGCGCAGATCGCTCCGGGTCAGGCGCTGGAAGCGGCCGTCGACCGGGCCGATGGCGCTCTCTACCAGGCCAAGAACGACGGCCGCAACTGCGTGCGCGTCGCTCCGTCGGAAAACACAGTCGCGGCCGAAGCGCCGGGGCCGGGAGCGGAGCCGGTCGCCGCGACCGGCTAGATCCGGATATCATTCCGCTGGCACAGGCACAGGCACAGGCACAGGCACGGGCCGTGCACCACCAGGGGACAAGCACTTGGTACAGCAATACGCCGCGGCCGCAGGCGCCGGCACGAGCGCCGAACGCTACGCCGACCTGCATCGCGCGCTCGCCGGGCTCCTCGCGGGCGAACGTGACCTCATCGCCAACACGGCGAATTTCGCGGCGCTGGTCTACACGACGCTGCCGGAGCTGAACTGGGCGGGATGCTATTTCCTGCGCGGCAATGAACTGGTGCTCGGACCCTTCCAGGGGCGTCCCGCCTGCGTGCGCATCGCCATGGGCCGTGGCGTGTGCGGCACCGCGGCGGCGCGGCGCGCAAGCGTGCTGGTGCCGGACGTGCACGCCTTTGACGGCCACATCGTCTGCGATCCGCTGTCGCGCTCGGAACTGGTCGTGCCGCTCCTCAAGGGCGACACGCTCATCGGGGTGTTTGACATGGACAGCCCGCTGCCGGGCCGTTTCGAGGCGGCTGACCAGGCCGGCATCGAAAGCGCGGTCGCGCTGCTGATGAGCGCCTGCCGCAGCTAGCCGGGTTCAGAAGCTCTTCTTCAAGCCCACGTAGACCCCGTGCGGCATGACGCTGAGCACCACGGGCGTGCGCGTCCGCCGCGCCAGGAAATACCCCGCAGCGGTGCCGAGCGCGTAGCCGGCCAGCACATCGGATTGCCAGTGGCCTTGCACCTTGACGCGGGCGATGGCGTCGTACAGCGGGAGCAGCTCCAGAAGATAGACGGCCGGATGGTCGTGGCGGTATTCGAGCACCACGGGCGTGACCATGGCGCTGACCACGGTGACCTCGCCGCTCGGGAAACTGGCGTGTCCGTTGCCCTGGAACCACTGGTCCGGATCGCCCCCTTCGCTCGGGCGCGCGCGCGAAAACACCAGTTTCATGCCCGCGGCCGCGACGCCGCCGACGACCGTGGCATCGATCGACTTCCACAACGTGCGTCCCCAGCGCGATTCGCCGCCTTCCCAGAGCGCCGCCGTGGTCCCGCCGACCAGCAGCGCGTCAAGGAGCAGCAGCTGGTTGTGGCGCGCCCAGATGCCGTGGTCGTCTTTCGTCACCAGATGATCGAGCCCCAGCAGGCCGCCGCCGGCGTTTGCGGCTGGCGCCACCAGCCAGGGCACGGACAGGGCGACCCACAGTGCGCGGCGCAGGAACTTCATGGTTGATCCTTGGCGAGCGGTGACGACTGCGGCCGATGCTACTATTGGTCCGCGCTCTTAGCCTATGGCATTGCGCAGGGGATAGCATGAGCGATTTCAAGAACCAGCCCTTCGCGGCGCGCGTGCGCCACGCTTTCGCGGGGGTCCGTCACGCGGTGGGCGCGGAGCGGAACCTGCGCCTGCAGCTGCTGGCCCTGGCAGCAATGCTCGTGCTGCTGGGGTACCTGCGGCCGGCTCCGGTGTGGTGGGCGCTGGTGCTGCTGGCCGCGAGCGGCGTGCTTGCAGCGGAACTGTTCAACACCGCCATTGAACGCCTTGCCGATCACCTCCACCCGCAGGCGCACGCACAGATCCGCATCGTCAAGGATTGCGCGGCGGCGGCGGTGCTGCTGCTGGCCGTCGGCGCGCTGTGCGTGGCCGGCGCGCTGGCATTGAGCCTGTGGCCGGCGCGCTGAACGGCGGCGCATGACGGAAGAGCCCGCAAATCGCGCCGGCGTGACCCTGGCGCTCGCAGCGATCTACCTCATCTGGGGCACGACCTACCTGGCGGTCGTGATCGTGCTGCGCTCGATCCCGCCGTTCGCCGCTTCGGCGATGCGCTATATTTCCGGCGGCGGCCTGCTGTTGATATGGCTGCTATTGTTCAGGCGGCAGGCGTTTCACGGGCTGCCGCTGCGGCGCCTGATTGTGGCCGGCGTGCTGCTGGTTGCCGGTGGCAACGGCTTTGCCGTGTGGGCGCAACAGGGCGTGCCCTCCGGTATCGCCGCGTTGCTGATTTCCTCGGTGCCGGTGTTCGTGCTGGTGCTCAACTGGTTGTTCTTTGCACGCCGCGCGCCCGATACGCGCTCGCTGATCGGCGTCCTCGTGGGCCTCGGCGGCGTGGCGGTGATCGTGGCGCACATGCATACCGCGGCGGGCGCGGTACGGGTACCGTACGTTGTGGCGCTGCTCGGCGCCGTTTTGTGCTGGAGCAGCGGTACGCTGGTTTCGCGTGGCGTGGTGACCGCGGCGCAGGTCGGTGCCGGCACCTGTGTGCAGATGCTGGTGGGCGCGGTGCTGCTGTCGCTGATGGCGCTGGTGCACGGCGATTGGCAGCGCCTGCACCCCTCACACGTGCAGCTGGGCTCATGGATCGCGCTCGCTTACCTGAGTGTGTTCGGCACCCTGGTGGCGCTGAGCTGTTTCCTGTGGCTCCTGACACAGGTCTCGGCGCAGAAGGCGACCACCTATGCGCTGGTCAACCCGGTGGTCGCATTGCTCCTCGGGGCGGTGTTTCTGGGCGAGAAGATCACGGCCAATGTGCTGCTGGCGGTCGTACTGATTCTCGCCGGCGTCGCGCTGGTGCTGTTCCAGGGCAAGCCGCGGTCATAATCGGCCGCGACCTTTTCATAACGTCGTGGCGGCGCAGTAGTTGCCGCAGCGAACGCGATTATCGTGAGCACGTTCAAGGAATCCGGTGCCTGCGACCCGGCATGCTGGACCCCTATGGAAACCAAAGACACCTTCATGCGCTTCGTGGTCATCGGCTCGATTGTTGCGGTTGGCGCCCTCGCGCTGATCGTCCGCTTGCATGCCTAGGCACGGCGCAACGCCGATATAGAACTTTCCCTCCCCGGGCACGCTCTTATACTAGAGTGGTGTTCCGGTTCGCGCCGCGGGGCGACCCGCGCGGAGGGATTCATGTCGATGCGCAACAGTATTTCGGGGTTGACCGCAGGTGCGGTGCTGGTCCTGCTGTCCGGTTGTGCGCTGCAGGCGCGAACCGACTCCGACCCCAGGGTTTCCCTCGCCGTTTGCCACAGTTACGCCTTTGCGGACGCGCAGGATGTCCGGCCGGAAGCGGCTTCGGCGTTCGGCAACCCCCTGAACGAAAAGCGACTCCGTGAAGCCATTGCCGGGAGCCTCGCTGCACGCGGCATGGCGGTGGCCGCCGAGGGCGCGCCAGCCGATTGCCTGGTGGGCTACGCCATAGGCTCGCGCCTCGCCCCGGATCCCGCTGCGCCGCGGTTCAGCTGGGGCCTGGGCATGGGCTGGGGAGGCTGGGGCCATCACGGACTTGGCGGTTCGGTAGCCTGGCAGGCGCCGTATGACTATCGCGAGGGCAGGGTGACCGTCAATCTTTACGACGCCCGTTCCCACCAGGCCCTGTGGCACGCCTATGTCGACGCCGATGTCACCGAACTCACCGGCGCGAATGCCGAGCAGCGCATCAAGGCGGTGGTGGCGGCGATTTTCGAGAAATTCCCGGTTCCGGCGGCCGTCGCGGCGCCGGCCGGAAAATCCTCAAATACCAGCGGCTAACGACAACTTAATTTTCTCCGGCCGCATTACGCGCAATTCACTGTAGCGCGCAGCGGGCCCGGCAATACTTGCTCCACCCCTGCCCAAGGGGGCACACATCAACCAGGAGCATTTATGAAGTCCCAGATCGTTCTCGTTGCGGCCGCCATGGCTGCCCTGTCCATCGCCCCGATGTTCGCCAGCGCGACCGAAGCGCCGGCCGCGGCTGCCCCGGCTGCCAAGCCTGCCGTCGCCGCTCCCGCTGTCGCCGCCAAGCCTGCTGCTGCGGCTGCCCCGGCTGCCGCGCCGGCTGCTGAGGCAAAGGAAGCGAAGCCGATGAAGAAGAAGCACCACCACAAGATGACGAAGACCGACGACGCGACTGCTGCCAAGTAAGTTTTCCAGCATCGCAAGGCGAATTCACGGGAATTCGCGACAGGGCGCCACGGGGCGCCCTGTTTCGTTCTGCGCTCCGGCACTGCATTGCATAACCGTTGCTGTAGCGCCGCACGCCAGAGCGAATGTGACGCAGTTCCGCCTGTTTTTCCATCCAGAGCATCATTTTGGCCGCCGCGTACCGATAACCCGAGTCTCACTCGCATTGCTGCGGAGGCATTGCACATGGGCGGGTTCGTGCAGGCTGTACGGCTTCAGGGGTGGTCGGTCGGCGCAAGATTGCTGTTGATCAATGGCCTGCTGGCCGTGGCGCTCGTGTTCGTCGGCACAATTGCCTGGCGGGCGCTGAGCGCGCAGAACCGGGCCATGTCCGAACTGGCGCTGATCAGCAAGGCGGCGCGCTACCACCAGGATGCAGGCACGCTCCAGGCCGATCTGCGCGCCGACGTGAATGCCGCGCTCGCTGGCCGCGCCCGCACCAGCGAGGAGCGCGCGGAGCTGCTCGATTCGCTGGATGAGAATTCCAAGCAACTGCGCCGCGACCTGCTGACCCTGGAAAAACTCGACCTGCCCGCCGATCTGGTCGATACCGAGGCCAAGGTGCAGACGCTGGCCGACCTGTATCTGGTCCGCGCAACCGAGCTGGGGCGGATGGCGGTGCGCGACCCGGCGGCGGCGGAGCCGCTGGTGCGGCAGTTCAGCGATTCACTGGCCGCGCTCGATGCGGCCATGCTGAAGCAGACGCTGGCCTTTTCCACGCACATCGTACAGGCCAACGAAGATGCCGCCTATGCCGAGGCCAACGCCAAGAAGTGGCTGATAACCGCAGGCATTCTCACCAACCTCGTGGTGGGACTCCTGGTGGAGTGGCTGTCGCGCTCGATCCGCCGTTCGTTGCGCGCGGTGCGTGACGTCGCCCAGGCGCTGGCCGAGGGTGATCTCACGGCACGCAATACCACCACCGGCCCGGACGAGCTCGGCGAGCTCGGTGGCGCGATCAACGGCATGGCCGACAACCTGCGGGATGTGATCGGCAAGCTCCGGGCCGAGGCTGACCGCGATGCCTTCGGCACGCAGTTGGTCGAAGCGCTGGAAATGGCGGATACCGAGGAAGAAGCCTATGGCGTGCTGGGGCGTGCCATGACGCTCATTTCTCCGGAGCTGCCGACCGAGCTGTTGCTGGCCGATTCCAGCCGCGCGCATCTCGAGCGCGCCACGGCCCACCCGCTCGCGGGCGCCGCCGGCTGCACGGTGGATTCGCCCTTCAGCTGCATGGCGGTGCGGCGCGGGAGCGCGGTCACCTTTCCCGACAGCGAAGGGCTCAATGCCTGCACCCGCCTGCGCGGTCGGCCCTGTGGTCCGGTAGCTGCCGTTTGCGTGCCCATCAGCTTCATGGGGCGTGCGCTTGGCGTGCTGCACGCGGCGACCGCCATCGCCAAACTCCCCACCGCGCGCCAGATCGCGCAGCTCACGACGCTCGGACTCCAGGCTGGCGCCCGCATCGGCACCGTGCGGGCATTCCACAGCACCCAGCACAAGGCGTCGACCGACAGCCTGACCGGACTCCACAACCGACGCTCCGCGGAGGAACGTGCGCGCGAGCTGATGACCGCCCGCAAGCCATTTTCCGTGGTGCTGGCCGACCTCGATCACTTCAAGCAGCTCAACGATTCCCGCGGCCATGAAGCCGGCGACCAGGCCCTGCGCCTGTTTGCCGAGACGCTGCGACACCATATGCGCGAGCACGACATGGCGGCCCGCTGGGGTGGCGAGGAATTTGTGCTGATCCTGCCCCATGCCAGCGCTCACCAGGCGCTCGAGGCGGTCGAGCGGATCCGCGTGGGCCTGGCTACCATGCTCCTCACCGGCGGTTCGCCGGCGTTCACATCCAGCTTCGGAATCGCCGACAGCACCATGAGTTCGCGCTTCGAGAAGCTCCTCAAGATCGCCGATGAGGCGCTGTATCGCGCCAAGGATGCCGGCCGTGATCGCGCGGTGATCGGCAGCGCGAAGGCGGCCAGCAGCGCAGATACCCAGACCCGGCGCGCCTACGAGCATCCGGCGTCGCCCAACATGAAGAAAATGTCGGCCGACCGCTAGGGGCTGTGCACCTCAAGCCGAGCCGCGGCGAAAGCCGGGTTCTAGAACTTGCCTACCACGTTGACGCCCGCCGGCGGCGCGGTCTGCACGTAGCTGCAGGCTCCGGGGGTCTGCCGGACGTAGGCGATGGTCTCGGCATCGCTGGCCTTGAGGGGCGGCGGATTGGCGCCGTCGCGGAAGGATTTCTTGGTCCACAGGCTGGTGTACTTGTCGGCGCTGACCCTTACCACCCTCGCCAGGAACGAGGCCTGCGCCGCCAGGTTGTCAGCCGGTGTCAGTCGCGCGCTGCCGGAAAAACTCTTCTCGCCGATGAACACGTCGCGCACGTCGCTGGCCTGCAGGGTCACGTTGACGTTGCAGACCACGTACAGATCGCTGGTCACGGCGACGGCGCTGCCGGCGGCCAGCAAGGCGCCGAGCAGCCAGGCCTGCCCCTGGCGCCCCTGGCGCCCGCGTCCAGCGCCGCGCAGGCCCGGATCAGAAGCGGATCGCATATTGCACCAGCCCTTCGCCGTACTGATCGCGGCCGCGATCGGTCAGGCGCGTATTGGCGAGTTCCAGCTTGATGGCGGTTTTCAGGTCCAGGTCGAACCGCGCCCCGAGCGCGACGCGGTGATAGGAAACACCGGCGACCTGCGCCGCGAAATACGGATCAACCTGTGAGAGCGCCGCGCGCTCGTAGCGCGCATAGGGTGTGCCCCACGGCGCGCGGTAGCCCAGTTGCAGGAAGCCGGCGTTGCTGCGATGAGTGCCGCTGCCGCCGTTCAGGTCCTTGTTGTCGAACAGGTAGATCTCGGCGATGTGCTCCCACCGGTCGGTGTCGTAGACCGCGTAGCCGCCGTAGACCAGCACGCGCGTCGCGTTTGGCGCCAACGCATCATCGACGATGTGCGCGCTGAAGGCGTGGACGCCTAGCGTCAGCCCTTCGGTCGCTCCCTCGTTGAACTGGAAGCCCACACGCCCGCCGATGATCAGCTTGCCGTCGGTGTTGCCGGCATTGCGCATATCGAGCACGCCGTTGACGAGTGCCTGGCTGTTGCCGAGGTACGCGTCGTACAGCATCTTGCCGGCGCCGCCGCGCGTCGAGCCGGTGACCCACAAGCCAACCGTGTGCGCCGGGACGATGCCGCCGTTGTCCTCGAACTGCAGGAAGTTCGGGCGGCGCAGCGAATTGTTGATCCAGCTGCCGTGGTGCAGCGCAGTGTTCACGTAGCCGTAGGGCGTGTGGTAGCGGCCCATCCACACGGTGGCCTGGTCGCTGAACTGGTAGCCGATCTGGGCACGTTCCAGATCGACGTCCACGGAGCCCTCGGAGCTCACTTCGGTATTCAGCTCGAACAGTGCCCGGGTACGATCGCCCAGGCGTGGAGTCATGTAGAAATCGAGATTGCCGACGTAGAAGCCCTTGAGATTCGTGTTGATCGGGTTGCGCGTACCGGCGCCGACATCCGCGAAGCCATGGAGCGGAAGCCCGGTGTCGTCGGCGTTGCGGCTGGCATTTCCCTTTTCCAGCTGCTCAAGTCGCTGTTCGTTGGCTTCGAGCCGGGCATTGTCCATCGTGGGCGCCGGCACCGGCGACGCGGTTGCGGCGACTGCCGGCGCCGGCGTAGCCGCGGTCGCCGCGGTCGCCTGCTTCGCTTCCAGTTCGCGCACCCGCTCGCCGAGCGCCTGGATCATCTGCAGGCTTGCATCGAGCTTCTTCCGCATTTCCGCCAGCGCCTGGCTTTCCGGGGCGGCGCTCACCGCAGGGGAAGGCAGTGCGGCGATGGCTGCCACCAGCAGCGCGAGGGCGCACAGACGATGCCGCGTGGAGTTCATGGGGCGTCGCATTGGGTCATCTCCGGTGATCACAGCAGGCCAGACCAGTCGCCGGTGGCGGGAGCAACGGCACCGCTCAACAGGCCCTGGCTGTCGAAGAAGACGATACGCGAGTCGTGCATCACGTGCGTGTCGTAGTTCCAGTATTTGAAGCCCAGTTGCCGCGCCAGCTGCCGCACCGCCTGCGGTGTGCCGCTGAGAAAATGCCAGTTGCCGCGGGCGAGGTGGCGGTTGGCCCGGTACTGGCGCCAGCTCGCCGGGTCATCGTCCTGCGTATCGTAGCCGACAATGACGAAGCTGGCCCGTTCGCCGCGCGCGTCCAGCAACTCCTGCATGCGCCGCAGCTGGGCGAACGTTGCCGGACAGGTGTTGTGGCAGCGGGTGTAGGCCATCGACACAATGACGCGCTGGCCAATGAGGTCGGTGAACGCCAGGGGGTGCCCGAGTTCGTCACGCCAGGTCTGCGGCAACTGATCGAGTCGCGTGACACCGGCGTCGCTCGCATCGGCCATGGCGGGCGCGAGCAGGACGGCGCAGGCAATGGCCGCCCGCCACAGATTCACTGCCGCGTGCCGGACAAACATCAGGGACGATTGTGACGCACCCGGGGCACCATGACTAGGGTGGTTCGCGATCGCTGCCGGTTGCACCGGCCTGGCTGAACAGTGGCTTAACCGGGGTGCCGGCGCGGAATTTCATCCGGAGAGGCATGGGAACGCCATTTTGCGGCACTATTGCCCGCGCCAGGGGTCACACTCTTTGTATTGTTCACTCGACGGGATCAGGGAGTGGCCATCATGCGCAATACCTCGCGTTTCTCACTGGCCGGTTCACGGCTGCTGGCCGTTGCCGGGCTCTGTGCCGTACTGGCGGCCACGGCGGCGATCGCGGCGGAAGACGATCCGCCGGGCCGGGTCGCCCGCGTCAATCTCCTCGACGGGCGCGGCGCGATGGAGCCTGCCGGCACCGACGAGTGGGTCGATGACCTGCTGAACCGGCCGCTGACCGGCGGCGACAAGATCTGGATCGAATCCGGGTCGCGCGCTGAGATGCATATCGGCTCCGCAGCGCTGCGTCTTGGCGCCAGCACGGCGCTGCAGATCATCACAATCGACGATCGCCGCGTGCGCCTGCGGCTCACGGGCGGGTCGTTGAGCGTGCGGATCCGCTTGCTCGACCCCGACGAGCGTTTTGAAATCGAAACGCCAGCCGGCGAAATTTCACTGCTGCGGCCCGGCGGCTACCGGCTCGATGTCGAAGACCGTGAGGCGCGCGCGCAATTGGCGGTGTGGAGCGGGCGCGCCGAGGTGCGTGGCGCATCCGGCAGCCGCATCCTGCACAGCGATGAGGCCGTCTCGCTGATCGGCGGGGATGATCCGGCACTGGAGCTCGCCGCCGCCGGCAGCACCGACAGCCTGGACCTCTGGGCTGAAGATCGCGATCGGCGCGAAGATGAGTCGCGGACCGCGCGCTATGTGTCCCGCGATGTTGTCGGCTACGAAGAGCTCGACGGCTACGGCGACTGGGTTGTCGATCCGTCCTACGGTTCCGTGTGGTTCCCGCAGGTCGTGGTGGTGGACTGGGCGCCGTACCGCTTTGGCCACTGGGCCTGGATTGGCCCGTGGGGCTGGACCTGG
Organism: Gammaproteobacteria bacterium; assembly: GCA_025357915.1. GTDB lineage: Bacteria > Pseudomonadota > Gammaproteobacteria > Steroidobacterales > Steroidobacteraceae > FEN-1191. The sequence continues at coordinate 27,990 of JANYLH010000064.1, forward strand.
ATCGACGATGCACCCTGGGGGTTTGCGCCTTGCCACTACGGCCGCTGGGTGCACGCGAATCGCGGCTGGGGCTGGGTACCGGGTGAGCGGGAAGGTCACCGGCCGGTGTTTGCTCCGGCGCTGGTTGCCTGGCGGGGCGACCGTTACCCCAGGCACCAGTCCCGGGACGAACGTGCGCCGCGCGTCGGCTGGGTGCCGCTTGGGTTCAACGAAATCTATGAGCCGCCGTTCCGCGCCAGCCACAACTACCTGCGCGCAGTAAACCTGTCCAACACGCGCCTGCGGCATGCGGACCTCGATCGCTACATCGATGAGCGTCAGCGCGCCGGCGACCAGCGTCCGCAGCGGCGCTACCTCAACGAGAGCGTGCCGGGTGCCGCCACCGCGGTGTCGCGCGATACTTTCATCTCCGCCAGGCCGGTGGGCCGCAATCGCCTGCAGGGGGAGCCGGATGAAGCGCGCCAGGCGCCTTTTTCAGCTCGCGGCCCGGACGTTCGCCCGGATCCGCGCAGCGTCGGGCGGATCCTGCCGGCCGATCGACCCGGGGTGCGGCCGGATCGCTCCGTGTTCGAGCGGCCCGTGATGTCGGCGCCGGCGGCCCCCGCCAGCGGCACACGGATGCGTGAGCGGCCGCCCATGACCGGGCGCGCTGCCGAGCGCCAAGCCGATTCCGCGCCCGCAGTGCGGATGCCGGACAACGCCCCGCCTGAGCGGGCGTTACCGCAGCAGCGTCAGCCGTTGCCCGTGGATCGTCCGCAGCCGTCGCGCGAAGATCGGCCCGTCGCCGCGCCGCCGCCCTCAGTCGAACGGCAAGCGCAGCCGCGCTACTCGCCGCCGCCGGCCGCCGAACGGCAAGCGCAGCCGCGCTACTCACCGCCGCCGGTGTACCGGGAGGTGCAGCGCGCGGCGCCGGCCGCCGAATCGCGTCCGTCACCGCCTGCCGCGCCCAGTGCGCCGCCACCGGCGCGTGAGCATGAAGACCGTCGGGACCGCGGCAATCGCTGAGGTGGGGTGGCGCGCGGCTGGCTAGTGTTTGGCGGCAGCTGCGTAGAGCGGCTGCACGCGCGGCAGGAGTGAGCGCAGGTCCGCGAGGCGCCTGCTGTCGCTTGGATGCGTACTCAGGAACGCCGGCGTGCCGTTCTGGCTGGCCTGCCCCATCTTTTGCCACAGCGACAGTGCCGCTTGCGGGTCGTAGCCGGCGCGCGCCATCAGCTCGAGGCCGATGCGATCAGCCTCCGATTCCTGCACGCGGCTGTGCGGCAGGTTAAAAGTGATCTGGGTAAGTGCCCCGGCAATATTCGCCGAAGTGTTGCTCAGGCCGGCGATCTGGGCCAGGGCACCGAGGCCCAGTTGCTCGGCGTAGGCGCGTGACACGGCCTCGCGGCTGTGCTCGCGCAGGGCGTGCGCCATTTCGTGGCCGATTACCGTGGCCAGTTCGGCATCGCTGAGCTGCAGCTTGTCGATCAGGCCGGAGTACACCATGATCTTGCCGCCCGGCATGCAGTAGGCATTGAGCTGATCACTCTTCTGCACGTTGACGTTCCAGGCCCACTGCGCGGCATCCGGTCGGAACACCGGCGTTTGCTTGATCAGCCGCTCCGAGATCGTGCGCACCCGCGCCGTCTGCGCCGCATCGGCGTTGAGCTGTCCCTTTTGCCTGGCCTGGTCCAGCTCGGTCGCGTAAGCCTGCGTGGCGCCTTGTTCGACTTCGGCCTCCGAGACCAGCATTGCCTGCTTGCGATCGACCCCCACGGCGCCGGGCGCGGTGGTACTCACGGTCTGGCAGCCGGCGAGCAGCAGCAGGCCGCAGCAGATTACGATCAGTCCGGGGTGTTTCATGGGTCTATTCTAGCTGCTTGCTCCAGTTGCAGCACCTGCCCGAGTGCGCGGAATATAGGCCATGGATCAACTGGTCACCACCGACTGGCTCGCGGCGGAGCTGGCGAGCGCGGATCTCGTGGTGCTGGACGCCACGTGGTATCTGCCCGCCGACCCGCGGAATGCGCGCGCGCTGTATTCCAGCGCGCGCATTCCCGGGGCACGTTTCTTCGACATCGACCTGATCGCCGATCGCGAGAGCGCGCTCCCGCACATGGTGCCCACGCCGGATGAATTCGCACGGCGCGTGGGCGAGCTGGGCGTGGCGAATGCCAGCCGTGTCGTCTGCTATGACCAGCACGGCATATTTTCGGCGCCGCGCGCGCGCTGGATGCTGCGTCTGTTCGGGCACGACCAGGTCGCCGTGCTCGACGGCGGCTTGCCCAAGTGGCGCGCCGAGGCGCGCGCGCTCCAGAGCGGCCCGCCGCAACCCGTCGCGCCAGCGCGGTTCCGGAGCGCTTTGCGCGCCGGGCTGCTGCGCGGCCTCGGCGACGTGCGCGACAACCTGCAAACACGCCGCGAGCTTGTGATCGACGCGCGGTCGACAGACCGGTTTCATGCGCGCGTTCCCGAGCCACGCGCGGGATTGCGCGGCGGCCATGTGCCGCTCGCGCGCAATCTGCCGTTCGGAGAATTGCTGACACCGCGGCAGACCTTCCGGCCGGCGGCCGCGCTGCGCGTGCGTTTCGCCGCGCTTGGTGTGGACGAAAGCAGCGCGGTCATTACAAGTTGCGGCTCGGGCCTGACCGCTGCGATCCTGAACCTGGGGCTCGCGCTCGCGGGACTTCCTGAAGGCGCGCTGTACGATGGTTCCTGGACAGAATGGGCTGGGCGCGACGACACGCCCGTGGAGACCTGAAGTGATTACGCTTTATGACTATCTCGATTCCGGCAACGGCTACAAGGTGCGGTTGTTGCTCGCGCAGCTGGGAATGCCCTACCGTTACGTGGAACTCGATATCATGCGCGGCGCGACCCGCACGCCGCAGTTCCTGGCGATAAATCCCGACGGGCGCATCCCCACACTCGAGCTTGAAGACGGCCGACACCTGGCGCAGTCGGACGCGATCCTCTGGTACCTGGCGGATGGCACGGCATTCGTGCCCACTGAAAAATTTGCGCGCGCGCAGGTCTTGCAGTGGATGTTCTTCGAACAGTACAGCCATGAGCCGAATGTCGCGACGCCGCGCTTCATCGTGCGGCATCTGCCCGCCGACAGTCCGCGCCGCGCGGAACTGCTGCAGCGCCTGGCGCGCGGGCGCGAGGCGCTCGCGGTAATGGAAAGGCACCTGCAGTCCCGCAGCTACTTTGTCGGCGAGCGCTACAGCATCGCCGACATCGCCCTGTACGCGTACACGCACGTGGCCGAGGATGGCGGGCTCGAGCTTGCGCCATTCCCGCAGCTGCGCGCCTGGCTGGCGCGGGTCGCCGGCCAGCCGCGCCATGTGCGCCTGCTCGATCGCCCCACCCAGGGCTGAGCAAATGGCTGGCCACGCGTAGCCTGGGCGGGTAGATTAGGGCGATGCGATCCCGGCGGCATGCGGGTTTTTCTCTGGTCCTGGCGCTGATCATCCTGATCGCGCAACTGGGCGCGCAGGCCCATGCCTACTCCCACCTCGCGAAGTCGCCCGACCCCGCGCAGCGTCATGCGCATCCGGCGCCCTGTGTCGAGTGCAGCGCTTTCGCGCCGCTCCTGGCGGCGGTCAGCGGTGTGTCCTATCCGGTCGTCGCCGCTGCCATCGAACCGCCGACGCTTGGCGGCATTTTCACGGCCGGGCTTCACCGCACCGCCGCCCATCCCGCCTATCGTTCCCGCGCGCCACCCTTCAGTCCCCGCTCCGGTTAAGGACCGGGCGCCACGGCGCCTGGCCTCCTCGAGACGACTGATGAGGTGCTGTCATGTTTCCGTTCCTTCGTGCAAACACTTTGTGTGGTGTCGCGTTCATTGCGCTGCTGGCCATGGCGCCGGCGCATGCTTCCGAGGTGAGCGAGCTGCGCGCGCAGCTTGACGCGCTCAAGTCCGACTACCAGGCGAAAATCCAGGCGCTCGAATCGCGGCTGGCGCAACTGGAGAGGCAGGTGGCGGCGACGCCACCGGCAGCGGCGGCCGCTGAGCCGCCCCCATTCGCGCCGGCGCCATCGCCGCCGGCAGGCGGTGGTGGCGCCAATGCCTTCAACCCAGCGATCTCGGTGATACTCGGCGGGCGTTTTGCGCAGCTCGACGCGGATCCGGCGAGCTATCGCATCGCCGGCTTCATGCCTGCCGGCGATGGGGTTGGGCCGGGGCGCCGCGGTTTCGATCTGGGCGAGTCCGAACTCACGCTGGCGGCGAACGTCGATCCGTATTTCTTCGCCAATCTCACCGCCTCGCTCAGCGGCGAGGACACGCTCAGCGTGGAAGAGGCCTACCTCAAGACGCTGGCGCTCCCTTCCGGGCTGTCGCTCAAGGCCGGCCGTTTCTTCTCGGGGCTCGGCTACCTGAACGAAGTGCACAGTCACGCCTGGGACTTCGTCGATCAGCCGCTGGTGTACCAGGCCCTGTTCGGCGGCCAGCTGGCGCAAAACGGCGCACAGCTCAAATGGCTGGCACCCACCGATCTGTTCATCGAGCTGGCGGCCGAAACCGGCAACGGTGAGCGTTTTCCGGGAACGCACCTGGCACACAACGGTCTCAACGGTGCTGCGCTGCTGGCGCACGTGGGCGATGATGCCGGTGATTCGGTCAGCTGGCGTGCCGGACTTTCCTGGCTCTCGCAACGCGCCGAGAACCGCGCCTTTGCCGACGTCACCGACACGGGTGGCGCGGTGCTCGACGCCTTCACCGGCCAGTCGCGCACCTGGGTGGCGGATGCGATCCTCAAGTGGTCGCCGCACGGCAATGCCAACCTGCGCTCGTTCAAGCTGCAGGCGGAATACCTGCAGCGCACCGAGGATGGACAGCTGGCGTTCGCCAGCACGCAGCAGGCGCTGTCGGACAGTTACCGCGCACGCCAGTCCGGCTGGTATCTGCAGGGTGTCTATCAGTTTCTGCCGCGCTGGCGCTTCGGCGCACGTTACGACTCGCTCGACTCCGGCGACCCGGCCATCGGCCTGGTGCAGCACGCCGTGCTGCCGCTCGCCGACTTTGGTGCGCTGGCGCCGGCGACGCCGAGTCGTGTCAGCGCCATGTTCGACTGGAACCCGAGCGAGTTCTCGCGGCTGCGCCTGCAGTACGTCTGGGACGACGCGCGCATGGACGTGCGCGACCGGCAGTTGATGCTGCAATATCTTTTTAGTATCGGCGCCCACGGCGCCCATAAGTTCTAGGAGTGAACATGAACCGATCAGCCTGCGCAGCGATGGCGATCCTGATATCCATGGTCGCGGCAGCGACGCCAGCGCAGGCCGCGCTGCGCGTGCTGGCCACGACCCCTGAGTGGGCGGCGCTCACGCGCGAACTGGGCGGCGACAAAGTCGATGTGTACGCCGCAACCAGCGCCTTCCAGGACGTACACCGCGTCGATGCCAAGCCGAGCCTGGTGGCGCGCGCGCGCAATGCCGACATGGTGGTCGCCGCGGGCGCGGATCTGGAGGTGGGGTGGTTGCCGATCCTGTTGCGCGAATCCGGCAATGCGCGTATCCAGCCGGGCAACCCCGGTTACTTCGAGGCCGACGCGAGCCTGCGCCTGCTGGAAATTCCGACGGCCGTCGATCGCTCAATGGGCGACGTGCATCCGCAGGGCAACCCGCACGCACACCTCGATGCACGCAATGTCGCGATCGTGGCGGCCGCGCTGACGGCGCGCCTGAAGGCGGTCGATGGCGCCGATGCGCCGTACTACGAGGCGCGCGGAAGTGATTTCCAGGCGCGCTGGAAAGCCGCGCTGGCGCGCTGGGAGGCGCAGGCCGCGCCGCTCAAGGGCATGCCGGTGGTGGTGATACACCGCGACCAGGTGTACCTGTGCCGCTGGCTGGGGCTCATCGAGGTTGCCGCCATCGAGCCCAAGCCGGGCGTACCACCCAGCAGCAGCTACCTGGCGGAGCTCGTGACCCGTCTCACGGCGACGCCGCCGAAGCTGATCCTGCGCAACGCCTACAACGATTCGAAAGCCGTGGACTGGCTGTCGGCGCGCATCCACGTGCCCGTGGTCCTGCTGCCGTATTCGGTGGGCGGCACGCCAGGTGCAAAAGACCTGTTCGGGCTCTTCGATGACACGATCAACCGGCTGACGGGAGTCACCAAATGAACGCGTTGGCCGAGAATTTCAGCATCCTGTGGCCGGCGCTCCTGGCCGGTGTGATCGTGCTCGCAACGCACGTGCCGCTCGGCCAGCAGGTGCTGGCGCGTGGCATCGTGTTCATCGATCTCGCCATCGCGCAAGTCGCCGGCGTGGGGGTGATCGCCGCGCATTACTTCGGGCTGGAAGTGCAAGGCTGGGTGACGCAGGTCGCGGCGGTGAGTGCGGCGCTGCTGGCGGCGCTGCTCCTGACCTGGACCGAGCGCAAGCGCCCGGAAGTGCAGGAAGCGCTGATCGGTGTGCTGTTCGTACTGGCCTCGACCGCGCAGATCCTGCTGCTGGCCAATGATCCGCATGGTGGCGAGGACCTCAAGGACCTGCTGGCGGGCCAGATTCTCTGGGTCACGCCGGCGCAACTGCTGCGCGCAGCGATACTGACGGCACTGGTGCTGCTGGCCTGGTTTGGATGGCGCGAGCGTCTGGGCCGCACCGGCTTCTACGTGCTGTTCGCGGTGACGGTGACCGTCTCGGTGCAACTGGTTGGGGTCTACCTCGTATTCACCACCCTGATCGTTCCAGCCATCGCGACTTATCGCTATCCGGTGGCGCGGCAACTCGTGATCGGCTATGCGCTGGCGGCGGTCAGCTATGTGGCGGGGCTGGTGATCTCGGCGCTGAGCGATCTGCCCTCGAGTCCGGTGATCGTCTGGGCAATGGCCGCGATCGGCGTACTGGTGCTGCTCGCGCAGCGCTCCGACGCCAATCGGGCCGGCAGGTCCTAGAGACTGAACGGCCCTTCGCACACGCTCTGCGCCAGCGGCCGCCGATCGCTCGGCACCTCGCGCTTGCGCAGGGATTCGCTCAGTCCGGCCGCGTCGCCTCGTTTGCCGATCACGATCATGGCCTCCACCGCGTAGCCGGCCGGAACACGCAGCACGCGCCGCGCGCGTTCGTAGTCGAAGCCGCCGATGCCGTGCGCGACGAAACCGCTCAGCGATGCCTGCAGGGCCAGGTTCTGCCAGGCGGCGCCGGCGTCATAGGAGTGCGTCGTGCACGCACGTCCGTCGCCGTCGTAGTGCGTGCGCGATATGACCAGCAGCAGGGCCCCGGCGTGTTCCGCCCAGATCCGGTTGCCGGGATTGAGCAGATCGAGAAACGCCGGCCAGAAATCCGTGTCGCGCCGGGCGTAGAGAAAGCGCCACGGCTGGAAATTTCCGGAAGAGGGCGCCCAGCGCGCGGCCTCGAGCAGCGTCATCAACTCCGCCTCGTTGAGAGCTTCGCCCGACATCGCCCGGGACGACCAGCGGTCGAGGAACAACGGAGCAATCGGGTGTTCGGCCCGTCTGTGGTCGCTGCCCTTCAACATGAAGTATCCTCGGAGGCGTTGGTATCACATTCTAGCCTGTGTAACCGGGAGGAAATCATGTCTGTAGCCAGAGTGACCGAACTGACCGCCTCGTCCAGCAAGAGTTTCGACGACGCCATTGCGAGCGGACTGAAGCGGGCGACCAAGACGCTCAAGAACGTGGCCTCGGCCTGGATCGCCAGCCAGGAGGTCGTGCTGAAGAATGACAAAATCGTCGAATACCGCGTGCGCATGAAGGTGACCTTCGTACTGGCGAAGTAAGCCGTTGCCAGCACAAGCTGGCCGCCGCGGGAGCGGCCAGCAGTTCTGGCAGTTTGAGGTTGATAGTCCAGGGTCTGCTCACGATAATCCGCGCGCGTTTTTTTACCTGGAGCAGACATGAAGCTTAGTCGACAGATCGTTGCCGGCGTCGCGCTGGCGCTCATTGCCGTTTCGGCGCAGGCCGCCTGGAAGGGCAAGGGTGAGGCGGGCATCGTCTTCGCGCGCGGCAATACCGATGCCGATACCGTGAATTTCAAACTCGACATGAGCGAAGAAGTCGATCGCTGGAAGCACGCGCTGGAAATGGCGGCCCTGCGGGCCACCAGTGGCGGTGTCAAGAGCGCCGATCGCTACATGGCCGGCTGGCAATCCGATTACAAGATCAACGACCGGACCTTCGCCTTTGGCGGCCTGCGCTATGAGCGCGACAAGTTCAGTGGCTTCGACTACCAGGCCACCGCAAGCACGGGTGTCGGCTACAAGTTTTACGATACGCAGAAGATGAAGCTGTCGGGCCAGGCGGGCGTCGGTTATCGGCGCATCAAGGACGGCGTGACCGGCCAGTCCTCCGGCAACGCGGTATTCGTCGCCGGCTTCGACTACGAGAACGTGCTGACCGCAACTACCAGGGTGGTCGACAAGTTTCACCTCGAGTCGGGCTCTGACAATACCCTGCTGAGCAATTTTGTCGGTCTCGAAGTGAAGATGAACACCTCGCTGGCCTTGTCGGTCGGGCTCGACGCGCGGCAGAACACCAAGCCGCCCGCGCCCCGAAAGAAGACCGATACGGTGACGACGGTCAATCTCGTCTACGCGTTCTGAGTTGCGGAATGAAACCAGGGCCCGCGCCTTGCGGCGCGGGCCCTTTTTGCAGACCTTGTGCTGCAGCTCCCTAGTCGTTCAGCAGCACCGCCACATGGTTGGCCATGAAGGTGTTGCCCGCGGCGGCATACTTGCCGTTCGCGGCGAGGCCGAGCACGCCCTGCGTGCCGCCAAGATCGGTGGCCAACGCGGCGATGAAGTCGGCGAAGCCCTGGTAGTTTTCGGCACGGTGCGAGCGGGCGTGGCCGATCACGTATGCCGTTTCGCTCGCCATTGCGTCGCCAGTGATTTGCGGCGCGGCGGGGAGGGACAGCAGGTTCAGCCGCACCGGCCCCAGCTGCAGCAGGTGCAGGGCGCCGACGCCCGTCAGATCCAGCTCGAGTGCGGTGCTGGTGGCGCTCAAGCCGGGGAACGCCCCACTCGCGCCGCCGTTGATCCAGTTGACCACCATCTGGTTGCGCACCTCGCTATAGGACACCAGCGTTTCCGCACGGAAATCAACGCCCGTCGCGGAGCCGAACGGCACCGGGAAGCCGAATACGCGTGCCGGGGCGGCAACCGCCAGGGCCGACAGAGCCAGCGTGCCGGTGTCGACCAGATAGGCTGCAGGGCTCGCGTCGCTCGCCGGGCTGGCGCCCGTTCCCGCGAAGTTGAAGATGACCGGATCGCGACCGTCGATGGCGCGTAGATCGAGCGTCAGAGGATTGGCAACCGAGCCGCTGACCATGCCCCACATCGGCGTGATCTCAAGTCGCACATGGCCGGCGCTCGCATCGAGCGTCGCGGTGCCGGCGGCGGCGTCGATGTTGGCGGTGCCGGTGGCCCAGATGCGCTGCCCGACCGAGATGTCAGTGATGCCGAAAGCGCCAGTGCGGCCTTCTTCGGTTACCCGCGTGGCGTCGGCAATATTGACGGTCACGTCGCCGCGCACGAACTCGAAGCCGCCGTCGCGTCGATCCAGCGTAGCGCCGCGCACGGTGAGCGCATTGCCGCTGCGTGCGGTCACGACTCCGCGCACACGGTCGGTGGTACTGCTCTCGACGCTGGTTCCGGCGAGTACGCGCTTCGCGGTGAAACTGAAGTCGTTGGTCGCGAGCGTCCCGAATGCCGCCGTGATGGTGCCGGCTGGCTCCGCGGCCAGGGCCGCGAGGCCGGCGGCGCCGCTGTAGCTGGTGCCGTCGATTTCAAAATGCGTCGTGTCCGTGGTGTGCACCACGACCTGGCCAGCGGCGCCCGAACCCAGATGGAAGGGGCGCACGTTGATCGTATAGCTGCCGGAGGCCGTATCGGTCGTGGCGAGCGTCCCACGGACGCGAATGGCGAGGTCGGCTGGTGGCACGATGCTCGCCTGGATCAGCGGCGATACGCTGACCGTCGCCGTCGACAGGTCCACCGCATTGGAAGCAGCCAGGTTGAAGTCGAAGGCCAGGCGCGCGGTGCGGCCCGGGGTGATGACCAGGTGATGGCGGTTGTCGAGCTGCACCGTCAGGTCGATCGGACCGGTGAGCGGATTGCCGCTGGCGTCCTGCGGCGTGAGCGCGAGGCTGGCGCCTGTGGCGTCTTCGGCGGTAATGCTGGCGTTGCTGTAGTCGAGCGTCAGCGTCGCGCCGACATAGTCGCCAGCCGGGATCTGCCCGGCGCTGATCAATTCGGACAGGTCGACCAGTTGCGCGAAATCCACACGTGCGGTTGCCGGAAGCGTCTCGACCACGGCGCCACTCGCCTTGGTGAGCTTGAGTGACACGACGGCGACGGTGTAGCTCTGGAAGTCGCCCGCGGCATCCTGCAGCGTGACGATGGCCGCGCCGTTGCCCGCGGCAGGCGGCGGCGCGCTGGTGCCCGAGCCGCCGCAGGCCGTGAGCAACGCAGCCGTTACGACGGTGGCGAGCGCCATCAGGCGCGGGCGCCAGCCGGATGAAAGGTTGAACTTAATGCTGTCGCTGATCGGGGACATGTGTGACTCCATCTGGCAGTGGCAGATGGATTGGACAACGGCGCAGCGCGCCGCTGGTTGACAGGGTGGGCAGATCCGCAAACTAACGCACGAAAGCGAGCAGGGCGATGCCGGCGCCGATGCGATACCAGGCGAAAGCCGTGAAGCGATGGGTCTGCACATAACGCAGCAGCCACTTCACTGCGGCGAACGCGACCAGTGCGGAAATCAGGAATGCCACTGCGAATGCCGACCAGTCTTCAGGCACGGCCGTCGGCGTGCTGCTCCGGAGTTTCAGGAATTCATACGCGGTCGCCGCGAACATCGTTGGTATGCCTACCAGGAACGCGAACTCGGTCGCGGCGGGGCGGGAAGTCAGCCCCGCAAGCATGGCGGCGAAGATCGTCGCGGCGGAGCGCGAGGTGCCTGGGAACACCGCGGCCAGCACCTGGCTGCTGCCCACCCAGAAGGCCACCGACCAGGTGAGCTCGGCAAGCACCGCGCGGTGCGCCACCACGCGTTCGATCAGCAGCATCAGCATGCCACCGACGATCAGGGCCCCGGCCACCGGTGCGACCGTCTGCGGCAGTTCAACCCCCAGCTTCCTGGCGACGAGGCCGCCCGCCACCGTGATCGCGAAGGCAAAGGCGAGCTTCGCCAGGTAGTCGCGGTTCTCGCGCAGGCCAAGTCCCAGCAACAATTGCTGCAGCCGCGGGCGAAAGACCGCAACAGAGGCGAGTATCGCGCCCGCCTGGATGGCCACGTTGAACAGTTCCGAGCGCGCGCCCAGCCAATGCTCGGCAATCAGCAGATGGCCGGTGCTGGAGACCGGGAGAAATTCAGTGAGCCCTTCGATGATGCCGAGCAGTGCGGCATGAAGCAGATCGGTCACCGCGCAACCTCACATTGATCGACACGGCGCGCATCTTAGCCCACATAGGCTGCGGGCAGAGCCTGGATCTAGGCCTGGCCGAGGTCCCTGGTCGCGAAGCCGTCGAACCGTGCGCCCTGGCGGCCATAAACCGGCGCCGCCGCGCCGCCGCGGAGTGCCGTGAGGAGTTGCTGCACCTGGCCGAGCTTGAGCGAGACCACGGCGCCGTTGCGGTCGTTCATCTGCTTGCAGCGGCGGGCGATCCCGAGGTTGTCCTGCCAGCGCTCCCGGAGCGAGCGGCCCGGGTCGCACCATGCGAGGAGTTTCTCGAAGCCGTCGCGTCCGGCGCCGAAGGACAACATGCGGCAGGCCGCAGTTCGCTCGGCGTCAAGTCTCGTCAGCAGGTCGATACAGCGATGGCGGGAGCCGCCGATAGTCTCGATGGCCGCAGGGTCATCGCCGCGCACGACGTCGGCTTCGCGCTGCAGGAGCTGTTCGAGTTCGGCCAGTAGTTGCGCTTCATCGCGCAGCACCCGCGCGATGTGCTGCCGGATGTCGGCAGGCTGGATGCTCATGCCCCGATCTTCAGGATCACTGGTGCTTGCCGGCCGCGGCCAGGTCGCGTTCGAGCTGCAGCAGGCGGTCGGCGATCTTGCGCGGGTCGGCGGCGTATTGTCCCTGTTCGATGGCCTGGCTGAGCGCGGCAACGCGTCCGGCATCGATCTCGGGCATGCCGGCCACGACTTCCTGGAGCGCCGCCAGGCGGCGCGCCGTATCCGTGATGCTCACGCTGTCGGCCTGCCTGGCGACGGGCGCGGCTGTCGTGGAACCGACAGGCGCAGTGGGGCGCAGGCGCTCGACGGTACGGCTGGTACCGGTGTCGACGGCGCTGGCGTCACCTCGCTCAATACGGTTGGGCATGAAACATCTCCTGCTGTCAGGGCCCTATAACGGCACGCTTGGGTAAGACTTTAGGCCAAGACTTGTCATAAGGGTACTTCAACGAGCTGTGCGCTGCGCACGGTTGCCTCGACGATCCGCTGCGAGCCCGGGTTCTGGACGCGGATCCGCTCGTCCGGGCGGCCGTCGCTCATGGCGATGACCGTGACCCGCACGTCCATGCCGCCGGCGCGCGCCAGCAACGTGACTTCCTGGCCGCGGTGCACGACCGGCGCGATCGCCACCGCGTCGGCGTTCAGCGCCTCGCCCAGCGCCACGGGGCGGCGCAGACGCTGGCCGGCCAGTTGCGCCGGATCGCTCAGGTAGTGACTGGACAGCCCCGGGAGCCTGCGCGTCACGACCGTGAAGGCGTTGGCCTCGGGCACCGCTCCGGCGGGCAGCGCGCGTTGCGCCACCAGGACCGGTATTTCGCAGCTCACCGCCACACTCATATAGAGAGACCACCTGCTATCGCTGTTGCAGCGGACGGCGACGGTGGTGCGCTCGCGCAGTTGCCCGTCGCCGGCGATAAAGGCCTGGAGTGGCGTGGCGCAATGCGCCAGCCGCAGGCGCGGATCAAGTGTATCGGCGTTGACAGTCAGGCCGGCCAGCGCTGTTCCCGCCGCCACGCGCACGGACTGCTCGGCGGCGGCGCGGATCGCACCCGGATCGGTGAGCCCGGCGTCGGCGGCATGAATTGGGCGCAACAGGAGCATGGCCACAGCGGTCGCGCCGAAGCGGTAGAAAATGCGCTGGTTCATGTCGATCGCCTCGCCTGGCTGGTAGTGCCCGGGAGCGGAGCAAGCCTCGTGCCAGCGACAGCGTCGGAAAATTGCCGCTCAAGATCTGTTGCCGGCTGCCGTTCAAGACTATGGCGGCCGCACCAGCTGCGGCGCGGCTGCATCCTGCCGGCAGGCGGCAGCATCTTGCCGCTCAAGACCGCCGCCAGCGCCGCCAAGCGCGAACTGCATCACGCTGCGCTGCGCCCGCCGCGCCGTTGCGCTCATATGGCACAGGGTTTGCTCCGTCACAGCCGACTTGTTCGGAAATGCGGAGACCCCATGGCCAGCAGCATCGACAATTTTCTCGGCATCCACGCCCAGGCACTCGGCATTGAGTCGCGTCGCGCGCAGCTGCTCGCGGCCAATCTCGCCAATTCCGACACGCCGAATTTCAAGGCCCGCGACCTGGATTTCAAGGCGGCGCTGGCGCAGGCCGGCGCGCCGGCAAGCGGCGCGTTGCCGCTGACTGCCACGCACGGCACGCATCAGAGTACTGCAGCTGCCGGCGCCGACAACGATCCCGCGCTCCTTTATCGAGTGCCGCTGGCGCCATCGCTCGACGGCAATACCGTGGACACGCAGCTCGAACAGGCCTCGTTCGCCGAGAACGCGGTGCGCTATCAGGCGACGCTGACGCTCCTCAACGCCCGGCTGCGCGGCCTCATGACCGCGATCACCGGCCAGTAACCACATCGGGACAGTTATCATGTCGAGCTTCAGGATCTTCGATATTGCCGGCGCCGGGATGAGCGCGCAGTCCGTGCGGCTCAACACGGTGGCCAGCAATCTTGCCAACGCCGAGAGCGTCAGCGGTGATCCCGCTACCGTCTATCGCGCGCGGCACCCCGTGTTCCAGGCGACCGCGGCCACCGAGGCTGACGGGAGCGGTGCCGGCGTCCAGGTGCGCGGCATCGTCGAGAGCCAGGCCACGCCGGAGCGTCGCTACGACCCGGCCAATCCGCTCGCTGACAGCAACGGCTACGTCTACGCGCCCAACGTCAATACCGTCGAGGAAATGGTCGACATGATCTCGGCCTCGCGCTCGTACCAGAACAACGTCGAAGTCATGAACACCGCCCGCAACATGATGCTGGCCACACTCAAGCTCGGTCAGGGCTGAGTGCGGCAGCCGGAGCAATTACCCATATGAGCACCACCAGCCCGATCACCCAGAACAATGCGGCCAATGCCGCGACGGCAGCCGGCGCGGCGGCCCACAAGAGCGCCAGTTCACTGGGCGTCAGTGACTTCCTGACGCTCATGACCACGCAGCTCAAGAACCAGGACCCATTCAAGCCGCTCGACGGCACGGAGATGGTGTCGCAGCTCGCACAGTTCGGCACCGTGTCGGGCGTGCAGCAGATGAACGTGACGCTGGGCGCGCTGTCCGCTTCGCTCCGCTCCTCACAGGCCCTGTCCGGCGCGAACATGGTCGGGCACGAGATCCTGGCGCCCGCGACCGGCGCCAATTACTACGGCCAGCAACTCGGCGGCGCCGTGCAGGTCGCCGATGGCGCCAGCAGCGTGTCGCTGACGATCACGGATTCCAGTGGGCAGGTCGTGCGGCACCTGAAGCTGGCAACCGCCAGCGGCCAGCAGCCCTTCGGCTGGGATGGCCTTACCGATGCCGGCAGCCAGGCGGCTACCGGCCATTACAAGATAGAGGCGGTCGCCAATGTCGGCGGCGCCAGCGTGGCGCTGCCGATTGCAGTCGCCGCGCGTGTCGGCAGCGTGAGCCTGGACAAGGCCGGCACCGGCCTGACGCTCAACACCGCGGAGCTGGGCGCAGTTGCGCTCGGCGACGTCCAGCAGATCATCTGAACCCCAAGATCAGGAGCAACCCATGTCATTCGGTATCGCCCTCAGCGGCATCAACGCGGCGCAAAGTGACCTGAACGTCACCGCCAACAACATTGCCAACTCCAACACCACCGGCTTCAAGCAGTCGCGCTCGGAATTCGCCGAGTTGTTTGCGGTCTCGCCGCAGGGCGTGAGCCAGACCCAGAATGGAGCGGGCGTGAAGATTTCCAGCGTCGCACAGCAGTTCACACAGGGCAACATCGAGGCGACCAACAACAGCCTCGACCTGGCCATCAGCGGGCAGGGCTTCTTTATTCTCAGCGACGCGGGAGATTCCGCCTACACACGCGCCGGCTCCTTCCAGACCGATGGCGCCGGCTACGTGGTAAACCCCGAGGGTCAGCGGCTGCAGGTGTATCCAGCCACGACGGGGGGTGCGTTCAACACGACCTCGCTGGCCGACCTGAGACTGGTGACTGGCGACAGCGCGCCGTCGGCGACCACCACGGCGGACATCACTTTCAACCTGCCGTCGAACATCTCGCCGCCTTCGGTGGCGGTGTTCGATCCGGCCAATGCCAACAGCTACAACAATTCCACCTCGATGACGGTCTACGACTCGCTCGGCGCGGTGCACACCGCCAGCATGTACTTCGTCAAGACCGCGACCGCCAATACCTGGGACACGCGCCTGTATATCGACGGCACGGCTGTCGGCGGCGCGCAGACCCTGCAGTACTCGAGCAGCGGCGCGATCGTCGTGCCCGTGAGCGGCCGCATTACCTTCCCGACCTACACGCCAACGACCGGCGCCACGGGCCTGGACCTGACCGTGAACTACAGCACCACCACGCAGTACGGCGACGCCTTCGGCGTCAGCGCCGTGTCGCAGGACGGGTTCACCACCGGACGACTGATTGGCATCAGCGTCGACGCCACCGGCGTCGTGCAGGCGCGCTTCACCAACGGTCGCTCGCTCTCGCTCGGCCAGGTAGCGATCGCGAACTTTGCCAATCCGCAGGGCCTGCAGTCGCTCGGCAACACCAACTGGTCCGAGACCTTCGGTTCCGGGCAGGCCTTGCATGGTCAGGCGGGAAACTCCGGGTTCGGGTTGATCCAGGCCGGTTCGCTCGAGCAGTCGAACGTGAACATCACGGCACAGCTCGTCAACATGATCACCGCGCAGCGCAATTTTCAGGCCAACGCGCAGATGATCTCGACGGAAAACCAGATCACGCAGACGATCATCAACATCCGCTGATGCCCGGAGATAACTGAACGCCATGGATCGTCTCGTTTATGTGGCCATGTCGGGTGCGAAGGAAACGCTGCGCGCCCAGACCGCCAACAACCACAACCTGGCCAACGCCAGCACCACCGGGTTCCGCGCCGACCTGTCGGCGTTCCAGAGCCAGGCGGTCGAGGGAGCAGGGCTCCCGACTCGCGTCTACGCCACCGACAGCAGCGTCGGCTGGGATTCGAGCAGCGGCCAGCTGCAGCAGACCGGACGCGATCTCGACGTCGCCATCAACGGCCAGGGCTGGATTACCGTGCAGGGCGCGGACGGCCGTGAAGCCTACACGCGCGCCGGCGACCTGCGCGTGGACGTCAACGGAGCGCTGGTCACGGCCTCGGGCCGCGCTGTGCTGGGCGATGGCGGGCCGATCTCGGTGCCGCCGCATTCTTCCATCAGCGTGGCCCGTGACGGCTCGGTGTCGATCGTGCCGCTCGGCCAGGGAGCGACCACTGTGGCCACGGTCGGGCGCATCAAGCTGGTCAATCCGCCGGCCGCCGGCCTTGATCGCGGGCAGGACGGCCTGTTCCGCATGCATGACGGTACCGATGCGCCGGGTGAGGCCGCCGTGCAACTCGTGGCCGGCGCCCTCGAGACCAGCAATGTCAGCATCGCCGAGACCATGACGCAGATGGTCGAGCTCGCGCGCCGCTTCGACCTGCAGGTCAAGGCGCTGCGTACCGCGGAAGAAGACGCTGCCGCCGCTACGCGGTTGCTGCAGGCCGGCTGATCGCCGCGCATTTTCAAACAGGAGCAGTCATGAATTCAGCATTGTGGGCCGCCAAGACCGGACTCGACGCCCAGCAGACCCGGATGGCGGTGGTTTCGAACAACCTCGCCAACGTCAACACCACCGGCTTCAAGAAGAGCCGCGCGGTGTTCGAAGACCTGCTCTATCAGAACGTGAAGCAGGTGGGCGGCGCGACCTCGCAGGACACGCAGTCACCGAGCGGGCTCTCGCTCGGCACGGGCGTGCGCGTGGTCGCGACCGAGAAGACCTACACGCAGGGGAATCTGAGCCAGACCGGCAATTCGCTCGATCTGGCCATCAACGGTCGCGGCTTCTTCCAGGTGCTGCTGCCCGACGGCACGCTTGGCTATACGCGGGCCGGTGATTTTCAGCTCAACAACCAGGGCCAGCTCGTGACCTCGAGCGGCTACGTGGTGCAGCCGGGCATCAACATTCCGCAGGGCGCGCAGAGCGTGACGATCAGCGCCGACGGCGTGGTCGCGGTGCTGCTCGCGGGCCAGGCTTCGCCGCAGCAGGTGGGGACGCTGCAGCTTGCTGATTTCGTCAATCCCGCCGGGCTCCAGCCGCGCGGCGAGAACCTGCTGGTCGAATCGGCCGCGAGCGGCTCGGCGCAGTCCGGGAACCCCGGGCAGACGGGCCTCGGCACGCTGCAGCAGGGCGCCATCGAGAGCTCGAACGTCAACGTGGTCGAGGAAATGGTCAACATGATCGAGACACAGCGGGCTTATGAAATGAACACCAAGGCAATTCAGACGACCGATCAGATGCTCCAGTACCTCAGTAACAACGTCTAAGACGGAGCAAACACGTGTACGCATTGCGATCGATTGTGCTGTTGTTCGCCCTCGCGCTGGCCGCCTGCCGGACGGCGCCGCCGCGCATCGACAGCTTCACGGCCAGCGACCCGCAGGAATCAGTGCAGCCGGTGGCGCACAACGGTGCGATCTACCAGGAAGGCCGCGACGTGCCGTTGTTCGAGAACTCGGTCGCGCATCGCGTGGGCGACGTGCTGACCATCGTGCTCGAGGAGAAGACCGACGCCAGCAAGAGCGCCAGCACCACTACGGCGAAGAAAACCAAGGCGACGCTGCCCGGTCCGACGTTGTTCGGCGCGCCGGTCACGGTGCACGGCACCGAGGTGCTCGCCGGCAACATGAACAACGCCACCAGTTTCGATGGCACCGGCGACAGCAAGCAGAGCAATGTGCTCACCGGCAGCATCTCCGTGACGATTGCGCGGCGCCTCGCCAACGGCAATCTGCTGGTGCGTGGCCAGAAATGGATCGCAATCAACCAGGGGCGCGAGTTCGTGCAGATTCAGGGCCTCGTGCGGCCGATCGACATCGCGCCCGACAACACCGTGTCGTCCTCGCGCGTCGCGGACGCAAACATCTCCTACGGTTCGCAGGGCGTGCTGGCCGCGGCGAATTCCAAGTCATGGCTGGCCCGTTTCTTCGACTCCAAGTGGCTGCCGTTCTGAGGTTCACGACAATGCTGCACGTACGCCGCCGAATTTCCCCACCGCTGGCCTGGATGATGCTGGCCGTGGCGGCGCTGCTGCTGCCCGGCATGGTGTTCGCCGAGCGCGTCAAGGACCTGGCCGGCGTCGCGGGCGTGCGCAGCAACCAGCTGGTCGGCTACGGCCTGGTGGTGGGGCTCGATGGCACCGGCGACCAGACCAGCCAGGCGCCCTTCACCGTGCAGAGCATCATCAACATGCTGGCGAAGTTTGGCGTCACCATTCCCGCCAACGTCAAGCCACAACTCAAGAACGTCGCGGCGGTGACCGTCACCGCCAATCTGCCGCCTTTCGCAAAGGCCGGCCAGACGCTCGATGTGACCGTCGCTTCCATTGGCAACGCCAGCAGCCTGCGCGGCGGTGCGTTGCTGATGGCGCCGCTGCGCGGCGCCGATGGCGAGGTCTACGCAATGGCGCAAGGAAGCGTGATGGTTGCAGGGTTTGGAGTAAGTGGCAAGGATGGCTCGCGCGTCAGCGTCAATGTGCCGAGCGGCGGCCGCGTGCCCAATGGTGCAACCGTGGAACGCGAAGTGCACAGCGACTTTGGCAGCTCGCCATATGTCGTGCTCAACCTCAACACGCCGGATTTCACCACCGCCTCGCGCATGACCTCCGGCATCAACGCGCTGCTCGGTCCAGGTACCGCGCAGGCGCTCGACGCCGTGTCGGTGCGTGTCGCGGCGCCGGCCGACGAAGCCGGGCGCATCAGCTTCATATCCGCGCTCCAGGAGCTGGAGGTGGAGCCGGGCGATGCTCCCGCGCGGGTGATCATCAATTCGCGTACCGGCACGGTCGTCATTGGCTCGCACGTGCGTGTCATGCCCGCGGCGGTCGCGCATGGTTCGCTGTCGGTCACGATCCGCGAGCGCGAGGAGGTCAGCCAGCCCAACGCCTTTGCGCACGGCACCACGGTGACCACGCCGCGCAGCGACATTGCCATTGACCAGCCGCCGGCACGCATGTTCGTGTTCAGCGCCGGGGTCGATCTCAACGAGATCGTCCGCGCCGTCAACCAGGTGGGTGCCGCGCCGGGCGACCTGGTGGCGATACTCGAGGCCCTCAAGGAAGCCGGCGCGCTGCGTGCCGAGCTGGTCGTCATCTAGACGGCCAGCGACGCAACTTCTGCCGGCAATCCAGCACCATGAGCGCGAACCCTGTCGCCCCTGCCTACTACGCCGACTTCAACGGCATGGAGGCCCTGAAGCGGACGGCACAGCACAACCAGCCGGGCGCGGTGCGCGAGGCGGCCCGGCAGTTCGAGAGCCTGTTCACCAACATGCTGCTCAAGAGCATGCGCCAGGCCAGCATGGGCGAGGGCCTGGGCGACAGCGAGCAGACGCAGTTCTACCAGGACATGTTTGACCAGCAGCTGGCGTTGCAGATGTCGCGCGGCAAAGGACTCGGGCTCGCCGACCATCTGGTGCGACAACTGCAGCGCGCCGACGTCGCGCCGGCGGCGCCATCCGCGGCTGCCGCAACGATGGCGCCCGCGCACGCGGCCGCAAGCGCACCAACGGAGTCAGCCACCACGGGCGGCAGCCTGGCGAGGCACGCCCAGTTCATCAACAGCATCCAGCCCTACGCCGCCGAGGCCGCGCGCCGGCTCGGCGTGGCGCCGGAGGCCATCATCGCGCACGCGGCGCTCGAAACCGGCTGGGGTCGGCATCTGCCCGTCGGCGCAGCCGGATCCAGCCACAACCTGTTTGGCATCAAGGCCGGCGGCCACTGGCAAGGTGCGGTGGCCGACTCACTCACCACTGAATTCGAGGGCGGCGCGGCAACCAGCCAACGCGCGCCATTCCGCGCCTATGACTCGGTCGGCGCGAGCATGCGCGACTACGTCGGGCTGCTCAGCGGCAATCCGCGCTTCGCGGGCGCACTCAATTGCGGCGGCGACGTCGCCGCGTTCGCGACCGGCCTGCAGCGCGGCGGCTACGCCACCGATCCGGCTTATGTGCAAAAGCTGCTCGCGACCTGCGCGACGGTACGCGAACTGGCCGCGCAGGCGGCGCTCAAGGGCAAGCAAACCGTGCCGATAACTCCGGTCGGCGGGACCACCTGATGCGGAGTCACGATGGCTGACATGCTGACCACCGGTGTCTCGGGCCTGCTGGCTTTCCAGCGTGCGCTCGACACAACCAGCCACAACATCGCCAACGCCAGCACCGACGGCTACAGCCGGCAGCTGGTGGACCTGGCGACGCGTCCCCCGGATGCCTTTGGCAACGGCTGGGTCGGCACAGGCGTGCAGGTGGCCACGGTGCGGCGCCAGTTCGACGAAATCCTGGCCAGCCAGGCGCGCAGCGCCGGTAGCGGCTTCCAGCAGCTCGACACTTTCAGTACCTACGCAGCGCGCATCGACAACCTGTTCAGCGACGCCAGCACCGGACTTGCGACCACGCTGCAGGGGTTCATGAGCGCGGTGCAGGCCGTGGCGAACGCACCGGGCTCGGTGCCCTCGCGCCAGGTGCTGCTCAGCCAGGCCCAGTCACTGGTGAATCGACTGCGCAGTTATGACAACAGCCTCGCCGGCATCAGCAGCCAGATCGGCTCGCAGATGCAGAGCGAAGCGGGAACCATCTCGACGCTGGCGGGCAATCTCGCCAGCATCAACCAGCAAATCATCGCGGCGCAGGGCGTCAATCAGCAGCCACCCAACGACCTGCTCGATCAGCGCGACCGGCTGCTTGGCGAACTGGCCACGCACGTCAACGTCAGCACGGTGGCGCAGTCCGATGGAACGCTGAACGTCTTCATCGGCACCGGCCAGGCCCTGGTCATGGGCACAAGCGCTGCGAAGATGGTCACCGCGGGCGACCAGTTCGATCCCAGCCGCACCCGCTTGCTCCTGCAAAGCGGCGGGCCTACCACCGACGTCACTGACACGATCGTCGGTGGAACAGTCGGCGGCCTGCTGCAATTCGGTTCGCAGATGCTCGATCCGGCCCGCAATGCCATCGGCCAGACGGCGGTCACGCTCGCCACGCTGGTCAACAGCCAGCAGGCGGCGGGTCTCGACCTGCAGGGGCAGTTGGGTACAGCGATGTTCGCCGTCGGCGCCGTCAAGGTGCTCGCCTCCTCGCTCAATGCGGGCAATGCCAGCGCCGTCGTGACGCGTGCCGACATCCCGGCGCTCACGACCGGCGACTACCAGATGCTGTACGACGGCGCCAGTTGGCAGCTTTCGCGCACCGACACCGGCGCCGGCGTCGCGCTCGCCGGCGCTGGCACCGCCGGCAGTCCGTTTACGGCTGATGGACTCGCCATCGTGATCTCGGGAACACCGCAGGCGGGCGACCGGATGTTGATCCAGCCGACACGCACTGCCGTGGCTGGAATGTCCGTGCTGCTGACTCAGCCCGAGAAGATCGCCGCCGCCGCGCCGCTGCTCACGAGTGTCGCGACCGCCAACGCCGGCAACGCCAGCATCGACGCCGGGCAGCTCAGCAACGGCGCGGCCTGGGTCCGTGGCAACTACACGCTGAGTTTTACGACAGCCGCGACCTGGCAGGTGACCGACGCGAGCAACGCGGTCGTCGCCAGCGGCGCATACAGCTCGGGCACGCCGATCGCCTTCAATGGCGTGCAGGTGGCGGTGAGCGGCACGCCCGCTACCGGCGACAGCTTCCAGATCAAGGACAACATCAACGGGAGCGGTGACAACCGCAACGCGCTGCAGATCGCAGCCCTGCTCGGCAAGCCGGTCCTGAACGGCGGCACGGTGTCGCTCAGCGACAGTGTCGGCCGCATGGTGAGCAACATCGGCGTGCAGACCAGCCAGGCACAGAGCGGGCGCGATGCCCAGCAGATCGTCATGAACGATGCGAACAGCGCGATCACCAGCGTCGCCGGCGTCAATCTCGACGAGGAAGCAGCCAACCTGATCCGCTTCCAGCAGGCCTACCAGGCTGCGGCCAAGGTCATCGGCGTTGCCAACAGCCTGTTTCAATCACTACTGGATGCCACCCGCTAAGCCATGCGCATCGCCACCTCAGCCATCTACCAGATGAAAGTGCAGGCCCTGCTTGACCAGCAGGCGGCGCTCGCCAAGACCCAGAGCCAGATCGCCACGGGGCTGCGCGTGCAGACGCCCGCGGACGATCCGGTAGCGGCCGCGCAGCTGCAGGAGCTGGCACGGGCGCGGGCCCAGGAAGAGCAGTTCGCCAAGAACAGCACTGCGGTCACCGGGCGGCTCCAGACCGAGGAACAGGCGCTGGCGGATGCCTCGGGCCTGATCCAGCGCGCGCGCGAACTGGTGCTGCAGGCCAACACCGCCACGCTCAGCGACGGCGATCGCAGCTCCATCGCCACTGAACTCAAGGCGCGCCTCGATGAACTGCTGAGCATCGCCAATCGCCGCGACAGCAACGGCGAATACCTGTTTGCCGGCTATTCCGGCGGTACCAAGCCGTTTGCGCGTGGCGCCAGCGGCGCCGTGAGCTACTCCGGCGACAGCGGCGCGCGCGCAGTCCAGGTTGGCAGTGGTCTGTTCGTACAGGACAGCGACACCGGCAGCCGCGTGTTCATGGATATCGCCGCGGGCAACGGCCTGTTCACTGCAGGCGCCAGCGGCGCCAACACCGGGAGCGGTGTCATCGACGGCGGCACGATCACCAGCCGCGCCGCATGGGTTCCCGGCAGCTACGCGCTGACCTTTACGACTGGCACGACCTGGCAAGTGACCGACAGTAGCACTGCCGTCGTGGCCAGCGGCAACTACACCAGCGGCGGCGCCATTGCCTTCAATGGCGCGCAGTTCACCATCACCGGTGTGCCCGCCGCCGGCGACTCCTTCAATATCGCCAGCGCAGGCACCCGCGACATGTTCAGCACGCTGGACAGCGTCGTTGCGGCGCTCCAGGGCGGGGGCAGCAACGACGCGCTGCGTGCGCAACTCAACTCTTCACTCAATGGCTCGCTGCAACAACTCGACCAGGCGTCTGAGCAGCTGCTCACGGTGCGTTCGCAGGTCGGCGCACGCCTCGCGACGCTCGATGACGCCGAGGGCACTCGCCAGAGCGAATTGACGAATCTGCAGACCAGCGCGGGTCAGCTCGGGGGCCTCGACTATGCCGCGGCCGTCTCGAAGATGAGCCAGCAGACCGTGGCGCTGCAAGCGGCGCAGCAGTCGTTCGCCTCGATCGCGAAACTGTCGCTGTTCAACTACCTGTAATTTGTGACGCAGTCGACGAAAAGCGTGGTTTTGCTGCTCAAGCGACTCAAGTTTGCCGCCGGTCGATCCGATACCGCACACGAACGGGCAGACGATCGGGTGATCGGCGGCTCAATTGACAAGCGCTATGGGCAGCGGTCCGGGCGCCAGAGTTACCAACAGGAGAAGTTTCAATGGCACTCATGATCAACACCAACGCGATGTCGCTGAATGCCCAGCGCAACCTGACGACCTCGCAGAGCAGCCTGGCCCAATCGCTGCAGCGCCTGTCTTCGGGTCTGCGCATCAACAGCGCCAAGGACGACGCTGCCGGTCTCGCGATCGCCTCGCGCATGACCACGCAGATCAACGGCCTCGACCAGGCCCAGCGCAATGCCAATGACGGCATCTCGCTGTCACAGACCACGGAAGGCGCCCTTCAGGAAGTGACCAACAACCTGCAGCGCATCCGCGAGCTGGCCGTGCAGTCGGCCAACGCGACGAACTCCACCTCGGACCGGCAGGCGCTCGACCAGGAAGTACAGCAGCGGCTGGCGGAAATCGACCGCATCGCCCTGCAGACTTCTTTCAATGGCCAGAAGGTGCTCGACGGCTCCTTCGGCAACGCCACCTTCCAGATCGGCGCCAACGTCGGCGAGTCGATCGGCGTGAACCTCTCGACCAGCGTGCGCACCAGCGCCATCGGTCGTACCGCTGACTACGTCGGCAACGGCACCGTGTATGATTCAACACTCGCCGTGGGTCAGCAGGGCGCGGGCGTGGCTACGGGCACGAACCTCACCTCGGG
The DNA here is from genome assembly GCA_025357915.1 of Gammaproteobacteria bacterium. Taxonomy (GTDB): domain Bacteria; phylum Pseudomonadota; class Gammaproteobacteria; order Steroidobacterales; family Steroidobacteraceae; genus FEN-1191. Next base: position 52,383 of record JANYLH010000064.1, read on the forward strand.
CTCGCTGAAGATTGCGATCGGCACGGGCGCCGCGACTTCGGTTGGTGCCTCGGCCGCAGGGTCCGGTGCGGGCCAGGCTGCGGGCAGCGCTTACGCAAAGGCTGCGGCGATCAACTCAGCCGGCATCCCCAACCTGACGGCGACGGCGCAGTCCAACCTGCAGGTCGCCTGGGCCGATGTGACCACGGCCGGCTACAGCATGTCGATCAACGGCGTGGCGATCGAGTCGAACTACAACGGTGCGACCACGACCCTGACCGGTGACTCGGCGGCCGCAGCGATCAATGCCAACACGGGCGCCACGGGTGTGACGGCCAGCTTCGATACCGGCGTGCTCACGCTGTCGGCGAATGACGGCCGCAACATCATCGTCGATCAGACGCTCGGCGCCGGCACGGCCAACCTCGGTCTGCACGGCGCGGGTGCCGGCACCAACAACACCGTCAATGCGGCGCTGAACTTCGACACAGCGGCCGGCGCGGCCCTGGCGCAGAAGACTGCGGTGGGTTCCATCCACCTGGTCGCGCTCGATACGGTCACGCTGAGCGGCGCGGGCGCCGTGGCGATCGGCTACACCGCCAACACGCTGTCACTGGGCAATGCGGCCCTCAACAGCGCCTCGGTGGGTTCGGTGGCCAAGGCCAACGCGACGATCAACGCGATCGACGCGGCGCTGACCTCGGTCAGTTCCCTGCGCAGCACCCTGGGCGCCATCCAGGGGCGGTTCGAGTCGGTGGTCAGCAGCCTGCAGACGGCTTCTGAGAACCTCTCGTCCTCGCGCAGCCGTATCCAGGATGCGGATTTTGCGTCCGAGACGGCCAAGCTGACGCGCGCCCAGATCCTCTCGCAGGCTGGCACGGCCATTCTCGCGCAGGCCAATGCGGCCCCGCAGAGTGTGCTCAAGCTCCTGCAGTAATGGGCTGACGGCAAGACAAGGAGACCCATGAACCGACTCGCAGGAGTCAGGTTGGGCGGAGACCGGCGCAAGCCGGTCTCCGTCTTTGTGGGCCCCGTGGGAAGTTCGGGTCACGGCAGGGCATAGCCATGAACAGTGAATTTCGCACAGTAGGTGCAGCAGGCACGGGTCCGGGAGGTGCGCCAACCGGGCCCACACCCGGGCAGCAGGTGCCATCCCCGCCGCTCCCCGGCTCCAGGCCAAGTGCGCCGGCGGCGGGCGATGTGCTGCAGCAGGCGGCACAACGCGTGGTCGCCGCGATGCAGAATGGCGGCATCAGCTTCAATTTCACGATCGACAAGCAGAGCGGCATGACGATCGTGCGCATTTTCAACAAGTCTACCGGCGAGCTCGTGCGCCAGATACCCAGCGAAGAGGCCGTGCACGTCGCCCAGCTGCTGCGCCAGGACGAGCAGCATCTGCTGCTTGACCTCAGGGCCTGACGGCAGCGGGGCACAGCAGCATCATGGCAACCAACAGCACCACCGGCACGGGCCTCATCCAGTCGCTCGGCGTCGGTTCCGGACTGAACATCCAGTCGCTGGTGACGCAGCTGGTCGGCGCCGATCGCGCGCCCATCGAGGCGCGCATTACGCGGCAGTCGCAGGGCATTGCCACGCAGCTGTCGGCGATGGGCGCGCTCAAGGGCGCGTTGTCGGCATTCCAGTCGGCGCTGGCGCCGCTGGCCACGACCGCGAAATTCCAGGTCATGGCGGCGAGCTCGGCGGATGAGACGGTTTTCACGGCCAGCGCCGCCAGCGGCGCCGTCGCCGGCAGCTACGGCATCGAAGTACGGCAGCTGGCCCAGCCTGAGCAGCTGTTGTCCAAGGTCTTTGCCGGAGGCGCGAAGGGCGTGGTGGGCAGCGGCACGCTGCATATCACGCTCGGCAGTGCCGGGTTCGATGTAGCCATCGCCGCGGGCGCCAACACGCTGGGCGATGTCCGCGATGCGATCAATGGCGCCGCCAGTAACGCCGGCGTGCACGCGACGCTGGTCTACGGAGTGGGTGGCGCGCAGCTGGTGCTCACTTCGGCACAGACCGGCGCCGCCAACACCATCCGGGTGAGCGCCAGCGGCGGTGACGGCGGCCTGGCGCCGCTGGCCTACGACGGCACTGCCGGCGTCAATTACACCGAGGCACAGCGGCCGCAGGACGCGATCGCCGTGATCTCCGGCGTCGAACATCACAGCGCCAGCAACGTACTCGACCAGGCCATTGATGGCGTTACCCTGAATCTCAAGGCCGCCAAGCCGGGCACTGCGGTGAACCTGGCCGTAAGTGACGACCAGGCGGCGGTGATCGATAACGTGCAGAAGCTGGTCGCCGCCTTCAACACCATGCGGGGCCAGTTTCACGCGCTCGGCGACTACAACGCTGCAACCAAGAAGGGTGGCCCGCTGCTGGGCGACTGGCTGCTCAATGGCGCCCAGTTCCAGCTCACGCGCGGCATGACCGACCGGGTCACGGGGTTGGGCAATGGCCCGTCGTCGCTGGCTGCCGTGGGCATCACGACCGCAGCGGACGGTTCGCTGAGCGTCGATTCGGGCAAGCTCCAGGCTGCTCTCAAGGCAGACAGCGGCAGCGTGGCGAGCTTGTTCAGTGGTGACAACGGTATCGCCAGGCGTCTGGGTAAGGCCCTCGATGGCATGCTGTCCACCACGGGAGCCATTGCCGCACGTGACGCGAATCTCGCCACCGCCCAGAAGGACGTCACCGCACAGACCACGCGGTTGAACGCGCAGATGGCGCTGGTGCAGCAGCGCTACCTGACCCAGTTCAATGCGCTGGATGCCTTGATGTCGCAGTTGCAGTCGACCTCGAACTATCTGACGCAGCAGCTTGGCAGCATTGCCAAGATCGGCAATGGTTCCGGCAACGGCTAGGCCGGCGCGGCTCAAGTGATCACGGCGCCGGCCGTTACCAATTCCAGCATCGCTGGAGTATCCATGGCCGCCCACAACAGCAAGCTCGCTGCCTACCAGAGCGTAGCCGTCCACGGCGGCATCGCCGCCGATGATCCGCATCACCTGATCCTCATGCTGATGGACGGCGCCATTCACCGCATCGCCGCCGCGCGCGGCTGCCTCGAGCGGCGCGACCTGGCGCAGAAGGCTCAGCTTCTGCAGCGCACGGTTGCCATCATCGCCGAGCTGCGCGGCAGCCTGGACCACCAGCACGGCGGTACGCTGGCGCACAACCTGGCGGAGCTCTACGAGTACATGACGCGCCAGCTGCTGCGCGCCAACGCGGAAAACAAAGTGGAGTTCCTCGACGAAGTGACCGGGCTCCTCGGTGAAGTGCGCGCCGCCTGGGTCGCCGTGCCGATGGCATTGAAGAGCGCCGGCGCCGGCGGCTAGAGCGCGTGGACCATTGGTACTAGAATGCATCGTGATCACAGCGGGCGCGGCCGGTCGCCGCGCGAGGAAGGTGCAGCATGTTTGAGGGCGTCGATACCGTAGTCCTGCGCAACGAGCTTGCCTACCAGGACACGCTGCCGGTGAGCTGGGAGCCGCTGGCGCGGCCGCTCGACGCGTTCCGGCTTGGCACGCTCGAGGAGGCGAATATACTGCTGCTGCAGGCTTGCGTGGCCGTGGAGGAACATCCGCTGCGCGACAAGAACGAAGACCTGCACCCGCTCTCGAATGAGCTGGCGCGCCTCGATTTCAAACTCAATCTGCTGCTGCAGATGGTGGGCACTCTGGTCAACAAGGCCCCGGTGGCCGATGCGGTGCCGGTGCAGTTCAACGCGCTCGGCGCGTCCTGGCAGGCGCGCGGCGCGGCACCCGCGGTGGGCTCGCAGGGACTCCTGCACATCCGCCTGCGCGGCGCGCTGGTGCAGACGCTCGACCTGTACGCGGAAATAACCGACAGCGAGGGCGGGGCGGTGAGCGCAAAATTCCTTAAGATGCCGCCCGCCGCCGGCGAGCTTATGCAGCAGCTGTGCTTCCTCCGGCACCGCAAACAGGTGGCCGGGTCGCGTAAATCCCGCAACAAGTAGCGGAACTGTGACCCACGGCTCGCTCCCGACGTGACGTAATCCGCAGTGCTTTCCATAATGCCGGAATAATCTCTCTGCACGCCCGGTTTCCGGGTGGCCAGGGAGTGCAGATGAGCCTTAAGGATACGATGGCACCCGCAGCGGCAGCGCTGCCCACCGGCCAGTCGGTTGCCATCCAGCGCGTCAACCGGCTCATCCGGCAGGTGGCCGCTTACGACAGCAATGTGTTGATTCTCGGCGAGTCGGGCACCGGCAAGGAAGTCGTGGCCCGCGCAATTCACGACAGCTCGCCGCGGCGCCTGCGTCCCTTCATTCCCATAAATTGTGGCGCCATACCCAGCGAGTTGTTGGAGAGCGAACTGTTCGGTCACGAGAAAGGCTCGTTCACCGGCGCGCTCAGCACCCGCAAGGGGCGTTTCGAGCTGGCCGAAGGCGGCACGATCTTTCTCGACGAGATCGGCGACATGAACCCGGTGATGCAGGTAAAGCTCCTGCGCGTGCTGCAGGAGCGGGTGTACGAGCGCGTCGGCAGCTGCAGTTCGCAGCACTGCGACGTCCGGATCATCGCCGCGACGCATCGCAATCTCGAAGAGCGCATCGCGCAGGGCACGTTCCGCGAGGATCTTTATTACCGGCTGAACGTGGTGCCGGTGGAAATGCCGCCGCTCCGGGAGCGGCTTGCCGACCTGCCGTTGCTGATTGCCACGCTCGGCGCGCGCGTCGAGGCTAACGGTGGCACCGCAGTGCGACTTCTGCCCGAGGCGCTGTCAGCCCTGCAGCAATACCGCTGGCCCGGCAACGTGCGCGAGCTCGCCAACCTTCTCGAGCGGCTCGCCATCCAGTGCGCGGGCGAGCCGGCAGCGGTGGCTGATCTGCCCGCGCGTTACCAGCCAGCCGGGTGGATCGCGCCCGACGAGCCGGCCGTCCCCGAATCGCTCGACCCGCTCGCTGAACTCAAGCTGCTGGAGGGCGATCCAGGTGACGCTGCCGCCGTCGTCGCGCCGGCCGCCGCCTTGCCAGCCACGCCGCTGATGGCTGCAGCCGGCGGCGATTTGCCGCCGGGCGGCCTTGACCTGCGCGCCTACCTCGAGAATCTGGAGCGACGCCTGATTACCCAGGCGCTCGCCAGCGCGGGCGGCACCGTGGCGCAGGCCGCGCGCCTGCTGGGCCTGCGGCGCACCACGCTGGTGGAGAAACTCCGCAAGTACGATCTGGCGGGCGCCGACCTGTCCGCGACGGGAACTTGACGGCCAACTCTCGCCTGAGCGACGGCAAGGCCCTGCCGCTGAGACGCGGCTCACACTAATCGGCCCGGCACGCAAATTGCTCTTTCCTCTGCAGGACGGATCAACCAGGCGACCGAGGCATCGATGCAGACCCAGACACACACTCCCACCGGACTGGTCAGCAACGCTGTTCGCTGCAGCGACGCCGCAGACCCGGTTGCCTGCGACGCGGCCTCAGTGCAGCTGCTCGGGCTCGCGCGCCGCGTCGCGCAGAGCGAATGCACGGTGCTCATCACCGGCGAATCGGGCACTGGCAAGGAAGTCATCGCGCGCTACATGCACCGACATTCGCTGCGCCGCACCGGCGACTTCATTGCCGTCAATTGCGCGGCGATTCCCGAACACATGCTCGAGGCGATCCTGTTCGGCTGGGAGCGCGGCGCGTTCACCGGTGCGCACGCGGCGCACGCCGGCAAGTTCGAACAGGCGCAAGGCGGCACGCTGCTGCTCGACGAAGTTTCGGAGATGCCGCTCGCCCTGCAGGCGAAGCTCCTGCGCGTACTGCAGGAGCACGAGGTCGAGCGCCTCGGCGCACGGCTGCCGCTGGCCCTCGACGTGCGGGTGCTGGCGACCACCAACCGCAGGCTGCGCGAGGACGTCGCCGCGGGGCGCTTTCGCGAGGATCTGTATTACCGCCTCAATGTATTCCCGCTCGCGCTGACGCCGCTCCGTGGCCGGCGCGACGACGTGCTGCCGCTGGCGATGCGCCTGCTGGCCAGCCACTGCCGCGCCGGCGAACGGATACCCGCGCTGGCGGCGGATGCCGGGCAGCGCTTGCTCGCGCACGACTGGCCAGGGAATGTGCGCGAGCTCGACAACGTCATGCAGCGCGCGCTCGTGCTGTGCGAGGGCGCGCTGATCGGACCGGAACACATATCCTTCGAACAGCTCGGTGCCGCTGAGCCTATTCGGCCGACTTCGCCAGGCACCTCGGCGTCAAGCCATGCGCTGGCAGCGCCGGTGCGCCCAGCCGCCGCCGCGGCCAACCTCGCCGGGGCGCTGGCCGCTACGGAATATGAATTGATCCTCGAAGCGCTGCGGCGCGACAGCGGCAGCCGTGAACGCATGGCCGAGCGCCTGGGCATCAGCCCGCGCACGCTCCGCTACAAGCTGGCCCGCATGCGCGCCGCGGGCGTCAATCTTCCCGCCGTCTGGAGTGCAGCATGAGCCAGATGCAGATCGACCAGGTGCTGTCGCAGATCCGCAGCTTTTCGGCCCATGGCCCGGCCATGGTCCGCCCGACCTCGGCCACGGCGCCGGGATCGGTCGGACCTGGCGGCGTGGCCGGCATCGGCGGCGCCGATCCTTCGGCCTTTGGCCAGATCCTCAAGCAGGGTATCGACGCGGTCAATCGCAGCCAACAGTCGGCCGCCACGCTCGCCGATGCCTACGAGCGCGGCGCCAGCGGCGTCGACCTCGCCCAGGTGATGCTCGAAACCCAGAAAGCGTCGGTGTCATTCCGCGCGCTGACCGAAGTCCGTAACCGCCTGGTGAACGTGTACCAGGAAATCATGAACATGCCGATCTAGGTGGATTGCTCCCATGGCCAATGAATCGTCCGTCGTTGTCGCGCGTGCCGCCGCCTTCAACCCGCGCCCCCTGTTGCTGCTGATCGGCATCGCCGGCGCGGTCGCTGCGGGCGTCGCGGTGATGCTGTGGTGGCAGGGGCCGAACTGGAGCCTGCTGTACGGCAACCTGGATACCAACGATGCAGGCCAGGTTGTGCAGGCGCTGCAGACCGCGGGCATCAAGTACAAGCTCAGCGAAGACACGGGCGCGGTCATGGTGAGCGCCGACCAGGTGCACGCCGCGCGACTCAAGCTCGCCGCGCAGGGTCTGCCCGAGGGCAGCAGCAGCGGTCTCGATCTCATCAACAAGGATTCCGGGATTGGCGTCAGCCAGTTCATGGAGAGCGCCCGCTACCAGTACGCGCTCGAGACCGAACTGGCGCGCACCATATCGAGCCTGCGCAGCGTCGCCGCAGCGCGGATCCACCTGGCGATCACGCAGCAATCGGCCTTCGTTCGCGACCGGCACCCGGTGAGCGCCTCGGTGTTCCTGCAACTGCGGCCCGGCGGCCGGCTGGAGGCCGAGCAGGTGCAGGCCATCATCCATCTCGTGGCCTCGAGCATTCCTGACCTTGCCGCCGACCAGGTGACGGTCGTCGACCAGCAAGGTCGCCTGCTCTCATCGCCGGCCTCGGCGCAGTCCGCGCTGCAGACCGAACAGTTTGCGGCGGCCCAGCGCATCGAAGACAGCTATGTGCAGCGCATCGAGCAGCTGCTGGTGCCGCTGGTCGGCGCCGGCAAGGTGCGCGCCCAGGTCACTGTTGATCTCGAGACCAACGACAACGAGGAGAGTCGCGAGGAATACAAACCCGACAGCGCAATCGTGCGCAGCGAGCAGACTTCCTTGCAGACCGGGCCCGGCGCCACCGGCGCCGGCGGCGTGCCCGGCGCGCTGACCAACCAGCCGCCGGCCGGGGGCACCGTGCCGCCGCCACCGCCACCACCCCCGCGCCCGCCAGCGCGCTGAGCGGCAACGCCAACGCGCCGCCCGGAACGACCACGGGTGCGCCGGCCGCTGCCGCGGTTGCGGCGGCTGGCGATACGGTCAACAAGCAGGAGACGCGCAACTTCGAGATCAACCGTACGCTGAGCTACACGCGGCAGCCGGGCGGGCGCATCAAACGGGTGACTGTGGCGGTGCTGCTCGACGACGTCGCCAAGGTCAGCGCCAACGGCAAATCGAGCGCGCAGGCGCTGACTGCGGCGCAGATCGACAACATCACCAAGCTGGTTAAAAACGCCGTGGGTTTTGATGAGACGCGCGGCGACAATGTCAGCGTCGTCAACGAGGCCTTTCACCAGGACAGCTCCGAACTCAAGCCCGAGTCGGTGCCGCTGTGGCAGCGGCCGATGGTGCAGGACATCACGCGCCTGGGCCTCGGCGCCCTGCTGCTGCTGGCGATCGCGCTGGGCGTGCTGCGCCCGATGATCCGCAATCTCACCGCGCAGACCATGACGCCTGCCCTGGCCGGGGGCGCTGGCGGACACGGCGCCGGCGGTGCGGGATCCGCGCCGGGCGAGTCCGCGGCGGTCGGCGGCGGCGCGCCCACCCTGGCCTATGAACAACAGGTGGTGCAGGCAAAAACCCTGGTCACCCAGGACCCCAAGCGTGTCGCACAGGTCGTCAAGACCTGGGTAGGTGAGTGATGGCTGAAGCAGGCATGAACCGTCCCGGAGTCGAGCAGGCGGCGATCCTGCTGCTGACGCTCGGCGAACAGGACGCGGCGCAGGTGTTGAAGCACCTCGGCGCCAAGGACGTGCAGCGCGTCGGCCAGGCGATGGCGCAGTTGAGTGGCGTGTCGCGCGAGGAAGTTTCCCTCGTGCTGGGCCGGTTTGCCTCACGAGTGGAGCAGCAGACCTCGGTCGGCGTCAACTCGGACGACTACGTGCGCAGGGTGATGAACGAAGCGCTGGGTACCGAACGTGCCGGAGGTGTGATCGATCGTATATTGCGCGGCCGCAGCAGCCGCGGACTCGAGGCTGTCAAATGGATGGAACCCAAGGCCGTGGCGGGAATGTTGCGCGCCGAACACCCGCAGATCATCGCCATCGTGCTTTCCTACCTCGACGCCGAGCAGGCTGCCGAAGTACTCGGCGCGCTGCCGCAGGCTATCCAGGCCGACGTGATCGTGCGCATCGCCTCGCTCGACGGCGTGCAGCCCGCGGCGCTCAACGAACTCGACGAAGCGCTCGAGAAGCAATTTACCGGGAAGTCGCTGGGCAAGGCCTCCGGCTTCGGCGGACCGAAGGCGGCCGCGGAAATCCTCAATCTGGTCGGCGTCGCGCCCGAGGGCCGCATCATCGAAGAGATTACCAAGAGCGATGCGGAGCTCAGCCAGAAACTGCAGGACCTGATGTTCGTGTTCGACGACCTGATCAGCATCGACGATCGCGGCATGCAGGAACTGCTGCGCGAGATCCCCGGCGACCGGCTGATCATTGCGCTCAAGGCCACGACCGAGGAGATGAAGGACAAGTTCTTCAAGAACATGTCCGAGCGCGCCTCGCAGATGCTCAAGGACGATCTCGAGGCCAAGGGCCCGGTGAAGCTCAGCGAGGTCGAGGCCGCGCAGAAGGAAATCCTGCTGACCGCGCGCCGCATGGCCGACGAGGGCAAAGTGCAGCTCGGCGGCAAGAGCGGAGAGGAGTATGTCTGAGGCCGGCGCCGGACGCGTACTGGCGTGGACCGTGCCGCAGGTCGACGGACCCGTGGTCGGCCAGCGCCGCGTCGGGGATCTCAACCTGCTCGAGCGCGAAGCCTGGGAGCAGGGTTTCGCGGCCGGGCGGGCCGCCGGGCGTTCGGCTGCGCTCAGCGAACAACAGGGCTTCACCAACGAATTGCGCGCGCGCGTCGAGCGGCTCGATAGCGTGCTGAACCTGCAGGCGCGGCCGCTGGCCGACCTGGACGCGAGCGTGCTGCAGCAGCTGGCGACGCTGGCCGGCGCGATCGCCCGTCAGCTGGTGCGGCGTGAGTTGCGGGCGCAGCCCGAACAGATCATCGCGGTGATCCGCGAAACCGTGGCGCTCCTGCCTGCCGCGGCCCGCGACGTCAGGATCCACCTGCATCCGGAGGACGCGGCGCTGGTGCGCGAGCGACTCGCCGAGCCGGCTGCAGAGCGCGCCTGGACCCTGGTCGAGGATCCGGTGATCACCCGCGGCGGGTGTCGCATCAGCAGCGAGAATTCCAGCATCGACGCCCTGGTGGAGACCCGCCTCGGCGCGGCCATCGTCGCCGTGCTCGGCGACGAACGCTATCAGGCCGCCGGGGCGCCGACATGAGCGCCGCAGCTCTGGCAGCGCAACAGCGCTGGGTGCGGGCGCTCGAGCGCAGCACCGCACGCCTGGCCCATTTGCCGCCGCCTCCGGTCGCGGGACGGCTGACGCGGATGGTGGGCTTGACGCTCGAGGCGAGCGGCTGCCAGGCGGCCGTCGGCGACCGCTGTGAGATCGTGACCGCCGACGACATGCACATCAATGCCGAGGTCGTCGGCTTTGCCGGCGAGAACATCTATCTCATGCCGACCGGCGATATCCACGGACTCAAACCCGGCGCGCGGGTGCTGCCGCGACCGGGTACCGGCACGGTGGGCGTGGGCCCCGGGCTCCTGGGCCGCGTCGTCGACGGTGCCTGTGAGCCTCTCGACGGCCGCGGGCCAATCGCGGTGACCGCCCGTGTGCGTCTGACGGGAACACCGATCAATCCCCTGGCGCGACGACGCATCAGTGAACCACTCGATGTCGGCGTGCGCGCCATCAATGGCCTGCTGACCGTCGGCCGCGGCCAGCGCATCGGCCTGTTCGCCGGCAGCGGCGTCGGCAAGAGCGTGCTGCTTGGCATGATGGCGCGCTATACGCAGGCCGATGTCATTGTCGTCGGGCTGATCGGCGAGCGCGGCCGCGAAGTCAAGGAATTCATCGAATCGATCCTGGGCCCTGCCGGCCTGGCGCGCGCCGTGGTAGTCGCCACGCCGGCCGACCATCCGCCGCTCATGCGCCTGCACGGCGCCTGGCTCGCGACCTCGATCGCCGAGTATTTCCGCGACCAGGGCCAGAGCGTGTTGTTAATCATGGACTCGCTCACCCGCTTTGCGCAGGCGCAGCGCGAGATCGGTCTCGCCATCGGCGAGGCGCCGGCCACCAAGGGCTACCCGCCCTCGGTGTTCGCGCGGCTCCCGCAGCTGGTCGAGCGAGCCGGCAATGGCGTGAATACCGGTGGCTCGATCACCGCGTTCTACACCGTGCTTGCCGAGGGCGATGATCACAACGACCCGATTGCCGACGCCGCGCGCGCGATACTCGATGGGCACATCGTGCTCTCGCGCCGCATCGCCGACGGTGGACGGTATCCGGCCATCGACGTCGAGGCGTCGGTGAGCCGCGTGATGCATGACATCGTTTCGGTGGCGCACAGCGACCTGGCGCGCCGCCTGCGGCAGCGTTCGGCCCTGTATGAACACAATCGCGACCTGATCACGATCGGCGCCTACCAGCGCGGCTCCGATCCGCGCGTCGACGAGGCCATCGCCAGCTGGCCCCAGATCGAGAGCTACCTGCGCCAGGACATGCGCCAGAGCGTGTTGCTGGCCGACAGTATTTCCCAGCTGCAGCAGGCGGTGCCTGATGCGGCGCCGCCCCGGAGCACAAGTCCGTGAAACGAGAACAACGCCTGCGTCCGCTCCACGATCTGGCCGGCCAGAATGAGCGCAACTGCGCACTGCGCCTGGCCGACTGTGAACGGCGCATTGCCGCCGGCGAGCAGCGCTACCAGGAGCTGGTCCGCTACCGGCTGGAGTACGAACAGCTGTTTCACGTGCGCGCCAGCGGCGGGGCGCCGATGCGCGGCCTGCGCGAACAGCAGGTGTTCATTGCCCGGCTCACCGACGCCGTGCGTGCACAGCGCGCGCACCTCGAGCAGTTGCGCGTCGAGAGCGCGCAGGTGCTGGAGCAGTGGCGGAGCGCCGCGACCCGCAAGCAGGCGGTTGGCAAGGTTATCGAGCATGCACGAACGGAGGAATTCATGAGCCAGGAAAAACGACAGCAGCGCGAACTCGACGAGCTGGCGAACCAGCCCAGAGCGCGGCGATGATCGCGCAATCTGCCGGCGCCGCAGGCGCCGCGCTGTCGGCCGGCAGCGTGGTCCCGGGCGGCGTACCGCCGGCGGGCACCGCTGGCGCCCCGACGGACCTGCTGCTGCCCTTCAGTGACGCCGGCGTCGCCCCGTTTTCGCAGGCACTCCTGTCGCTGAGCGCCGGAGCGGACCTCGCGGTTGCAAGAGCCGCGACCACTGACGCGCCCACGGTGCAGCCTGGCGCCGGCTCGGCCGTGCCTGCGGTGGCGCCGGGAGACGGCGCTCCGGCACTGCCGGCCGACCTGCTGCTGGCGCTGTTTCCGCCCGAGGCGGTCCACAACGCGGGAGCAAGTGGCGGCAGCGACGAGCAAGCCACCACCGACAAACCGCTCAAGCCCCAGGATCCGCACCTGGAGCCGGCGGCACCGGACCCGGGAGCGGCGCTCCTGGCCGTCGTGCTGCAATGGCTCCAGCAGCAGAGTGCGCTGACGCCGCGCAGCGCACCTGCCGCGGACGTGTCTGCGGTCGATGCGCGCTCGCTCGCCGATGGCGGGGCCGCGCGCAACGGGGCTGCCGCCACTGCGGCGATCATAATTGATGCAGACGGCAGCCCGCAGACCCGTACCCGTGCGGATGCGCTCTCTGGCCCCATCGCCATGACGGCTGCCGCCGAGGTGGCCGACACGGCGCTGTCCGGACGACTGGCCGACCAGCGCGATCCTGAGGCGCGCGGTGCGGCCGGGGAGCGTTCGGCCCCGGCGCCGGCCGCCACTCCCGGGAGCGCCGCGGGCACGATCATGGATATGGCGGCCGCCCTGCGCGCTGCCACGACGGCCGGCCCGGAACCGGTGGAACGGAGCGTCGCGGTTCCCGTGCACGAGCGGCACTGGCCGCAGGCGCTTGCCGCGCAGGTGCTGGTTCTGAGCAACGAAAAGATGCAGGCGGCAACGCTGCGTCTCTCGCCCGAACACCTGGGGCCGGTAGAAGTGCACATCGACCTGCAGGATGCGAACGTCAACGTCACCTTCACCGCGGCGCACGTGGAGACGCGCGCGGCGCTGGAGCAGGCGCTGCCGCAGCTGCGGGCGGTGCTGGCAGGCGCCGGGCTCACGCTCGGGCAGGCGACCGTGCAGCAGCAGGCGCGACGTGAGTCACAAAATTCCAATGGCGCGCCCCGCACGGACCGCGACGCGCTCGAACAACCCGAGGCGCTGGCCGCGGTGACGCGCGCGCTGGGCATGGTCGACGAGTATGTCTGACCCCCGTCAGATTTCCGTCTGGCACAGCCCTTGCTGTGTAGCAAGCAGTCAATTGAAAACTGGATGGATACGGCATGGCTACTGAAGCGAAATCCGAAGCTGGCGCGCCCACCAGGGCCGCAAAGAAGAACCGACTGCCCCTGATCATCATCGCGCTGGCGGTGCTGGCCGGCGGCGGTGGCGCGGCCTGGTGGTTCTTCCTGAAACCCAAGCCCGTTGTGGCGGGGAGCCCCGTGCCGGAAACGCATTCGTCCAGGGCCGCCGCCATCTACTACAAATTCGATCCGGCGTTTGTCGTCAATTTCGGGAGCGACGGCAACACGCGCTACCTGCAGATCACGCTCGAGGCGATGAGCCGCGATGCGGCCGTGATCGAGCAGATCAAGAACAATGAACCGGCGATCCGCAACGATCTGGTGCTGCTGTACTCCGCGCAGCAGCCCGAAGCGCTGCTGGCGCCCGAAGGCAAGGAGAAACTCCGGCAGGCCACACTCGAGGCGGTACGCAAGACCATCGCAGCCGAAGGCGCAAAGAGCGAGGCTGTCGAGGCCGTGTACTTCACCAGCTTTGTCATTCAATAACCCTCAATCGAGCCATGCATGAACGCCAATACCGCTGAAGCTGAAGTCCACAATGCGCCGGTCAACGACCTGCAGGCCGGAACGCCGTCGGGCGTCCCCGGTGGCGACATCAATCTCGATGTGGTGCTGGATATCCCGGTCACGCTGTCGATGGAAGTGGGCCGCAGCCGCATCAGTATCCGCAACCTCCTGCAGCTGAACCAGGGTTCAGTCGTCGAGCTGGAGCGCAGCACGGGCGAGCCGCTCGACGTGTACGTCAATGGCACGCTGGTCGCGCACGGCGAAGTCGTGGTCATCAACGAAAAATTTGGAATCCGGCTGACTGACGTCATCAGCCCGGCTGAGCGCATCCGCAAGCTCAAGTAAGCGGCGGCGGAATCCCGCACTGTCGGGATTCCGTCATTCCCGCTGGCACGCCGGTTGCTCTATACCCGGTATGCAACCGCCAATAACGATTCAACGATGGTCCGCCCGGGTGGCAACACTGCTGCTGGCCTTCCCGCTCTCTGGTGTGGCCCAGGCCGCGAGCTCTGCACCCTTTGCCGCTCCGGCCGGAATGTCCCCGCCGGGCGCGGGCTTTGGCGTCATACGCCTGGTGCTGGCATTGGCCCTGGTGCTCGCGGCGGTCTATGCCGCGGCGGCCCTGCTGCGACGACTCCGCGTGCTCGGTGCACCGGGGACCGCACAGCTGCAAATCCTCTCCCAGGTGGCGCTTGGCGCCCGCGAACGCGCCGTGCTGCTGCGCGCCGGCGACCAGCAGCTGCTGGTGGGCGTCGCCCCCGGCAACGTGCGATTGCTGTGCGCACTGCCGGATGCATTGCCCGCCCCGTTGGCCACCACGGCTGATGGCCCGGCGGCGAAAGCTGGCGGCTCCGCGCCGGCACTGCCCAATTTCCGCGAGCTGCTGCGCCGGAGTCTCGGACGATGAAGCGGCGTAGCTCATGGGCAATGCTGGCAGTGCTGTCACTGGTATTGCTGCCTGGAGCGGCCTGTGCCGCTGCTACCGCCGGACTCGTGGCCCCGGGAATTCCCGCCTTCGCCGTGCAGAACACCGGCGGCGGCCAGACCTACACGCTGACCATCCAGCTGCTCGCGCTGATGACGGCGATCACGCTGTTGCCTGCGGCGCTGCTGATGATGACCGCCTTCACGCGCATCGTGATCGTACTCGCGATCCTGCGCCAGGCGATCGGCGCCGGGCAGGCCCCGCCCAACCAGGTCATCGTTGGGCTGGCGTTGTTTCTGACCTTGTTCGTTATGTCGCCGGTGATCGATAAGATCCGCGTCGACGCGGTAAATCCCTATATGGCGGGCGCCATCGACACCACCACGGCCCTTGAGCGTGGTGTCGGCCCGCTCAAGACCTTCATGCTGGAGCAAACGCGCGAGAGCGACATCGCGGCCTTCGAACGCATCGCCGGCGGCAAGGGTTACGACAGCCCGAAGGACGTGCCGCTCACCGTGCTGGCACCGGCCTTCATGACCAGCGAGCTGAAAACCGCGTTCCAGATCGGCTTCCTGCTGTTCATCCCGTTCGTCATCATCGACCTGGTGGTGGCCAGCGTGCTCATGTCGATGGGCATGATGATGCTCTCGCCGGTGCTCATTTCTCTGCCCTTCAAGATCATGCTGTTCGTGCTGGTCGACGGCTGGACGCTGGTGATGGGCTCGCTCGCCGCAAGTTTCTACAGATAGGAAAAAAGCCTTCATGACACCGGAAACCGTGATGACGATCGGCCAGCGGGCGCTGGAAATGACCATGCTGCTGGCCGCGCCGCTTCTGCTGGTGGCGCTGGCGGTCGGACTCCTGGTCGGCATCTTCCAGGCCGCGACCCAGATCAACGAGATGACGCTGTCCTTCATTCCCAAGCTGGTCGGCATGGCGGTGGCGCTCATGGTGGCCGGGCCGTGGATGCTGCGGGAACTGATCAGTTACACGCGCGCGCTCATCGAAAGCATTCCCTCGCTGGTGGGTTAGCAGGCCCTGCATGATCAACGTTGATGTCAGTCAGCTGCAGCACTGGCTCGGCGGGCTGTTCTGGCCGTTCGTGCGCATCGGCGCCTGCCTGATGATGGCGCCGGTGTACGGGGCCAGCTACGTGCCGCGACGCCTGCGCCTGGTGCTCGCTGGCGCCGTCACGCTCCCGGTCGCGCCGCTCCTGCCGCCAGCGCCGGACGTGGCACTGCTGTCGGCGGCCGGCGTGATCATCACCGTGCAACAACTGCTGATCGGCGCGGCCCTGGGGTTCGCGCTGCAGCTGGTGTTCGACGCACTGATGCTGGGCGGCCAGTTGCTCGCCAACGGCATGGGGCTCGGCTTCGCCTTCAATCTCGATCCGCTCCGTGGCGTCACCACCCCGGCCCTGGGGCAACTGTACGTGGTGCTCGGGACGCTGGTGTTTCTCGCGCTCGACGGGCACCTGGCGCTGCTGAACACGCTGGTCGACAGTTTCCGCGGGCTCCCGGTCGGCATCGACGGGTTTGACGCCGAGCGCTGGCGCGCACTGGCCGACTGGGGCGGAATCCTCTTCAGCGGTGGCCTGCGCGTCGCGCTCCCGGGCATGACCGCGCTTCTGGTCATCAATCTCGCCTTCGGTGTCATGAGCCGCGCGGCGCCGTCGCTGAATCTGTTCGCCGTCGGCCTGCCGGTGACGCTCATATTCGGGCTTGCCATCGTCACCTTCGGCATGCCCATGATCGGCACGGCCTTCACGGGATTGCTGGTCGAGGGCTTCGATTTCACGCGCGCGCTGACCGCGGCACGCTAGACCATGGCCGACACCGACGATCTCGACCGCACCGAGAGTCCGACACAGAAGCGACTCGAGGACGCGCGCCGGCGCGGCCAGGTGCCGCGCTCCAGGGACCTCGGTGCCGCGGCCGTCACGCTCGCCGGCGGTCTTGGCCTCTACGGGCTGGGTGCCGTGCTCGGCGGGCGGCTCATGGGCCTGATGCGCGGCGGCCTCGAGCTCAGTGCGGCGCAATCCATGGGCGCCGACAGCATGCTGCGCTCGCTTGCAAGCGAGACGCTCGGCGCGGCACTCGCCGTGGCGCCGATCCTTGGACTCCTGCTGGCCGCTGCGGTGCTGGCGCCGCTGGCCATCGGCGGCTGGAATTTCAGCGCCACCGCTCTCCAGCCGCAGTGGAGCCGGCTCGATCCGGTTGCCGGCATGCAGCGCGTATTCTCGCTCCAGGGCGTACTCGAACTCCTCAAGTCACTGGCGCGTTTCCTGGTCGTCGCCCTCGTGGCAATAGTGGTGTTGCGCCATCAATTCCGTGAATTCAACTCCCTCAGCACCGAGCCGGCGCGCGCCGCGGTCGGCCACGCGCTGGCCCTGGCCGGTACCGCACTGATCGCCTTCGGCGGCGCGCTGGCCGCGATCGCCGCCGTCGACGTGCCTTTGGCGCTGTGGCAGCACCACCGCTCGCTGCGGATGTCGCGCGAGGAAATCCGCCAGGAAAACCGCGACAGCGAGGGCAGCCCCGAAGTCCGCAATCGCCTGCGCCGCCTGCAGCAGGAAATGTCGGGCCGGCGGATGATGGCCGCGGTGCCGACCGCCGATGTGGTGATCACCAACCCGACGCACTTCGCGGTCGCGCTCCGTTACGACGAGGCACGCATGCGCGCGCCGGTGGTGGTCGCCAAGGGCGCCGACCTGGTGGCGCAGCGCATCCGCGAGCTGGCCCGCGAGCACGGGGTGCCGCTGGTCGAGGCGCCGCCGCTGGCGCGGGCCCTGCACCGCTCCTGCGAGCTCGGTGACGAGATTCCGGCGCGTCTCTATGCGGTGGTCGCGCAGGTCCTGACCTATGTTTACCAGCTGCGCACCGCGCGCCGGACCGGCGCGGCGCCGCCCGCGCCGCCGGTCATCGTTGCCCCCGATGCCGGGTAGAAGTGTGAACCACTTCGCGCCTGGCGCCGCCCCGGCGCGCCAGTAAGCCGACACTTCGGGCCCGGCACGGCTCTTGCTCCACTGCTGGTGAAGAAGCGGCCAAGACGGTCCCGCAGGCGTCCCAATGCATGAATGAACTGGCTCTCAACCCCGGCACGCCCGGCCTGAATCTCCTCAATTCGCTGCGGCGCGGCGCGGGCGCGCCGCTCATGCTGCTGTCGATCCTGGCGATGATCGTGCTGCCGCTGCCGCCGCTGGCGCTCGACGTGCTGTTTACCTTCAACATCGCGCTCTCGGTGCTGGTGTCGATGGCGGTGGTCAACGTCTCGAGGCCGCTCGACTTCGCGATCTTCCCGACCGTGCTGCTGCTGGCCACCCTGTTGCGGCTGGCGCTCAACGTCGCCTCGACCCGCGTCGTGCTGATGCATGGTCACGAAGGCACGGCGGCGGCCGGGCGGGTGATCGAGGCGTTCGGCGAATTCGTGGTCGGCGGCAACTACGCCGTCGGCATCGTGGTGTTCGCGATCCTGACGATCATCAACTTTGTAGTGGTTACCAAGGGCGCGGGACGCATCTCCGAGGTCAGCGCGCGCTTCACCCTCGATTCGATGCCCGGCAAGCAGATGGCGATCGACGCCGACCTGAACGCCGGGCTGATCAACCAGGAAGAGGCGCGCGCGCGGCGCGCCGAGGTGCGGGCCGAGGCGGACTTCTACGGCTCGATGGACGGCGCCAGCAAGTTCGTCCGTGGTGATGCCACCGCCGGTATCATGATCCTGGTCATCAACATCGTCGGCGGATTGGCGATCGGCACCATGAGCCACGGCATGGGCTTTGGCGATGCCGCCCGGGTCTACACGCTGCTCACCATTGGCGACGGCCTGGTGGCGCAGATCCCTGCACTGCTGCTTTCCACCGCGGTCGCGATCATCGTCACGCGCATGTCGCGCGCGCAGGACCTCGGCAGCGAGCTGGCCACGCAGGTGTTCCGCCAGCCGCGGAGCCTGGCGGTCGCCGCCTCGATTCTGGGCGTGATGGGCCTGATTCCAGGCATGCCCAACCTGGCGTTCCTGACCTTCGCGGCGCTTCTGGGAGGCGGCGCCTGGATCCTGAAGAAACGCGCACGGGTGGCGGCCGCCGCAGCGGCCGCGCCAGCGCCGCCGGCCGCGGCCAGCAACGAGCCGCGTGACCTGTCGTGGGACGACGTGCAGCCCGCCGACCTGATCGGGCTCGAAGTCGGTTTCCGGCTGGTATTGCTGGTCGACAAGAGCAACGGCGGCGAACTGCTGGCGCGCATCCGCGGCGTGCGGCGCAAGCTGTCGCAGGAGCTGGGGTTCCTGGTGCAGGCGGTGCACATCCGCGACAACCTCGAACTCTCGCCCAACGCCTATCGCATCAGTCTCGCCGGCGTCGCGGTCGGCGACGGCGTGGTCTACCCGGATCGCGAGCTGGCGATCAACCCCGGACGGGTCTTTGGCAAGCCCCCGGGCCTCGAGACACGCGATCCGGCCTTCGGCATGGAAGCGATCTGGATCGAACCGGCCACGCGCGAGCAGGCGCAGATGCTCGGTTACACCGTGGTCGACGCCAGCACCGTCATCGCCACACACCTCAGCCACGTGATCCAGACGCACGCGCACGAACTGCTCGGGCACGATGAGGCGCAACAACTCCTCAATGGCCTGGCGAAGACCTCGCCGCGTCTGGTCGAGGACCTGGTGCCCAAGCTCCTGCCGCTCGGCAGCGTGGTGCGCGTGCTGCAGGGGCTGCTGGCCGAGCGCGTGCCGATCCGCAACATCCGCACCATCATCGAGACGCTGGCCGAGCATGCGCCGCGCAGCCAGGACCCGGCCGTGCTGCAGGCACAGGCGCGCATCGCGTTGTCGCGTCAGATCGTCCAGGACATCGCCGGCACCGGCAGCGAGCTGCCGGTCGTCACGCTCGAACCCGATCTCGAGCAGCTGCTGCACAATTCCATGGCCGCCGGCGGCGCCGCCAATCCCGCGCTCGAACCGGGGCTCGCCGAGCGCCTGGCCGGACGGTTGGCCGAGTCGGCACAACGCCAGGAGACAGCCGGCGAACCGGCAGTACTGATGGTGGCGCCGGCACTGCGCGCCGCGCTGGCGCGCTTCACGCGGGCCAGCGTACCGAGCATGCACGTGCTCGCCTGGAACGAAATTCCCGACAATCGCCGGGTGCGGCTCGTGGCCGCAGTCGGTCGTTGATCATCTGCTGCAACCCCCTACGCAAGTACCGGCAAACTTATGAAGATCAAGCAATACCTGGGCACTGACATGCGCGATGCGCTCCGGCAGATCCGCGCCGAGCTGGGCGCTGATGCCGTGATCCTCTCGACACGCCGCCTCGGGCAGGGCGTGGAAGTCAGCGCCGCGTCCGATCCGGAACCGGCGCCGGTCCACGGAACCCTCGCGGGCGCGGGCGCAGTGCCGGGGGCGCTGGCCGCCGCGGCGCCGCCGGCAGCGCTCGCGGCGGAGCAGCTGGCGATGAGCGGGGAGTTGCGCACGCTCCGCCAGCTCCTCGAGCGCCAGCTGGCGGCGCTGGCCTGGAACGATTACACGCGTCGCGAGCCGCTGCGGGCGCGCGCGCTATGCGAGCTGTCGGAACTTGGCGTGACGCGCGACGTCGCGCTGCAGGTGGTTGCCGACCTGCCTGCCGACACCGGCGCCGAGGCCGCGCCGCAGCTGCATCTGGACGCACTCGCGCGGCGCATCGCCGTGTGCGAATTGTCCACCGGCGCGCCGGGCGCGCCGGGCGCGGTGGCGCTGCTGGGCGCCGCGGGCGCCGGCAAGACCACCATGCTGGCAAAGCTCGCGCTGCGCTGGCTGCTCGAACACGGCGCCGACGGCCTGACAATCGTCACCATCGACGACGAACACATCGGAGCGGCTGACCAGGCGCGCTCGCTGGGGCGACTCCTTGGTGTGCCCAGCTTCAGGTTTGCCAGCGGCGCCGAGTTCGCCGCGGCGGCCGGACGATTTGTCAGCCAGGATCTGGTGCTGATCGACACGCCGGCGCTGACGGCCGACCCCGGCCCGGCGGGCGAACTCGCCGCGGCCTTCGACAGCGCGCCACTGCCCGTGCAGCGCATGCTGCTGCTGCCGGCCAGCGCACAGGGCGGTGTGCTGAGCGAGCTGCTGCGGCGCGCTGCGCCGCTGGCTGCCGGTTGCTGCGCCATCACGCGCTGCGACGAGGCGGCGAGCCTGGGCGGCGTGCTTTCCACGTTGGTACGCAGCGGCCTGGCGGTAGCCTACCTGAGCGACGGGCCGGGAATACCCGAAGACCTGCGCCCGGCCCGGGCCCCGCAGCTGGTGGCGCGCGCCGTGGAGCTGGCGCGCGCTTCCGGCGCCAACATCGATCCGGAGTTGCTGGCCCAGCATTTCGGAGGGCAGCTTCATGCCGCAGCATAAAATGGTGGCGGGGCGAGTTGTGTGCGGTGCCGTGCAGGTGATCGCCGTCACCGGCGGCAAGGGCGGCACGGGCAAGACCACGGTGGCGATCAATCTCGCCACCGCACTGGCGCTATCCGGTCGCCGCGTGCTGCTGCTCGACGGCGATCTGGGGCTCGCCAGCGTCGACGTGCTGCTCGGCCTCACCCCCACTCATACGCTCGAGCAGGTCGTGTCCGGCGAGGTCCGGCTCGAGGAGATCGTGCAGCGTACCGCCGCGGGCGTCAGCGTGATTCCGTCAGCCTCCGGCGTGGCGCGCATGGCGCGGCTCAAGCCCGCTGAGCACGCGGCCCTGATCCGCGGCGTCGCCGCGCTCCCGGACGACTACGAAACGCTGATCATCGATACCGCGCCGGGACTCAATGAATCGGTGCTGGCGTTCTGCCAGGCTGCGCAGCAGCAGCTGATCGTGCTGCGCAATGAACCGGCGTCGCTGACCGACGCCTACGCGCTCATCAAGGTGCTGAGCCGCGAACGCCAGCTCCGTTCGTTCCGCGTGCTGGTCAACATGGCGCGCGACGGCACGGAGGCGCACAACCTGTTCAGGCGGCTGCAGCGCGTGACGGACCGCTACCTGGAAGTCACGCTCAATTACGCTGGCGAGATTCCGGACGACGACGACGTGCGGCGGGCGGTGCGCGCTCAGCGCACGGTGCTGGCGGCCTTCCCCGGTGGCCCGGCGGCCCGCGCCTATCGGCAGCTGGCGCAGGAGGTGCGGCGCTGGCCGGTACCGGAGCAGCCCAGCGGCCGTCTCGAATTCTTCTTCGAAAGGCTTCTTACGCGCCCGATGGCGCGATTGCAGGTGGTTAAATGAACGGCGTACAGGCCTATGCCAGCGTGGCTCCACAGCCCAATTTCGACGCGCTCGTGCGCCAGCACGCCGATCTGGTCAAGCGCATCGCCTACCACCTCGCCGGGCGCCTCCCGCCGCAGGTCGAGGTGGATGATCTGGTGCAGTCCGGCATGATCGGCCTGCTCGAGGCCGCACAGCACTTCACGGCGGGGCGCGGTGCCAGTTTCGAAACCTATGCCGGCATCCGCATCCGCGGCGCGATGCTCGACGCGTTGCGCAAGCTCGACTGGGCCCCGCGCTCCGTGCATCGCAAGGCGCGCGCGGCGGCGACCGCGATGCGCGAGGTCGAGGCCCGCACCGGCCGCGAAGCCAGCGACGCCGACGTCGCCGCGCAGCTCGGCGTGCCGCTCGAGCAGTACCACGGCATTCTCCAGGACGCACTGGGCTGCCAGCTGCTGCGCCTCAACGACGCCGACGACGGCGAGGAATCAACACTCGACCGGTTGCCCCACGACGGCCCCGATCCACAGGGCGAAGCGCTCGAGGACGCGCGGCGCCAGGCCGTGACCACCGCGATCGCCGCGCTCCCGGAGCGCGAACGGCTGGTGCTCTCGCTCTATTACGAACAGGAACTGAACCTCAAGGAGATCGGCGCCGTGCTCAAGGTGACGGAATCGCGCGCCTGCCAGTTGCACGGCCAGGCGCTGGTGCGGCTCAAGGCGCTGCTCGCCGACTGGCGCGGTTGACGGAGTCGCGCGCGCGCCGTGGACATACTCAGCATCATCGGGGTCCTGCTCGCCGGAACGGCGATCATCGCCGGCGCCGTGCTCAAGGGCGCGGGCCTGCATGCGTTGTTGTCGTGGGCGGCGTTCATGATCGTGATGGTTGGCACCCTGGCCGCGATCTGCGTGCAGACGCCGCTCGGGGTCATGCGCCGTGCGCTGGTGATGCTGCCGTGGGTGTTCCGGCCGCCGGCCCGCACGCCGGAAGCGCAGATCCGCAAGCTGGTGGAATGGAGCAGCATTTCCCGCAAGCAAGGGCTCCTCGGCCTCGAGCCGGTGCTCGGTCGCGAGACCGACCCGTTCCTGCGCAAGGGCCTGCAGCTGGTCGTCGACGGCAACGCACCCGACGCCATCCGCAGCACGCTCGAAGTCGACATGCAGGTGCGCGAGGACGCCGACCTGCGCGCCGCCAAGGTATTCGAAGGAATGGGTGTCTATTCGCCCACGCTCGGCATCATTGGCGCCGTGCTCGGGCTGATGGCGGTCATGCAGCACCTTGCTGATCCGAGCGAGCTCGGGCACGGCATTGCTGCCGCGTTCACGGCCACCGTCTATGGCATCGGCATGGCCAACCTGCTGTTCCTGCCGATGGCCAACAAACTCAAGGTTGCCGTGCATGCGCACGCGCACGTCCATGCGATGCTGATCGAGGGCCTGCTCGGCATCGCGCAGGGCGACAATCCGCGCAGCATCGACACCCGGCTGCGCAGCTACCTGGACTGAAGGTGCAACATGCCCCGGCGACGCGCGCGCGACGAACACGATAACCACGAAGCCTGGGCCATTCCCTACGGCGACCTGATGACGTTGCTGCTGGCCTTCTTCGTCGTCATGTACTCCATCTCCTCGGTCAACTCGGGGAAGTACCGCGTGCTCTCCGATGCCCTGAGCGCTGAATTCCGCGGCACACCGCTCACGCCCCAGCCCATCCCGATCGGCGACCGCCCGCAGAACGTCAGCGAGCAGTTGCCGATCACCGAGGTGAACCGCTTGTTCACGGCCGGCATGCCCGCGCACCTGCGCATGCCGCTGCCGCAGGGTCGCGGCACGGTGCGTGATGGCCAGCGCTCGGCCGGCTCCGCCGATCCGCGCGAGGCGGCCAACGCCGCGCTCATCGAGGCCGAGGCGGCCCGGCAGAAAGAACTGGCCGGCATCGAGGCCGACGTCAGTGGCGTGCTCGGCAGTCTCATCAGGAGCAATCTCGTGCACGTGCAGAAGCACGGCGACGCGGTCGAGGTGCAGATCAGCGCTGACATCCTCTTCGGGAGCGGTGTCGCTGAGCCCGCGCCGGCAGCGCTGCCGATCCTGCAGCGGCTTGCCGATTCACTCAAGCCCTGGCCGAACGCCGTGCGTGTCGAAGGGCACACCGACAACGTGCCGATCCGCTCCGGACTGTTTCACTCGAACTGGGAACTGTCGGCCGCACGCGCCGGGAGCGTGGTGCGGCTGTTTGCCGAGCGCGGTGTTGATCCGCAGCGGCTCGCCGTGGTGGGCTACGGCCAATACCGTCCGCTGCAGGCCAATACCTCGGCGCCGGGGCGCAACGCCAATCGGCGCGTGGCGGTGATCATCCTGGGCCGCGGCCGCAACGGCGAGCCTGCCGGCTCATGAGTTGCTGGCACGATACCTGCTTCTTCAGCTGGCCGGCCCGCAAGACCTGCCGCGGACGGTTTTCCGTCACATGGCTCTGACCTCAGAAATTTCCTGGAGACTGACATGCTGCGATTCCACGCCCTGTATCCGGACTGGACACTGATCCTGAGCGCGGCGCTCCCCGCCAGCCTGCTGGCGCTCGCCCTGAGCCTCGCCGTGCTGAGTTACACGCTGCGCCGCGGGCATCGCGCGCACCGGGACGAACTGGCGCGGATCTTCGAGCAACTGGACCTGCTGCGCTTCGACGCGCAACAGGGCGCGGCCGCGGCGGCGCTGCCGGCGACCGCGCCGGCAGCCGCCACGCAGCGTGAAGCCGCGCTGGCCGCCGCCGTGATGGCGCGCGAGACGGACATCATCAGCGGCGCCGGCGACTACTACGCGGCGGCGCAGCTGGCGGCACGCGGCAGCAGTGCGGCGGACATCGCCAACCGCTGCGGTATCGTCAACGGCGAAGCACGGGTGCTGGTCGCGCTGCAGCAGGCCCGCGCGAAGCGCGCGGCGCACTGAACAATCGCGTACGCGGCCAGGCATAAGCCTGGCGTCCCGGGTCAATCGTTGCAGACCAGGAACTGGACGCGGACGCCCAGATTGACCTGTTCGGGGGGTGCGGTCGTGAGCCAAAGCTGCACGGTGCCGTCATCGGCGGGCGCCACGTTCCGCACGGTCAGGGCAGCGGCGCCTATGAAAGGGAAATCGACCGGCCCGCGCTGCGGCGCGCTCAACTCGGTCACCGTGGCAAACACGCCACTGTGCCGGTCGATGCCGCCCGCCGGGTCGATATCGCGCGTCGGAAACTGGAAGGTGGCGATATCGCTGGCCGACCTGGTCGTGAACTCGGCAAACCACCTGGTGACTGTGCTCATGGCGGATCCCGGGGGACTTCAGTCATTTGGCTCGCTGTAGCGAACCGCGTCATAGACACCAGCGGCATCATCGTGCGCAGGGACCGGGTCGACGAGGCCGGCACCGCGCCTGACCTGGTATTTTTCGCTCACCCGCAGCGGCGGCCGCATGGCCGTTCCGCCGCGTTCCGCTGCTGCACCTTCGCGGCCACCCGACAATACCTGGCCCCGCACCGTGCGGTACACGGTCCGGTGCCGGTAAGCGCACGTTCCGCCCTTGCCGTCACTGTCGTCGCTCATGCGGGGTAGCGGCGTGCTCGCGCCGCCGTCAATCGTCCATCAGGAAGCTGCGCAGCTGTTCGCTGCGGCTCGGGTGCCGGAGCTTGCGCAGCGCCTTGGCCTCGATCTGCCGGATGCGCTCGCGCGTGACGTCGAACTGCTTGCCGACTTCCTCGAGCGTGTGATCGGTATTCATGTCGATGCCGAAGCGCATGCGCAGCACCTTGGCTTCGCGCGGCGTGAGCTGCGCCAGCACCGAGTGCGTGGTTTCCTTGAGTGACTCGTTGGTGGCCTGGTCGATCGGCGATGTGACCGACGTGTCCTCGATGAAATCGCCGAGGTGCGAATCCTCGTCGTCGCCGATCGGCGTCTCCATCGAGATCGGCTCCTTGGCGATCTTCAGCACCTTGCGCACCTTGTCCTCGGGCATCTCCATGCGCACGGCCAGCTCGTCGGGCGTCGGTTCGCGACCCATCTCCTGCAGCATCTGCCGCGAAATGCGGTTAAGCTTGTTGATGGTCTCGATCATGTGCACCGGAATGCGGATGGTGCGCGCCTGGTCGGCGATCGAGCGGGTGATCGCCTGGCGGATCCACCAGGTCGCGTAAGTCGAGAACTTGTAGCCGCGGCGGTATTCGAACTTGTCG
>JANYLH010000077.1 GCA_025357915.1 Gammaproteobacteria bacterium
GGCGCCTCGGCCGCAATCCGCAAGCGGATCCGGACATGCTGCGGCTCGAGACCAATCAGGCGCAGGAATTCGGGCGCCGCTACGCGGACGAGACGGCGATCCTCGCCTGGGATCTCACCGATGAACCACCGTTCTGGATCGCGGCAGGCACAAGCGACGCGATGGCAGTGAACTGGACCCGGCTGATCGCCGGGGGCCTGCGCAAGTACGACCGAATGCATCCGATTGTGGCTGGCGTCAGCACCCAGGACATGGAGCACGGCCCGTTCCGTCCCGACACCATCGCCGCGGATGTCGACTTCTTCAGTGTCCATCCCTATACGATCTACACGCCAGAGCTGTTCCCGGATCCGATGGTTTCCGAGCGCAGCACCTACGGCGCCGCCTTCGAAACCACGCTCAGTCGCGACGCGGGCCGGCCAGTGATGGTGCAGGAGATGGGCGCGTCCACGGCGCAGTATTCGCCGGAAAATATCACGGCCTTTGACCAGGTGAGCCTTTACTCCGCGCTTGGCGCCGGGGCCAACGGCTTCCTGTTGTGGTGTTATACCGATGCCGCTCCTGCGCAATATCGCAAGGTACCTTACCTGCGCTCTCCCCACGAAACCCAGTTCGGCCTCTCAACTTGGGACCGGAAGATGCGTCCGCAGGGCCTGGCTTTCCAGTCCTTCGAGAAGATCGCCGGGCACATGAATCTCGACGAAGTGACGGTGCCGCCGGCCGATGCCGCGATCGTGATCCCGGAAGAATGGGCGCGCACGCATGGCGATTTCTCGCGCTTCGGGCTCACGGGTCCGGAAGTCATCCCCTATGTCTCGGTTGCCGAGGGCGGGGCAGTGCACGGCCAGGAGGCCACGCCGTACGACGGCAACCAATGGGTAATGAGCGCGACACTGTCGGCTTTCATACTGGCGCATCGGGCCGGCCTGAAACCCGGGCTGCCGCGTGAGGCGAGCGACTGGGAGCACTTTCCGCTGTTGCTGCTGCCCTCGCCCCTGACTGCGACCGATCCTGTCTTCGTGCACCTGCACACCGATTTCTGGGAGCGCGCGGCGGCCTACGTGCGCAACGGCGGCACGCTCTACGCTTCGCTGTCCGCCAACGCCGCCATTCCGGAGATGGCGACACTGTTCGGCGCGCGCATGACCGATACGCTTATCGTGAGTGAGGTGACGCTGAAGATCGTCAGGCCGCTGGGTGACCTGCGTCCGGGCGATACGTTTCATTTCGAAGTGCCCGCCGCCGCCGCGAAATACTGGGGCACGGGGCTCGAAGTCTCAGACGGTGAGGTCATCGCCGTCGACCAGGAAGGGCGGCCCGCGCTGGTGAGCCACCGGCTTGGCAAGGGCCGCACGCTGCTGTCGGCCTACCCGCTGGAAGCCTGGCTCGGCAACCAGCCCGCGGCCTTTGACCGCAACGAGACCCGCTATCGCCTGTATCGGGCACTGCGTGACTGGAGCGGATTGCGCCCGACCGTTGCCACCAACCAGCCTTCGGTCGAGGCCTCAGCGCTGAGCGGGCGGGGCCGCGGGTACTTCGTGCTTGCCAACCACAGCGGTGCGGCGCAGCGCGCGCGGCTGACCACGACGCTGCCGATAAAGGGTCTGCGCGAACTCACGGAAGACGACGGTCTTGTGGTGCCTGACGACCACGATGGTTGGGCCGTCAGCCTGCCGCCACACAGCGGCCTCATACTCGAATGGACTCTGCGCTAGCCATGGGCACCGGCAACGCGGCGACTGGCGCGGTCGACATTGGCGGCACCAAGATCGCGGTCGGAGTCATCGACGCGACTGGCAAGGTGCTGGCGCGCAGCGAAACGCCGACCGCCGCGCGGGACGGGTTCGAGGCGGCGCTGACGCGCATCGTCACGCTGCTCGCGGCCACGCGCGAGCGCGCCGGCGTGGAATTGTGCGGGATCGGTATCGGCTGCACGGGTCCCGTCATTCCACGGACCGGTGAAATCGGCAAGGCCGATTTTCTGCCGGGCTGGGAGGGCTGCAATCTGGTGGCGCGACTCGCCGCCCAGTCCGGGCTGCGGGTGGCGCTGGAAAACGACGCTGACGCGGCCGCGCTGGGCGAACTGCGCTGGGGCGCCGGGCGCGGGCTGCAAAGCCTGATCTGCGTGACCGTCGGGACCGGCATCGGCGGCGGCATCATCGTGAACGGCGCGCTCTATCGCGGGGTTGGCGGCGCTCACCCCGAGATCGGCCATCATGTGATCGATGATTCCGGGCCGCTGTGCTACTGCGGCGCGCGCGGTTGCTGGGAGGCGCTCGCCTGCGGGCCGGCGATCGCAGCCCACGCCTTGCGTGAAGCGCCAGCCGACTACCCGCATCGGGCTGGACTGACAACGGCGCGGCTTTGCGATCTGGCGCGCCAGGGCGACGCCGTGGCGTCGCGCGAAATCGCGCGCGCCGGCCGCTATCTGGGCATCGGCATCGCCAATCTGGTCACGCTCTACACGCCCGAAGCGATTGTCCTGTCCGGCGGGGTAATGGATAGCGCCGAACTGCTGATGCCGGCGATACGCGAGGTCGTGCGCAACAACTGCACGCAGGTGCCCGCGGCCGATGTCGCCTTGCTGCCGGCGGCACTCGGGAGCGATGCGCCGCTGATCGGCGCCGGCGCCGCCTGGTGGCACCGCTACGAAGGAGGGCAGAGGCCATGCTGAACACGGCGCCCCTGCAAATCATCGAGGGACCATACTTTCGCGATGTCATGGCGCAGCCGCAAGCGCTGCGCTCGACGCTGGAGTGGCTGGGCGCTGCTGGCCGCTGGCAGCAGACGCGCGAATTCCTGGAGGCCCGCCCCTGGCAGCGCATTGTGC